>NZ_JBVHKV010000030.1:0-85372 GCF_055559335.1 Streptomyces sp. NPDC024555
GCCGGCCTTTTATCTGTGGTGGCTGCCCGGGGGGGGGCTTCGTGCGGTGGTTGGTTTTTCCGGGGGGGCGACCCGGGCCGGGGGGGGGGGCCGGCCGGGGGCGGGCAACGACCTGTCGGTGGGCATGACGGGGAACACCTTCACGAAGACCCTTTACGTATCCGTGTTCGCACCATCCGGCAAGACCCTGGTCGACCGACAGTTCGTCTCCGCGGGCACGGATGCCTCTGTCGGCTTGGCCGATCTCCCCGAAACGGGGACCTATCAGGTCGCATTCGAACCCTTTCAGGCCGGCACAGGGTCTTTGAATGCGACTCTGTCCACGGACGTACACGTCACGGCTGCGCTGGACAGTGCCTCCGCGACCGCGCACTTGCTTCGTCCGGGGCAGCGTGTCCAAGCAGAATTCACCGCACCGGACTCCGCCGTGCTCGGCTTCGCGATCACGGGGAACAGTGTCGCCAAGAGCACAGGTGTCTACGTAGTCAGCCCGTCAGGTACGCAGACCCAGCTGGGATCCATCCTGGGCAAGGCCTCCGGTACCAAGTACATGACGGGTCTGACCCCCGGAGCGGTCTACACGTTGGTACTCCAGCCGTCCCAGGCAGCAACCGGCGACCTGACGCTCTGGCTGTCCACGCCGCTCCTGGTCGGCGAGCCGACCGCCACGGGCCCGACCGACGGTACGACGGCACGTCCGGGGCAACCCCTTGAGTTCGTCTACACCGCAGCCACCGGAGACGGTGCAGCGATGCGCCTTACCGGTGGGACGACCACCAGCGCCACCATTGCCCTGATCACACCGGACGGCGTCGCTGACGACAACGCCTCGACGTACACCGCCGGAAGCGGCGAAGTGGACCTGCGCGGTGCCCTCGCCCCAGGCATCCACCGGGTACTGGTGAACCCCGACCAAGCCATCACCGCTCCCGTCACCATCAGCGGCACACTCGTCCCCGACCTGATAGCAGGGGCGTTGACGGTCGGCGGTGCCAAAGTCTCCGCAGCCATCACGGAGGCCGGCCAGAACGGGCGGTTCACATTCACCGGCGCCAAGGACCAACTGCTCACCCTTGCCCTCGACACACCCCCCTTCGCCTGGTACCTGTCGGTCCGGGGGCCTGACGGCAAGCTCCTGGTGGACGAGCGCTATCTAGGCGCCACCACCCTCACCACCGCCCTTCCGAAGCTTCCCGCCGGCGGCGTCTACACCGTGACGGCCGATCCGTACGGGCTGGCGACCGGCACGATCAGTCTGGGGATCAAGACCACAGGAACGCTGGCCCCCACTTCATCGGCGCTCACCTCCACCGCCAAGGCCGCGCCCTCGACAGCGCAGCCGTCCGTGCTTCCCGAAGGACCCGACGCCTGGCAGCCCGGAAAAGCCCAACTGGCAGGCCGTGACTGGCTCACCACACGCGGAGCCGCCCCGAAGGCTCCTCAGCGGTTGAGGGCACCGCCCGGCCGAACGGCACTCACCGGACGCGTTCTCAAGCTCGACGGCGCGCCTTTGGCCCGGGTCTCGGTCAGTGCCGGCGACAGTTCGACGCGCACGGACGGCAAGGGCCGGTTCCTGCTCGCCGGAATCAGCGACAGCACCACGACGCTGGTGGTCGACGGTTCGAGCGCGAACACGGTCCAGCGCCAGTACGGCCGTTTCGACATTCATGTCCAGCCCAAGGCGGGCAGGAGCACCGATCTCGGCTTCCCGGTGTGGATGACCCCGCTGGACACCAAGCACACGGTCACTTTCGACGCCCCGGCCAAGACCGAGGTCGTCCTGAAGACCCCCGAAATCCCCGGCCTTGAGGTGCGGATCCCCAAGGGTTCGGTCGTCCGTGACGACAAGGGCAAGCCCGTCACCGAACTCGGCATCACCGCGATCCCGATCGACCGGCCGCCCTTCCCGCTGCCCAAGAACAGCGTCGTCCCCGTGTACTTCACCGTGCAGCCCGGCGGCACCTACGTGTTTCCCAAGGGCGCGCAGGTCATTTACCCGAACTACACGCACGAGGCCCCCGGAACCAGGGTCGAGTTCATGGACTACGACCCGGAGAAGAAGGGCTGGCACGTCTACGGCAAGGGCCGGGTTTCCAAGGACGGGCGCCAGGTCGTGCCGGACGCCAAGACCCGGATCTGGTCCTTCCACGGCGCCATGTTCAACATCGCCGACCTTGTCCCGTGGGACATCTCGTGGCTCAAGGACGCGATCGACTGGCTGTCGGGCGACCCGGTCCAGCTCGGCACCGGCATGCTTACCGATTCCCGCACCGATCTGGCCGTCTCCGACCCGCTGGGCTCTGCGGAGATCACCCGTACCTACTGGCAGGGCGACACCCGCAAGCGCGCCTTCGGAATCGGCCGAGACCTCACGTACAACGCCTTCCTGCACTCCGAGGAGCAGTACAAGGAGGTCGACCTCTACCTGCCGGGCGGCGCGAAGATCCACTTCACGCGCACCTCGGCCGGAACGGGGTGGAACGACGCGGTTTTCGAACCCCTCGACACTCCCACGGGATTCCAGGGCTCGAAGATCACCAACATCGACTCCACCTGGCAGCTCAGGTTCCGTGACGGCACCGTCTGGGTCTTTCCCCAGTACGCGGCCCTGAAGGAGATCCGCGACCGCCACGGCAACACCACCACGCTCACCCGCCGCGACGGCAAGAAGGGAGAGATCACACGCATCGACACACCCGGCGGGCGCTGGATCTCCCTGGCCTACGACGCCGAACACCGGATCACGAAGGCGACCGACAACATCGGCCGCTCCACGTCGTACACGTACGACACGGCCGGACGCCTGGAGACGGTCACGGACCCGGCCGGCAAGGCCAGTTCGTACACGTACGACGGGACCTCGAACCGCATCGCGACCGCCAAGGACGCGCGTGGCATCACGTACATGACCAACACGTTCCAGGCGGACGGGCGCGTCAAGAAGCAGGTTCTCACCGAGGGCGCGGAGTACTCCTTCGCGTACACCGAGACCGGCACCGGCCAGGTCACCTCCGCCGAGGTGACCGAGCCGGGCGGAGCGGTGCGGCGTGTCGAGTTCGACACCGATGGGTACGGGGTCCGGGACACCGCCGCCTATGGTTCGCCCCTGGCACGGACGACGCAGATCGTGCGCGGCCCGAAGCACCGCATCGACGCGGTCGTCGACCCGTACGGCCGGCGCACGGAGCTGACGTACGACGCCAACGGGTACGTGACCCGGTCGGTCGAACTCGCGGGCACGGCGGACGCCCGGCCCTCGGGCACCGCGGTCTACGACGGCCCTTACGACCAGCCCACCAAGACGACCGATGTGTTCGGCAACGACACCGTCTTCGGCTACGACGGCGAAGGCAACCTGCACACGGTCACTGACTCCGAAGGCCGCACCACCACGCTCACCTACGCATCCGACGGCCAGGTCAGGACTGCGACCGACAACGCCGGAGCGGTGAGCGAATACACGTACCGCAACGGAGACCTGGTCTCGGTCAAGGACGCGGAAGGCCGGGTGTCGTCCCAGTTCACGGACGCCGTCGGCCGGGCCTCCGTACTCACCGACACGGTGGGCTCGCGCACGACCGTCGCCTACGACAAGCTCAACCAGCCCCGCACCGTGACCGACGCACTCGGCCAGACCACCGGCTTCGACTACGACGAGAACGGCAACCTCACCAGCCTCACCGACGCCAGGAACAACACGGTCGGCTGGACCTACGACAACGCGGACCGTCCGAAGTCGACCACCGACGCCCTGGGCGCACAGGCCACGTTCGAGTACGACGCGGCCGGCTTCCTGAAGAAGGCCACGAGCCGGGGCGGCAAGGTGGCCACCGCCACGTACGACCTCCTCGGCAGGTCCAAGACCACCGCGTACGGCGTCGACATCGCCGGCCAGGCCGAATCCACCGTCACCTACGCCTACGACGCGCACGACCTGCCGCAGCAGATCACCGACTCCCAGGCCGGCAACCAGACCTTCACCTACGACACCTACGACCGGCCCAAGACCGTCACCGGCCCCAACGGCACCGTCGCCTACACCTACGACGCGGCCGACCGTCGCGAGACGATGACCGCGGCCGGGCAGACCACCACGTACGGCTTCGACAAGACCAGCATCCTCACCTCCGTCACCACCGGAACCCAGACGGTCGGGTTCGGACTGGACGCGGTGGGCCGGGAGAAGACCGCCACCCTGCCCGGCGGCATCACCCGTACCACCGGCTACGACAAGACCGGCACGGTCAAGTCGATCGCCTACGCCAAGGGCGCCACCACCATCGGCGACCTCGTCTACACCCGCGACGACCGCGCCCTGCAGACCGGCCTGACCGGCTCCCTCGCCAACGTCGCACTCCCGGCCGCCGAAGCGGATACAGCCTTCGGCAAGGACAACCGCATCACCACCTTCGCCGGCCGCTCCTTCACGTACGACGCCGACGGGCAGCTCACCACTGACGGCGTCCGCGACTACACGTGGAACGCCAGGGGCCAGCTCTCCGGCCTCACCAAGGCCGGCCAGAACAGCACCTTCGGCTACGACGCCCTGGGCACCCGCTCCACGAAGACCATCGCCGGGACCACCAACAAGTTCCTCACCGACGGCAGCAACCCGCTCGTCGAGCAGAACGCCTCCGGCGACACCGCGGCGACCGTGGCCACCTCCGGCCTGGACCAGTACCTCACCCGCACCGAGAACGGCGCCACCCAGATCTACCTCACCGACGCCCTCGGCTCGATCATCGGCCTCGCCAACACCGACGGCACCGTCGCCACCACCTACACGTACGACCCCAACGGCACGACCACCACCACCGGTGCGGACTCCACCAACCCCTACACCTTCACCGGCCGCGAGAGCGACGACACCGGCCTCCTCTACTACCGCAACCGCTACTACGACCCCGAAACCGGCCGCTTCATCTCCCAGGACCCCATCGGCCAGGCCGGCGGCACCAACCTCTACCAGTACGCCCTCTCCTCGCCCACCACCTACACCGACCCCTCCGGCAACAACCCCCTCATCGCCGCCTGCGCCATCAACGGCGCCATCGACGGCGGCCTGACCTGGGCCTTCCAGCGACTGTCAGGCCGCAAGGTCAACTGGGGCGACGTCGCCAACGCCGCGCTGATGGGCTGCATGCTCGGCCAGATGGGCGAGTACCTGAGCATGGTTGTGGCGGCCAGGGGCGCGGCAAGGGCAGGCAGTTGCCTGGCCCCGAACAGCTTCACCGAAGACACGCCGGTTCTCATGGCTGATGGCACCCTCAAGCCGATACAGGACATCAAGGTCGGTGACAAGGTACAAGCTGCCGACCCGGAGACGGGCGCCACTGGCCTTCGCACCGTCACTGCCCTCATCGAGGGGCAAGGGGAGAAACAGCTCGTCGATCTTGTCATTGACACCGACGGATCCAAGGGCACGACTACCGGCGATATCACTGCCACTGATGGCCATCCCTTCTGGGTGCCCAACTTTCACCAGTGGGTGGATGCCGGAGACCTCCAGCCCGGGCAATGGCTCCAGACCAGTGCCGGCACCTGGGTACAGATCACTGCCACCCAACACCGTGCCGAGTCAACAACGGTCTACAACCTCACCGTTGACGACTTCCACACGTACTATGTGCTCGCGGGCAAGACGCCGATCTTGGTGCACAACGCCTGTGGTCCTAACGCTACGTTCCATTGGGACCCCGCAAATCAACATGCATCAATTACTGTGAGGTCTGGGGATCGGACAGTGACGACTGATGCTTTTCCTGACTACGTGGAACCGCCATGGGGTGGCATCGAGAGTCTCAACCTTCCCCGTATCGTCAAAGCTCCTGGAGGAGGAGCATTCACACACGATTTCACGCTTCCGAATCCCGAGGGAGCTATGGCACACATCGACGAGTTGTTCGCAAGGCCAAGTTACATGTTCGGCGAATGGAATAAGGCGAGTAATAGCTGCATTACACACTGCGCCGATATTCTTAGAGCGGGCGGCCTCGATGAGTTCCTCCCGGGTGGGCCGGGAACGTCTTTGCTCCGCAGCTATATCCCGCCCTGGTTGTATGGAAAGTAAGGGGGTCGACTGAGCGTGGACGCGTATGTGAATCCATATCAGGTGTTTATCGATGTTCTAGCCCATCGCCATGCGGGTGCTCATCGGCGAGCTCTGACCGGAGACTTTGTCGCTGCATATGCGGAAGTAAACCACCTTCTTGCACGCACCAAAGGAAAACTGGCAGATGCGGTGTGGTCGGACTGCGCTGCCGAACTTGAGCGATGCATGAGTCTCTATGAATCAGCGTGGCGATGCTTCTCCGTAAAGGTTAGTGACGGTGTTTCGGTTGATGATGTGGGTGCCGCCTCGTCTCCGTCGTTAGGGCCGGAAACGACGCAGGCATTTCAAGCAGCTGTAGACCGGCTCGGGGCGGCGCTCGACGTCATAAGAAGAGAATCTCGCTTAGTCGGGTGTGTGAGCTGGGCTCGCTAACCTCGATGTTTCGTACGCCCAGCAGAATCTGGAGGTTGGCCATGTAGATGGTTGATCGTTGGTCGTCACCGGCAACCGCCACTACCGGAAACACGTACGCACCTACAGCCTCACCGTCGCAGAGCTCCACACGTACTATGTGCAGGCGGGCGGCACGCCGGTCCTGGTCCACAACTGCAGCTACCCGAAATTCAGCTGGGTTCAGCGAAATATTCTCGGCAAGCAGCCGGAGGCCAACGGAACCGTCGCAGATCTCAAGGGAAAGATCGGTTGGGACGTTCCCATCTTCCTGTACAGGCTCAGATAGTGGACGGTTGCGCTCTCCAGCGGGCTGACCGTAGCCCAATGAAAGGTCAGTGTATGGAACGTTCCGACATCATGCGATCGCTGTTGCGGTGCACTGTTCAGGGGTTCGTTGAAATTCGGTCAACGGCGCGGCACGGAGTGGCAGAAACGGAGGCCGCTGCCCTGGGGGTCGCCCCGGGGTTCACGCATGCGGGCACGTACATCTCCGGGGTCGCCCGTGTCTGCCGGGCGGTGAGAAGCGCCTCCACCGAGGGCGCTGATGGGCTGACGGCGCTGGTCAGGGGCTGGTCGAACGCTGACTCGGCTGGGCGGTTCTGGTTCGGGGAGGTGGTGCGGGATTGCGCGGGGGAGGCTGCGGCGCATCAGCTTGCCGCAGCCTGCCGTGACGGATTCCGGGCAACAAATTCGGCCACCCGGTTCAAGCGGGGTGCGCCCGCTGGGCGGGTTCGGTCGAATTCGGCAGCCTGGTGTGATGAAATCCTTTCGGCGGGATTCGAGGACATAATCGAAATTGTCGGACGGGGGCCTGTCGTCGAAGGCGGCGAAGCGGCGAAGGAGATCGAGTCGATCGCAGATACATGCCATCGGGTCCCCTATCCGCAGGATCTCCCTACCGTGATTAAATCGTGGCTCATTACGCATTACCTGAAGGATGCTTGGGCATCGAATTCACAGGCTGGGCGGGAGTGGTGCCGGGCCAGGTCCGCGCGGACCGATGTGCGCGTTCCGAACGGAATTCGACGGGTTATCTCAGTGCCTTGACCCAGGTGTTCGCCATGGCCGCATCCCGTCCGATGGGCAGGGCTGTTGCAAGATCACCCGACCTTGCAACAGCCCTGAGCGGCAGTCAAGGAACTTGCCAAGATCGCAGCCGATGAGCTGGGCATCACCGATGCCCTGGGCTGCTTCACGACCGGCGCACTCGGTGCCTGCGGCGCCACCGCAGTGAGCGTCATCTCCAGCGCGGTCGGCGGAATCGTCGGCAAGCTGGCCAAGAAGTACGCGGTGCCGTGGAAGTGGAAGAAGGCGGCGGAGCTCGGCAAGCGCCTCTGGAAGCTCGGCGAAAAGCTGATCAGTGGGGTCAAGAATTGGCTCAGCAAGTCGAAAGCGGTCTGCAGGGCTGCAGAGAACAGTTTCATCCTCAACACCGGGGTACTGATGGCCGATGGGACCTCGAAACCGATCGAGAAGGTCAGGATCGGCAACGCTGGTTGAGAGAGTTGATCGTTGGTTCCGGGGCCAGGTGAGGGAGGGCTGCGTGAAGCGCAGGGCAGCAGTGAGTGCCGCCGCAGGTGTTGTTCTGGTCGGCGGTGGGGTGTTGGCCGGGCGGCAGGTGCTTGCGGTAGGTGCGGAGGAGGCTGGTCTTCCGGCGCATCTGGGGGGAGCGGCGGTCGGGGCGCACGCGGTTCTCTTGGGGCTTGATGCCCATGGGCGGGGTGCGGGGGTTTCGGGGAAGGCCATGCGGCGGGTTGTGCAACGCGTCGAGGCCGTGCGGTCCGAACGGGTGGGGGCTTGGGCCGGGCTCGGGGAGTCGCTTGTTCGGCGGGGTGGGAAAGCGGTGCGGCAGCTGGCCGTCATGCCTGCGTTTGCCGGTGATGTTCTTGACCCGGCCTACGTGCACGGGGATCTGCTTCTGCAGTGTGTGGGGACGGATGCCGGGCAGGTTCGGGCGGCTGTTGAGCGGGTTCTGGGTGGGCTCGACGGGTGGCGGGTGCGGTGGCGGATTGAGGGGTTTCGGGAGGAGAACCGGGTCGAGGCGGGGCGGGCGTTGGCGCGGAATCCGTTTCACTTCACCGAAGGGTTCGGGAATCCGGGGGATGCGCGGGGTGTGGTCGACCGGGCTCTGGTCCGGGAGGGGCAAGGGGAGCCCGCGTGGGCCGTTGGCGGTAGCTACCAGGTGGTGCGGATCGTGCGGCTTGCTACCGAGTTGTGGGACAAGGACAGCGTCGGGGAGCAGGAGCGCATCATCGGGCGGCGCAGGGACGGGCGTTGGCTCGACGGTGCGCCGAAGGGGGAGGAGCCCGGCTTTGCTGCTGACCCCAAGGGGAGGGTCACGCCGCTGGACTCGCATGTGCGGCTTGCGGCGCCGGATCGGCGTAACCCGCCGGAGATGGTGCGCCGCGGGTACAACTACGACCGTGGCGACGGGGACAAGGGGCTGATCTTCACCTGCTTCCAGCGGGACCTGGTGCGGGGGTTCGAGGCGGTGCAGAAGCGGCTGGAGGGGGAGGCGATGGCGAAGTACATGCTGACCTTCGGTGGTGGGTACTTCTTCGTGCCGCCGGCCGGGGACGCGTGGGTGGGGGAGTTGTTTCCCGGCTGAGGTGGGCCCCGGGTGGGCGGGGTCGGCAACCGCACCGCCGTCCCGCGCGTCTCCATCCGCATGATCAGAAACGCGACGCTCGACGATCTCGACGCCATAGTCCGGCTGCACACGAAGGCGCGGGCCACCTACTACGAGGGGCATCTGCCGGAGGACGAGTACGCCGGGCCGGCGGAGGTCGGGCGGAGTCGGGAGGGGTGGGCCGGGGCCATTGAGCGGGTCGGGGCGACGGTGCTGGTCGTGGAGGAGGAGGGCGGGGAGGTCTCGGGGGTGGGGGCGTACTCCGTGCGGGACGGGGTGATGCATCTGACGCAGCTTCATGTGGCGCCGGAGCGGTGGCGGGAGGGGATCGGGTCCGCGCTGCACGAGGTGTGCGTGGCGGCTTGGCAGCGGGAGGGGGTGGCGGAGGTGCGGCTTGAGGTGTTCGTGCACAATCTGCGGGCCCAGGCGTTCTATGCGGCGCGCGGCTGGGTGGAGGATCCGGGGCTCCCGCGCGCGGGGGATCATCTGACACTCTGTCTCGCGGTGCCCGCGGCTTCCGGTTCGGTGGACTGACCCTCCGCCGGGTGGGCCGTTGGGCCTCGGAAAGGGCCCGTTGTGGGGTGAGTTGGGTCCTGGGACCCATGACTCCGGAACCCCGGGCTGCGTAAGCTGGGACGTCGTGATTTCTGCCTGCGGGCAGCGCTGGTGGGGGAGCTGGTCATGTCTGCGACTGGTGGAATAGCCGCGTACGGAGGGTTCGGACCGACCCCCGGCGCGGGACGCCGGGAGTTGCCGCGCTCGATGGGCGCGGTCCGGATGCTGGTGCACGTCCTGTTCGGGGCGACGCTGCTCGGTGCCGCCGGGCTGTTCGGCTCGGCGCTCGCGGCCGACGCGCTGGACGGCGTGGTCATCGGGCTGCTGGTGTACGGGGCCCTGCCAGGCGTCGCCGGATGGCTGCTCTCGCGGCGGGTGTGGACCGGCGGCAGGGGCGTGTGGGCCGGGCTCCTCGCCGTACAGATCTGGCTGATCATCGGCGGCATATCCAACGCCGCCGACGGGTCCATGCGCGGGCTCACGCAGATCTTCCTGCCGGTGCTGGTCCTGATCTTCCTCACCCGGCCCCAGAGCCGCGAGTGGTTCCGGCTGCCGGCCGGCCAGCGCGAGGACAAGCCGGAGTTCTCCCTCCCGCACATGATCACCTGGCGTCGCGACCGGGGGCAGTCCGCCCTGGAGTACGTCGGGCTCGTCATGCTCGTCGCCGCCATCGTCGTCGCGCTGCTGCTCAGCGGCGTGGGCGGGCCCATGGCCGACCGCTTCCAGGAAGCCGTCTGCTCCGTCACCGGTACGTCCTGCCCGGCCAAGGGCGGCGGCAGCGAGACCGTCAACGCGGGCGACAGCGCGGGCGGCGCCGACTCGGCCGGGCCCGGTGACGGCGCCACCGTCGTCGGCGGCGCGGACGGCGGCGGTGCCGACGGAAGCGGCGGCAACGGCTCCAATGGCTCCAACGGCGGCAACGGCTCCAACGGCTCCAATGGCAACGGTGGCGCGGGCGCGAACGGCGGCGCGGGCGCGAACGGCGGCGCGGGCGGCTCCGCGAGCGGTAGTGCCGGTGCGAGCGGTGGTGCCGGAGGAACCGATACGGGCGGTGGCGCCGGCGGCACCAGCGGCGGCCCGGCCGGTACGGACTCCGCGGGCGGTGCCGACGGAGGCGCGAACGGTGCCGACGGAGGGGCGAACGGCGCCAACGGCGGCGCCGACACCGCCGGCGGCGCGAACGGCGGTACGGACACGGCCGGTACGGACACCGCCGGTACGGACAGTGGCGGCACCGGCGGTCCCGACGGGCCCGGCACCGACACCTATCCCGAGGACTCGGACGAGCCCGAGGCCGCCTACGACGACATCAACGTCTCCGGCGAGGACGACTCGGGCGACGACGGCGGGTCCGACGGCGGCGACAAGGAGGACTGCAGCGGCTGGGGCTTCTTCGGCTGCGCCTGGGACCGTACCGCGCAGGTCGGCAAGGGCCTCTTCGTCGACGGCGTCTGGGGCGACGTCACCGGGGTCATCGACCTGTTCAAGCCGTCCACCTGGTCGGGCATCGCCGACTACGGCAAGCAGCTCGGCAGCGACTGGATGGACGACTCCAAGGGCGCCGTCGACAAGTGGAAGGACGGCAACTACCTGGGCGCGCTCGGTGACTGGGGCAAGGCGTCGTTCAACACCGTCGTGAAGGTCGGCGACGACATGTTCGTCGGCGACGACGTGCGCGAGCGGTGGAACAACGGCGAGAAGACCCGCGCCGTGACGGACGTCGTCTGGAACGTCGGCTCGCTCTTCATCCCCGGCTACGACGTCGCCAAGGTCATCGGCAAGACCAGCAGGCTCGGCAAGATCGGGAAGATCGCCTCCGAGGTCGCGGAGGCCGCCGACGACGCGGGCAAGGCGTCGAAGCGGGCCCGCAAGGCCGCCGAGGCCGGAGACGTCGACGGAGCGCGCAAGGCCGCCAAGGAGGCCGACGACGCCGCCGACGAGGCCGAGGACGCGGCCCGCAAGACCGGCTGCTCCATCGCCTCCGGATCCCTCGGGCCACGGACCCGTTACGGCGGGACGGGGGTCGCCGGATCCGGTACGGGGGTGCTCGCCGCCGGTCCGCCGGACCATGTGATCCTCGCCGACGACGGCTGCGACGAGGCCGCCAAGGCCAAGGCCGAGGAGGCCCGCAAGGCGGAGCGCGACGCCTGGACCGCCAAGAAGCGCGCCGAGGAGAAGGACCGCGCGGAGAAGGCCCTCAACAACAAGAAGCCGTGGCCCGAGGCCAAGCGCAACGACAGCTCCGACCCGCGCAACTACAACGACCCGAAGTGGGCCGAGAACCTGAACGACCCGGAGCTCGGCTCCGCCGACGCCGGTGACGGCTACTGGGGCAGCCGCGACCGCAACCCCAAGCCCAACTGGAAGAACGAGTCCTGGCTGCGCTACCAGGAGCAGATCACCAACACCAAGCGCGGCAAGGAGTACATCGTCGCCAACCCCAAGGAGGGGAAGCCCCCGGTCGAGTACGACGGGTGGGACTCCAGCAGGCAGACCTTCCTGGAGGCGAAGAACGGCTACAAGAGCTACCTGACCAAGGGCGACAAGTCGACGCTCACCAAGTCCGGCAAGGAGAAGTTCGTCAAGGAGGCCACCGAGCAGGTCGCCGCGTCCGGCGGGCGCGCGGTCGAATGGCACTTCTCCGACCCGGACGTGGCCAAGGCCGCCCGCAAGGCCTTCCGTGAGGAAGGGCTGCCGATCAAGGTCGTCTACACCAAGCAGAACCCGGAGAAGAGCACCCGCAAGGCCGGCGCCTTCGACTAGGGAATCCGGTCACCCGGCGCGCGTCCACTAGCCTGGACGCGCGCCGGTCCGTACGCGCTGCGGCGGCGGAACGCACAACGCTCACGAACGGTGGAGGCAGGACATGCGACGTGTGGTGCGGGGCTTCTGGGGACCTCGGAAGGAGTCGCCCGCGGCGCTCGCGGGCCGCTGGGCGGCCACGCTCGACGCGCTCACCGGACTGCTCCCGGCGGCCGGTTCCGCCCCGGCCGGGCAGCCGTGGACCTGGACCCTCCAGCGCGCGTCCGGCGCCCCCGCGCCCCTCCCCGCCGAGGAGGCCGCGCTGACCGCCGCGCTCCGGGCCGACCACGACTCCCCGGACACCTCCGACGGGGCCGGGCTGAACCTGTCGAGCAGCGGGGAGCCCGGCTGGGAGGTCACCGTCCGGGGACGCGGCGGCGGCGAGTCGGAGTACGTCACCCAGTCCCTCCTGATCACCGTTGTCTCCCCGGACACCGCCGAGGTCCCCGAGGCCGCGCTCCTCGCCCTGCTCGCCGACGTCTGGCAGCCGGACATCGGCGACGTCACCGACGACGACGTCCTCGACGCCCTGGAGGACGAGGCCGGCTACGACTACACGCTCTCCCAGCTCTGCGTCGGCCGGCTCGGCTACCTCTCCCCGGGCCGCGCCGCCCTCGCCCCCGAGGGCGTCGGCACCGCCCGCAAGGAACTGAACGGTCCCGGCGTGCTCCTCGACATCGCCCCGCCCGGCGACACGGACACCGTCGTCGCCGCCTACGAGCGGCTGCGCGACGCGGGGGCGCTGGAGCCGCTGCCCCGGCCGATGAACCGTACGTACCTGTAGGGCGGCCGTATCGACCCGGCCCGACTCGGGCCCGACCCGGCCCGACCCGGGCCGGGAATGACCGGCCGCCGCCGCGCGTTCTCACGGGGAGCGGACGGGCCCTCCCCGCCGCGCGAGCAGCCGCACGAGAGCCTGGAGAGAAGAAGAGTCATGCGCGTCGAGATCTGGAGCGACATCGCCTGCCCCTGGTGCTACATCGGCAAGGCCCGGTTCGAGAAGGGCCTGGCGGGCTTCGCCCACCGCGACGAGGTCGAGGTGGTCCACCGCTCCTTCGAGCTCGACCCCGGGCGCGCCAAGGGCGACACGGGCCAGGTCATCGAGATGCTGGCGACGAAGTACGGGCGCACCGTCGAGGAGGCCCGCTCCATGGAGGCGAACGTCGCGGCCAACGCGCAGGCCGAGGGGCTCGGCTACCTCACCGAGGGGCGCGACCACGGCAGCACCTTCGACATCCACCGGCTGCTCCACCTGGCCAAGGCCCGGGGCCGCCAGGACGCGCTGCTGAACCTCGCCTACCGCGCCAACTTCGCCGAGGAGCGGTCCGTCTACGACGACGAGGTCCTCGTCGACCTCGCCGTCGAGGCCGGTCTCGACGGGGCCGAGGCACGCGCGGTGCTCGCCGATCCGCAGGCGTACGCCGCCGAGGTGCGGGCCGACGAGCAGGAGGCCGCCGAGCTGGGCGCCAACGCGGTGCCGTTCTTCGTCCTCGACCGCCGCTACGGCATCTCCGGCGGCCAGCCCGCCGAGGTCTTCGCCCAGGCGCTGGAGCAGGCGTGGAAGGACCGCCCGCTGACCGCGATCGGCGGCGACGCGGCGGCCTGCGACGCGGACGGCGCCTGCGAGGTGCCCTCGTCCGGCACCTCCGCCTGAGGCACGCGGCGGGGGTGCGGCGCCGGGTCCTCCGCACGGAGGAGGCCCGGCGCAGCACCTCCGCACACGCGCGAGAAAAAGCACCCGGCGCCGCACCCCGCGCCGGGCCTTTGCGTGCGGCTGAAGGACCCGGCACCGGACCCGGCCGGACCCCGGAGCCGGCCGCCTCGTTGACTGCGGGTGGGACGGCCTTCACGCTGGGCCCATGATGATCTCTTCGCTCAGCCGTGCGGTCGCCGCCGAGTTCGCGCCGGAGACCGCCTACCTCAACACCTCCTCCTGCGGGCTGCTGCCCCGCCGCACCGTCGACGCCGTGAAGGCGCTCGCCGAGGAGAACGCCTCCGGCCGCAGGGCCGGTGCGGGCGACTTCGAGGCGGTGGACCGGGCCAGGGAGGGGTTCGCGCGGATCGCCGGGGTCGACGCGGGCCGGGTGGCGGTCGGCAGTTCGGTCGCCGTCCATGTCGGGCTGATCGCCTGCTCGCTGCCGGCCGGAGCCGAAGTCCTCGTTCCGGAAGGGGAGTTCTCCTCGGTCACCAGCCCGTTCGCGGTCCGCGGCGACCTCGCCCTGCGGACCGTTCCGCTGGAGGAGCTGGCCGGGGAGGTGCGGCCGGAGACCGCGCTGGTCGCCTTCTCCTCGGTGCAGTCCGCCGACGGACGGCTCGCCGATCTCGACGCCGTCCGGGCCGCGGCCGCGGCCCACGGGGCCCGTACGCTGCTGGACGCCACCCAGTCCGCCGGCTGGCTCCCGCTCGACGCGGGCGCGTACGACTACACCGTCACCGCCGGGTTCAAGTTCCTGCTCTGCCCGCGCGGCACGTCCTTCCTGACCGTCACCCGCGAGGCGCAGGACTCACTGCCGCCCGTCTTCGCGGGCTGGGTCGCCGGCGCCGACGCGTGGAACAGCCTGTACGCACCGGTCGCCACGCTCGCCCCGGACGCGCGCCGCTACGACGAGCCGCCCGCCTTCCTGCCCTACCACGGCGCCGCGCAGTCGCTGGACCTGCTGAACGAGATCGGTCCCGAGGCGGTCCACGCGCACGCCACCACGCTGGCGGCCCGGTTCCGCAACGGGCTGGCGGGGCTGGGGCACAAGCCGGTGCCGGGGGAGACCGCCGTCGTCGCGGTGCCCGGACTCGGCGACCGGGCGGCGGAGCTGGAACGCGCCGGGGTGATGGTCTCCGACCGGGCGGGCCATCTGCGCGCGGCCTTCCACCTCTACAACACCGTGGCCGACGTGGACCTGGCGCTGGGGGTGCTGGCCGGCCGCTGACCCGCTCCGCGACGGGAGGTCAGGGCGTCTCGGGGCAGTCCGCCGTCTCGCGGCAGAGGTTCTCCTCCACCTTGGCGAGCAGCCGCGCCAGCTCCGTGCGCTCGTCGGCGTCCAGGCCCGCCAGGGTGTGCTCCTCCAGATTCGTCCAGGCCCGCTCCACGTCGGTCAGGAGCGCGCAACTGCTGTCCGTGGCCTCGACCAGCACGGCCCTGCGGTCGGCCGGGTCGGGGCTGCGGCGGACGTGCCCGGCCTGTTCGAGGCGCTGGAGCATCTTGGTGACCGTGGACGGGTCCAGGTCGACCGCCTTGATCACCTCGGACTGCCGGACCGCTCCGGTGTCCCAGAGGCACATCATCAGGTACTCCTGGCCGGGGTAGAGGCCCGTGGCCTTGAGCAGCTTGCCCGCCGCGATCCGGTGCAGCCGCGCGACCCGTGACACGGCATGGCTGACCGGGCCGCCCCGGGCGGCGCCGGGCAGATGGGTACAGGCGGGATCGGAGGTCATCGCGGGCTCCTCGGGCGGGGGTGCGGACGGGCTGCGGGCCGGGCCCCGGACGGCCGGCGCTCCCGGGTCCCGGGCGGTCCGCCAACTTTACCTTGGCCGGCCAATCAATACGCTACAGTGGCACACGCCGCAGATCGTTGGTCGACCACATACTTTTTGTTGGCCGACCACATATCGGTTGTTCCGCCGTACCTGTTTCCTGCCGTGTCCGTTTCCTGCCGTGTCCGTTTCCTCCTGGGGGCTTTCCATGACCACCGCGTTCGACGCGCTCGACCTGTCCGGCACCCCGCTGGCCAACCGCATCGCCCTCGCGCCGATGACTCGCAACCGGGCGGGGGAGGGCGGGACACCCACGGCCCTGATGGCGGAGTACTACGCCCAGCGCGCCTCGGCCGGGCTCCTCATCACCGAGGGCGTCCAGCCCTCCGCGGTCGGCCAGGGCTACCCGTCCACCCCGGGACTGCACAGCGCCGGGCAGATCACCGGCTGGCGCGCCGTCACCGACGCCGTGCACGCGAAGGGCGGCCGGATCTTCGCCCAGATCATGCACGCCGGCCGCATCGGCCACCCGGACCTGCTGCCCGACGGCCTCGTCCCGGTCGGCCCCTCCGCCGTCGCCGCCACCGGACAGGTCTTCACCCCGGAGGGGCCCAAGGACTTCGTGACCCCGCACGCCCTGACCGACGCGGAGGTCCGCGCCACCGTCGCCGACTTCGCCTCCGCCGCCCGGGGCGCGATCGACGCCGGGTTCGACGGGGTGGAGCTCCACGGCGCCAACGGCTATCTCATCCACCAGTTCCTGGCGCCGGGCTCCAACCGCCGCACCGACCACTGGGGCGGATCGCCGGAGGCCCGGATCCGCTTCGCCCTGGAGGCCGTGCGGGCCGTCGCCGACGAGATCGGCGCCTCCCGCACCGCGATCCGCCTCTCGCCCGGCAACCCGTACAACGACATCGACGAGCCCGCCCCCGAGGCCGCCTACCCGGCACTGGTGCGGGCGCTCGAACCGCTCGGGCTCGCCTATCTGCACCTCGTCGAGGCGAAGCCCGGGGACCGGGCGCTCACCGAGACCCTGCGCAAGGAGTTCGGCGGGACGCTCGTCCTCAACCCGGCGAGCGACGGCCCGACCGGCCCGGGGGAACTCGCCCTGGTCGAGGAGGGCGTGGCCGATCTCGTCTCCTACGGCGCGCTGTTCCTGGCCAACCCCGACCTGCCGGAGCGGCTGCGGGCGGGCGGTCCCTTCAACACCCCGGACCGCGCCACCTTCTACGGGGGCGACCACCGCGGCTACACCGACTACCCGGTGCTGGGGAGTGTCCGGCAGACCCCCGCGGCGTCCTGACCGGACGGCTGCCGCTTCCGGCGGCCCGGTGCGTGGCGGGCCCGGCCCGGGGGCGGGCCCGCCGCGGTCCCTATGCCTTCTTCAGAGTGAAGTCAGTGGTCACGGTTCCCTTCTTGACGACCTTGACGGTGGCCACTGTCGGGGCGTAGCCGTCCTTGGCGGCGATCACGGTGAGGGGGTTGTTGCGGGCGTCCAGCCAGAGCGCGTAGTGGCCGTCCTTGTCCGTGATCAGGGTGTACGAGGACGCCCATGAGTCGATCTGTACGGTCGCCCCCTTGAGGGGTGCCGTGGCGCCGGTGGCCGACCTGCCGAGCACCGTTCCGGTGATCTTGCCCCACGTGTTCGGCGGGGCCACCGTCATGGTGACGGGGACCGGTGCCACGGCGTAGGGGGTACTGGTCGCGATGCCGATCCGGGCCGTGAACTCACCGGGCTGGGTGATCTCCTCGACCGAGGCGTTCAACGCCACCGCGACCGAGACGCTGTCCCCCGGGTGGAGTTTGAACTCCGGGAGGTCCAGAGACAGCCAGCTGACGTCCGAGCCGCCGGCCTGGTCGTAGCCGGCCAGCAGTTCCACTGCCGTGGACGGGGAACTGGGAGCGTCGGCCCCACCGACCTTGTAGAAGCCGGGAGCACCGCCGCCGCGGTAGGTCGCCACGTCGGCGTTGGGCAGGGAGGACCAGGTCCCGGCGGCGGGGTCGTAGGCGTACCCCGCATTGGTGAGGGCGCCGCCGCTGACACCGGAGGAGACCAGCAGCAGCCCGTTGGCCGACGTGTAGGACGAGGCCCACACGGTCTTCGGCATGTCCGGCAGAGCCGACCAGGAGTCGGCGGCGGGGTCGTAGGCGTACGCGGACTTCAGCTCACCGGCACTGTTGGTACCGCCGGCGCAGTACAGCAGCCCGCTGATGGTGCCGCAGGATTCCCAGGCGACGTTCTCCGGGTAGTTCGCAGCGGTGGACCACGAGTCGTCCGACGGGTTGTACACCGTCACCGCGGTGGAGCCGCACGTGGTGGTGCAGCCGCCGACGGAGTACAGCCTGCCGTTCAGGACCGCGGAGCCCGCGCCCGCCAGCGGGGCCGGCGAGGAGGCACCGGTCGTCCAGGTGTTGGAGGCGGGGTCGTAGATCTCCAGCTTGGCGTCCGGATCCCCGTCGGCGCCCCAGCCGCCGGCGACGTACAACTTCCCGTCGATGAAGCCGCGGGCCGGTGCCTCCCGGGTGTCGGCCGCGTCGGCCAGCCTCGTCCAGCCGTCCGCCGCGTCGTAGGAGTACAGCGACCGGGTGTCGTCCGTACCGTCGTAGCCGAACGCCGAGTAGATCGTGCCGTCGTTCACGGCGACCGCGTTGTCCATGATGGCCTCGGGCAGATCGGCCACCGTCTGCCAGGCGTCACCGCCTTCGGCCGCAGGGGCCGTGGCAACGGCGGTTCTGCCGGCCTTTCGGCTCTTCGACGACAGGGGCGAGTAGGACCCCTTCTCACTGATCAGCGGGGCGCCCGAAGCGGCCGGTGTGGAGGCGCCGCTCTTCTCGTCCAGCTTGACGGTGGCGTCGGCGCCACCGGTGTTCTTGATCGTGACGGTTCTGGTGGCCGCACCGCCCCAGGCGAGCGGGGCGGTGACCGCGGCGGGGGTGACCTTCAGACGCCCCGCCTTGAGGGAGAAGTTCTTGGTCACGGTCGAGTCGGCGGCGAAGGTCACGGCCTTGGAGGCGCTGGTGTACTTGGCCTTCGCGGCCGTCACCGTCTGCTTGCCGACCGGCGCGAAGGCCCAGAAGAAGCCGTCGCCGAGCGCCGTGTCGTCCGGGGTGGCGGCCGAGGTCGTGCTCACGGCGCCGTCGCCGGTGCCGGTGAGCGTCCCACCAGCGATGCCGGCACCGGTGTTGGCATCGGTGACCTGACCGACGACAAGGCCGCCGGGGACGGCCGACAGGCCGCGGGAACCGATGAACACGTCATCGAGCTGCCACCACCAGCTGAACTTGCCGGTGAAGTGGAACCGCACCCGGACATCGGACTCGCCCGCTTGGCCGGTGAGCGCGACGGTGACCTTGGAGCCGGTGACGGCGGTGGTGTGCGAGGAGACCTTGGTCCAGGTGGCGCCACCGTCCGAGCTCACCTCGACGTCGGCCTTCTGGCCGGAGTACGGCTTGTAGCTGGTCCGGTAGCTCAGCTCGGGCAGCTCCGTGTCCGAGAAGTCGTAGGACGGGCTGGTCAGTGTGGAGTCCTGGACCTTCCCGCTGCCCGCCTTGTCGCTGTCCACGATGGCGAAGGCGCCCGTGCCGCCGGTGGTGTTCGTCCGCTCGCCGGGGTCGTCGAACTCCCATCCGCCGGTGGTGCCCTCGGCGTTGTCGACGGTCCAGCCCTCGGGTGCCGACGTGGTCGAGTCGAAGGGCTCGGTGACGCCCTCGTCCGTCGCGGTGTACCCGGGCGCGGTGCCCGCCCAGGCATCCACCGGCAGGGCCACATTGGCGGAGACCGCCGAATCGCCCACGGTGACGTCCTTGGAGACGCTCCGGTAGCCCGGGTAGTTGCTGGTGACCTTCAGGGTGTACGACGTGCCGGCCGGGAGGTCGACCGCATAGGTGCCGGTGGCCGGGTCGGTCTCGACGGGCGCGCCGGGCACCCCCTCGACGCTGATGGCCGCGTAGAGCGGCCAGCCGTGGCCGGAGCCGTCGGTGACCTTGCCGGACACGGTCCGGGTCGGGACCGGGGTGAGCGCGAGGTTCCTGGTCACCGTGGAGCCGTCGGTGATGTCGACGCCGGGGAAGGTGGCCGTGGTGTAGCCGTAGGCGGCGACCTCTAGGTCGTAGCTGCCGGGCGGAAGAGTCAGCGCATAGGAGCCGTCCGCACCGGACGTGGCCCGGGAGTCGCCCGCGGTGATCTCCGCGCCCGCGACGCCTTCGCCGGTGGTGGTGTCGGTGACGCTCCCGCTCAGTACGCCGTGCGGTCCGCTGCGGAACGCCTGCACGCCGTTGGGCGTGCCGAGACCGGTCGGACCGTCCCAGCCCGTACCCGCACTGCACAGCTTGGCCGGGGTGCAGGAACCGTTGGTGCCGTCCACGACGTCGTTCAGACCGCTGCCGCCGGCCGCGTAGGGGTAGGCGGCCGGGTAGGAGCCCGCGGGCGGGGTGCCGGCGGCCGCGTACACGCCGGCGATGATGGGCGAGGAGGCGCTGGTGCCGCCGTAGACGGCCCAGCCGTCCCCGCCGTAGGTCTGGTAGACCGCGACACCGGTCAACGGGTCGGCGACCGCGGCGACATCGGAGACCGCGCGCTTGTCGCAGTCCGTGCTGACGCCCTCCTGCCAGGCCGGTCGGGCCTCGTAGAGCGAGCAGCCGGAGCCCGGTCCGCCGTAGCTGTTGAACCAGACCGATTCGGACCAGCCGCGGGCGGTGGAGGAGTCCTGCTCCAGGGCCGTGCCGCCCACGGAGGTCACGTACGGGGAGGCGGCGGGGTAGGAGACGCCGTACGCGCTGTCGCCCGAGGAGGCGACCACGGCGACGCCCGGGTGGTTGTAGTGGGCGTCGAACTCGGTGGTCTCCGCCGGGTCCTCACCACTGCCCGGGACGCTGGAGTAGCCCGTGCCGTAGGAGTTCGAGACGTACTTGGCACCCTGCGCGACCGCCTGGTCGACCGAGGCGCCCATGTCCTCGAAGCCGGCGGAGTCGGCCTCGACCAGGACGATCTTCGCGTACGGTGCGGCGGCCGAGACCATGTCCAGGTCGAGGGAGATCTCACCGGCCCAGCCGCTGTTGGCCGCCGGGTAGTCGGTGCCACCGCGCTGGTCGACCTTCTTGAAGCAGCCGTTGTCCGTGGTGCAGGCCGGCAGTCCGTACTGCGCACGGTAGACCGCGAGGTCTTCCTCGGCCGTCGGGTCGTCGTAGGCGTCGACGATCGCGATGGTCTGCCCCGCCCCGCCGTCGGCCGGCAGGTTGTAGGCGCTCCGGAGCGCGGTGGCGCCCCACCCGTCCGGGGTGGCGGCGGCGGGCTGGATGCCCTTGCCGGCACTCACGTCGGTGCGGCGCAGCGCGAAGCAGCGGACGTGGCCGGGCCCGGGATCGGCGCAGGAGGCCTCCACGGACGGTTTCGTGGTCGGGTCGGCACTCGCGGAAGCCGTCGCGGTCGCCGCCGGAGCGGTGAGTCCCAGTAACGCGATGGCTGAGGCGCCGGCCAGGGCGGTCAGCCCCGTCCAGGGGGATCTTGTCCGTCTGGCAGCCGGTCTGGATATGCCGGTGACAGTCAATTGCGTGTCTCCCATGTGATGCACGGGTCGACCACACGCTTTTCAGGTCGACGGCGAATGGTTTTCGCCGTTCACCACTTAGCCGTTATTTGGGAGGCATGTGTCAATGATGCGATCGTTAATTGTTTATTTCTCGCGGATCGAAGCGGTCAGGAGTGGCGTCCGGGTGGGCCGGGCCGGGTCGGCCGTGATGGGCGGTGTGTGCTCGGAGAGTAGTCCGAACACGCCAGGGTGGTGAGTTCCATTTCAGCCACATGATCATGGTTCATGGGGTCAGGGGTTCCGGGGCGGTGCCGGTGACCGGCGCGCCTATTGAGGGAGGGATATTTTCTCGACTGGTTTCGGACATGATTTGTGTAGACACCACGCGTGTGAAGGATGTCTGCTTTCGAATATTAATGGAAAATGCCGCTCCGCTTGCGGGTTTCCCGTGACGGTTGGTCGATCGGGTGGAAAAGATGCGAAGCGGGAGATGTTTATCCGACGCGATCCGGCGAAGATACCGGCGGATCCGGGGAGTCAAACCCGGCTCCAGGGCCCCCTCGCCGCTTATGGGTCCGGACAACATCGCGCCACCCGCAGGGGGCGCCGGCGGGCGGTGTGCCACGGGCGCCGGGACGCCCCCGTCACGCCGAGTCGCGGCGGACCAGCTCGGTGGGGAGTATCACCGCGGCCGGGTCCTCCCCGCCGATCTGGGCCAGCAGCACCCGTACCATCTCGGAGCTGATCCGGTCCCACGGCTGGCGGATCGTCGTCAGGGCGGGCCGGGAGGCGAGTGCCGCGGGGGAGTCGTCGAAACCGCCCACCGCCACGTCGTCCGGCACGCTGCGCCCGGCCTTCTCCAGCGCCGCGAGGACCCCCTGCGCCATCAGGTCCGAGGCCACGAAGACCGCGTCCACGTCCGGCGCCCGCTCCAGCAGCAGCGCGGCGGCCGCCTCCCCGCCCGCCCGGCTGTAGTCGCCGGGCACGATCAGCGCCTCGTCGGCGGGCAGCCCGCAGTCGGCCAGCATCTCGCGGTAGCCCGCGAGCCGCTCCACCCCGCCCGGGGTGTCCAGCGGGCCGCTCACCGTACCGATGCGGCGGCGCCCCGACGCGTGGAGGAAACGCACCATGTCCCGGGCACCGTCGCGGTCGTCGGCCGCCACATAGCTGACCTTGGAGCCCTGGCCGAGCGGTTTGCCGCAGGCGACCAGGGGGACGCCGGCCTCGTGGAGCTGGGTGGCGACCGGGTCGCCGGAGTGGCTGGAGACCAGCAGCACCCCGTCGACATGGCCCGCGATGTAGCGCATGTTCCGCCGGCGCTCGGCCTCCGTGCCCGCGATCATCAGCAGCAGCGGGATGTCGTGCGCGGCGAGCGCGCTGGTGCAGCCGCGCAGCAGCACATTGAAGTTCGGGTCCTCGAAGAACCGCTCCTGGGGCTCGGTGAGCAGGAACGCCACCGAGTCGGAGCGGCCCGTGATCAGCGATCTGGCGTGCCGGTTCACGGTGTAGCCGGTCTTGCGGATCGCGGCGTTCACCGCGTCGAGGGCCGCCGGGCTGACGTTGTGGCCGCCGTTCAGCACCCGGGAGACCGTGCCCCGGGAGACCCCGGCCTCCCGTGCCACGTCATGGATGGTCGGCGGCCGTCGGCGTCCCGATCCGGTCTGTTCTGTGCGGCTCATGGTGCGTGATCTTTCATCAAGTGACGTCCTGGCGGGGCCCGTCAGGACTTTACGGCCCCGGAGAGCAGGTCGAGGCTCCAGAACCGCTGGATGACCAGGAACAGGGCGATCAGCGGGACGATCGCCAGCAGCGCCCCCGTGATCACCAGCGTATAGAGGGCGGGGGTGGACGCGCCCTGCTGGAGCAGGGTGAACAGCCCCAGGGTGACCGGGAACTTCTCGTCGTCGCCGAGCATGATGTAGGGCAGCAGGAAGTTGTTCCAGATCGCGACGAACTGGAAGAGAAAGACGGTCACCAGGCCGGGCACCATCATCGGCAACGCGATGGTGCGGAAGATCCGCCACTCCCCGCCGCCGTCCATCCGCCCGGCCTCGACGACGTCACCGGGCACGGCCGCCGCCGCGTAGATCCGGGCCAGATAGACGCCGTACGGGGAGAGGATCACGGGCAGCATCACCGACAGGTAGGAGTCGGTGAGGTCGGCCTTCGCCATCAGCAGGTACTGCGGGACGGCGAGGATCACCGGGGGCATCAGCACCCCGGCGAGCAGGATGTTGAAGATCGTCTCCCGGCCCCGGAAGCGGTACATCGCGAGCGCGTAGCCGGAGACCGCGGAGACGGCGGTGGACAGCAGGGCGCCGACGCCGGCGTACAGGGCCGAGTTGGCCATCCACCTCCAGTAGACCCCGTCCCGGTACGCCGAGAGGTCGGCGACGTTGTCCGCGAAGCCGGATCCGGGCAGGAAGGTGAAGGTGGAGAACAGCTCGCCGCCGGACTTCGTCGAGGCGACGAGGATCCAGGCGACCGGCAGCAGGCAGTACAGGGCCCCCAGCAGCAGCGCCGCCGTGGGCACGGGGGCGAAGCGGCGGCGGGCCGCGGGCAGCGGGGCCGGGTGCGTCGTGGTCACGGGGCATCCCCCTGCTTCGTACGGGAGTTGGCGACCTTGAGGAAGCCGAAGGACAGGGCCAGGGTGACGAAGGCGATGATGACCGCCTGGGCGGCCGCCGCGTAGATGTCGTTGTTGACGAACGCGTCCTGGTAGACCTTCATCAGCGGACTCCAGGTGGTGGAGAGCGAGTTGGTGAGCGGCTTCAGCGTCGTCGGCTCGCTGAACACCTGGAGCGTCGCGATGATCGAGAAGAAGAAGGTCAGCACCAGCGAGGGCGCGACCATCGGGATCTTGATCCGGAACGCGATCTGGAGCTGCGAGCAGCCGTCCAGCCGGGCCGCCTCGAAGATCTCGGCGGGGATGGCGCGCAGCGAGGTGTAGATGACGATCATGTTGAAGCCGGTGCCGCCCCAGACCGCGATGTTGGCGAGCGCGAGGTAGAGCGGGCCGCCGTCGAGCAGATCGGGCTGCGGCAGACCGGCCTTGTCGAGCAGGAAGTGGAACGGGCTGACGTCCGGCAGGTAGAGGAAGCCCCACATCAGGGCCGCGACCACGCCGGGGATCGCGTACGGGAGGAAGATCGCCAGCCGGGTGAAGCCGCGCAGCCGGACCCGTTCGGTGTCCAGGAGCAGCGCGAAGAGCAGGGCGAGGCCCAGCATGACGGGGACGACGATCGCGCCGTAGCCGAGGATGCGCAGCGCGCCGTGCAGCAGTTCGGAGTCGGCGAGCGCCTGGCGGTAGTTGGCGAGTCCGGCCCAGACCTCCTTGCGCGCGCCCCTGCCGAGGCCCAGCCCGCTGACCTCGGTCCGGCGCAGGCTGAGGTGGAGGGCGTAGCCGATGGGCAGCGCGAAGAAGAGCAGGAAGAGGACGGTGGCGGGGATCAGGAAGGCGTACGGGGCGCTCTTGACCCCGTACGGCTTCCGGCGGCGGGCGCGTGTCACTCGGAGACTCCGAAGCCCTGCTTCTTCAGGTCGGCGACGGTGGCGTCCTGCATCGCGGTGAGCGCGGGGCCGAAGGCGGAGCGGTTCTTGGCGGCGGTGGCGAAGTTGTCCTTGAACGCGGTGTACGCGACGTTGACGTTCGGGCCCCAGGCGGCGGGGGCGGTGCCCTTGGCGATCTTCGCGGCCTCGGTGTAGAAGTCCGGCTGGTTGGAGAAGTAGGCCGGGGGCTTCGCGAGCGCGCCACCGGTCTGGGCGGCGGTGGCGGCGGGGTAGATCCCGCTCTCCTTCACCAGGGCGGCGAGTGCGGCGGAGTCGGTGTTCAGCCACTTCGCGAAGGTGGCCGCGGCCTCCTTGTGCTTCGAGTCGTTGGTGACGGCGGTGGAGGAGCCGCCCCAGCTGCCGGTGACGTTCTCGCCGGCCGTCCACTGGGGGAGCGGGGCCATGGCCCACTTGCCGGCGGTGTCGGGGGCGGCGGTGTTCAGGGTGCCGGGCGCCCAGACGGCGCTGACCCAGGCGATCTGCTTGCCGGTGTTGAGCGCCTTGTTCCAGGCCGGGGTGTACATCGGCTGGTTGTCGATGGCGCCCTCCTTGACGAGGCCGCCCCAGAAGTCGGCGACCTTGCGGGTGGCCGGGTCGTCGATGGCGACCTTCCACGTGTCACCGGAGGTGGTCCACCACTGGGCGCCGGCCTGCTGGGCCAGGCCCGCGAAGAGGCCGGAGTCGTTGGAGGAGAAGGTGGTGAGGTCCTTGTCCGGAGCCTTCTTCTTCAGCGCGCGGGCGGTCTCGGCGAACGCCTCCCAGGTGGTGGGCACGGTCAGCCCGTACTGCGCGAACAGGTCCTTGCGGTAGTAGAACATCAGCGGGCCGGAGTCCTGCGGCAGCGCGTACAGGGCGTCCGAACCCAGCGTCGCCTGCTGCCAGACGCCGTCGGCGAACGCGCCCTTGGCGTCGCCTGCCTCCTTGGATATGTCGGCCAGCACGTCGTTGGAGACCAGGGTGGGCAGCGCCTGGTACTCGGCCTGCACCAGATCGGGGGCCTTGTGCGCCTTCGCCGCGGTGATGATCTTGGTGACCAGGTCGTCGCCGGAGGCCTGCTTCTTCACGGTGACCGTGATGCCGGCCTTCTTGCCCTCGCCCTTGTTCCAGAGGTCCGCGACCTTGTCCAGTCCGGGGGCCCAGGCCCAGTAGGTGAGCGAGACGGGGCCGGAGGCGGCCGGGCCGTCGCCGCTGCCGTCGTCGTCCGACGAGCCGCAGCCCGTGAGCAGTGCGGTGGCGGCGAGCGAGGCGGCCGCACAGGCCGCGACGATGCGGTACTTCATGGAGGTCTCCCCTGACGAGAAGCGAGGGTGCAGCGCCTGATGTGCGCTGTGAGCGTTCACAGTAGAGAAACGAAACCGACACTTGTCAATGGTTGTTGCTGTGCGGTTATGTTGGCTCTGCGCCGCCGAGACGGTGTGTGCACGTTCCCAGAAGTTGTACCAAAGAGCCCAGGAGACACCCATGCCGCACACCCCTCGCGCGACCGCTCCGCAGGGTCTGCACCAGCTGGCCTTCGGGGGCGACTACAACCCCGAGCAGTGGCCGGAGGAGGTCTGGCACGAGGACATGCGCCTCATGCGGGAGGCCGGCGTCACCATGGTCAGCGTCGGGATCTTCTCCTGGGCCCTGCTGGAACCCGACCCCGGCCGCTACGACTTCGGCTGGCTCGACCGCCTCCTGGACCTGCTGCACGCCAACGGCGTCCGCGCCGACCTCGGCACCCCCACCGTCGCCCCGCCCGCCTGGTTCTACCGCGCCCACCCCGAGGCGCTGCCCGTCGGCCGGGACGGCACGCGCTACGCCTTCGGCTCACGCGGCGCGATCTGCCACAGCAACCCCGACTACCGGGCCGCCGCGGCGAACATCACCGAACAGCTCGCCCGCCGCTACGCGGACCACCCGGCCCTCGCCCTCTGGCACGTCCACAACGAGTACGGCGTCCCGGTCAGCGCCTGCTACTGCGACCACTGCGCCGCCCGCTTCCGCCGCTGGCTCGCCGACCGCCACGGCTCCGTCGAGGCGGTCAACGAGGCCTGGGGCACCGCCTTCTGGGGCCAGCGCTACCGGAGCCTCGACGAGATCGACCCGCCGCGCACCACCCCCACCGTCGGCAACCCCGCCCAGCACCTCGACTACGCCCGCTTCGCCGACGCCACGATGCGCGAGAACTTCCGCGCCGAACGGGACCTGCTGCACCGGCTCGCCCCCGGCATCCCGGTCACCACCAACTTCATGACCGCGCTCAGCCAGTGCGACTCGGTGGACTACTGGGCCTGGGGCCGCGAGGTCGACCTCGTCACCAACGACCACTACCTGATCACCGACGGCCGCCGCACCCACGTCAACCTCGCCATGGCCGCCGACCTCACCCGCTCCGTGGCGGGCGGCGCCCCCTGGCTGCTCCTGGAGCACTCCACCAGCGGAGTCAACTGGCAGCCCCGCAACCCGGCCAAGCGCCCCGGCGAGATGGCCCGCAACAGCCTGGCGCACGTGGCACGCGGCTCGGAGGGCGCGATGTTCTTCCAGTGGCGGCAGTCCCGGCAGGGCGCCGAGAAGTTCCACTCCGCGATGGTCCCGCACGCCGGCACGGACTCCCGGGTCTGGCGCGAGGTCTCCCGCCTCGGTGCCGACCTCGGCCTGCTGGACGGCATCCGCACCACCCGGACCGTCGCCGACGCGGCCATGGTCTGGGACTGGCAGTCCTGGTGGGCGCAGTCCCTGGAGTGGCGGCCCAGCCAGGCCCACGACGCCCGCGAGCGCGCCGACGCCTACTACGCCGCGCTCTACGACCGCCACCTCACCGTCGACTTCGCCCACCCGGACGCCGATCTGTCCGGCTACCCCCTGGTCGTCGTACCGGCCCTCTACCTCGCCACCGAGGAGACCGGCCGCAATCTGCGCCGGTACGTGGAGGGCGGCGGCACCCTCGTCGTCTCGTACTTCTCCGGCATCGTCGACACCAACGACGCCGTGCACCCCGGTCCGTACCCGGGCGCGCTGCGGGACGTGCTGGGGCTGACGGTCGAGGAGTTCTCCCCGCTCGGCGAGGGCGAGACGGTCCGGCTGATCACGCCCGAGGGCGCCCCCGGGGGCCCGGAGCTGACCGCCGACCTCTGGACCGACGTGGTGGTCCCGCGCGGCGCCGAGACCCAGTGGTCCTACGCCGACGGCATCCCGGCCGGCCGGCCCGCCGTCACCCGCCACCGCCTCGGCGAGGGCACCGCCTGGTACGTCTCCACCCGGCCGACCGCGGCCGGTCTGGACGCCGTCCTCGACCGCGCCTGCGAGGACGCCCGCATCGCGCCCCGCACCGGCCTCCCGCACGACGTCGAGGCGGTCACCCGCACCGGCGAGGCCGGCACGTACCTCTTCCTGATCAACCACACCGGGAGCGAGGCCAAGGTGCCGCTCGACGCCCCCGGCACCGAACTCCTCACCGGAGAACCGGCCACCGGCCACCTCGCCGTCCCGGCGGGCGGCGTCCGCGTGGTCCGCCTCGACGGCTGAGGACGCACCACCCGTTTCACCCCCGCACCCCCCGCACAACGGTCGAAGGGACATCGACGATGTACGGAACGACGCACGGCAGAAGGAGAGCGGGGGTGCTGGCGGCCTCGCTCACCGGCCTCCTGCTGGCCGCACTCCCGGCCCTCCCCGCGCACGCGGCCACCACCACCCCCGTCAACACCGGCTTCGAGTCGGGCGGCACCGGCTGGTCGACGTACTCGGCCACCGGGCAGGACACCGCCTCCTTCACCGAGGCCGGCGGCCACGGCGGCAGCACCCGGCTCAGCCACTGGTCCGCCTCCGCCTACAAGGTGGAGACCTACCAGTACCTCACCGGCCTCACCGACGGCACCTACACCCTGAGCGCCTGGGTGCGGTCCAGCGGCGGCCAGAACTCCGCCTACCTGGCCCTGCGCAACTGCGGCAGCGCCGAACAGCGCACCGATCTGCCGCCCACCGCGAACGGCGCCTGGATCCGCCTCGTCACCTCCGTGAAGGTGGTGGGCGGCGCCTGCACCCTCAGCCTCAACTCCGACGCCCACGCGGGGGAGTGGGCCAACTTCGACGACATCGCCTTCGCCCCCGGCTCCACCGGCCTCACCGTGAAGGGCGGTGACCTCTCCACCCTCCCGAAGAACGAGGCCCACGGCGCCGTCTACCGCTCCGCGAGCGGCACCACCGGCGACGCGGCGGGGATCCTGAAGTCCGCCGGGATGAACTACGTCCGCCTCAAGGTGTGGGTCAACCCGGCCGACGGCTACAACGACAAGGCCCACGTCCTCGCCATGGCCAAGCGCGCCAAGGCCCTCGGCATGAAGGTCCTCGTCGACTTCCACTACTCCGACAGCTGGGCCGACCCGGGCAAGCAGAACAAGCCCGCCGCCTGGGCCGGACACGGCTACGCGCAGCTGCGCACCGACGTCTACACCCACACGTACGACGTGCTGAACGCCCTCAAGGCACAGGGCACCACCGCCGACATGGTCCAGATCGGCAACGAGATCAACGCCGGGATGCTCTGGCCCGAGGGCTCCACCGACCACTGGTCCCAGCTCGCCGGACTGCTCACCTCCGGGGCGAACGCGGCCAAGGCCGTCTCCTCCGGCACGAAGGTGGCCCTGCACCTGGCCAAGGGCGGCAACAACGCCGGCACCCGCTGGTGGTTCGACAACGCCGTCGCGTACGGAGTGCCCTTCGACGTCGTCGCGCTCTCGTACTACGGCTACTGGCACGGGCCGCTCTCCGACCTCCAGACCAACCTGGACGACGCCGCCGCCCGCTACGGGAAGCCGGTGCTGGTCGCCGAGACGGC
Source organism: Streptomyces sp. NPDC024555 (assembly GCF_055559335.1). Lineage (NCBI taxonomy): Bacteria > Bacillati > Actinomycetota > Actinomycetes > Kitasatosporales > Streptomycetaceae > Streptomyces > Streptomyces sp. NPDC024555. The sequence continues at coordinate 29,856 of NZ_JBVHKV010000030.1, forward strand.
CTACGCCCACACCCTCGCCGACGCCGACGGCCTGGAGAACAACATCGCCACCGCCGACCAGTTGGTCCCCGGCTACCCGGCCACCCCGGCCGGCCAGGCGGCCAACCTCCGCGACGTGCTGAACGTCGTCGAGGCCGTGCCCGGCGGCCGGGGACTGGGCGCGGTCTACTGGGAGCCGGCCTGGACCGCCGTCGCCGGCAGCGGCTGGGACCCGGCCGACCCCGCGTCGGGCAACGCCTGGGAGAACCAGGCCCTGTTCGGCTACGACACGAAACTGCTGCCGGCCGCCTCCTGGTTCTCCCACCGGTAGCGGACGCTACGCCTGCGGGGCCTCCTCCGGCGGGGCCCCGCGCCACTTCCACGCGGTGCGGCGCTCATGACCGGGCAGGGCCGTGCGGCCGGTGCACCACAGCAGCACGGCCCAGCGGTCCTCGTCCTGCGGGGCGTCGGGGAAGAGCCGGGCCAGCACCCGGTCGCAGAGGTCCTGCGGCGGCGCCCACGTCAGCGAGAGCCCGGCGGCGACGTCCTGGGTGTGCACCAGGGTCTCCACGACGCCCATCGCGGCGAAGCCCTCCGGGTCGGAGGGCCCGTAGGAGTGGAAGGAGCGGGTGGCGGGCGGGGCCGTGCGGACCATCGCGCTCAGCAGGGCGCCGCTCGTCTCCACGGTCCTCAGCAGCCCGGCGACGCCCGCCTCCGGGTCGGCCCAGACCGCGTTCCAGGGCCCGCCCTCGCGCCGCGGCGCCCAGTGGTAGGGCGCGTCCGCCTCCAGCGAGGCCGTGCCCGGGGTGAGTTGCACCGCGTACGCGAACAGATCGTCGTTCAGGTGGTCGACCGTCTCCCAGCAGTCCCAGGTGAGGTCCCCTGCCGGAACGTGCCAATCCCGGTCCGCCGCCGCGCCCAGCGTCTCCACGCACAGCGTCACCGCCGCCGTCACGTCGTCCGCCGTCACCGGCCGGCGCGTCCCGGTCAGCCGCGCCCGCTCCTCGGCACCGCACTCCACACAGAACTCGTTGCCCTCCGGATCGGCCAGCGTCACCCACCCCCGCCCGTTCGGCCTCCGGTGGTCCCCGACCACCGTCGCCCCGAGCGCCAGCAGCCGCTCCACCTCCTCGTCCCGCGTCCGGTCGGGCATGACGTCGAAGTGGACCCGGTTCTTGGTGCGCTTCGGCTCGGGCACGGTGACGAACAGGAGCGCCGCGCCCGGGGTTTCGAGCAGCGCCTCGGGATCACCGGGCAGATCGTCCCCGGCCAGCGAGCCCCCCAGCACCTGCGCCCAGAACGAACCGAGCTCGTAGGCGTCCGCGCAGTCGATGGTGACGTGATGTACGTGTGAGGTCATGGGCCCACTGTTTCCCGGGGGGCTTCGCCGGGTCCAGCGGATATGACACGGCGGGGCGGGACGCACCACGCGTCCCGCCCCGCCCCGCACATCCCTACCTCACCGGAGTGAAGTCCCGAGCCCCGATGAATTCCGGGCGGCGGACGGGGGCCGCGAACGGCTCCTGGGCGGCGTTCTCCACGCTGTTGAAGACGATGAAGACGTTGCTGCGCGGGAAGGGGGTGATGTTGTCCCCGGAGCCGTGCATGGCGTTGCAGTCGAACCAGGTGGCCGAACCGGGCTTGCCGGTGAAGAGCCTGATGCCGTGGCGGTCGGCCATCTTGGTCAGGGCGTCGTCGGAGGGGGTGCCGGCGTCCTGCATCTGGAGCGACTTCTTGTAGTTGTCCTTGGGCGTCTCGCCCGCGCAGCCGAGGAACGACTTGTGCGAACCGGGCATGATCATCAGCCCGCCGTTGGTGTCGTGGTTCTCGGTCAGGGCGATGGACACGGAGACGGTCCGCATGTTCGGCAGGCCGTCCTCGGCGTGCCAGGTCTCGAAGTCCGAGTGCCAGTAGAAGCCGGAGGCGCCGAAGCCGGGCTTGACGTTGATCCGGGACTGGTGGACGTAGACGTCCGAGCCGAGGATCTGGCGGGCCCGGCCCACCACCCGTTCGTCGCTGACCAGCCGGGCGAAGACCTCGCTGATCCGGTGGACCTCGAAGACGGACCGGACGGCCCGGGACTTCGGTTCGATGATGGAGCGCTCGTCGGCGCGGACGGCGGGGTCGGCGATCAGCCGTTCCAGTTCGGCGTGGTAGCCGGCCACCTCGTCCGGGGTGATCAGCTGTCCGACGGTGAGGAAGCCGTCGTGCTCGTAGCCCTGGAGCTCCTTGGCGGTGATCGGACCCGGTGCGCCCGGCGCGGACCAGATGACCGGGTCCTGGCGGGGAGTGGTCATCTCGGCGGCGCCGCGCGAGGGGTACAGATCGGTGCGTACGTCGGTGGTCATGGGCTCAGCCCTCCTCGGTCAGCAGCGGGTAGACACCGTTCTCGTCGTGCTCCTCCCGTCCGGTGACCGGCGGGTTGAAGACGCAGACGCAACGGAAGTCCGTCTTGGGGCGCATGGTGTGGTGCTCGTGGCCGTTGAGCAGATACATCGTGCCGGGCGTGATCCAGTGCTTCTCGCCCGTCTCGTCGTTGGTCAGCTCGGCCTCGCCCTCGACGCACAGCACGGCCTCGATGTGGTTCGCGTACCACATGGACGTCTCGGTGCCGGCGTACATGATGGTCTCGTGGAGCGAGAAGCCGACCTTCTCCCTGGCGAGCACGATGCGCTTGCTCTCCCAGGTGCCGGACTCGGCCTTCACATGCCGGTCGGTGTTCTCTATCTCGGCGAACGATCGGACGATCACGGTGGTTCGGTGCCTTTCTCTCTGCGGTGGTGGTGCGTGGGGTGGTACGGCGCCGAGCCGCGGGCTCAGGCGGTCTCGCGGACGGCGCGGGCCATGGTGCGCAGCCCCTCGTCCAGTTCCTCGGGGGTGATGGTCAGCGGCGGCAGCAGCTTCACGACCTCGCTCTGCGGGCCCGAGGTCTCCAGCAGCAGCCCCAGCTCGAACGCGCGGGCACAGACGGCCGAGGCGCGCGCCGGATCGTCGAACTCCAGGCCCCACACCAGCCCCCGGCCGCGGAAGCGCGCGCTGTCGTGCTCGCCGCAGACGGCCAGCAGCGCCTGCTCGACCTGCTCGCCGCGCTTCAGGGTCTGCTTCTCCATCTGCCCGTCCGCCCAGTAGGCGTCCAGGGCCGCGGCGGCGGTGACGAACGCCGGGTTGTTGCCGCGGAAGGTGCCGTTGTGCTCGCCCGGCTCCCAGACGTCCAGCTCCGGCTTGAACAGGCAGAGGGACATGGGCAGTCCGTAGCCGCTGATCGACTTGGACAGCGTCACGACGTCCGGGGTGATGCCGGCCTCCTCGAAGGAGAAGAAGCCGCCGGTCCGGCCGCAGCCCATCTGGATGTCGTCGACGATCAGCAGCATGTCCTGGCGGTGGCACAGGTCCTGGAGCGCCCGCAGCCACTCGGCGCGGGCCACGTTGATCCCGCCCTCGCCCTGGACGGTCTCCACGATGACGGCGGCCGGGTGGTTGAGCCCGGAGCCCTGGTCCTCCAGCAGCCGCTCGAACCAGAGGAAGTCGGGGACCTGGCCGTCGAAGTAGTTGTCGAACGGCATCGGCGTGCCGTGCACCAGCGGGATGCCGGCCCCGGCCCGCTTGAACGCGTTGCCGGTCACCGCCAGCGAGCCCAGCGACATGCCGTGGAAGGCGTTGGTGAACGAGACCACGGACTCGCGGCCCTTGACCTTGCGGGCCAGCTTCAGCGCCGACTCGACCGCGTTGGTGCCGGTCGGGCCGGGGAACATCACCTTGTACGGCAGGTCGCGCGGGCGCAGGACGACGTTCTGGAAGGTCTCCAGGAAGGCGCGTTTGGCGGTGGTCGCCATGTCCAGGCCGTGGGTGATGCCGTCGCGTTCGATGTAGTCGATCAGCGCGCGCTTGAGCACCGGGTTGTTGTGGCCGTAGTTGAGCGAGCCCGCGCCGGCGAAGAAGTCGAGGTAGGTGTGGCCGTCCTCGTCGGTGAGCCGGGCGCCCTGCGCCCGGTCGAAGACGGCGGGCCAGCCGCGGCAGTAGCTCCGTACCTCGGACTCCAGGGTCTCGAAGACGCTGAGGGCAGGCGGGGTGATGGTCACAGCGGGTCTCCTGCGTGAGGGGGGTGTGACGGGCGGTGAAGAGGCTGCCGGCGGGCGGTGCCCCGTCGGCACGGTGGCGCTCAGGTGTGGAACGGGCCGATGCGGTAGAGCACTTCGGGCAGATGCGTGTCCTCGGGGAACAGCGCGCCGTCGAAGAGCACCTCGCGCTCCAGCGCCACGTCGTGGCGGCGCGCGTACGAGGTGAACAGCCGGTCCGATGCCGTGTTGTCCGGGGTGACGGTCGTCTCGACGGAGGCGAGACCCTGTTCGGCGGCGACCCGCGCGGTCAGGCTGTCCAGCAGCTTCCCCGCCAGGCCGGTGGAGCGGTGGCCGGCGTCGACGGCGACCTGCCAGACGACGAGCGTCTCGGGGCGGTCGGGCCTGATGTACCCGGTCACGAAGGCGACCGGGGCGCCGGTCTCGTCGCGCGCGACCACGGAGGTCGCCGCGAAGTCACGGCACCACAGCAGGTAGCTGTACGAGGAGTTGAGGTCCAGGACCTCGGAGTCGCGGGCGATACGCCAGATCGCGGCCCCGTCCTCCACTCGTGGGATGTCGATGGTGATGAATTCGCTTCGGGCACGGGCACAATCTGCTGGTGCGGCGGTCATGTGAATTGAATTTACCCAGCAAATTTCCAAACCGCATCGAGGGAAGGGGTTGGGTGAAAGCGTTCCCTGTGCTATCACGCGAGCGCGCACACCGGCGCGAGACCTCTGGATTTTCGGGCGATTTGAGCGGAATTAAACGGTCATAGTGCCCATGGTGTGGAGTCGGTCACAAGCTCGTAACTCTCGTGGCGCACCGGGGAATTGTGTGGAGTGATCGCCCGGTGAACCCGGGTGTTTAGCCCGGGGGAAAGCGGGCAGAAGAATGCGGGGAGCTGCCCGCAATTAGGCAGCTCCCCGCATGGTGGAATAACGTCGGAATTTATTCGCTGGGCCAGGTTTCCGAAACGGCCTTCCGGGCAGCTTCCAGATCGACGGGCCGGCCCGTGTCGGCCAGCGCGGCCCCCAGCGCCGCCAGCGAGGACAGCACCGCGCCCCGCGTCGCGTCCACCCCGTAGTGATTGACCCGGATCATCTCCTTGGACAGCGCCCCGCCTCCCGCGATCAGCGGCAGCGACGGGTCGGCCGCGAGCGCCTGCGCGACCAGCGCCGAGGCGTCCACGCCCTCGGGCGCGCGCAGCGTCGTCGCCACCGGCGCCGCGTCACGGGCCTCGTGCACATACGGGGCCAGACCGCCGCCGAGCGCCCGCGCACCGGCCCGGGTGGCCGCGGCCGCCGCCGCGTGACGGGCCATCACGGCCTCGGCGCCCTCCGCCTCGATCCGCTCCACACACGCCTCCAGGGCCAGCATCTCCAGCTGCGCCGGGGCGTGCGGCAGCGCCCGGCGGCCGGTGTCGATCCAGCGCTCCTTCCAGTCCAGCAGGGAGAGGTAGGAGCGGCGCGGCGCCTGCGGGTTGGCGGCCATCCGCTCCCAGGCGCGGGCGCTCACCGACACCGCCGAGACCCCGGCCGGCCCGCCCATCGCCTTCTGCGCGCCGATCACGCACAGGTCCACGCCCCAGGCGTCCGGCAGCAGCGGTTCGGCGCCCACCGAGGCGACGGCGTCCAGCATGAACAGCGCCCCGTGGGCGCGGACGACCTCGCCGATCTCCGCGACCGGGTTGGTGTTGCCCGTGGCGGCCTCCGCGTGGACCAGCGAGACGAAGTCGATCTCCGGGTGCGCGGCCAGCGCCTCGGCGACCTGCTCGGCGGTGACGGCCGTGTGGAAGGGCACCGCGAGGTCGACGACCTCGGCGCCGCAGTCGCGCAGCCAGTTGCCGAAGGTCTGCCCGTACGGTCCGGTCACGACGTTCAGGGCCGTGGAACCGGGCCGGGCGCCGCCCCGGATGCAGCCCTCCAGCGGCAGGAGCGCCTCGCCCTGCGTGATGACGACGTCCTGCTCGGTGGCGAGGAGGCGGGCCACCCGCCGCTCGATCGCCGCGAAGTGCGCGGCGGTGAGCGGGGTCAGATCGAGGAAGGGGTGCGTCACGGCGGGGCTCTCTTCGGAATCGGATCGATGTGCGGCCCGGCCTGCCGGCCGTGCCTGCACCGAGGGTACCCAGGGGGTCCCGGAGGGCCCGCGCGGACCGTCCCGGCCGGTCCGCCGGCCCCCCGGTCCGGGGGTGGGGGCCCGGCCGGAGGGCTCGTACAGTGCTGTGCATGAGCGATCACGAGGCGGCGCGGGTACTGCGGGTGGAGGGCCGGGTGCTGGTCGGCCCGGACGACGTCAGGGACGGGCTCTGGGCGGTCGGCGGACGGGTCACGTACGAGCGGCCCCCGGGTGCGGACGGGGCGGACGTCGTCACCGGATGGGTGCTCCCGGGCCTGGTCGACGCCCACTGCCACGTCGGGCTGGACCACCACGGCGCGGTCGACGCGGCCACCTCCGAGAAGCAGGCCCTCGACGACCGGGCGGCCGGGGCGCTGCTGCTGCGGGACGCGGGCTCACCGGCCGACACCCGGTGGATCGACGACCGGGAGGACCTGCCGAAGATCATCCGGGCCGGCCGCCACATCGCCAGGCCGCGCCGCTACACCCGTAACTACGCCCATGAGATCGAGCCCGGTGACCTGGTCGCGTACGTGGCGCGGGAGGCCCGGCGCGGGGACGGCTGGGTGAAGCTCGTCGGCGACTGGATCGACCGCGAGGTGGGCGATCTGACCGCGTGCTGGCCGCGCCGGGAGGTCGAGGAGGCCATCGCCGAGGCGCACCGGCTGGGCGCCCGGGTCACCGCCCACTGCTTCGCCGAGGACGCGCTGGTCGATCTCGTGGAGGCCGGGATCGACTGCATCGAGCACGCCACGGGGCTGACCGAGGACACGATCCCGCTCTTCGCCGAACGCGGTGTCGCGATCGTGCCGACCCTGGTCAACATCGCCACCTTCCCCGAGCTGGCCCGGGGCGGCGAGGCCAAGTACCCCCGCTGGTCCGCCCATATGCGCCGGCTGCACGAGCGCCGCTACGACACGGTGCGCGCGGCGTACGACGCCGGGGTGCCGGTGTTCGTCGGCACGGACGCGGGCGGGGTGCTGGCCCACGGGCTGGTGGCCGACGAGGTGGCCGAGCTGGTCCGGGCGGGGATCCCGCCCCTGGAGGCGCTGTCCGCGACGGCCTGGGGCGCCCGTGCCTGGCTGGGCAGGCCCGGTCTGGAGGAGGGCGCCCCGGCCGATCTGGTGGTGTACGACGAGGACCCGCGCGCGGACGTCCGCGCGCTGGCGGCCCCGCGCCACATCGTGCTGAACGGCCGGGTCGTGGGCTGAGGGCGTGCGGGCCCCGCGTCCCGGACCGCTGCGGTCCGGGACGCACCAGGTTGACCGGCAGTGACCCCGGGCGCATCCGGTCGTTGGAATGGCCCGCCCGAGCCGTGCGGACGCCGCGAGGATCCACCACGCTCGGTGAAACGGGTGAACCCGAGGAACACACGTGCCGGAATATTCGAATACAGGCGCGGAAACCCCCCTTTGGGGTGAACTCACCTCGGGTGTCCGCCAGTTCACCCTCTGTGCGTAAAGATTCACGGAGTCGAGGCCACCGGTGCCCGCGATGTCCCCCATTGGACGGCGCCGGCGGCTCCATGTCTCTTGTGGGGGTTCCACCATCTTGAACAGCAACACCTTCCGTCTCGCCGCCCTGGCGGCCGCTGCCGCCCCCGTCGCCCTGCTGGTGACCGTCCCGGCGCAGGCCACCGCCGCTCCGGCCACCACGACCACCGGCGACGGGAAGGCGAGCGCGGTCGTGCTCCGCACCGCCCTCGACGTCTCGCTGCTGAACAAGGCGATCGACGTGCCGCTCAAGGCCACGCTCAACGAGGTGCGCGCCCCGCGGAGCGCCGAGCAGACCGCGCTCACCGTGAAGCTGGACGGGGTGGAGAGCGGCAGGCCGGTCCATGTGCTGCGCGCCGACGTGGCCACCGCGCGGGCGACCGTCGAACGGCACCGCGCCGAGGGCTACAGCAACGTGGTCCGGGCCCGGCTGCACCTTCCCGGTCTGCCGCTGCTCTCCCTCGTCGAGGTCGATCAGGTCACCTCGAAGGCCGTCTGCGAGACGGGCCACCGGCCGGTCGCCGAGTCGAACGTGCTGGGCCATGTGAAGGTCCTCGGCAAGCGCGTCACCCTGTCCGCCGGGGGTACCACCCGGGTCGCCGTCCCCGGCGTCGGCTCGGTGACCCTGGACCTCTCGAAGACCAGCACCACCACCCGCACGGCCGCCGCGGTCGCCCTCCAGCTGAAGGTCGCCGTCAACCCGCTCGACCTCAACGTCGCCGATGTGAAGGGCGAGGTCACGCTCGCCGAGGCCACCTGCGAGACGCCGAAGCCGGGCGGCGACGGCGCGAGCACCGGCGGCTCCACCAGCGGCGGTTCGGACAACGGCGGTTCGGACAACGGCGGCGCGAGCGGCGGTGGTTCCGACAGCGGCGGCTCCACCAGCGGCGGCGGTGCGGACAACGGCGGTGCGAGCAACGGCGGTTCGGGCGACGGCGGCTCCACCACGGCCGGCTCGACCGGCGGCGGCTCCACCGACGGCGCCTCGAACAGCGGTGGTTCGGGCAACGGTGGTTCGGGCAGCGGCGGCGCCACCTCCGGATCCGGCACCACGGGCTCCACCGGCGGTGACGTCACGACCCAGACCGGCACCGACCGGGCGCCGCAGTCCACCGACGCCGACCTCGCCGAGACCGGCAGCAGCTCCAGCACGCCGTACATCGCCGGCGGCGCGGCCCTGCTGCTCGCGGCCGGTGCCGCGGCGACGGTCGTGGCCAGGCGCCGCTCGCAGAACTGACCGGGGCCCGACGGTGACGGCGGGGGGCCGTCACCGGGGGACGGGGAGCGGTGTTCACAGCCGGAACGCCGCTCCCCACTTCCCTGTCCGCGCCTGTGGATTCCGGCCAACCGAGTCCGGGCGACCCTCTTCGACGCTATGTTCGACTGCCATGGATCAGACCAAGGAAGCGGCGACCCCGGACCCGGCGCCGACGAGCATCTTCGACCGGATCGGCGGCGCCGGAGCCGTCGCCGCCGTGGTGGACCTCTTCTACGTACGCGTCCTGGCCGACGACGAGCTGGCCCCCTACTTCACCGGCACGGACGTCGACCGCCTCAAGGCCCACCAGCGCGCCTTCGTCGGCAGCGCCCTCGGTTCCCCCGGCCCCTACGCCGGCCGCGGCATGAACCGCGCGCACCAGGGACTCGACATCACCGGCGCGCACTTCGACCGCGTGGTGGACCACCTCGCCGCCTCGCTGAGCGAGGCCGGGGTCGACGACGGCACCATCGGCGAGATCGCCGCACGCCTCGCCCCGCTCAAGCCGGAGATCGTCAGCGGCTGACCGCCGAGAGCGCCTGGAGCGCCAGATCGAATGCCTGGAGGAAGCGGTTGGTCGTCGCGCGGTCGCGCACGGCCAGCCGCAGCCACTCGGCACCGAGTCCCGGAAAGGTGTCACCGCGCCGGGCCGCGAAGCCCAGCATCCGCAGCCGCTCCCGGATCTCCGCCGCCCGCTCCAGCCGGACCAGGACGAACGGCCCCCGGGCCGGCTCCACCACCTCGACCTCGGTGAACTCCCGCAGCCCCGCCACCAGATGGGCCCGGTCCACCGCGATCCGCTCCGCCGCCTCGGCCGCCTCCGCCAGCGCCCGGGGCTCCATGCACGCCTCCGCCGCCGCCAGGGCCGGGGAGGACACCGGCCACAGCGGCTGCGCCTCCTCCAGCAGCCGTACGGTCTCCGGCTCCGCCGCCACATAGCCGATCCGCAGCCCGGCGAGCCCCCAGGTCTTGGTGAGACTGCGCAGCACGACCAGCCCGGGGACGTCCGTACGGCCGCACAGCGCCTCGCACTCGCCCGGCACCGCGTCCATGAACGCCTCGTCGACCACCAGCGTCCGCCCCGGCCGGGCCAGCCGCTCCAGCACCGCCGCCGGATGCAGCACGGACGTCGGATTGGTCGGATTGCCGACCACCACCAGATCCGCCTCGTCCGGCACCTCGGCCGGATCCAGCCGGAAGTCGTCCCCGGCCCGCAGCAGCACCCGCCCCACCTCGTGCCCGGCCGCGCGCAACGCCGCCTCCGGCTCGGTGAACTGAGGGTGCACCACGACCGGCCGGCGGACCGGCAGCGCCCGAGCGATCAGCACGAACGCCTCCGCCGCGCCGGAGGTCAGCAGCACGCGCTCCGGTGCGAGACCGTGCCGGGCGGCGACCGCCGCACGTGCCGTACGGCCGTCGGGATAGGCGGCGAGCGTGCCCAGCGAGGCCGCTATCCGCTCGGTGAGCCAGTGCGGCGGCGTTCCGGCCCGTACGTTGACGGCGAGATCGGTCAGATCCCGGCCCTGTCCCCGTACCTCGGCGTCGCCGTGATGGCGCAGGTCGTGTCTGCCCGCGCCGGAGGCGTCGGGACTATCCGTGGGAATGTACATGACCGCCATGGTGGGGGTGGGGGGACGGTGGGGAGGGCCGTCGTGATCCGGGTGGGTGCACGGCAGAACGACTATGCGCCCCGCACCCGGCTTCACGCAACGGTCCGGGGCGGCGACCGCGCCGCCGGCGGGCCCGCCGACCTGCCCGCCGGGCGTGCGCCGGACCACCGCGCAGGTCGCCTTCGCCGGACCGCCCCGGACGCGTGACTTCCGTTTGGGGACGAGGAGTTCACCGCCCCCGGCGAGCGCGGCGGCCTCCGCCACCGAGGGCGTTCCGGTCGCGGCGAGCGGCGCCCCCGACGGATGGGGCACCATGATTCCGGCCAGTACAGAGGCCGGATACGAACGCAGCGGCACCCCCAGCCGGGCCGCCGCCGCGACGATCCCCGGCTCGTCCGCCTTCGTGTCGACGGTCACCAGCTCCACCACGGGGGGCACCCCCGGACCGGCGGCCGCCAGCGCCTCCCGGACCAGCGCGACGACCTCCTGCGCGCTCACCCCCCGGGACGCCCCCACCCCGACGACCAGCTCCGCGCCGCCCGCCCGGAGATGCGGGGACCCGGATCCATCGGCTAGCAAGACCCCATGGCGGTGTTCGTCGCGCTCGGCGCGTTCCTCATGACCCTGGCCGGCGGCTGGGTCGCCCAGCGCGTCACCGACCGCCGCCACCTGGTCCTCGGATTCGCCGGCGGACTGATGCTCGGCGTGGTCGGACTCGATCTGCTGCCCGAGGCCATCGAGGCCGCCGGAGGCCTCGTCCTCGGCGTACCGGCGGCCCTCCTCCTGTTCGTCGGCGGCTTCCTCTTCGCGCATCTGGTGGAGCGTCTGCTCGCCGTGCGCCAGGCGGCCCACGGCGCGGGCGAGGAACGCGTCCCCCAGGTCGGACTGACCGCCGCGGCCGCCATGGTCGGCCACAGCCTCATGGACGGGGTGGCGCTCGGCGCCGCCTTCCAGGTCGGCGGCGGCATGGGCGCCGCCGTCGCCCTCGCCGTCATCACCCACGACTTCGCCGACGGCTTCAACACGTACACGATCACCAGCCTGTACGGGAACGCCCGCCGCAAGGCGCTGACGATGCTGTACGCGGACGCGGCGGCCCCCGTCGTCGGCGCGGCGACGACGCTCGTGTTCACCCTTCCGGAGGAACTGCTCGGCTGCTATCTCGGCTTCTTCGGCGGGGCGCTGCTCTACCTCGCCGCCGCCGAGATCCTGCCCGAGGCCCACCACGACCACCCGGCCCGCTCCACCCTGCTGTTCACCGTGGCGGGCGTCGGCTTCATCTGGCTGGTCGTGGGCCTCGCCCAGTGACCCCCCGCGGTGCGCCCGGCGGGCACCGCTCACCCCGCGCACCGTTCGACGAACCGCCGCGCCGTCCCCGGCAGGGACGCCCAGTGCGTGTGCAGATAGCTGGCGTGCACCCCGCCCCGGACGAAGCCCTCCACCCGGGGCTCCGGCAGCCGCATGCCCCAGGCCGGGGTGTCACCGGCCCCCGGCTCCAGCACCGTGCGGTGGAACTCGTGCCCCCGCATCCGGGTCCCGGCCGCCGCCAGCACGTTGTCGGACAGCGCCACGGCCTCCCGGTAACCGAGCGTCAGCCGCCCCGACATCCGCGCCTCGGCGTCCAGCACCCCGCACATCGGCAGCCCGTCCAGCGACCGCGCCAGATACAGCAGCCCGGCGCACTCCGCCGCCACCGGCGCCCCCGAGGCGGCCAGCGCCGCGACCTCCCGGCGCAGCGCCTCGTTCGCCGACAGCTCCGGCCCGTACACCTCCGGGAACCCGCCCCCGACGACGAGCCCCGCGACCCCCTCGGGCAGCGCCTCGTCCCGCAGCGGATCGAAGGGCACCACCTCGGCACCGGCCGCGGCCAGCAGCTCGGTGTGCTCGGTGTACGAGAAGGTGAACGCCGCCCCGGAGGCGACCGCGACCACCGGCGCCCGGCCCGGCCGGTGCTCCGGCGGGCTCCACGCCTCGCCCGGCACCGGCGGGGCCGACCGGGCCAGTGCCGTCAGCGCGTCCAGATCGCAGCCGGCCCGCACCTGCTCGGCCATCGCCGCGACCGCGTCCACCGCCCCGCCCTGCCGCTCGGCGGCCGGCACCAGACCCAGGTGCCGGGACGGCACGGCGACCCGCTCGGCCCGCCGCAGCACCCCGAGGACCGGCACCCCGGACTCCTCCAGCGCCTCGCGCAGCAGCGCCTCGTGCCGGTCCGTTCCGACCTTGTTGAGGATCACCCCGCCGATCCGCACCTGCGGATCCCACGAGGCGAAGCCGTGCACCAGCGCCGCCACGGACCGCGACTGCGAGGACGCGTCCACGACCAGCACCACGGGGGCCCGCAGCAGTTTGGCGACATGCGCGGTGGACGCCAGCTCGCCCTGTCCCGAGGCCCCGTCGTACAGCCCCATCACCCCCTCGACCACCGCCAGGTCGCAGCCCCGCGCCCCGTGCAGGAACAGCGGCGCGACGAGGTCCGGACCGCACAGGTACGCGTCGAGATTGCGTCCCGGACGGCCGGTCGCCAGCGTGTGGTAGCCCGGATCGATGTAGTCCGGGCCGACCTTGTGCCCGGACACGGCGAGCCCCCGGCCCGTCAGCGCCGCCATCAGACCCGTCGCCACGGTCGTCTTGCCGCTCCCGGACGAGGGCGCGGCCACGACCAGCCGGGGGACGTTCACCACTCGATGCCCCTCTGGCCCTTCTGCCCGGCGTCCATCGGGTGCTTGACCTTCGTCATCTCCGTCACCAGGTCCGCCGCCTCCAGCAGGGCGGCCGGCGCGTTGCGCCCGGTGATCACCACATGCTGGGTGCCGGGCCGGTTCCGCAGCACCTCGACGACCTCGTTCGTGTCGATCCACCCCCAGTGCAGCGGATAGGCGAACTCGTCGAGCACGTACAGCCGGTACGTCTCCGCGGCCAGATCGCGCTTGACCTGCTCCCAGCCCTCGCGGGCCTTCGTCTCGTTGTCGCTCTGGTCGTCGCGCTGGACCCAGGACCAGCCCTCGCCCATCTTGTGCCAGGTGACGGAACCGCCCTCGCCGCTCGCCCCGAGGACCTTCAGCGCGTTCTCCTCGCCGACCTTCCACTTCGCCGACTTCACGAACTGGAACACCCCGACGGACCACCCCTGGTTCCAGGCGCGCAGCGCCGTCCCGAAGGCGGCCGTCGACTTCCCCTTGCCGGTGCCGGTGTGCACCATCAGCAGCGGGCGGTTGCGCCGCTGACGCGTGGTGAGTCCGTCGTCCGGCACGCTGTCCGGCTGTCCCTGCGGCATTACGCGGCCCTCCTGAGGGTGTTCGTCACGTCCTTGACCAGACCGGCGACGGTGTCGGCCCGCAGCTCGTCGAGCGTGACGGCCGTACCGCCCAGCTCACCGGCGAGCACCCCGGCCAGCCCCAGCCGCACGGGCCCCGCCTCGCAGTCCACGACGACCGAGGCGGTGCCCGCGGCCGCGTGCAGCCGGGCGGCCCGCGCGGCCAGCGCCAGCGGCTCCGGTCCGCCGGTCGCCCGCCCGTCCGTCAGCACCACGAGCAGCGGCCGGCGCGAGGGATCGCGCAGCCGTTCCACCCGCAGCACCTCATGGGCCTTCAGCAGCCCGGCCGCCAGCGGGGAGCGGCCCCCGGTCGCCAGCAGCTCCAGCCGGGCCGCGGCGGCGTCCACCGAGGAGGTCGGCGGCAGCACCAGCTCCGCGCCCCGCCCCCGGAAGGCGATCAGCCCGACCTTGTCCCGCCGCTGATAGGCGTCCAGCAGCAGCGAGAGCGCCGCGCCCTTCACCGCCCCCATCCGCTGCCGCGCGGCCATCGACCCCGAGGCGTCCACGACGAACAGCACGAGATTGCCCTCGCGCCCCTCCCGCACCGCCTGCCGCAGATCGTCCCGCCGCACCACCAGCCCCGGACCCGACCGGCCCCGCGCCCGCTGGTGCGGGGCGGCGGCCCGTACGGTCGCGGCCAGATGAAGCGCCGTCAGCCCGCCCCGCGGCCGCCGTTCCCCGGTCGTCCGCCCCTGCGCGGAACGCGCCCGGGACCGCCGCCCCGCCGCGCCCTCGCCCAGCCCCGGCACGCTCAGCGCCTTCGTCCGGAACGGCTCACCGGCCCGTGCCGGTGCCTGTTCACCGCCCTGTCCGGGCAGCGAGGGAGCCGGCTCCGACGGCCCGTCACCGGCCGCTCCGGGCGTGTCGTCCGCCCCGGCCCCGGGCTCCGGCGGCGTGTCGGGACCGTCCCCCCGGGGCGGCCGGCCGCCGCCACCGGGGCCGTCCGGCTCCGGATCGTCGTCCCCGCCGCCGTTCTCCTCCAGCGTGTCGTCGAGCTTGTCCTCGTCGAGCCCCGGCGCGTCGAAGGGGTTGCGCCGGCGGCGGTGGGGGAGCGCCAGCAGGGCGGCCTGCCGGACGTCCTCGGCCAGCACGTCCGTACGCCCCGCCCAGGCGGCCAGCGCCGTCGCCGTCCGGGCCATCACGATGTCGGCCCGCATCCCGTCGACCTCGAACGCCGCGCACGTCGCCGCGATCTGGCGCAGCGCCCGGTCGCCGAGGCGGACCTCGGGCAGCAGCGCCCGCGCGGCCGCGATCCGCTCCCGCAGCGCGGCCTCCTCGTCCGCCCACCGGGCGGCGAAACCCGCCGGGTCGTCGTCGTACGCCAGCCGCCGCCGCACCACCTCGACCCGCAGTTCGGTGTCCCGCGACGCGGCGACCTCCACGGTCAGCCCGAACCGGTCGAGCAGCTGCGGGCGCAGCTCGCCCTCCTCCGGATTCATCGTGCCCACGAGCAGGAACCGCGCGGCATGCCGTACGGAGACGCCCTCGCGCTCCACGTACGAGGCGCCCATCGCCGCCGCGTCCAGCAAGAGGTCGACCAGATGGTCGTGGAGCAGATTGACCTCGTCGACGTAGAGGATCCCCCGGTGCGCCTCGGCCAGCAGCCCCGGCTCGAAGGACTTCACGCCCTCGGCCAGCGCCCGTTCGATGTCCAGGGCCCCGACGAGCCGGTCCTCGGAGGCGCCGACGGGCAGTTCGACCGTGCGGGCGGGCCGCGCCGCGCCGGTCCCGGAGGGGTGCGGGCCGTCCGGACACGCCGGGTCGGGGGCGTCCGGGGCGCAGGAGAACCGGCAGCCGGGGACGACACGGACCTCGGGCATCAGCGCGGCCAGCGCCCGGACGGCGGTGGACTTGGCGGTGCCCTTCTCGCCCCGGACGAGGACTCCGCCGACGGCCGGGCTCACCGCGTTGAGCAGCAGCCCGAGGCGCAGGTCGTCCTGTCCGACGATCGCGGTGAAGGGGTAGGGCGTACTCACAGGACCTCCTTGGCGGGGGATGCGGGCGCACCCGGCGGAACGAACGGCAGCCCGGACGGCGCGCCCGACTCGATGAGCCGCCACAGCGCGTCGGTGTCCGCGTGCTCCTCGATCAGATCGCCGAGGCGGTCGAGCTGTTCCTCGCGGAGCGCGGCGAAACAGGTGCCGGGGGCGGGGACGAAACGGCGGCCCGCGGCCCGTGCGACCTCGGTGAGGAAGGCGCGCCGGAAGGCGTCGCTCTCCAGCGAACCGTGCCAGTGGGTGCCCCAGACGGAGCCGGAGCGGCAGCCGTCCAGCGGGCGGCCCCGGCCGTCCGTGAGGAAGGGTTCGCCGCCGCGCACGTCCGCGACGCCGTGGTGGATCTCGTACCCCTCGACCGGGGCGCCCAGCGCCTCGCCGGACGGCCGGGCGAGGGTCTTCTCGCGGTCGAAGCGGATCCGGACGGGAAGCAGTCCCAGCCCCTCGACGCGCCCGGCGCGCGACTCCACCTCGTCCTCGATCCGTGTCCCGAGGATCTGGTAGCCGCCGCAGATCCCGAGCACCGGACGGCCCTCGGCCGCCCGTCGCAGCAGCGCGTCGGCCAGTCCGCGCTCGCGCAGCCAGGCCAGCGCCTTCACGGTGCCCCGGGTGCCGGGCACGACGACGAGATCGGCGTCGGCCAGCTCCTCCGCGCGGTCCACGAACCGCACGACGACGCCCGGTTCGGCGGCCAGCGCGTCGACATCGGTGAAGTTCGACATCAGCGGCACCGCGCACACGGCCACGCGCAGGACGTCCTCCCCGTGCGGCGGGGCCACCACCGACTCGCGTACGGCACCGCGCAGCGACACCCGCAGCCCGTCCTCCTCGTCGATGCCCAGACCGTGCGCGAAGGGCAGCACCCCGTAGGACGGCCGGCCCGTCAGCTCCCGCAGCATGTCGAGGCCCGGCTCCAGCAGCGAGACGTCGCCGCGGAACTTGTTCACCAGATACCCGGCGATCAGCTCCTGGTCCTCGGGCGAGAGCAGGGCCGTCGTCCCGAAGAACGAGGCGAAGACCCCGCCCCGGTCGATGTCGCCGACGACCACCACCGGGAAGCGGGCCGCCCGCGCGATGCCCATGTTCACGATGTCGGTGCGGCGCAGATTGATCTCGGCCGGGCTGCCGGCGCCCTCGCAGATCACCGCGTCGTACGTGCTCCGCAGCTGCTCCAGGCAGTCCGTGACGGTGGACAGCAGGGACTCCTGCCGGCCCCCGTGGTAGCCGCGGGCGCTCATCTCGCCGACCGGGCGCCCCATCAGCACCACCTGGCTGGAGCGGTCGCCGCCGGGCTTGAGGAGCACCGGGTTCATCAGGGCGGTCGGCTCGACGCGGGCGGCCTGCGCCTGCATGGCCTGGGCCCGCCCGATCTCGGCGCCCTCACGGGTCACGAAGGAGTTCAGCGACATGTTCTGCGCCTTGAAGGGCGCCACCTTCACGCCCCGGCGCACCAGCCAGCGGCAGATGCCCGCCGTGACGACGCTCTTGCCCGCGTCCGATGTGGTTCCGGCGACCAGCAGTCCGCCGCTCATGTCCGGTTCCTTCCGGCCGTGGGGGAGGGGGAGGTACGGCCTCGGGCCAGTCGCCGGGCGACGAGCCCGGTGCCCAGCCGGGCCGCGACGCCGACGCCGAGCGCCAGCGCGCCCACCCGGCGCGAGAGCCGCACCGCGCGTGCGATGTCGGCGGTCTCCACCGCCCGGCCCGCCGCGCCGTTGAGCACGGGACGGTGCTCGACCCGGCCGCCGTAGGCGAGCGTGCCGCCGAGCCGCACGCCGAGCGCCCCCGCGAACGCGGCCTCCACCGGGCCCGCGTTGGGACTCGGATGCCGGGACGCGTCCGCCCGCCAGGCCCGGACCGCCGCGCGCGGCGCCCCTCCGGCGGCGGTGGCGAGCAGGGCCGTCAGCCGGGCGCCGGGCCAGCCGGCCACGTCGTCGAGACGGGCGGAGGCCCAGCCGTAGCGCCGGTAGCGGGGCGATTTATGGCCCACCATGGCGTCCAGCGTGTTGACGGCCCGGAAGCCGACGAGCCCGGGGACTCCGCCCAGCGCCCCCCACACCAGGGCGCCGACGACGGCGTCCGAGGTGTTCTCGGCGACGGACTCCACCACCGCGCGGGCGATCTGGGGGCCGTCCAGGGACTGCGGGTCGCGGCCGCACAGATGCGGCAGCCGCTTCCGGGCCCCCTCGATGTCCCCGGCGGCCAGCGCGCCGCCGACGGCCCGCGCCTCGCGGCCCAGGGAGGTGCCCCCGACGACGGACCAGGTGGCGGCCGCGGTCAGGGCGACGGAGGCGGCGGGGTGGTGGCGCACGGCGCGGGCGGCCAGTGCGGCGGCCCCGGCGGCGCCGCCGGCGCAGACCAGGGTGTGCAGCGCGCCCCACCCCCGGTGGTCGCGCCACAGCAGGCGTTCGACGTCCGCCGCGGCCCGCCCGAAGGCGGCCACCGGATGGCCCCTGCGGGGGTCACCGAGCAGCAGATCGCCGATCATCCCGGCCGTGGCGCCGTACGCGAAGACGCGATCGGCACGCACGGGTCAGCCGGCCGTGGCGCCTCGGCGGGCCCCGGTACGGGGAAGCGGCGGGGAAAGGGTCGCGACGGGGCCGGGCATGGCGATATGTCCTCACTCAGGGTCCGCGCCCTGGTTCGACGAGACGGCGACCAGAGTCTCCTGGCTCCCGGATCCGCGGTCTCCCGGCCTTCCGGTCCTGGTGGACCGTGACTTCCGAGAGGGGAGACCGCTCCCCGGTGACAGTGGCGGGACCGCGCCGGATTCGCACCGGCTTCCTCTGCTGTCGCCGTAATGGCTCCGGCAGTCCACCACGCTCCGCGAACACCCGTCAACTTGCCGTTGACCTGCGGGGGCGCGGTGTGGGCGGACACACACCGGGCCGGACACCCGTGAAGGGTGCCCGGCCCGGTGGGGGTGCCCGGGGCCCGAACTCCGTACGGGCCCCGGACGGCTCAGGCGACGATCAGATAGATCCCGTACGCGACCGCCGCCGCGCACAGTCCGAAGCAGACGTACCCGCCGGCGCGGGCCAGCAGGACCGAACCGCCCGCCGCGCCGCCCCGCGCGGCCGGTTCCGGCTGCTTGGAGAGGCCGACGATGCCGAGGGTGAACAGGCCCACGAGAGCGACGGTGGTGACGAGGGAGACGCCGAAGACGGTGCCGAGTGCTGCCCAGTCGATGTGCATGTGTCTGTCCTTACACCGTGGCGGGTCGGGCCGGGTCGGCGGCGACGGGCGCGGCCGGGGACGGGAGGGTCGCCGTCAGGTCGGGCTGGGCGGCGAGCGTGGGCGGCGGGCTGACGGCCGCGATGGCGGTGGTCACGACTCCGGCCGGTTCGGCGTCCGGCGCGGACTGCGCACCCGTCGGGGCGACGTCGTCGTGGCCGACGGGCTTGCGGCGCGAGAGCGCCCAGATCGCGCCGGAGCCGGCGACCAGCAGCACCGCCACGACGACGACGCCCCAGGTCCCCTGCTTGGTGACGAACTCGGCGCCCGCGCCGACCAGACCGGCGGCCGGCAGGGTCAGGCCCCAGGCGACGAACATCCGGGTGGCGGTGGACCAGCGGACCACGCCCCCCTGACGGCCGAGGCCCGCGCCCATCACCGCACCGGAGCAGGACTGGGTGGTGGAGAGGGAGAAGCCGAGGTGCGAGGAGGCCAGGATGACGGTGGCCGCGCTGGTCTGGGCGGCGAAGCCCTGCGGCGGCTTGAGCTCCGTCAGGCCGCTGCCCATGGTGCGGATGATGCGCCAGCCGCCGAGGTAGGTGCCCATCGCGATGGCGAGACCGGCGCTCACGATCACCCAGACCGGCGGGTTGGAGCCGGGGGAGAGGACGCCGCCGGTGACCAGGGCGAGGGTGATGATGCCCATGGTCTTCTGCGCGTCGTTGGTGCCGTGGGCGAGGGAGACCAGGCCGGCCGAGGCGATCTGGCCCGCCCGGTAGCCCTTGGCGGTGGCCTTCTCCTGGGCCTCGCCCTTGATCCGCCCGCCGATCCGGTACGTCAGCCGGGTGGCCAGCAGCGCGGCGACACCGGCGACGATCGGGGCGGCGACCGCGGGGAGCAGCACCTTGGTGACGACGGTGCCGCCGTCGACGGAGGACCAGCCCGCGGACATCACCGCGGCGCCGATGAGGCCGCCGAACAGGGCGTGGGAGGAACTGGAGGGCAGGCCGACCAGCCAGGTCAGCAGATTCCACAGGATGGCGCCGACGAGCGCCGCGAAGATGACCTCGGTTCTGAGCCCGTCTTCATTGATGATCCCGCCGGAGATCGTCTTGGCGACCTCCACCGACAGGAACGCGCCGACGAGGTTGAGAACGGCGGACATGGCCACCGCTGTCTTGGGTTTGAGGGCGCCGGTCGAGATGGTGGTGGCCATCGCGTTGGCGGTGTCGTGGAAACCGTTCGTGAAATCGAACACTAGAGCTGTCACGATCACAATCGCGAGCAGCAGCGTGATGTGTTCCATTTACCCAGGCAATCGTTCGACGTCATTGGCACGTGGACCGTAGGCAAGCTGGGTGAACGGAAGATGAACTGGGCAGGGCTTTGCGGTGACTCCAACCGGAGCCCGGCCGCCCTCTTCGTCCGCCGGACGGAGGCGGGATTCCGTTACGGGCCGGGCGGGGCCCAGAATTCGGGGCCGGGCGAGGGCCCGCGGGAGGGGGCGGCACGGGGCCGCTCATCCGTTGAAAGGATCTTCGTATGAGCGATGCGTGGCGCGAATCGATCGAAGCGGCCTGGGACGCGGTCGTCGCGACCGCCCGCAGGACCGCCGCCGAGGGGCTGGTCGTGGGGACCTCGGGAAACGTTTCCGCGCGGGTCGGCGACACGATCCTCGTCACCCCCAGCGGAGTGCCCTACGACCGGCTCCGCCCCGAGGATCTGACCGCCGTGGATCCGGAAGGCAAGCAGACCCATGGGGAACTGACCCCCACCAGCGAACTCCCTCTTCACCTCACCGTCTACCGGAACACCGACGCCGCCGCCGTCGTGCACACCCACGCCGTCCACGCCACCGCCGTCTCCACCCTGGTCACCGAGGTGCCCTCGCTCCACTACGCCTCCGCGATGCTCGGCGGCCCCGTCCGGGTCGCCGCCTACGCCCGCTACGGCACCGAGGAACTGGCCGAGAACATGCTCCTGGCCCTGCGCGACCGCTCCGGCTGTCTGCTGGGCAACCACGGCACCGTCACCTACGGCACCACCCTCGACGAGGCCTACGACCGCACCGCCCAGCTGGAATGGCTCTGCCGCCTCTGGCTCACCGCCAGCTCCGTCCCCGGCCGCACCCCGGCCCTGCTCACCCCCGCACAACTGGCCGAGGTCGGCGAGGCCCTGAAGGGATACGGACAGCGCCCGCGCTGACCGTCCCGGCTCCCGTGCGGCCGGACCCGCCCCCGGCTCCCGTGCGGCCGGACCCGCCCCCGGCCCCGTGCGGCGGCCCCGCCCCCGCCGGCTCCCGCCCGGCCCCGTCGCGCGGCCCCTCCCGTATACGGTCCGGCCACCGGACGGCCCCCGTCCGGTGGCCGGGCCCGGGGGAGCCCCGGAGACTGATGCCGTGCGCCCGGCAACAGCGACGGCAGCGGCCGTCACCACCATCCTCGGCGCCGGAGCGGCCGCGGTCGCGGCCGGCCGGCTCGCCAGCGACGCCGCCCTCGGGGCGCCGTCCGGACGACCCCTTCCCGCCGACCGCGGACTGACCGTGCACGCCACGGCCGCCGGACAGGTCACCCTCACCCGGTCCCTCGCCTCGCTGCGGCCCGGCACCTACGGACTGGCGGGCGACGACGTCCACGCCGTCGTCGGACCGGTGCTCGACCAGGCCCGCCAGGCGGCCGACACCGTCGTGCGCCGGCTGGAGCGCGTCGACCGGGGCGTCCTGGTCCCCGGCGCCAAGGTCCACATCACCCCGGAGATCCACTCCGGCGACCCCGCCGAGGCCCTGGGCCTGGACTTCCGCGAGGTCGAGATCCCCGGCGAGCTGGGCGGACTGCCCGCCTGGTTCGTCCCCGGGGCCCGCGCCACCTGGGTGATCGCGGTGCACGGCATCGGCACCACCCGCGCGCACCCCCTCAACGTGCTGGGCTTCCTGCACGGGCAGCAGCTCCCGGTGCTCGGCCTCGGCTACCGCGGCGACCCGGACGCCCCGCGCTCCCCGGACGGCCTCTCCCACCTCGGCGAGTCCGAATGGCGCGACCTGGACGCGGCCATCCGCTTCGCCGTCCGCTACGGCGCCGAACAGGTCGTCCTGCACGGCTGGTCCACCGGCGCGGCCATGGCCCTGCACGCCAGTGTCAACTCCGCGCTCCGGGACCGGATCCGCGGACTGGTCCTCGACTCCCCGGTGCTGGACTGGGCCGTCACCCTGCGCGCCCTGGCCGCCGCCCGGGGCGTCCCCTCCGTCCTGCGGCCCCTGGCCGTCCGCGCCGCCCAGGGCCAGACCGGCCTGCACGGGGCCCGCCTCCTGGACACCTCGGTCCCGGCGACCCTGCACGTCCCGACGCTGATCTTCCACGGCCCCGACGACACCCTCGCCCCCTGGCGGCCGTCCCGGGAGCTGGCCGCGCTCCGCCCCGACCTGGTCTCCCTGCACCCCGTGCCCCGGGCTCCGCACGGCGCGATGTGGAACGCCGACCCGGTCCACTACGAGGAGACCCTGCGCCGCTTCCTCACGCCCCTGATGTGAGCCGATGTGCCGCTTCGGGCGCTTGGTCCCCGGGCTCCGCGATCCCCTCCCGGGACCGGTCAGCGGGGTTCCGTTTGGGCTTTCGGGCCGTCAGAGGCAAGACTGCTCCCCGTGACGTCCCGTACCCCGCGCGACTCCAGGCTGCGACTTGTCCGCCCGCGACCCCTTGCCACCGCTCGTAAGGCCGTGACCACCCGGCGCACCAGGCCCGCGCCGCGCCCTCCCGAGGGCACCCCGCCCCGGGCCGAACTGGCCCGCCAGGCCAGGGCCGCCCTCGCCGACGCCGTCCGGATCGCCCGCTGGGCGGCCGACGGCACCCGGGCGGGCATAGCCCCGCTCGCCGCCCGCCCCCTCGAACAGGCCGCGGCGGCGCTGGAGTTGTCCCCCGAGCAGGTGCGCTCCGGCTGGGACCGGGCCCGTCTCGCCGGACTCGTGGAACTGCACGGCGACACCGCGCGGCCCGGCTGGCGGCTGCGCGCCTGGGACCGCGACGACTCCGCCGTGCTGCGCGGCTGGGTGGCGCTCTTCGACGCCTGGTCGCTCGTCCACCCCGCACCCCTCGGCATCGAGTCCACCGCCGTCGCCGAGGCCGTCGAGGCCGTGCCCCAGGTGCTCTCCCTGCTCCAGCTCTCGGCGGGCCCGGTCGCGGTGCCCGTCCTCCTGGACCTGCTCGGCCAGCGCGTCGCGGAACTGCACGAGGAGCGCTGCGAGGTCCCGTACGGGCCCCAGCCACTGCCCGCGCCCACCGCGCCCGAGCCCACCGCGCACCCCGCCGCCCTGGTCGCGCTCCTGCTGGACTGGGCCCTGGAGGGGCTGGCCGCCGTCGGCGCGCTCACCCTGCACCCCGGGCACGCCACCCTCACCCCGCTCGGCAACTGGGCGGTCTGGGTCAAGCTGGAGCAGATCTGCGTCGCCGCGCAGAGCCCGGCCGGGAACATCGAGCAGTCCGCCGCCGACATGCTGCTCGGCTGCGCCCGCCTCACCCCCGGCCCCGCCCGCGCCGAGTACCGGGCCTGGCTGGCCGCCCGGCCCGTGGGCAGCGCCGTCGCCGAACTGCTCGGCGTGGCCCGCGGCGAGGACGCGCTGCTGCGCGGGCTCGCCTTCGAGGCGCTCCGGGTCGTCGGCGCGCCGGCCGAACCCGAGGTGCGGTCCGTGGCCGCCGACCCCTCACTGCGCCCCTACGCGCTGCTCTGGCTCGCCGAGTACGACGGGGCCGACCCCGAGGACGCCCAGGAGGTCCTCAGCCGCGAGGAGGCCACCTGGCTCTGGGTGGACACCGCGGCGGCCGTCGCCGACCACGGCGAGACCGCGCTGCTGGTCCGGCACCTGGACTCGGCCGTCCAGGGCACCGTCCCCGCGCTGCTGGACGAGGTCCGGGCGGTCGGCCATCCGCGCACCGTGCAGGTCCTGGTGGCCCTGGCCGCCGCGCACCCCGACCCGGCGCTCGCCAAGGCCGTCCGCAAGGCGGCCTTCCAGGTGCACACCGGCGGGGCCTGAAGGCGGCGGCTCTCCGACGGCCGCGCCCCGCCCGGGACCCGGGCCGGGGCGCCCCGGGTGCGGCGGCTCAGCCCTCCGCACCCGGGGCGTACGTCCCGAAGCTCCACACGTTGCCCTCGGCGTCCCGCGCCATGTAGTCCCGCGAGCCGTAGTCCTGGTCCGTCGGCTCCATCAGGATCTCCACCCCGTGCGCGACCGCGCGGGCGTGGTGCTCGTCGACCTCGTCCACGACCACGTAGACACCCGCCGGGCCCGCGTCCCGCATCACCCGGGCGAACACCCCCTCGCGGCCCTTGGACCCCAGCATCACCCTGCCGTTCCCGCAGGACAGCTCCGCGTGCACCACCGAGCCGTCCTCGCCCTCGTACACCGCCTCCGCGGTGAAGCCCAGGGCCTCGGTGAGGGTCTTGATCGCCGCCTTGGCGTCCTCGTACAGAATCGTCGGGTAGACGGTCGGAACACCCGCCGCTGCGCCTGTCATCGTGCTCAGTCCCTTCTCGTCCGCACCGGACCCCTGACGGCCCGGATGTGATCTGCGTCTCAGTCTTCCACCGCGCACTGACACCGCCCGCGCGACGGGGCGCGGCAGCTCAGCGGAAGGTGTCGCAGGCGGCCGCCTCGCCGGTCCGGAACCCCGTGGTGAACCACTGCCGGCGCTGCGCGGCCGAGCCGTGGGTCCAGGACTCCGGGGTGACCCGGCCCTGGAACCGCTCCTGGATCCGGTCGTCCCCGACCGCCGCGGCCGCGTCGAGCCCGTCCCGGATGTCGGCCCGGGTCAGCTCGGTGACCAGCGGCCGACCGGTCGACTCCTCCGGCGTCGTCGTCGCGTGGTGCGCCCAGACCCCGGCGTAGCAGTCCGCCTGGAGCTCGACCTTCACCGCGTCGCTGTCCGCCCCGGTCCGCCCGTCCCGGGCCCGGCCCAGCGTCCCGGTCAGGTTCTGCACATGGTGTCCGTACTCGTGCGCGACGACATAGGCCTCGGCGAACGGCCCGCCGCTCGCCCCGTACGTGGTCCGCAGTTCGTCGAAGAAGCCCAGGTCCAGATAGACCTGCCGGTCGGCCGGGCAGTAGAACGGGCCCACGGCCGAGGTCGCCGCACCGCAGCCGGTGCCGACCCGGTCGGTGAACAGGATCGTCCGCGCACCGCCGTACGGGGTGCCGTCCCGCCGGAACTCCTGGCTCCAGTAGTCCTGCACGCTGTTGACCACCGCGACGATCCGGCAGTCGTCCCTGGTGTTGGCGTCCCGGCCGGTCCGGCAGTCCTCGGCCACCCGGTCGGCCGTCGACGCGGTCGCGGCCGGGTCCGGTCCGCCCGAGGACAGCCCGAGCTGATCGGGTCCGACGCCGAAGAACAGGCCCAGGAGCAGCGCGACGAGCCCGGCGATCCCGCCGCCCACGGTGGCGCGCCCGCCCGGGACGCGGCTGCCGCGCCGGTCCCCGACCTCGGACGTGTCCAGCCCGGCGTCGTCGTCGAACCGCATGGCACCACCCTCTGCCCGTCCCGCGGCTGCCCCGCGGTCATGCGCCGAGTATCGGACAGTTCACACCTGTATGCCCGCTGTCCCGCTCGGGACGGGCCGGGACCGCGGCCCGCCCCGAGCGGGAGGAAAACCCGTTGGACACCGCCAGTAGACTGGTCCCCATGGCCATCCTCCTTGTGCGTAGGCGTGAGTAACGACGTCGGAGCCGTACATCGCCAGACGTTCCGCCTTTCCTTCCGCCCTGGAGTTTTTCCGTGATCACCGCCTCCGGCGTCGAGCTGCGCGCCGGCGCCCGCATCCTCATCGAGTCCGCCTCCTTCCGCATCGCCAAGGGCGACCGCATCGGCCTCGTCGGCCGCAACGGAGCGGGCAAGACCACCCTCACCAAATGCCTCGCGGGGGAGGGTGTTCCGGCGGCGGGCACCATCACCCGCTCCGGCGAGGTCGGCTACCTCCCGCAGGACCCGCGCACCGGCGACCTCGACGTGCTCGCCCGCGACCGCATCCTCTCCGCCCGCGGCCTCGACGAGATCCTGCGCAAGATGCGGGAGAACGAGGACCGGATGGCGAACGGCAAGGGCGCCACCCGCGAGAAGGCCATGAAGAAGTACGAGCGCCTGGAGACCGAGTTCCTGACCAAGGGCGGGTACGCGGCCGAGGCCGAGGCGGCGACCATCGCCGCGGCGCTCAGCCTCCCCGACCGGGTCCTCGGCCAGCCGCTGCACACGCTCTCCGGCGGTCAGCGCCGCCGTGTCGAGCTGGCCCGCATCCTCTTCTCGGACGCCGACACGCTCCTGCTCGACGAGCCCACCAACCACCTCGACGCCGACTCGATCGTCTGGCTGCGCGACTACCTGAAGAACTACCGCGGCGGCTTCGTCGTCATCTCCCACGACGCCGATCTCGTCGAGATGGTCGTCAACAAGGTCTTCTACCTCGACGCCAACCGCTCCCAGATCGACATCTACAACATGGGCTGGAAGCTCTACCAGCAGCAGCGCGAGGCCGACGAGAAGCGCCGCAAGCGCGAGCGCCAGAACGCCGAGAAGAAGGCGGCCACGCTCAACGCCCAGGCCGACAAGATGCGCGCCAAGGCCACCAAGACCGTCGCCGCGCAGAACATGGCCAAGCGCGCCGACCGGCTGCTCGCCGGACTGGAGGCCGTCCGGGTCTCCGACAAGGTCGCCAAGCTGCGCTTCCCCGACCCCTCGCCGTGCGGCAAGACCCCGCTCATGGCCGAGGGCCTCTCCAAGTCCTACGGCTCGCTGGAGATCTTCACCGACGTCGACCTCGCGATCGACAAGGGTTCCCGCGTCGTCATCCTCGGCCTCAACGGCGCCGGCAAGACCACGCTGCTCCGGCTGCTCGGCGGCGCCGAGGAGCCCGACACCGGCGAGGTCATCCAGGGCCACGGCCTCAAGCTCGGCTACTACGCCCAGGAGCACGAGACCCTCGACCCGGACCGCACGGTCCTGGAGAACATGCGCTCCGCCGCGCCCGATCTCGACCTGGTCGCGGTGCGCAAGACGCTCGGTTCGTTCCTCTTCTCCGGGGACGACGTGGACAAGCCCGCCGGGGTGCTCTCCGGCGGCGAGAAGACCCGGCTCGCCCTGGCGACGCTGGTCGTCTCCTCGGCCAATGTGCTCCTGCTCGACGAGCCCACCAACAACCTCGACCCCGCCAGCCGTGAGGAGATCCTCGGCGCGCTGCGCACGTACAAGGGCGCGGTCGTCCTCGTCACCCACGACGAGGGCGCGGTCGAGGCGCTCCAGCCCGAGCGCATCATCCTGCTGCCCGACGGCGTCGAGGACCTGTGGGGTGCGGACTACCGGGACCTGGTGGCCCTGGCCTGACCCGGCCGGCCTCCTGCGCGGACGCGTGTTCGCGGTGTCCCCGGGCCGAATGATCCACTCGCACTGGATCATTCGGCCTACGCGTGATCCTTCATCTGTGTGAGGAGGTCTCGTACCCCGGGGCGGCGCCCGGAGCGGGACCCGGCAGGGGGCGCGCGCGGGCGCTCGATCCCCGTGCGGCCCTGACCTGGGCGTTCGTTCGGGCCTGTGTGCGGACCGCCTCCCCGGCCTCTCGGAATAGCGAGTTCCGGTCGTGTCGATGCCTTCAGGGGGCGTCTATCCGCTTGCACCGACCTTGCCGAATGGGTGGCCAGGACGGCCCCGAGGGGTGATCATGAGAAGTCCAGAGCGCACTTCCCATGAGGAGGCACGGGTGGCCGAGACTCTGAAGAAGGGCAGCCGGGTGACCGGCGCCGCGCGCGACAAGCTCGCGGCAGACCTGAAGAAGAAGTACGACTCCGGTGCGAGCATCCGGGCGCTGGCCGAGGAAACAGGCCGCTCCTACGGGTTCGTCCACCGGATGCTCAGCGAGTCCGGAGTGACGCTGCGCGGACGCGGCGGCGCGACACGAGGCAAGAAGGCCGCGACGGCCTGACGGCCCCGGGCGGATCGGGGCAGGTCGTGCGGCCTGCCCCGGGGCTCACCGGTTCTCGGTGGTGGCCACCCGGTCGATCGTGCGGTCGATCGGGTGGTTACTGTTCAGTCACTTAGCTCTGTGCTGACTGCACTGACCGCACCCCGATCCGGAGGCGCCCCATGACCTCGCCCGACTCCGTGCTCGACCAGGACGGCGTACGACTCACCGTCGACGACGCGGTTGCCACGGTGACCCTCACCCATCCGGCCAAGCGCAACGCCCAGTCCCCCGCTCTGTGGCGGGCGTTGACCGAGGCCGGCCGGGCCCTGCCCGGCAGTGTGCGGGTCGTCGTGCTCCGTGCCGAAGGCGTGTCGTTCTCCGCAGGGCTCGACCGGCAGGCGTTCACCCCCGAGGGCTTCGACGGCGAACCGTCGTTCCTCGACATGGGGCGTGGCCCGCAGGAGGAGCTCGACGCCCTGATCGCCGGGTACCAGGAGGCGTTCACCTGGTGGCGTCGCCACGACATCGTGACGATCGCCGCCGTCCAGGGGCACGCCATCGGCGCGGGCTTCCAGCTCGCCCTCGCCTGCGATCTGCGGATCGTGGCCGACGACGTGCAGTTCGCCATGCGCGAGACCAGCCTCGGCCTCGTCCCCGACCTCACCGGCACGCACCCCCTGGTGCACCTGGTGGGGTACGCACGCGCGCTCGAAATCTGCGCCACCGGCCGCTTCGTGCACGCCGAGGAGGCCGAGCGCACCGGCCTCGCCAACCTCGTGGTGCCCGCCGCCGAGCTGGAGGCCGCCGCCCGCGATCTGGCCGCCGCCCTGGTCGCCGCACCGCGCGACGCCGTCATCGAGACCAAGGCGCTGCTGAGCGGTGCCGTCTCCCGGGGCTACGAGGAGCAGCGCGCCGCCGAGCGCGCCGCCCAGGGCCGCCGGCTGCGGGACCTCGCGGGCGCCGGCGACTGACTCCTCGCCGTCACCGCCGATACGGCACCGGCACGGACGCGCCCCGGCGTCGTATCGGCGGTGACGACGGCCCCCGGGCCGCGTTCGCTGGTGTCCCGCGATCGGCCGGCCGCCGGGTGCACGGCCCCGCGGGGGTGCCGGCGCGGACCTTCAGACAGGCCCGGGGCCCCCGGTCTCCGCCCCCGGTGTCACCGCCGTGACCAGCACCGCGACCGGGGGAGTCCCGTCCACCGCCCGGCCCACCGCGGCCCGCACCGCGCGGGTCACGTCGAGCGTGCGCCGGCCGCCCTCCACCGCCAGTTCCACCCGGACGGACCCGCCGCCGGTGTGCACGGCCGGGCCGAGCACCCCGGTCAGCGCCGCCACCCCCGTCACTCCGGCGGCCGCACGCCCCGCCGCGCTCTGTGCCGCGACCCCGCGCACCTCCACCGGCTCCGGCGCGGCCCGCCCCGGAGCCTCGTCCAGCAGCTCCGTCACCCGCAGGTCCACCTCGGCGACCCGCAGCCCCAGCCGCTCCCGGGCCGCCGTCAGCAGGGCCGCGCGCAGGGCGTCGGCCGAGGCGGGAAGCGGCCGGTCGGCCGGTGCCGCCAGCGTGCCCTCGATCCGCAGCGGGCCCGGGGGCAGCGCGCTCGGAGGCGGCTCCACACCCGGCGCGGGCGCCGCGTCCGGATCGGCCACCGAGAGCCGCAGCTCCCCGAGAACCGGCGCCGGCCAGGCCCCCGCCACCGCCTCGCGCAGCACGGCGACCGCGGCCCGTTCCGCGATCCACGCCCCGTCGTCCGGACCGCCCAGCGGCAGCAGCCGGCCGAGCCGCACCCGCCGCCGGACCGCCGCCGTCCACCCCTCGGCCCGCTGTTGGCCGTCCGCCGTGTTCATGGCTCCACCCTGCCGCATCCACGGCGCGAGACGGGGCAAGCGGACCTAATGTGGGCAAGGAAGTCCCCATCTGCCCCGAAGGGAAGAACGGCGATGACCGAGACTCCACAGCGGAACCGGCCCGAGAACCCCGACAAGGACGCCTCGGGCGGCGACAGCAGGAGCACGTTGACCAAGCGCGGCGGGGGAGCCCCGGCGACCCGCGGCCGGACCACCATCGCGGACGGCGTCGTCGAGAAGATCGCCGGAATGGCGGCACGCGACGTGGTCGGTGTGCACGCGATGGGCAGCGGGCTCTCGCGGACCTTCGGAGCGGTGCGCGACCGGGTGCCCGGCGGCTCGAAGTCCGTCACCCGGGGTGTGAAGGCGGAGGTGGGCGAGTCCCAGACCGCCCTGGACCTGGAGATCGTCGTCGACTACGGCGTGTCGATCGCCGACGTGGCCCGCGATGTGCGGGAGAACGTGGTCGCGGCCGTCGAGCGGATGACGGGCCTCGAAGTCGTCGAGGTCAACATCGCGGTGAGCGATGTGAAGCTCCCCGACGACGACGATGACGACGAACCCGAGCCGCGTCTCCAGTAGTTCTCCCCGTCCCGCAGTTCTCCTTCGTCCACGGCAGTTGAGGAGCGCACAGATGAGCATGGCGGTGGTCGGCATGGTGGCCGGCATGGCGCTCGGGTTCGCCGGGTACTTCGGCGGATTCGGGGCGTTCCTGCTGGTCGCCGCGTTGGGAGCGGTCGGCTTCGTGGCCGGCCGCTTCCTGGAGGGCGATCTGGAGTTCGGCGACTTCTTCCGGAGTCGCGAGCGCGGCGACCGACGGCGGTGACGGGCATGCCGGGGGCCGGCGGCCGGGTGGCCGCGGCGGAGCGCGGCGAGACCCGGATCGCCGACCGGGTCGTGGCGAAGATCGCCGCGCAGGCGGCGAAGGAGGCCGTCGACGCGCCGGCGAAGGAGGCCGCGTCGCCGCGCGCCACGGTCACGGTGCACCGTGACACCGCCCGCGTCCGGGTGAGCCTGGAGCTGGCGTATCCCAGCGACATCGGACGCCAGTGCGGTGCGGTGCGTCGCCGGGTCGCGGAGCGGGTAGAGGCGTTGGCGGGGATGGAGGTGCCCGAAGTGGCCGTACAGGTCGAGCGCCTGCACCCCTCAGGAGCGAGCCTCGCGGCGCAGGGGAGGATCCGATGACCGAACCCCGCAGTCCCGGCCACGACGGCCAGGGACCGCCCACCACCGGACCGCGCGAGCACGGCGGCGTGCTCGAACTGGACCAGTCCGCGTCCTCCGCGGCCTACGACCCGGTCCCGGCCAAGGACCGCCCGGACGGCCCGGCGGGCCGCTTCTGGTCCGCCCGCCGCGTCCCGGCCGGCCTCACGGCCCTGGTGATCCTGGGCGGCGCCGGACTGCTCCTCTACGACGTCGCGGCGGTCCGCGCCGACCACCCGGCGATGAGCTGGCGCCGCTCGCTGGCCGACCAGCTCGCCGAACGCCGCCTGGACGACGTGTGGGTGCTGACCGGCGCCGGGGTCGCCGTCGCCCTCGGCCTCTGGCTGATCGTCCTCGCGCTCACCCCCGGACTGCGCGATCTGCTCCCGATGCGCCGCGACCGGCCGGACGTACGGGCCGCCCTGGACCGCACCGCGGCCGCCATGGTGCTGCGCGACCGGGCCGTCGAGGTGGCCGGGGTGCAGTCCGTCCGGGTCCGGATGGGCCGGAGCAAGGTGGGGGTGCGGGCCGTCTCGCACTTCCGTGAACTCGACGACGTACGGGCCGATCTGGACACCGTGCTCTCCACCGGCATCAAGGACCTGGGGCTGTCCCGGCCCCCGAGTCTCTCCGTCCATGTCCGCCGGCCGGCGCGGAAGGGGTGAGCGGCGTGCTCAGAACCGTCAACCGGGTGCTCCTCGGGCTCGTCGGACTGGTCCTGGTCTGCGTGGGCGGCGGCGTCCTGGCCGCCGGCCTCGGACTCTCCGTGCCGTCCTGGTGGCCCTGGTACGGGAAGAAGGACGTGCTGCTCAGCGACGCCGACCGGGAGCGCTGGCGCTCCGAGGGCTGGTGGTGGCCGGTCGTGATCGCCGTGCTCGCGGTCGTCGTGGTGCTCGCCCTGTGGTGGCTGCTGGCCCAGCTGCGCCGGGCCCGGCTCTCCGAGGTCCTGGTGGACAGCGGCGACGGCGAGGGCGCGCTGCTGCGCGGACGCGCGCTGGAGGGAGTGCTCGCGGGAGAGGCGGGCGCCCTGGACGGCGTGGCCCGCGCCCAGGCCGTCCTGACCGGCCGGCGCAGTACGCCCGAGGCCCGGATCCGGCTCCTGATGGAACCGCACGCCGCCCCCGACGAGGCGCTGGGCCGGCTCAGCGACGAGGCCATCGCCCACGCCCGCGACTCGGCCGGACTGGCCCGGCTGCCCGCCGAGGTGCGGCTCAAGGCCGTCAAGCACCGCGCGGAACGCGTGAGCTGAGACACGGCGGCGGCGCGACGCGCAGGAGGGGCCGGACGACGACATCGCCCGGCCCCTCCGCCGTACCGGATCCCGGATCAGAAGCCGTGCCCGGCCCCGCCGTCGATCGGCAGCATGATGCCCGTCAGGTACGAGGCCGCCGGGGAGAGCAGGAACGCGGTGGTGCGGCCGAACTCCTCCGGGGTGCCGTAGCGGCGCAGCGGGATGGCCGCCTCGTTGGCCGTACGGGAGGCCTCCGCGTCGCCGGACAGCGCGTCCAGCTCCCGGACCCGGTCCGTGTCGATGCGCGACGGCAGGACGCCCACGACCCGGATGCCGCGCGGGCCCAGCTCGTCGGCGAGCGACTTGGCGAAACCGGCCAGCCCCGGGCGCAGTCCGTTGGAGATGGTCAGCCCGGCGATCGGCTCGTGGACGGAGGCGGAGAGCACGAAGCCGATGACGCCGCCCTCGCCCAGGGCGGCGGCCGCCGCGCGGGCCAGGCGCACCGCGCCCAGGAACACCGAGGCGAAGGCCGCCTGCCACTGCTCGTCGGTGTTGTCCGCGAGGAAGCCCGGCGGCGGGCCGCCGACGCTGACGAGGATGCCGTCGAGCCGGCCGAACCCCTCCTGCGCGGCCTCCACGAGGCGCTGCGCCACCTCCGGGTCGGCGTTGTCGGCGGCGAGCCCGACCGCGTCCGGGCCCAGCTCGTCGGCGGCCTCCCGCACGCTCTTCTCGTCGCGGCCGGTGATGATCACGCGTGCCCCGTCCGCGACCAGCGCGCGGGCCGTGGCGTTGCCCAGCCCACGGGTGGCGCCGGTGACGATGTACACGCGGTCCTTCAGTCCAAGATCCATGGACCTATCCTGCCTTCTCCCCGCGGGCCGCGTCCTCGGCGGCCCGTGCCCCGGCGAGCGCGACCGCCGTGCCGACGAGCCCGATGTGGCTGAAGGCCTGGGGGAAGTTGCCGAGCTGCCGGCCGCCGGCGGTGTCGTACTCCTCGGCCAGCAGCCCCACGTCGTTGCGCAGGGACAGCAGGCGCTCGAAGAGTTCGGCGGCCTCCCGGGGGCGGTCCGTCAGCAGCAGCGCGTCCGCCAGCCAGAAGGAGCAGGCCAGGAACGCGCCCTCGCCGCCGGGCAGTCCGTCGATGGAGGCGCCGTCGGTGCTGTAGCGGCGCACCAGTCCGTCGCTGCCCAGCTCCTCGCGGACCGCGTCGACGGTGCCGATCACCCGCGGGTCGTCGGGCGGCAGGAAGCCGGTGCGGGCGATGAGCAGGGTGGCGGCGTCCAGGTTCCGTGATCCGTACGACTGGGTGAAGGTGTTGCGGACGGGGTCGTAGCCCTTCTCGCAGACCTCCTTGTGCACGGCGTCGCGCATCGCCCGCCAGCGCTCGGCGTCCCCGGAGAGCGAGGGGTCCTCCTCCAGGCTGCGGACGGCGCGGTCGGCGGCCACCCACGCCATCACCTTGGAGTGCACGAAGTGGCGGCGCTGGCCGCGGATCTCCCACAGCCCCTCGTCGGGTTCGCGCCAGGTGGACTCCAGGAAGCCCAGCAGGCTGAGCTGGAGGCTCCAGGCGTGCGGTTTGTCGCTCAGCCCGGCGTCCCGGGCCAGCCGGAGCGAGTCGATGACCTCGCCGTACACATCGAGCTGGCGCTGGCGGACGGCGGCGTTGCCGATCCGGACCGGGGCGGAGTTCTCGTAGCCGCGCAGCCACGGCAGTTCCGATTCGGGCAGCCGGCGCTCCCCGGCCAGCCCGTACATGATCTGCAGGTCGGCCGGGTCCCCGGCGACCGCGCGCAGCAGCCAGTCCCGCCAGGCGGCCGCCTCCTCCAGATAGCCGGCCGAGACCAGCGCGCCGAGGGTCAGCGTGGAGTCGCGCAGCCAGCAGAAGCGGTAGTCCCAGTTCCGTACGCCGCCGATCTCCTCCGGCAGCGAGGCCGTGGGGGCGGCGACGATGCCGCCGGTGGGGCCGAAGGTGAGTGCCTTGAGCGTGATCAGCGAACGGATCACCGCCTCCCGGTAGGGCCCCTCGTACGTGCAGCGGGCGGACCATTCGGCCCAGTCGGACAGGGTGTTCTCCAGCGCCTCGAAGGGGTCCACCAGATCGGGGCGAGGCGAGTGCGAGGGGTGCCAGGTCAGGACGAAGGCCACCCGTTCGCCCGCGGCGACGGTGAAGGAGGAGCAGGTGGAGAACTGCTGGCCCCAGGTCTTCACCGGCGGCTCGCTGCGCAGCCAGGCGGAGTCGGGACCGGCGACGGCCACCCGGTGCCCGTCGGCCCGGCGCATCCACGGCACGACCGAGCCGAAGTCGAAGCGCAGCCGGATCACCGAGGCCATGTCCACGGTGCCGCTGACGCCCTCGACGATCCGCATCAGATCCGGTTCGTGGTCGCGCTGCGGCATGAAGTCGATGACCTTGACCGTGCCGGTGCGGGTCTCCCAGTAGGTCTCCAGGACGAGGGAGTCGCCGGCGTAGGCGCGCCGGGTGCAGGTCTCGGCGCCCTTGGGGGCGATCCGCCAGTGGCCGTTCTCCTCGTCGCCCACCAGCGCGGCGAAACAGGCGCCCGAGTCGAAACGGGGCAGGCAGAGCCAGTCCACAGAACCGTTTTTGCCGACCAGGGCCGCGGTCTGGAGATCGCCGATCAGGGCGTAGTCCTCGATACGTGGAGTCACGTTCAGGCGTGTTCCCGAACCTGGCCTCCGCTAAGCAGGGACGGTACGAGGAGAACCGGGAGTCACCCCGGCGGAGGCCGGGCGGAGGAGGGGTCAGGCCTGGGCCGGCTCGGGTGCGGCCGTCTCGGACGGAGCCGCGGCCCCGGCGGCGGCCGCCGCCCGGTCGCGCTTCTCCCGCCGGGCCAGCACCACGAAGCCGACCGGCACACCGGCCGCGAACAGCCACCACTGCACGGCGTACGCCATGTGCGGGCCGATCGAGCTGTCGTCCGGGGCCTCGATCAGCTCGGGGCGGTCGCCCTCGGGCTCCGGCGCGGTCTGCTCGATGTAGCCGCCCAGCACCGGACGGGAGAGCAGCTTGGCCTGCTGGGCGCTGTTGATCAGCATCACCTGGCGGTCCGGCAGGTCCGCGAGGTCCTTGATGCCGCTGCTGCCCGTCGTCTCGTCGGCCTTGAGCCGTCCGGTGACGGTCACCTCGCCCGCGGGCACCGGCGGCACCGCGGGGAAGGCGTGCTGGTCGGAGGCGGCGGGCACCCAGCCGCGGTTGATCATGACCGTGCCGCCGCCCCGGAGGTCGAAGGGGATCAGCACATGGACGCCGATGCTGCCGTCCGTCGCCGTCCTGCGGCGCACCACGACCTGGTGCTTCGTGTCGTACGTCCCGGTGGCGGTCACCGTGCGCCAGTAGTCCGCGCGCGGCACGGTGTGGCCGGGGGAGGTGAGCGAGGAGACCGGCACCGGCGGCGCCTTGAGGTTCCGGGTGATCAGCGCGTTCTGCGCGACCTTGTGCTCATGCCGGTGCAGCTGCCAGAAACCCAGCTCGACCATGGTGGGGATCAGCACGAGGGAGATCAGGGCGAGGATCAGCCACTGCCGGGTGAACAGGAAGCGGTACACCCCATGACCGTACAACTGCGGCATGGGGTGCATCGCGGAGGGGGTGGGGGAAGAGGGGGAGGGGGCCGGGCGGCCGCTGCTCAGACTTTGTCGACGATGCCCACCTTCCCCTCCGCGCGGGCGCAGTGACCGCCGCAGAACCAGTGCCCGTCGACCTCGACGCCCTGTCCGATGATCTGGACCCGGCAGTGCTCACAGATGGGTGCCATGCGGTGGATGGCGCAGGAGAAGCAGTCGAAGACATGAATCGCGCCCTGCGCGTGTACCTCGAAGGACATCCCGTAGTCGTTTCCGCAAACCTCACAACGTGCCATGCGCCACAGGGTGGGACGCGCGGGGGCGGCGGGCGAGCGGCGGGCGGGCGCGTCGCCCCCGGTTCACTCCGA
The DNA here is from genome assembly GCF_055559335.1 of Streptomyces sp. NPDC024555. NCBI lineage: Bacteria > Bacillati > Actinomycetota > Actinomycetes > Kitasatosporales > Streptomycetaceae > Streptomyces > Streptomyces sp. NPDC024555. Next base: position 66,015 of record NZ_JBVHKV010000030.1, read on the forward strand.
TGACGGTGTCGGTCCCGGCACCTTCGGCGCCGCGGCCACGTCCCGCAGCAGATGGGTGAAGGCGCTCTCGTCGAGGATCGGGGTGCCGAAGGACTTGGCCTTCACCGTCTTGGACGTCGCCGCGTCGGGGTCGTTGGTCACCAGCAGGCTCGTCAGCCGGGAGACGCTGGTCGCCACGTGCAGTCCCGCCTCGACGGCCCGGTCCTCCAGCAGCTCGCGGTCGACGGAGGTGTCTCCGGAGAACGCCACCCGCATGCCCTGCATCAGGGGCTTGTCCTTCTCGTACCGCCCCGGATTCGGATAGGGGCAGGCCGGGCGCCTGCGCGCGGGGCGCCAGCTGGTGCGGGCGCCGTACGCCGGCTGGTAGCCCACCTTCGGGGTGACGGGGGAGTCGGACCACTCGGTCAGCGGGCGGCACTCCAGCAGTGGCAGCCGCACCCCGCCGCGCGCCGCCGCGTGCAGGCTCGGGCGGAACGCCTCGGCCAGCACCCGGGCGTCGTCCAGCGCGTGGTGCGCGTGCTGCTGGACCACGCCGAAGTGCGCGGCCAGCGACTCCAGCTTGTGGTTGGGCAGCGGCAGCCGCAGCTCCTTGGAGAGCGCGATGGTGCACAGCCGCTGGCGCACCGGGGCGACCACCGCCGCGCGCGCGTACTCCCGGGCGAGCATCGACCAGTCGAAGGCGGCGTTGTGCGCGACGAGCACCCGGTCCGCCAGCCGCTCGGACAGTTCGGCGGCGATCTCCGGGAAGAGCGGGGCGCCCTCCAGGACGTCGCTGGTCAGCCCGTGGATCCAGACCGGGCCGGGATCGCGCTCCGGGTTGACCAGGGTGTACCAGTGGTCCTCGACGTCGCCCTGGGCGTCCAGGCGGTAGACCGCGGCGGACACTATCCGGTCGTCCCGGGCGAGTCCGGTGGTCTCCACGTCGACGACCGCGTACCCCTGCGGGTAGGCGGTCGGCCACGGTGCTGCGGTCTGGCGGTCGTCGAGCATGGTCACAGAGAATACGGGCCGCCACCGACACTCCCCTATTCGGCCGTCGCCCCCGCCCCCGGCCCGGACGGCCCGGCCGCCTCCGGGGCACCGGCCAGCAGCCCCTCCACCAGGGCCCGCAGGGAGGCCGTGAACAGCCGGTCCGGGTCGGCCGGGCGGGCCAGGGCGCGGGACAGCGCCGGGTCGCCGTCCGCCGACGAGGCCCCCCACAGCGCGCCCTCGTCCGGGGACTGGACGGGGGACCGCTCCCGGTTGCGTTCCACCAGCAGGAAGCCGACGGTGTGGAACTGCACCGCCCGGACGGCCTGGGCCGCCCGCGCGCCGCGCAGCCCCGCGGCATGCGTCTCGTGGACGAGCGCCCGCTGGGCCGGCAGGAACATCCGTTCCGTCAGTCCCCGTTCGTGGACCATCGCGATCAGATGCGGACGGGCGCGCAGCTCGCGGCGGAGCGCGCGGGCCACCGACACGATCCGGGCGGCCGGGGTACGGCCGGCCGGGCGCAGGGTGCCCAGCTCCCGCACGGTCCGTTCGACCAGCGCGTCCAGCAGCGACTCCCGGTTGCCCACGTGCCAGTAGATCGAGGTCACCGCCGTGCCCAGTTCGGCCGCCAGTCCGCGCATGGTGAGCGCCTGCGGACCTCCGCGCCGCACCAGGTCCGACGCGGCGGCCAGGACCTCCTCACGGGTCAGTGACGATCGCCCCACGGTCTCTCCTGTCCTTCGAACTCCATTGCGCGCACGGCTCTTTACCCTTCACGGACTCCGGTGTAACTGTGTTACAGAACCCGGTACGGACAACCGAGAAGGGTGGCACCGCATGGCACGTGTACGGTACGGCGCGCGCACCGAGGCCGAGATCGCGGCGGCCCGCGAGGCCCGGTCCGCGCTGCCCGACATCTGGTCCACCGGCGTCACCGCCGTCTGGGAGAGCGACCCCGACGCCGTGGCGGCCGTCCTCCCGCCGCCGCTGAAACCCTCCGGCCGCCCGCTCGTCCGGGCGACCATCAGCAAGGTCGACCTGCCCGGCTACCCCCTCGGCGCCGGATCCGTCTCCGTCGCCGCCGTCCACGACGGGCAGGAGGGCTGGTATCCGCTGGTCATGCCGATGACCCACGAACGGGCCCTGACCGGCGGGCGCGAGGTCTTCGGCGAACCGAAGAAGCTCGGCCGGGTGGAGGTCGAGCGCGACGGCCCCGTCGTCCGGGCCGCCCTCGGCCGCCACGGCATCGACTTCGTCGAGGTGCGCGGCGCCGTCGGTGAGCCCCTGCCACTGCCCGGACCCGCCGTCAAGCTCGACTTCTACTTCAAGTTCCTGCCCGCGGTGGACGGCGACGGCTTCGAGTCCGACCCCGTCCTCGTCCACTGCACCCGCCACGAGAAGGTCCGCCGGCTGGAGCGGATCAGCGGCGACGTGGTGCTGCGCGACTCGGTGTACGACCCGGTCGCCGACCTCCCCGTGCACCGCGTCGTCGCACTCACCCTCGGTGAGAAGACCAGCGACCAGCGCGGCCGCGCCGTGGAGCGGGTCGCCGCCGAGGCGCTGCTGCCGTACGTCCACCAGCGCTACGACGACCCCCAGCAGATCCACGACGGCCCGCCGCGAGGGAGCGTCCGATGAGGCTCGAAGCCGGCCAGACCGCCGTCGTCACCGGCGCCGCGAGCGGGATCGGCCTCGCGATGGCCCGGCGGTTCGCCGCCGAGGGGCTCTCCGTCGTCCTCGCCGACGTCGAGGAGGGCGCCCTGCGCAAGGCCGCCGACGCCCTGGGCGCCGAGGGCGCCCGGGTGCTGGCCCACCCGACGGACGTCGGCGAACGCGACTCCGTCACCGCCCTCGCCGACGCCGCGTACGACGCCTTCGGCGCCGTGCACGTGCTCTGCAACAACGCGGGCGTCGGCTCCGGGGCCGAGGGCCGGATCTGGGAGCACGAACCCAACGACTGGAAGTGGGCGTTCGCCGTCAACGTCTGGGGCGTCTTCCACGGCGTCCAGGCCTTCGTCCCGCGCATGCTGGCCGGCGGCGGCCCCGGACACGTCGTCAACACCTCCTCCGGCGACGGCGGGATCGCCCCGCTGCCCACCGCCTCCGTCTACGCGGTCACCAAGTCCGCCGTCGTCACCCTGACCGAATCGCTCTACGCCCATCTGCGGGCGGAGGACGCCCCCGTCGGCGCCTCGGTCCTCTTCCCCGGCCCGCACATGCTGCGCACCGGCCTGTGGGAGTCGTACCGCAACCGCCCCGAGCGGTACGCCAAGGAGCGCCCGCGCCGCACCCCGTACCGCAGCCTCGACCAGTGGGAGACCGCCATGCGCGCGGCCGGCCACGAGGTCGAGTTCACCCCCGTGGAGGACGTCGCCCGGACCGTCGTCGACGGGATCCGCGCCGACCGCTTCTGGATGCTGCCGGACAGCGAGCACAGCGACCGGCAGATCCGGGCCAGGTCGCAGTCGATGCTCGACCGGTCGAACCCGTCCTACCTGGAGCGTTTCGTACTCGACTGATCCGAACGAAAGGGCCGGGGCCGTTCGCCCGGACCGGACCGGGCCCGGCCGACCGACCCACCGACCGACCGAGGAGCGTGCGATGAGCGACGACGACCCGTACCTGATCATCTCCTCCGACTGCCACGCCGGACTGCCCACCGAGGAGTACCGGCCCTACCTCGACCGCCGCTTCCACCGCGCCTTCGACGACTTCCTGGCCGGCCGCGACCGCCGCCGCGAGGAGATGACCCGGCTCGGCGTACGCAACGAGGCCTTCGCCGAGAAGTGGTTCCGGGACAACGAGGAAGGGCTCAGGGGCGGCTGGGACAGCGCCCGGCGGATCAAGGAACTCGACGGCGACGGGGTGGCCGCCGAGGTCGTCTTCCCCGACGCGGACGCCGTCGACAGCCGCACCGCCGCCCCCTTCGGCGTCGGCCTCGGCCTCTCCGGCGACCAGGACCCCGAGCTGGGCATGGCCGGCGCGCAGGCCCACAACCGCTGGCTCGCCGAGTTCGTCTCCGCCCACCCCGAACGCCACTGCGGGGTCGCCCTGCTGCCCGTCACCGGCGAGGTGGACCGGGTCGTCGCCGAGATCCACCGGGCCAAGGAGTCCGGCCTCGGCGCCCTGATGATCCCCTCCATGTGGGTGGACAAGGCCCCTTACCACGACCGCCGTTACGACCCCGTCTGGGCGGCCGCCGCGGAGACCGGCATGCCCGTCGTCACCCATTCCGGCGCCGCGCCCCGCCACGAGTACGGCGACCACCTCGGCATCTACGTCTCCGAGGTCACCTGGTGGCCCTCCCGCCCCCTCTGGTTCCTCCTCTGGTCCGGAGCCTTCGAACGCCACCCCGGGCTGAAGTTCGGCGTCGCCGAGTCCGGCTGCTGGTGGCTGCCGAACCTCCTGTGGTTCATGGACCGCCTCTACCTCGGCGCCCACGGCGGCAAGAAGCTCTCCCCGTTCGCCGAACTGAAGCGCCCGCCCCACGAGTACCTGGACCGCCAGGTGTTCGTCTGCGCCACCAACACCAAACGCCGCGAACTCGCCCAGCGCTACGAGATCGGCGTCCGCAACATCCTCTGGGGCAGCGACTTCCCGCACCCCGAGGGCACCTGGCCGCACACCGCGACCTGGCTGCGCGACACCTTCCACGACATCCCCGTCGCCGAGACCCGGCAGATGCTGGGCCTGGCCGCCGCCGAGGTCTTCGGCTTCGACACCGACCGGCTCGCCCCGCTGGCCGCCCGGATCGGCCCCACCCCCGCCGACCTCGGCCAGAGCCCCGACCAGAGCGCCGTCGAGGCCTCCTGGGCCCGCTCCCGCGAGACCGGCCGGCACTGGCTGACCGGCCACGACTTCCCCGTCCTGGGGGCGTCATGACCGCCCGGTACACCGTCGTCTCCGCCGACTGCCACGCCGGAGCCGACCTCCTCGACTACCGGCCCTACCTGGAGTCCGCCTACCACGACGACTTCGACGCCTGGGCCGCCACCTACGTCAACCCGTACGAGGACCTGGTCGCCGACACCGCCGACCGCAACTGGAACTCCGCCCGCCGCCTCGCCGAACTGGAGGCCGACGGCATCGTCGCCGAGGTCGTCTTCCCCAACACCATCCCGCCCTTCTTCCCCTCCGCCTCGCTGATGGCCCCCGCCCCCACCCGGCAGGAGTACGCACAGCGCTGGGCCGGACTGCGCGCCCACAACCGCTGGCTCGCCGACTTCTGCGCGGACGCGCCCGGCCGCCGGGCCGGAGTCGCCCAGATCCTCCTCAACGACCCCGCGGAGGCGGCCCGCGAGATCCGCCGCACCCGGCAGGCAGGCCTCACCGGAGGCATCCTGCTCCCCGGCGCCCCGCCCGGCTCCGGCCTGCCCGAACTGCACTCCCCGGTCTACGACCCCATCTGGGCGGCCTGCGCGGAACTGGACGTCCCCGTCAACCACCACGGCGGCTCCGCCTCCCCGCCGCTCGGCGACGAACCGGCGGCCCGCGCCGTCTTCATGGTGGAGACCACCTGGTTCTCCCACCGCGCCCTGTGGCACCTGGTCTTCGGCGGGGCGTTCCGCCGCCACCCCGGGCTCCGGCTCGTCCTCACCGAACAGGGCTCCGGCTGGATCCCCGGCGTCGTCGAGATGCTGGACTACTACCACGGACGCCTCGTCGCGGCCGCCTCCCGGGCGGCGACCGCCGAGGCCAAGTTCGGTGCCGGGCTCGCCGGTTCCATGGGCGCCCGCCCCAGCGAGGTCTGGCGCGAGCACTGCTTCGTCGGCGCCAGCTTCATGCGCCCCCACGAGGTCCCGCTGCGCGACCGCATCGGCCTCGACAAGATCATGTGGGGCAGCGACTACCCCCACGACGAGGGCACCGCCCCCCACACCCGCGAGGCCCTGCGGATCGCCTACGCCGGACTCCCGCCCGAGGAGATCGCCGCCATGACCGGCGGCAACGCCGCCCGCGTCTACGGCTTCGACCTCACCGCCCTCGACCGGATCGCCGCCCGCGTCGGCCCCACCGTCGAGGAGATCGCCCGGCCCCTGAAGGAGATCCCGCCCGGCGCGACCAGCCCGGCGTTCGCTCCGGGTGGGTCGGTGCGTGTCTGGTGACGGGGGCGGGTGAGACCATCCCCGGGTGACTCAGACCCGCGACCACGACGAACCGCACGGCAACGAACTGGGCGTACGCCTGAACTGGCTGCGCGCCGCCGTTCTCGGGGCCAACGACGGTGTCGTCTCCACCGCCGGCCTCGTCGTCGGCGTCGCCGGGGCCACCGGTGACCGGGGAGCCCTGCTGACCGCGGGGCTCGCCGGGCTGCTGGCCGGCTCCATGTCCATGGCGGCGGGGGAGTACGTCTCCGTCTCCACTCAGCGCGATTCGGAGAAGGCCGCCCTGGCGACGGAGAAACGGGAACTCCAGGAGACCCCCGAGGCGGAACTCGCCGAACTCACCGGTCTGCTCCAGGGCAAGGGCCTCAGCCACGACGTGGCCCGCGAGGCCGCCCTCCAGCTCACCGAGCGCGACGCGCTGCGCGCCCATGCGGAGGTCGAACTCGGCATCGATCCCGACGACCTCACCAACCCCTGGCACGCCGCCGGCGCCAGCTTCCTCGCCTTCACGGTCGGCGCCCTGCTCCCCCTGCTGGCGATCGTCCTCCCGCCCTCCTCCCTGCGCCTCCTGATCACCGTCCTCTCGGTCCTGGCCGCCCTCGCCCTCACCGGCTGGTGGAGCGCCCGCCTCGGCGAGGCCGAGGCGGGCCCGGCGGTGCTGCGGAACATGGGCGGGGGAGCGGTGGCGATGGCGGTGACGTACGCGGCGGGGGAGCTGCTGGGGGCGGCGGGGGTGTAGGGGCGTCCGGTGCTCAGTGCAGGCGGGTGAGGCGTTCGGGCGGGAACAGCTCATCCCCGACGGTCCGGGTGTCGCGGCCGATGGTGAGGGCGAGGCGGTCGAGGCCGGCCAGGGGCGTCAGGTCCTGGGGGGTCTCCGAACGGCTGTAGAGGGTCAGCTCCGTGAGCGCGGGCAGATCCTTCAGGGCGGCCAGATCGCCGGACGCCGGGCAGTTGTAGAGGCGCAGCTCCCGCAGGGTGGACAGACTGCCGAGCCAGGAGAGGTCCAGGGTGTCGAGCCCGTCGAGGGAGAGCCGGCGGAGGCGGGGGAGGGACCGGTTCCCGCACAGGTACCGCAGCTGCGAGGTGGTCTCGACCCGGAACTCCTCCAGCCCCGTCCACTCCTCGATCCCCTCCAGGCTCATCTCCCCGGCCGGACCGATCACGTAGAGCAGGTCGAGAGCACGGCTGAGCGGCAGCTCACCGAGGCACGCGACGGGGAAGCGGTGCCCGAGGACCATCTCGCGCAGTTCGGTGACAGGCGCCAGCTGCTCCTGAGGCAGTTCCGGATGGAGCCGGTTCAGGGAGAGCCAGGTCAGCGGGAGGCCGTGCAGGGGGCTCACATCGCGGACCCCGGGGCACAGACTGAGCCCCACCTCGGTGAGCGAGCGCGCCGAGGCCAGCGGGGAGACGTCGGTGAGGGTCCCGTTGTCGAAGGTGAAGAACCGCCGCACCTCCCGGCGGCCGGGCAGCCAGGACAGATCGGCATGGTCGCCCTGGAGGCGGATCGCGCGCGCCCCGGGCACGTACCGCAGGGCCTCCACCTGCTCGGGGCTCTCCGCGGAGACGTACGACCGGTCCCAGGTCCTCCCCGCGAGCACGTCCCGGGCGTAGGCGTCCGTGTCGAACGCGCACCACGCGTGGCACAACTGCGAGCCCACCCAGGAGCGTTCGTCGCCCCGGTACCTCCGGATCACCTCGTAGGCGGCGGCGCCCCCGACCAGCCCCGCCGTCATCACCACATAGCCCGCCTCAGACTCGTCCGCGACGTCCTCCGGCCCCGGCAGCAGCTCCAGCACCAGTTCGCCGACGCCGGCCAGCTCCTCCGCCTCCGCGCGGCTGCGCGGCGGCAGCAGCTCCTCCGTCCGCCGCCGGACCTCCGCCCGGACCTCCGCGTCCAGCTCCGGGGCCTGTTCGACGCTCGCGGCGGCGAGGAGGACGAGGCGGTTGCGGTAGGTGGGGGTGCGGTCGGCGCGCTTGAGGAGCTGCCGCAGCAGCCGGTCGCGTTCGTCGCGGCGGGCGTGGCCCACGGCCATCTGGACGACGTCGTGCCACTGGTCGTCGTGGGCGTGCTTGACGAGGACGCCGAAGTCGCGGGCCTCCACGGCCGCCTTCGAGCCCAGGTAGTCCTGGAAGGTGCGGTGCACGAACCCGACGGAACCCGGGGCGGGTTCGCGCAGCAGCCCGCTGCGGATGAGGAGGTGGGAGAAGACCTCCCGGGGGCTCTCGCGGACCTGGGACATGGCCGACAGCCACTCCGTGACCATCTCCAGGGCCTCGCCGCGGTCGGCCTCCGCCTGGCCGTTGCGGATCAGCCAGTACGCGAGCCGCTGGAGCAGGGCCGTCTGCTCCTCGCGGGTCAGGTCGACGCCCTCGACGCCGACGATGTCGCGCTCGGTGTCGCGGCGGACCAGGAGCATGTCGAGCGCGGCGTCGTACAGCTCCTTGCGGGCCCGGGGCAGCTGCATGCGGCGGTCGCGGTTGAGCGCGCAGAGCAGGGCGCACATGAGCGGGTTCGTCGCCAGCCGGCCCAGGTCCCGGCGGGTGGTGACGGCGCGGCGCAGCGCCTCCTCGTACGTGTCGAGCCGGGCGCGCTCCTCGTCCGACGCGCACTCCGACCGGGCGGCGCCGTGCCAGTGCGCGAGGAAGGAGAGGATGTCCTTGTCGCTCATCGCCAGCAGCGAGTGCGCCCGGAAACCGGAGCCGGACAGCCAGCTCTCCGGCACGGCGGACGGCCGGGTCGTCACCACGTAGCGGGAGCGGGGATAGGCGGTGATCAGGTCCCTCAGCCAGCGCTCGGTCCGCTGCCGCAGCCGGGCCGGGACCTCGTCGACCCCGTCCACCAGCACCAGGCCGCGCCCCTGGCTCAGCACCCGGTCCGCCCAGCCGGCGGGCGCCGCACCGTGCAGCGGGACGCCCGTCGCGCGCAGGAAGTCCTCCGGGCCGGGCGGCGCCCCGTCGGAGGTGAAGGCGCGCAGCCGCAGGACGAAGGGGACACAGCGGTTCCAGTCCGCCAGTTCGGGACCGAAGGACTGCCGGGCCGCGTTCACCGCCAGCCACTGGACCAGGGTGCTCTTGCCCGAACCGGCCGGACCCCGCAGCAGCAGCCGTTCCGACCCGGCCAGGGCCTGCTCGGCCCGGACCGTCGTCCGTTCGGGGGCCGACGGCTCCCACCACTCGGGGGCGCTGTCGTGCGAGCTGACCGACAGGCTCAGATAGGCCGTCTCCAGCGGCCAGTCGCCCGCCGACCTCCCCAGCGTCAGCCCGAACAGCTCGACCCGGCCGTGCGCCCGCGCCACGAAGTCCGCGTACCGCTCCTCGAACTCCAGCGCCGCCGCGTCCGGGCGCGGGCCGAGCCGGTCCCGTACGTCCTCCACCAGCTCCCGGGTCCGGCCCGCCGCGCGGGTCTGCTCCACCGCCGCCCGCGCCGCGAACGACGGTTCGGCGGTCAGCTGCTCCACGACATGCGCGCAGCACCGGACCAGCAGCTCCCCGTACAGCTCCGTCGCCCGCCGCGAGAGCCCGGCGGCGTCGGGCGGCGGGAAGCCGGCGGCCAGCGCCTCCGGGTCCAGGCCGGTGGCGAACAGCCGCTCCGGGGCCAGTTCGCCCACTGCCGCGAACGTGTCCTGCACGGCGGCGACGGCGGCCAGCCGCTCGTGCTCCGGCAGCTCGGCGTACGCCTCCTCCAGCCGGCCGCCGAGCACCTTCGCCAGCCGGTCCGGTTTCGCCGGGCGGGGGAGCGGGCGCACCGGATCCGGGACCAGACCGGCCCCCGGCTTCGGCGCGAGCAGCGACCTGGCCACCGTGCCCAGCACCGTCGTGGCCAGCCGGACGAGCGCAACTTCCAGACCCTGCACCGCGGTTCCTCCCCCGTTCGGACCCTCCACGGATCGTACGACGCCCCGGCCTGTCGGAAGGTGCCAAAGACCGCTGACACCCTGTCTCGCATACTTGTTGGTAACAACGTCTGGTCCCGGCCGACCAGCGGCTCTACCGTGCACTCATGCCGACGAACCTGCCCGATGTAGTGCTCTGGTCCATACCGGCCTTCGTCCTGCTCACCCTCGTGGAAATGGCGCTCCACCACTTCCACCCCGACGAGGAGGCCGCCGGTTACGAGGCGAAGGACGCCGCCACCAGCATCACCATGGGCCTGGGGAGCCTGGGCTTCGACCTGATGTGGAAGGTGCCCGTCGTGGCGGTCTACACCGCCGTGTACGAGCTGACGCCGCTGCGGGTGCCCGTGCTGTGGTGGACGGTCCTGCTGATGCTGCTGGCCCAGGACTTCTTCTACTACTGGTCGCACCGCGGGCACCACGTGATCCGGATCCTGTGGGCCTGCCACGTGGTCCACCACTCCAGCCGGAAGTTCAACCTCTCCACCGCGCTGCGCCAGCCCTGGACCTCGCTGACCTCCTGGCCGTTCTACCTCCCGATGATCGCCTGCGGCGTCCACCCGGCGGCGCTCGCCTTCTGCTCGTCGGCCAACCTCGTCTACCAGTTCTGGGTGCACACCGAGCGCATCGACAAGCTGCCCCGGCCCTTCGAGTACGTCCTGAACACGCCCTCGCACCACCGGGTGCACCACGCCTCCCAGGGCGGCTACCTCGACCGGAACTTCGGCGGCATCCTGATCGTGTGGGACCGCTGGTTCGGCTCCTTCGCCGCGGAGCGGGAACGGCCCGTGTTCGGGCTCACCAAGAACATCGACACCTACAACCCGCTGCGGGTCGCCACCCACGAGTACGCCGCCATCGCCCGCGACGTCCGGGCGGCCGGCAGCTGGGGCGAACGGGCCGGACGGATCTTCCGCGGCCCCGGCTGGCAGCCCGCCCCCTCGACCGCCGCGACCGCGTCCGCGACCGCCGTCCCCGCCCCGGAGCACGCCCCATGAGCGCCGCCACCCCGCCCCCCGGCCCCCGGGAGCGCTGGGCGCGCCCGCTGCTCGCCGCCTTCCTCGTCGCCTGCGCCGCCGACCTCGTCGGGGTGCTCACCGGCGTCGGCCTCCTCCACCTCGTCGCCAAACCGCTGCTGATGCCGCTGCTCGCCGGATACGCCTTCGCCCGGCGCGGGCCCCGGCTGCTGATCGCGGCCCTGCTCTGCGGCTGGGCCGGCGACGTGTTCCTGCTGGTGGACGCCGATCCCGCCTTCCTCGTCGGCATGGGCGCCTTCGCCGCCGGTCACGTCTGCTACCTGGTGCTCTTCGGCCGGGCGCGGGGCCCGCTGCTGCCCGCGCTCGTCTACGCGGCCGTGCTGGCCGGGTTCCTCGCCCTGCTCTGGGGCGGGCTCCCGGCCGGGCTGCGGATCCCGATGGCCGCGTACAGCCTGCTGCTGACCTCCGTCGCCTACCGCTCCGGCGTGTACGGCCGGTACGCGGCGGTGGGCGGCGGGCTCTTCCTGCTCTCCGACGCCCTGATCGCCACCGGGATCGCCGACCGCCCCGAGCCGCCCGCACCCGCCTTCTGGGTCATGCTCACCTATGTGGCGGCCCAGCTCCTGCTCACCCTGGGGATCCTCGGCCCGGGGGCGCGGGGAGCCGGTCCGGCGCGCGGGGCGTACCGTGAACGGAGTATCAGCATCTGAGACCGGCAAGGACCCCCACGCATGCGCGCCACCGTCATCCAGGCCCCCCACGACATCCGGGTGCGGGAGGTGCCCGACCCCGTCATCCAGCAGCCCACCGACGTGGTCCTGCGGGTCCTGCGCGCCTGCATCTGCGGCAGCGACCTGTGGGCCTACCGGGGCGAGTCCGCCCGGCAGCCGGGCCAGCGCATCGGCCACGAGTTCCTCGGGATCGTCGAGGAGACCGGCTCCGAGGTCAACGGATTCACCGCCGGTGACCTCGTCGTCGCCCCCTTCGTCTGGTCCGACGGCAGCTGCGCCTACTGCGCGGAGGGGCTGACGACCTCCTGCCCGCAGGGCGGCTTCTGGGGCTCGGTGGGCTCCGACGGCGGACAGGGCGAGGCCGTCAGGGTCCCCTTCGCCGACGGCACCCTGGTCAAGCTGCCCGCCGCCGCGGCTTCCGACGACCGGCTGCTCACCGCGCTCCTGGCCCTGTCCGACGTCCTCGGCACCGGGCACCACGCGGCCGTCGGCGCCGGGGTGAAGCCCGGCTCCACCGTCGCCGTCGTCGGGGACGGGGCCGTCGGGCTGTGCGGCGTCATGGCGGCCAAGCGGCTCGGCGCCGAGCGGATCGTCGCGCTCGGCCGCCACGAGGCCCGGACCGACATCGCCCGCGCCTTCGGTGCCACCGACGTCGTCGCCGAACGCGGCGAGGCCGCCGTCGCCGCCGTGCGCGAGCTGTTCGGCGGCGAGGGCGCCCACGCGGTGATCGAGGCCGTCGGCACCGAGCAGTCGATGCGCACCGCCGTGGGCATCGCCCGGGACGGCGGGGCCATCGGCTACGTCGGCGTGCCGCACGGCAGCGGCACCGGACTGGACCTCGGCATCATGTTCGACCGGAACATCGCCCTGCGCGGCGGCGTCGCCCCCGTCCGCACGTACATCCCGGAACTGCTCCCGGACGTGCTCTCCGGCACCATCGACCCCTCGCCGGTCTTCGACATGACCGTCGGGCTCGACGAGGTGCCCGACGGCTACAAGGCGATGGACGGACGCACCGCCCTGAAGGTCCTCATCAAGCCGTAGGCCCTCATCGAGCCGTGGGACGAGCGGTCCGGGGCACCGGCGCAGGGCGCCGGCCCCCGGACCGCGAACGGGCGACTACCAGCGCACCGCGTTCAGCGCGTTGACCACACCGGCCCCGTAGAAGCCGTTGTACCTCTTGCCGCCCTCGCAGACCGCGTCGACCGTGCCGTCGCCGTCGATGTCGTACGGCTCACCGCACGCGGTGGCGTCGGCCTCCGCGACCAGCAGCGCCTTCACCGCGGCGGCCGAGGCGTACGGGTGCTTCGACTTGATCAGCGCCACGACCCCCGCGACATGCGGCGACGCCATCGACGTACCGGCCTTGTAGCCGAACTTGCCGCCCGGCAGCGTCGACAGGATCAGACCGCTGGTGGCCGGCGGGGCGGGCGTCTGGTAGACCGTCGAGTCGCCGCCCGGCGCCGCGACGTCGATGACGCCGTTGCCGTAGTTCGAGTACGAGGCCTTCAGCCCCTTGGCACCGGTCGCCGAGACCGTCACCACGCCCGGCAGCATCGTCGGGATGTCGAGGCACTGCTTCGGGTCGATGGTGCGGTCGACCGTCTCGGTGTCGTTCGGGCTGGTCGAGTCCTCGATGGTGTCGGCCGCCAGGTCCTCGGCGGAGTTGCCCGCCGCCGCGACGTTGACCGTGCCCCTGCTCTCCGCGTACCGCGAGGCCCGGGTGACGGCCTCGACGAGCGCCGCCTGGTCCGGGTCGTTCTTGCAGTTGTACATCCACGGGTCGGTGTAATAGCTGTTGTTGGTGACGTCCACCCCGTGCTCGGCCGCCCAGACGAAACCGCAGACGACGGACTCGGTGTAGAAGAACCCGGACGGGTTCGCCACCTTGATCCCGGCGACCTTCACACCCGGTGCCACACCCGTGACCCCGACCCCGTTCTTCGCGGCGGCGATGGTCCCGGCGACATGCGTCCCGTGGTCGCTCTCGCCCGCCGCGGGCCGCCAGGAGCCCTCCGTGGTGTCCGGGGCGCCCGAGACGCAGTTCGCCGAGGCCGCACGGTCGAAGTTCGGCGCCAGGTCCGGATGGGTGTCGTCGACCCCCGTGTCGATGACCGCGACGGTCACCTTCGAACTGCCCAGCGTCTTCTTGTGCGCCTCGTCCGCCTTGATGGCCGACAGGTCCCACTGCAGGGGCTCCAGCGGGTCCTGGCCGTCGGCCGCCTCCGCCGCCGCGGCCCGCTCCTGCGCCGCGGTCAGCGGCTGCTCCACCCCGATGTCCTTGGTGGCCTGCGGCACGATCGGGTTGGTGCGGGTGGCCCCCGCCGAGTCGACGCCCTTGACCTTCCGGATCGTCCGGGCGAACTCCGGGTTCTGGGAATGGGCGACGATGACCCCGATGCGGTCGTAGGCGATCACCACCGTGCCGCCGGCCCGCTCGACCGCCTTGACGACCTGCTTCACCTGGCCGCGATTGGCCCGGGTGTTGATCACGTACGACAGCTTCGGGCCGTCCGCCGACGCGGTCGCCGAGGGCGAACCGTCCGCCGGCGCGGCGGAGGCGATGCTCGTCGGCAGGAAGCCGAGCGATGCGGTCAGGGCCAGTCCGACGGGCAGCGTCAGTGCGCGCGTCCGTCTGCTTCCCAGATGAGCCATGGGGTCTCCACTTCATCCGTGCCGTGGGCCGGACACGCCGTGTGCCCGGTCGCGTACATGACCAGTGAAGCTACCGGCGATCATCCCCGCTGATCAACGGGTTCGTCCGAACCCGTTCCCGCCGGAGCGTCCGAAGGGGTGATCCGGAGAAGTGGCGATCCGGGGTGAACCGCTTCGGCACGCGCCGCGTGCCGTTGTCTGGGGAGGCGCACCATCCCTCCCCGACATCGAGGTCCCCAGTGAAATCGACCGTCCCCACCACCGCACCCGCGTCGCGAGGAGATTCCGTGGCTACCGATGCACCGCCGCCCGAGGGCGGAAAGGCGACCGGCCCCGCCCAGCCCACGACCGAGGCGTTCATCGCGGAGCAGGAAAGCGCGGAATTCGGCGAACTCCGCCGCTCCTACCGCTCGTTCGCCTTCCCGCTCACCGTCGCCTTCGTCCTCTGGTACCTGCTGTACGTGCTGCTCTCGAACTACGCGGGCGGCTTCATGGGCACCAAGGTCTTCAGCAACATCAACGTGGCCTTCGTCTTCGGCCTCGCCCAGTTCCTGACCACCTTCCTCATCGCCTGGTTCTACTCGCGGCACGCCAACGCGAAGCTCGACCCCAAGGCCGAGGCCATCAAGTCCCGTATGGAGGCCGACGCATGAGCGCCGCGTACCACTCCCACACCGCCGTGACGCTGGCCGCCTCGTCCACCAGCGAGCACCGGCCGCTGATCATCACCCTCTTCGCGGTCTTCGTCGCCGCCACCCTCGGGATCACCGTCTGGGCCGGCCGCCAGACCAGGAGCGCCAGCGACTTCTACGCGGGCGGACGCCAGTTCACCGCCTTCCAGAACGGCCTCGCGGTCTCCGGCGACTACATGTCCGCCGCCTCGTTCCTCGGCATCGCCGGAGCCATCGCGCTCTTCGGCTACGACGGCTTCCTCTACTCCATCGGCTTCCTCGTCGCCTGGCTGGTCGCCCTGCTCCTGGTCGCCGAGCCGCTGCGCAACTCCGGCCGCTACACCATGGGCGACGTCCTCGCCTACCGGATGCGCCAGCGCCCGGTCCGCACCGCCGCGGGCGTCTCCACCATCATCGTCTCCATCTTCTACCTGCTGGCGCAGATGGCGGGGGCCGGAGCACTGGTCACGCTCCTCCTCGGCATCACCAGCGACGCCGGAAAGATCCTCATCGTTGCGCTGGTCGGCGTACTGATGATCGTCTACGTCACCATCGGCGGCATGAAGGGCACCACCTGGGTGCAGATGGTCAAGGCCGTCCTGCTCATCGCGGGCGCCCTGCTGATGACGCTCATGGTGCTGTGGAAGTTCGACTTCAACGTCTCCGACCTGCTGGGCACCGCCGCCGAGAAGAGCGGCCACGGCTCCGCGTTCCTGGAGCCCGGCCTCAAGTACGGCGCCACCGGCACCTCCAAGCTCGACTTCCTCTCCCTCGGCATCGCCCTGGTGCTCGGCACCGCGGGACTGCCGCACATCCTGATCCGCTTCTACACGGTGCCGACCGCCAAGGCCGCCCGTAAGTCCGTCAACTGGGCCATCGGCATCATCGGCGCCTTCTACCTGATGACGATCGCCCTCGGCTTCGGCGCCGCCGCGCTCATCGGCCCGAAGAACATCGCGGCCCCGGGCAACACGGCCGCCCCGCAGCTCGCCGAATACCTCGGCGGGGTCGGCACCACCGGCGGCGCGATCATGCTCGCCGTCATCTCCGCCGTCGCCTTCGCCACCATCCTCGCGGTCGTCGCCGGACTGACCCTGGCCTCGTCGTCGTCGTTCGCCCACGACATCTACGCCAACGTCATCCGCAAGGGAGAGGCCACCGAGAAGGAGGAGATGAAGGCCGCCCGCTGGTCCACCGTCTTCATCGGCGCCGCCGCCATCGTCCTGGGCGTCTTCGCCCGCGACATGAACGTCGCCGGCCTGGTCGCCCTGGCCTTCGCCGTCGCCGCCTCCGCCAACCTGCCCACCATCCTCTACAGCCTCTTCTGGAAGCGCTTCACCACCCAGGGCGCGCTGTGGTCGATCTACGGCGGACTGGCCTCCTCCGTCCTCCTGGTGCTGTTCTCGCCGGTCGTCTCCGGCAACGAGAAGACCTCGATGTTCAAGGGCGTCGACTTCGCCTGGTTCCCGCTGGAGAACCCCGGCCTCATCTCCATCCCGCTCGGCTTCCTGCTCGGCTGGGTCGGCTCCCTCCTCTCCAAGGAGGAGCCGGACAAGGGCAAGTACGCCGAACTGGAGGTCAAGTCCCTCACCGGCATCGGCGCCCACTGAGGCACCCCACCGGGGCGGGAGCCCCGCACCCGCGCGGCCGCGTCGTAGAGTCCTACGACGCGGCCGCACCGCTCCCGTGCCAAACGGGCCCCGCCCGCGCCCCCGTCCTCGCGTAGGCTCGACAGCGACAGATTCCGCGACCGGAGGAACCGCCGGGGGACGGGGCCCACCATGCTCATCGACACCTACGACCGGGTCGCCACCGACCTGCGCGTCTCGCTCACCGACCGCTGCAACCTCCGCTGCACCTACTGCATGCCCGAGGAAGGCCTCCAGTGGCTGGCCAAGCCCGACCTCCTCACCGACGAGGAGATCGTCCGGCTCGTCCGGCTCGCCGTCACCCGCCTCGGCATCACCGAGGTCCGCTTCACCGGCGGCGAACCGCTGCTGCGCCCCGGACTCGTCGGCATCGTCCAGGAGTGCGCCGCCCTGGAACCCCGCCCCCAGATCTCCCTCACCACCAACGGCATCGGCCTGGAGCGCACCGCCGCCGCGCTCCGGGACGCCGGGCTCGACCGGGTCAACGTCTCGCTCGACACCCTGCGCCCCGAGGTCTTCAAGACCCTCACCCGCCGCAACCGCCACCACGACGTCCTGGCCGGACTCGAAGCCGCCCGCGACGCCGGACTCACCCCCGTCAAGGTCAACAGCGTCCTGATGCCCGGCCTCAACGAGGACGAGGCCCCCGACCTGCTGGCCTGGGCCGTCGCACACGACTACGAACTGCGCTTCATCGAGCAGATGCCCCTCGACGCCCAGCACGGCTGGAAGCGCGACGGCATGATCACCGCGGGCGACATCCTCGCCTCGCTGCGCACCCGCTTCGACCTCACCCCCGAGGGCGAGACCACCCGGGGCTCCGCCCCCGCCGAGCGCTGGCTCGTCGACGGCGGCCCCCACCGGGTCGGCGTCATCGCCTCGGTCACCCGGCCCTTCTGCCGGGCCTGCGACCGGACCCGGCTCACCGCCGACGGACAGGTCCGCACCTGCCTCTTCGCCCGCGAGGAGACCGATCTGCGCGGTGCGCTGCGCTCCGGCGCACCCGACGAGGAGATCGCCGCGATCTGGCAGCGCGCGATGTGGGGCAAGAAGGCCGGATCCGGCCTCGACGACCCCTCGTTCCTCCAGCCCGACCGCCCGATGTCCGCGATCGGCGGCTGACCGGCAAAGGCCTCAAGCGGACGGCGCTTCCCACTCCGCCAGCGTCACCACGTCCTTGAGGAAGCCCCGCACCCCGAGGAACGACGACAGGTGCTCCCGGTGCTCCTCACAGGCCAGCCAGGTCTTGCGGCGCTCCGGGGTGTGCAGCTTCGGGTTGTTCCACGCGAGCACCCACACGGCATCGGCGCGGCAGCCCTTGGCCGAACAGACGGGGGCCGCGAGCGCGTTCTCGGCCGCGGAGGCGGTGTCAGGGGAGTTCACACCCTCAACCCTAGAGCCTGCCCCGTACGCCCTGCTCCGCGGCATCCCCGCCGGAGAAATGGCGACGCCGGGCAGCCACGGGGGGAGCTGCCCGGCGTCGGTCCGTCGCTCCGACGGGGGATGCGGAGCGCTCTCGAAGTATGTCACGCACACCCCGGTGCGGTGCACTGGAACTTCATGATTGATCTGAGCTTTTCTTGAGCTTCCGCGCGCACCGCGCCCCCTGCGTCCTCCCTGCGGACCGGGAGTCCGGAATCCGGATGACCGGCCGGAACCAGCGGGGGGAAGGGGCGGCTCACGCCCCGGGCGCGGCCCTCCCGGACCCGTCGGCCGGCTCCGCCGGACCGGCCACCGGAGCCGCGTCCAGCGCGGGCCGCACCGGAGCCGGTACGAAGGTCGAGGGCAGCGCCGGACTCGTCTCCCGGCCCGCGTTGGCGATGACGACGGCGACGTAGGGGAGCAGCACCCCCAGCGCGAGCGCCACCATCGCGACCACGCGTTCCACGTTCCAGAGGGTCGCCGCCGCGACCACCGACACCGTACGCACGGACATCGAGATCACATAACGCCGCTGCCGGCCGCGCACATCGTCCGCGAGCCCCTGCCGGGCCCCCGTGATCCGGAAGACCTCACCGCTCCGCTTCCGCGACACCGCTCCACCCCACTTCCCCGAGTTCGTGACGGACCGGAGGAGCCCCGTTCCCTGCGCCGGACGTTCCCCGGACCGGACCGCGCACCACGGTACGCCGGGGTCCCCGCCGGTTCGATACCGGGGCGCGCCGTATGCGTGCATTGCGTCGCCCCGTCGCGCGTACGGACCCGTCCGACATGCGGCGTACCGCCCCAGGGCCGAAACTGGGCGGGCATGTGCGACACCGCGTCGTACGAGGAGGCGGCATGGGCTGGCTGTGGGCAATCATCGTGGGGTTCGTGCTCGGTCTGATCGCGAAGGCGATCCTGCCGGGCAAGCAGGAGATCCCCCTCTGGCTGACGACCATCTTCGGCATCATCGGCAGCGTGCTCGGCAACTCCGTCGCCACCTGGATCGGGGTCAACGACACCCGCGGCATCGACTGGACCCGCCATGTGCTCCAGCTGATCGGGGCCGTCGTGGTGGTCGGCGTCGGCGACATGCTCTGGACCACCTACCGGGGCAGCCGCCGCAAGGCCTGACCCGGGGCGGAGCACGGACAGCGGCGGGGGGGGCCCCCCGCGGGGGGGGGGGGCCCCGCCGGGGGGGGGGGGCCGGCGGGGGGCGGGGGGGGGGCGGCCCCGCCGGGGGGGGGGCCCCCCCCGGTGGTGTTTTCCCCGCCCCCCCCCCCCCC
>NZ_JBVHKV010000031.1:0-75138 GCF_055559335.1 Streptomyces sp. NPDC024555
GTCCAACGTCAGGTCATCGGCGAAATGCCGGTCACCGGTCGCGTCGGGCACGTACTTCACACAGACAACGATCCTCAAGCTCACGCCGGCTCTCCTACTGCATCGTCTTTTCCGGGGCTGCCTTGTTGCACGCAGCATAGGCGCCTGATGGGGCGTTTTCCGGTCGGGGCGACCGACGCTCCGACCGTCATATTACTCGCCAGTACATCCATCCGCCGCCCAATGAGCAAGCGCTTTGCACTGTGATCTGGCCAACGCCGGGCGCCCAGTCGCCCCAAGGAAAAACTCAGTCGCGCAGTGCTGTGAAACCGCCCTGGTGGTAGACCAGCGGACGGCCGCCGCCGACCGGATCGCCGGTGATCGCCTGGGCGATCACGATCCGGTGGTCCCCCGCCGGAACCCGGGCCACGACCCGGCAGACCAGCCACGCGAGCACACCGTCGAGCAGGGGGACGCCTTCGGGCCCGCTGCGCCATTCGGTGGACGGACCGAAGCGGTCGGCCCCGCTGCGCGCGAAGGTGGCGGCCAGGTCCCGCTGGTGCTCGCCGAGTATGTGGACGCCGATGTGCTCGGTCCGGGCGATCACGGGCCAGCTGGACGAGGAGGTGCCCACGCCGAAGGAGACGAGCGGCGGATCGGCGGCGACGGAGTTGAGCGAGGTGGCGGTGAAGCCGACCGGCCGCTCGCCGGCGGCGGTGATCACGGCGACGCCCGCCGCGTGCTGCCGGAAGACGGAGCGGAGGAGGTCGGGGGTGGCCGTGCGGGGATTGCCGATCTCGGGTGATGCCGTCATGGAGATGTCCTTCTGCGCGTCGGATGTGCGGGGCCGTGGATGCTCAGGCACCCGGACAGCGCGCACTCGCGTTGCGGGCGAGGTCGACGTGGACCCGGCCGTAGAGAAGGAGTTCTGGCGGCATAGCGTCAGACTGACGATGGGTGGTGGGTGCAGTCAAGACCGTCCCATCAGGTGGGAGAAGCATCACGGTCCGTCATATGGCGCGGCCCAGTGCGGCGACGACGTCCGCGGTACGGGGCTGTCCGGCCGCCCGGCGGACGATCCGGCCGGTGGCGTCGAGGACGAGGACGGTGGGGGTGCGGCTGATGTCCAGGGCGCGGACGAGAGTGAGATGCGCCTCGGCGTCGATCTCGACGTGTGCGACGCCGTCGACCATGCCGGCCACCTCCGCGAGGGTGCGGCGGGTGGCCCTGCAGGGCTGGCAGAACGCGCTGGAGAACTGGACGAGGGTGGCCTTCTCCCCCAGCTCGGCCCCCAGTTGGGCCGCGGTGAGCCGTTCCGCCTGCTTCTGCCCGTCCACCTTCGGCCTCCTGCCGGATCTCTGCTCAAGGGGTCAGCGTCCGAGGGCCGCCGGACATTCCCGGCCGCGCCACGTGACGAGAATCTCCCGCCCCGGGCCCTCCGAGACTGGCCAGCGCGTCGCGCATACGGCACGATCGGCCCAATGCCGCAAACCTACGGCTGCGTAACTTCCGCCGGGAGAACCTCCTCAGGCGCTGAAGAAGGGTCTTCTCCAGATGGCAGAACTCGTCTATCGACCGGTCATCGGCGTCGCTCGTACGTTTTTCAAGGCGCTCGACCTGAAGATCGACACTCAGGGTTCGGAGCACATCCCGAAGACCGGCGGCGCCGTACTGGTCAGCAACCACATCAGTTACCTGGACTTCATCTTCAACGGCTTCGCTGCTCTGCCGCAGAAGCGGCTGGTGCGCTTCATGGCCAAGGAGTCGGTGTTCCGGCACAAGGTCTCGGGGCCGCTGATGCGCGGAATGAAGCACATCCCCGTCGACCGCAAGCAGGGCGAGGACGCGTACGCGCACGCGCTGGCCTCGCTGCGCTCCGGGGAGATCGTCGGCGTGTTCCCCGAGGCGACGATCTCGGAGTCGTTCACGCTGAAGAGCTTCAAGTCGGGGGCGGCCCGGCTCGCGCAGGAGGCCGGTGTGCCGCTGGTGCCGATGGCGCTGTGGGGGACGCAGCGGCTGTGGACCAAGGGGCGGCCGCGCAACCTCAAGCGCGACCACATCCCGGTGACGATGCGGGTCGGTGAGCCCGTGGAGGCCCCCACCGACCAGTACGCGGGTGCCATCACCCGGCGGCTGCGGGAGCGGGTGCAGGAACTGCTCGAAGCGGCCCAGCGCGCCTATCCGGTGCGGCCCCGGGACGCGAACGACACCTGGTGGGTGCCGGCCCACCTCGGCGGTACGGCTCCGACGGCCGCCGAGGTGCGCGAGCGCGGCTGACGAGGCCGCGCCGGGGCCGGCGGAAACGTCACTCCGGGGTGCGGACCGTGATCCGCGCCCCGGGGCTCAGCTTCTCCAGCCCCTCGACGAGTTCGGTGGCCGCCGCGTCGAGTTCGGCCGCCGTCATCGGTGCCATGCCCTCCAGCAGGAACACCGCGTTCACGGACTGCTCGGTCAGCCGGGTCCGTACGCCCTGGCGCCAGTTCCACCGGCGGCAGGTCACGCCCTCGTCGTCGCACCAGACGACCTCGCCGGACTCGGGGTGCTCGACGGCCTCGGCCCCGCCCGCGACGGTGGCGAAGGGCTCCGTGCCGGTGGCGCGGACCAGGCGCATGGTCCCCGCGATCCGGTCGGTGTCCTCGCCGCCGACCGGGATCAGATGGGCGACGCTGACCGCGTTGTAGAGGTCGACGAGCTGGTTGATCCTCGGCAGCCCCGCGTCGGTCAGGGCCCGCTTGGCGAGGGCCTCGGCGGAGTTGCGGGTACGTGAGGGCTTGGCGCCGAACGCCGTGTAGACGTCGCGCCAGGCGGCCAGGTGCGGGTCCTCGTGCGGCGGCCGGTCCCCCAGCCGCTCCTTCAGACGGCGTGCCGCGTCGTCGAGGAGCGCGGCGCTCACGGCGTCGCTGGGCCCGTTGACCAGGCCCCGCGCCTCGACGGCCAGGGGCGTGAAGCCGGGGGCGAGGGTGCGTACCTCGTCGGAAACGGTGAGGGTCAGGGACATGTCGTACCTCGTCTGGAGACGGTGGTTCAGAGTGCCGTGGGGAGCAGGCGCCAGAGTTCCGCGCGGTCCGCGGCCGACCGCATGGCGTGGAGCACCTCGGGCTGCGGTTTTGAATAGAGTACCGGATAGTCCACTTCATTGAACTCCGCACGGACCGGCCAGGCCAGTCGCTCCCGGTCGAGCGAGAACTGCGCGTCCACCCCCGGCGGCACATTGCCCCGCGCGTCCAGGCGGTCCCAGCGACCCCGGCCGGGGAGCCGTACGGCGATCAGCCCGTGGAGCACGCCGAGCATGCCGTCGTCGCCGGCGAGGGCCTGGTAGCAGAGGGCCGCGGGGATGCCCTCCGCGCGCAGCAGAGCGGCGAGGGCGTGGGACTTGCCGTGGCAGATGCCGTTGCGGGTGGCGAGGACGTCCGAGGCGCGCCAGGCGACGCGCATGTCTCCGGAGTCGACGGAGTGCGGAATGGTGTCGCGGACGAAAACGAAGGCAGCCTCGGCGTATGAATATGCGTCACTCACCTCGGAGCGCAGCCGGGCGGCGGCCTCACGGACCACCGGATGGTCGTGATCGATGGCCTCATCGACGGCCAGGTACGCATTGATGTCGGGGTTCTGCTGGATCAGCTCCATGCCGGGTGAGCATAGAGAAGCGATCGACCGTGATCAATAGTTTTACGGTCGATCGCAACTCTATGCAGAATGACTCAGGCGGCCATCTCTTCCTTCAGCGCGAGGACGAAGGCGTCCACGTCGTCCTCCGTGGTGTCGAAGGCGCACATCCAGCGCACGTCGCCGGCCTTCTCGTCCCAGAAGTAGAAGCGGAAGCGCTTCTGCAGGCGCTCGCTCACCTCGTGCGGGAGCCGGGCGAACACGGCGTTGGCCTGGACCGGGTGGATGATCTCCACGCCGTCCACGGCACGCACCCCCTCGGCGAGCCGCTGGGCCATGGCGTTGGCGTGCCGTGCGTTGCGCAGCCACAGGTCACCGGCAAGCAGGGCCTCCAGCTGCACGGACACGAAGCGCATCTTGGAGGCGAGCTGCATCGAGAGCTTGCGCAGGTGCTTCATGGCCCGCACGGCGTCCGGGTTCAGCACGACGACGGCCTCGCCGAACAGCGCCCCGTTCTTGGTGCCGCCGAAGGAGAGCACGTCGACGCCGACGGTGTTGGTGAAGGTGCGCATCGGTACGTCGAGGGCGGCGGCGGCATTGGCTATGCGGGCGCCGTCGAGGTGGACCGCCATGCCGTGCCCGTGGGCGTGCTCGCAGATGGCGCGGATCTCGGCGGGGGTGTAGACGGTGCCCAGCTCGGTGTTCTGGGTGATCGAGACGACCTGCGGCATGGCGCGGTGCTCGTCGTCCCAGCCGTACGCCTCCCGGTCGATGAGCTCGGGGGTGAGCTTGCCGTCCTCGGTGGGCACCGTGAGCAGCTTGAGCCCGCCGACCCGCTCGGGGGCCCCGCCCTCGTCCACGTTGATGTGGGCCGACTCGGCGCAGATGACGGCACCCCAGCGGTCGGTCATCGCCTGGAGCGAGACGACGTTGGCGCCCGTTCCGTTGAAGACCGGGAAGGCCTCCGCGGTGGGGCCGAAGTGGCTGTGCATCACACGCTGGAGATGCGCGGTGTACTCGTCCTCGCCGTAGGCGATCTGGTGACCGCCGTTGGCGAGGGCGAGCGCGGCCAGGATCTCCGGGTGCGTGCCCGCGTAGTTGTCGCTGGCGAAGCCGCGGACCAGCGGGTCGTGATGACGACGCGCGTCGGTCCTTACGGGTGCGGGGTCAGCCACAGGCGCTTTCCGTTCACTTCCGGGGCGGGCCGGTCCCAGACGCCGGCGATGGCATCGGCCAGCTCCCCGACGTCGGTGAAGCCCGCGAACTTCGCATTCGGGCGCTCGGCGCGCATGGCGTCGTGCACCAGTGCCTTGACGACCAGGATCGCAGCCGCGCTGCTCGGCCCCTGCTCGCCCCCCTCCTTGCGGAAGGCGTCCGCGAGGGCGAGGGTCCAGGCCTCGGCCGCCGCCTTGGACGCGGCGTACGCGGCGTTGCCCGCGGTGGGGCTGCTCGCGCCGGCCGCGCTGATCAGCACGTACCGCCCGCGGTCGCTGCGTCGCAGACCGTCGTGGAAGGCCAGCGAGGTGCTCTGGACCGTCCGGATCAGCAGCTTCTCCAGCAGCGTCCAGTCCGCGAGGTCGGTCTCGCCGAAGCTCGGGCTGCCGCGCCAGCCGCCCACCAGGTGGACCAGGCCGTCGATGCGGCCGAACTCCTTCTCGGTCTTCTCGGCCCATTCCCGGGCCGCGCCGAGGTCGGTCAGGTCGACGGTGTCCCCGGTGACGGTGGCGCCCCCGTGGGCGTACCGCGCTGCGTCCACGGCCTCCGCGAGCCTGGCCGCGTTGGCGTCCGACGCGACGACCACGGCGCCCGCCTCGGCCAGTCGCAGCAGGGCCGCCCGGCCCGCCGGTCCGGCCGCGCCCGCGACCGCCACGACCGCCCCTTCGAGCGCACCGCTCCCGCTGCCCGTGCCGTTTCCGTTCATGGCCACCGCCTCCTCACGACGTGCGCTCACGCGGCCGCCCGCCCGGCGTCCGCGGCGGTGATCCCCTTGGTGGAGGCGATCACGTTCTTCAGCTTCTTGGAGAGCGCCTCATAGAACATGCTCAGGGGAAACTCGTCCGGAAGCACGTCGTCGACGAGCTTGCGGGGAGGCTGAGTGAGGTCCAGGGCGTCGGGGCCCTTGGCCCAGCGGGATCCGGGGTGCGGTGCGAGATAGGTCGCGACCAGGTCGTACGCGGCGAACCAGTGCACCAGCTTGGGGCGGTCGATGCCGTCCCGGTACAGCTGCTCGATCTCGGCGCAGAGCTGGTTGGTGACCTGCGGGGCGCGCTCCCAGTCGATCCTGAGAGTGTTGTCCGTCCAGCGCACGACGTCGTGCTTGTGGAGGTACGCGAAGAGCAGCTGGCCGCCCAGACCGTCGTAGTTGCGCACCCGCTCACCGGTGACGGGGAAGCGGAACATCCGGTCGAAGAGCACGGCGTACTGCACGTCGCGCCCCTGGCGGACTCCGTCGGCCTCCAGTTTCACGGCCTCCTTGAAGGCGGTGAGATCGCAGCGCAGCTCCTCCAGGCCGTACATCCAGAACGGCTGGCGCTGCTTGATCATGAAGGGGTCGAAGGGCAGGTCACCGTGGCTGTGGGTGCGGTCGTGGACCATGTCCCAGAGCACGAAGGCCTGCTCGCAGCGCTGCTGGTCGCCGACCATCTCGCGGATGTCCTCGGGCAGGTCCACCCCCAGCAGTTCCACGGCGGCCTCGGTGACGCGGCGGAAGCGGGCCGCCTCGCGGTCGCAGAAGATGCCGCCCCAGCTGAAGCGCTCGGGAGCCTCGCGCACCGCGATGGTCTCCGGGAAGAGCACGGCGGAGTTGGTGTCGTAGCCGGAGGTGAAGTCCTCGAAGGTGATCCCGCAGAACAGCGGGTTGTCGTAACGGGTCGCCTCCAGGTCGGCCAGCCACTCGGGCCAGACCATGCGCAGCACGACCGCTTCGAGGTTGCGGTCGGGGTTGCCGTTCTGGGTGTACATCGCGAAGACGACCAGGTGCTGGAGCCCGTCGGCGCGGTCCCTGGCCGGCTGGAAGGCGAGGAGCGAGTCGAGGAAGTCGGGGACGCCGAAGCCCTCGGCACCCCAGCGGCGCAGGTCCCGGACCAGGGCGTGGTGGTAGTCGGCGTCGTGCGGAAGCAGCGGGGACAGCTCCTCGACCGCCGCGGTCACCCGGCGCAGCGCCTCCTCGGCGCGTGCCCGCTCCGGCGCGTCCTCGGCGCCGAAGTCGATGGAACCGTCCTTCGACTGCCAGGGGCGGATCTCCTCCACGGCACTCTTGAGCGCGGACCAGGCCGGGTGATCCACCACCCGTTCCGCGGAAGCTATGCCCCCGCCGACACCGTCATGCACAAGAATTTCCGTCATTGCTCTTCCTCCACAGGAGAACCTCGCGTCAAACAACCGTATCCATGTGCGGTTCCCCGAGACAAGTGGGGTCCGGGAAATTATCCTGCGCTACCCCATGGTCACCGCGATTCTTCCTGCCTTCCGCGCCCCAGACGGATTCTTCCGTCGGGCTGGAGGCGTCCTCACGGGGCGGCGGGCCGGGATCGCCTACGGTGTGCGGTCATGCCGGGGCGCCCCGCGGGGTAGGAGCGGCACGGGCGCAAGCAACGACGGAAGCGAGAGTGCCTTGTCTTTTCTCACCATCGGTCATCGCGGTGTGATGGGGGTCGAGCCGGAGAACACCCTGCGGTCGTTCGTCCGCGCCGAACAGGCCGGGATGGACCTCATCGAGCTGGATCTCCATCTGAGCAAGGACGGCGCACTCGCCGTCATGCACGACGCGGAGGTGGACCGCACGACCGACGGCACGGGGGCGATCGCCGACAAGACCCTGGCGGAGCTGCGCGAGCTGGACGCCGGGCAGGGCGAGCGGGTGCCGGTGTTCGAGGAGGTGCTCGACGCCGTCCGGTCCCCGATGCAGGCCGAGATCAAGGACGTGGCGGCGGCCCGCACCCTGGCCGAGGTGATGACGCGGCGCGCCCTGGTCGACCGGGTGGAGGTCATCTCGTTCCACGACGAGGCCATCGCGGAGGTCGCGCGGCTGGTGCCGGGGGTCCGCACCGCGCTGGTGGCCAGCCGGTGGGGCGACGACGTGGTGGACCGGGCCACGGCGGTGGGCGCCACCCGTCTGGTGCTCAACATCCGGCGCATCACGCTGGAGCTGGTCGAGAAGGCGCACGCCCGGGGGCTGACCGTGGTCGGCTGGGTGGTCAACACCCAGGACCATCTGAGGCTGGCCCGCGGGCTCGGCCTGGACGGGGCGACCACCGACTTCCCGGAGATCCGCCGCGCGGGCCGCTTCACCGCGTGAGGACCGTCGCGGGCGCCCCGTGGCCGGGAACCGCCCCCGGGCGAAGCCGGGGGCGGTCGTCGCTCATCCTTCGGTGAGGTCCTTGACCAGCAGCTCGAAGGCGAGGTCGTCGCGCTGCGGGATGCCGAAGCGCTCGTCGCCGTACGGGAAGGGAGTCAGCTTCCCGGTACGGCGGTAGCCGCGGCGCTCGTACCAGGCGATCAGCTCCTCGCGCACCGAGATGACGGTCATCTGCATCGAGCGGACGCCCCAGGTCTCCCGGGCGGCGCGCTCCGCCTCGGCGATGATCACCTTGCCGAGTCCCGCGCCCTGCTCGGCGGGGCGCACGGCGAACATGCCGAAGTAGGCGGTGTCTCCGCGGTGTTCGAGCTGGCAGCAGGCGACGAGCACGCCGTCCCGCTCCACCATGAGGAGCCGGCTCCCCGGCGCCTCGATCACTCCGCGCACCTCGTCCGGGTCGGTGCGCTGCCCCTCCAGGATGGCCGCCTCGGTGGTCCAGCCGGCACGGCTGGCGTCGCCCCGGTAGGCGGACTGGACGAGGTCCACGAGCGCCGGCACGTCCGCCTCGGTCGCGTCACGGAAGGTCAGCTGTCCCGGGTCCCTGGTCGGGGCGGTGTCCATGGCGGGTCTCCTCGTCTGTGCTGGGGCGGTGCGGCAGCAGCGTAACTCCCGGGTCCGTGCCGGACGCCCCGCGTCCGGGGTGCGGACCGGCCCGCCGGACGGCGCCGCCGGCCGTTTCACCCCCCACGCGCGCTCCCCCTTCGCTCCTGTGCGCCGCGTACGGGCGTGCGGCCACGGGCAGCTTCTGAGCGGCGGCGACACGGGTCGCCGGGGGGAGGTCGCGCTGTGCACGGACCGGGCATGTCCGGCTGGCTGCTCACCGCGCTGTGCGCGCTGACGGGGGCGTACTGCCTGCTCCGCGCCCGCGGTGCGTCCGGGGAGGCGCGCCGCGGTGCGCGGGCGGAGGCGGTGATGGGCTTCGGCATGGCGGCGATGGCCCTGCCCACCGCGGTCCTCGCCCCGCCCGCGTGGGGGTGGTCGGTGTACGCCGCGCTCTTCGGCGTCGCCGCGCTGCGGGCCCTCTGGTCCGCCCGCCGGGGCCGCCACCATCTGCACCATCTGGTCGGCTCGTCGGCGATGGTCTACATGTCCCTCGTGATGGCACGGTCGGGCGGGGCGGGCCACGGCGCCCACGCCTCGCACGCGATGGCGGCCGCCGGGGGTGTGCCGCTGCTGACCGGACTGCTCCTCGTCTACTACGCGGGGTACGTACTGCGTGCCGGGACCCGGCTCATACCCGTGGGCGTCGCCCCGGCACCGGCCGGCACGGCGGCGGTGGGCTGGGGGGCCCGGCCGGAGCTGGCGCTGGCGTGCCGGCTGACGATGGCCCTGGCGATGTTCGCCATGCTGCTCACTCTGTGAGACACCGGGCAGGGCGAAACCGTGGCGTACGTCACTTGGCGAGCACACCCATACCCGTGCGGACCACGGCGCTCATAGGCTGACGCCATGGTGGTCTCCGTCGTTCTGCTGCTGCTCGGTGTGCTCGCCGCCGTGGTGACACCCCGGCTGATGGCGCGGGCCGAATGGCCGGAACGCGAGCCCGTGGTGGCTCTGTGGGTGTGGCAGTGCGTCGTGGCGGGGGTGCTGCTGTCGTTCGCGCTGTCGATGACGTTCAGCGCGGCGGCCGCCTGGCAGGCCGTGCGCGGCCATGTGTTCGCCCCGGCCCCGCACGCGGTGGTGGAGGCCTATGCACTGGGGTCGTACGGACCGTGGTCCGCCGTGATGGCCGTGCTGCTGGGGCTCGGCGGGGTGTGGACGGCCGCAATGCTCACCCGCGAGATCCGGCGCGCCCGTCAGGAGCGGCGCCGCCGCCGTGACGAACTGCTGGTGCGCTCCCCGCTGCTGCCCGGCGAGGAGCCCGGCAGCAGCCGGCTCGTCGTGCTGGAGGGCGAGCGCCCCGACGCCTGGTGGCTGCCGGGCGCCGCTCCGCAGCTGGTCGTCACGACCGCCGCGCTGGGGAGGTTGAAGGGCCGTCAGCTCGACGCGGTCCTCGCCCACGAGCAGGGGCACGCCAACGCGCGCCACGACTGGCTGCTCAACTGCTCGGGGGCGCTGGCCTCCGGCTTCCCGCAGATCCCGGTCTTCGCGGCGTTCCGCGGCGAGATGCACCGGCTCGTCGAACTCGCCGCCGACGACACGGCGTCCCGGCGTTTCGGGCGGCTGACGACCGCCCTGGCCCTGGTCGAACTGAACGAGGACCGGGGGGTGTTCGGGCCCTGCCCGCCGCCCGGTACGCAGATGCCGGAGCGGGTCAGCCGGCTGCTGGCACCGGCCGGGCGGCTGACGGCGGGCCGGCGGCTGGGGCTGACCGCGGCGGCGACCCTGCTGCCCGCGATTCCGCTGCTGGTGG
The DNA here is from genome assembly GCF_055559335.1 of Streptomyces sp. NPDC024555. Classification (NCBI taxonomy): domain Bacteria; kingdom Bacillati; phylum Actinomycetota; class Actinomycetes; order Kitasatosporales; family Streptomycetaceae; genus Streptomyces; species Streptomyces sp. NPDC024555. The sequence goes on from NZ_JBVHKV010000031.1 coordinate 10,296, forward strand.
CGTTCGTGCCCGCGCTCGGGGCCCTCGGCTGAGCGCTGTCCCGGAAGGGGGGCCGTCCCGGCGCGGAACGGTGAAGTCCGCGCGCGGGGGATGGCTTCGGCCGGTGACGGTCGGCGAAGATCCCCTCATGTCCTCCCTGCTCCGCTCCCCCGCACCCCCCGTCCGCACCCGTGCCGCCGCGCCGCTGCTGCGGGCCGGGGCGGTGTGCGCGTTCCTCGCCCTGGCCGTGCTGGCAGCGGTGGCCGCGCGCTGGTCCCCGTTGATGCGCCTGGACCGGGACATCGCGCAGGCCCTGCACCGGCGGGCGGTCGTGGAGCCGGGGTTCGTCCGGGTCAACCGGGTGCTGACGGACTGGGTGTGGGACCCGTGGACGATGCGGGCCCTGATCGCAGTGGTGGCCGTGGTGCTGTGGTGGCGCGGTGCCCGGCTGCTCGCGGTCTGGGCCGCGGTGACGGCAGTGGTGGCCAATGTGCTCCAGCAGGCTCTGAAGGCCGCGGTCGACCGGCCGCGTCCGCACTGGCCCGATCCGGTGGACTCGGCGCACTACGCGGCGTTCCCGTCCGGACACGCGATGACGGCGACGGTGAGCTGCGGTCTCCTGGTGTGGCTGGTGCACCGCTCGGGCGCCGGGCGCGGGGTCCGGCGGACGGTTCTGGGCCTGGCGGTCGTCTCGGTGCTCGGGGTCGGTCTCACCCGGCTCTATCTGGGAGTGCACTGGCCCTCCGACGTGCTGGGCGGCTGGCTGCTCGGCGCCGCCCTGGCGGCCCTGGCAGCGGGCGCGTACGAACGGCGGGAATCGCGCCACCGCACGGAATCCGGCTGAACGGGCGCCCTTGCCCGGTTTCACGGCCTCCGCGAGGATCGGGGCCATGGCGATCAAGGGTGTGCTCTTCGACTTCTCCGGGACGTTGTTCCGGATCGAGTCCGTCCGGGCGTGGCTCACCGGGGCCCTGGCGGAGCGGGAGGTGGAGCTGGGGGCGGCGGAGTTCGAGCGGTGCGCCCGGGAGCTGGAGGCCGCTGGCGCGCTGCCGGGCGGCCCGTCCCCCCGGCGGGTGCCCGAGCGGCTGGCGGAGGCGTGGGCGCTGCGCGACGAGAGCGCGGCCCGGCACCGGGAGGCGTACATCGGACTGGCCCGTCAGGTGGAGCTGCCCGATCCGGGGCTGTACGACACGCTCTACGAACGGCATCGGCTGCCGGGCGCCTGGCTGCCCTACCCGGACGCGGCGGAGGTGCTGGCCGCTCTGAGCGACGAGGGGATCGCCGTCGGTGTCGTGAGCAATATCGGCTGGGATCTGCGGCCGGTGTTCCGGGCGCACGGGCTGGACCGCTGGGTCGACGCGTATGTGCTGTCCTTCGAGTACGGCGTCCAGAAGCCGGACGCACGGCTCTTCCGCACGGCCTGCACACTTCTGGGACAGGATCCGGCCGATGTGGTGATGGTGGGGGACGACCGCGTGGCGGACGGCGGGGCGGCCGCGCTGGGGTGTGAGGTGCGGTTCGTGGACCATCTGCCGGTGGACGAGCGGCCGGGCGGGCTGCGGGAGCTCGAACTGACCCGCCGGGTTGCCTGAGACACATGTGAGAGATGTCCCTGACGCCCAATGGGTCCGATAGTCACATCGGGGCCGTAGCCTGGGGTGTATGTCCCCGACTCCGTGCCCGTCCTCCTCCGTGCGCTCCGCAGCCGACGTGAATGACGACATTCGCGAGCTGTGGCAGCGCTCGGGCGGGCAGCTGTCGCCGGAGGACGAGGAGGAGTACCAGCGGCTGCTGGTCGAATGGGCCGCCGCCACCGGTGGCAGCGCCCGCTCGGCCGCCTGAGCGCCCCCTCCCCTTCGGGAACCCTCCCCCGACACCCCCGTGTCCGCGCGGTCACGACGCGTGGTCCCGCCCGGTGGCGCACCGGACGGGACCCTTTCCTGCGACGAGGCCGCGGCCGGGCCGGCCGGCCGCGGGGTCAGCGGTCGAAGTAGTCCGGCTGGGTCTGGACGTTCAGCTCGTCCGTCCGCACCCGCTTGGCCGGGTCGGTCCGCCGGTCGTCGATCCTCAGGACGTCGAGACCCTTCTCGATGTCGTTGGAGTAGATGTAGCCGTTGTAGTAGTACGCCGACCAGGGGCCGGCCGTGGAGACCTCGTCCAGGGTGACGGGGCCGCGCTCGAAGTATCCGATCTCCCTGGGCTTCGAGGAGTCGGTGAAGTCCCACACGGAGACCCCACCCTGGTACCAGGCCTGGACCATCAGGTCGCGGCCCTTGACCGGGATGATCGAGCCGTTGTGCGCGACGCAGACCTCGGTGTCGGCCTGCGGGCGGTCGATCTTGAAGTAGCTGCGGAAGACCAGCTTGCGGTGGTCGCCGCGGCCGACGATGTCGTAGATGCCGTCGGCACCGCGCTTCGGGCCGATCTCCTCGTTGCAGGTGGCCGCTCCGCCGCCGCCGAGTTCGTCGGTGAAGACGACCTTGTCCGCGCGCTGGTTGAAGGTGGCGGAGTGCCAGAACGCAAAGTTCACGTTGTCCTGGACCCGGTCGATGATCTTCGGGTGCTCCGGGTCCTTGATGGAGAACAGCAGCCCGTCACCCATGCACGCCCCGGCGGCCAGGTCCTTGGACGGCAGCACGGTGATGTCGTGGCAGCCCGTCGTCTTGGACACGCCCGGGTTCTCGGGGGCGCCCGGGTTCCCGCCGTCCGGGAAGAGGACCGGGAAGTTGACGACGCGCGCCTGTTCGGGCGCCTTGCGCGGCACCTTGATGACGGAGATCCCGTCGTGCGGCGGCTGGCAGTCGGGGAACGTCGCGCTCGGCGAGTACGAGGACACGTACACGTACACGTCGTTCCGCTCGGGCACGAGCGTGTGGGTGTGCGAACCGCACGCGGTCTCGACGGCGGCGACGTACTTCGGGTTGCGCTTGTCGCTGATGTCGAAGACCTTCATGCCCTCCCAGGAGGACTTCTCCGTGGCGGGCTGGGTGGTGCTGCTGCACGAGTCGTCGCTGCGCGAGGAGTCCGTGGACAGGAAGAGCAGGTTCCCGGAGACGGAGATGTCGTTCTGCGATCCGGGGCACAGCACCTGGGCCACGGTGCGGGGCGCCCTCGGGTTGCTGATGTCGAAGATCCGGAAGCCGTCGTAGTTCCCGGCGAAGGCGTACTTCCCCTGGAAGGCCAGGTCGGTGTTGAGGCTGCGGAGCGCGTCCTTGGGCACGTTGGCGACGTGGGTGACGTTGGCGCTGTGGACGATCTCGTCCACACCCGGCACCTCACCGCTGCTGATCGCGGCGGCCGCCTCGGCCCGGCCGCTCGTGGAGAGTTCGGTTCTCTGCGCGGGCGCGTCCCCGGGGTCGGGTGTCGCGGCCGCGGGTCCGGCCATCAGCACGGTGGCGAGCAGCCCGGCGGCGGCCGCCGCCACGCCCAGACGTCTGCGCCGCACCGGGGTGGTGTGCAACGAGGTCACTGCGTCCTCCCATGGTTCGGTAGGTAGTTGACCGATTCACGGACTCCGGCAGTATGGTCCTTGCCATGCCCATACCAACAGATGGCAACAAGAACGTCATGAAAGTTTTTGATCGACGCTGTGCGTAGACGTGCTAGGACAGAGCGCAACCGCCCAATCCTCCATGGAGGTCGCTTTGTTGATACGTCGCCGCATCCTCGGTCCGCGCGGACGCGTCCTCGCCGCGGCCGTCGCCGCCCTGCTCCTCTCGGCCGGCTGCGACGCGGACGGCGGTGACGACGGGCCCGACACCCGGACCCACGAGGCCGGTTCGGTCGTCGCGCCGGGCAGGCCGGGCGAGCCCGCGCGAACCCTCTCGCCCTCCCAGGCCGCGAAGGAGGCCGCGGTCGACTCCCCCAACGCGGCCGACGTCACCTACGTGCGGCGCATGATCGAGCACCACACCCAGGCCCTGGAGCTGACCGCGCTCGTCCCCTCCCGCGCCCACTCGTCCTCCGTCAAACGCCTCGCCGAACGCATCACCGCCGCCCAGCGACCGGAGATCGGCGCCATGCAGGGCTGGCTCTCCCGCCACGGCAAGGACGAGAAGGCCGCCGGCCACCAGGACCACACGGCGATGCCCGGCATGGCCACGGCCGCCCAGCTCAAAGACCTCCGCGCGGCAAAGGGAGCGGCCTTCGACCGGCTCTTCCTGGACCTGATGATCACGCACCACCGGGGCGCCGTCACCATGGCCACCGAGGTGCTCTCCCAGGGCAACAACGTCCAGGTCGAGGAGATGGCCGACGACGTGATCGCCCAGCAGACCAGCGAGATCGACCGGATGCGGGCCGTCTCCCGGTGACGGCCTTGCCCATGACCGGCCCGCCCGGAACTGCGCGCCGGGCCGCGCGGGCATCTGCCGTGTCGGCTCGACGGCGATCACGCACCGGTCGCAGCCGGTCAGCGGAGCATGACGTCACCAGGTGGCGGTCGTGGCGGCGTGGTGCTCCGCCAGCACATCACGGTCGAGTGGCGCCGACTCCGGAAGGTGCAGGGCCGCACCGTCCAGAGGGCGGTATGCGGCATGGCCTGCAATGCTCGGTGCGACACAGACCGTCAGGCCACTGCTGATGGCCAGCAGTCCGCTGTCGAAGAGGCGGTGGATGTCGGAGCGCAGGAGCAACCCCTCGCCGATGAGATGCCGTTCCGTCTTTGCGAACGGCCGGAGGTGAGCGGCTTCGAGGACCTCTGCCGGCGCTGCACCCGTCACGGCACAGACCAACCCGTACTGGCGGACCAGAGCTCTACGGAAGGCATCCTGACCGCGCCGGACTGCTGCCGACGTCCGCCGACGCCCTCCCGGCAACTCGAAGGGCCGGTGTCCTGATGCATCGGCCGCTCGGCTCCGGGGAAGGCGGATCCCTCGTGAGGCCACCGCGGCCAGCGTCCGCGCCCGGTCCATGGCCTTGATCGACTGCTGGTCGGACTTGCTGAGGCTGAGCTCGGCCAGTTGCGTCCTGCCCAGACTCCCTTCGAGGGGTTGCCAGGTCCCTCCGTAGTGCGCCCTGTAGCTGGTGACGTGGATCGTCTCGACCCTCGGGTGATCGAAGACCGTGGCACACGGGCTGCACCGGTAGCGGGGTTGCTGAGACGTTCGTTCCTTGAACCCGGTGCTCCCGCACTCCGGGCATCGGCTACGTGGCTTCTCCTGGTTCGGAATCATCTCCAGCTCTTCCACGTATCCCACGCCAAGAGCTTCACGGCCGGTACGGACGACAATGAGATCACCCACTGACACCCGACGGTGGTTTCCCACAGTCGAGTCGTAGCTGTAGGACTCCTCCACGACGTCCTCGTAGCCGGCGTTCCCCTGGAACTGCCGTTCCTCTCCCCCTACGACCAGAAACGACCAAGCGTTTCCACGCGCGATCGCCGTCGCGGCCTGCTCCGCATCCATGGCGGGATCATATGAGCGGCGCGGGCCGTCGGCCGCACCGATGGCCCGGCCGGCCCCGACACACCGCCGCCCCTCGGCCGTCCCCCGGATCCTGACAACGCCACCGGCCGAACCGTCTGGCCTTCATCGACCGCCCGACCGGCACGGTGATCCGCCGCTACTGACGCTGAAGGTGTGATGTCGGTCCACCATATGTGATCAGGGGTGTTCTGGTTCCGGCTCCGAGTCGGTCCATGAATACGCTGCTACGTCGAACCCACGTCTGGGTTCGCGACACCTCTGACGGGTCAGCAACCTCGGTCGTAGATGGCCCGCAGCCACGGCTCCCGGACGGCGGGCATCCGCGCCAGTGTGTACCGGAACGCCTCTCTGGACGGCTGGAACGGGTACCACGGGTGCGGCGGCAGCGGGTCGTCCCGCTCCACGCCTGCCGGCAGCCCGCCGACCACCGGCAGCCGGGTCCGTTGCGGCGGGAAGGCGAGCTCGGCCCACAGCGCGGCATCCATAGGCACCGGCACCGCCCCGGCACGCGGCCGCCACATGTCTCCGGTCTGCGGATGGACCGGCACCAGCACCAGGTCGGTGGCCGACTCGCCGAACTCCGGTCCCGCCAGGTCCAGCCGCTTCGCACCTTCCCCGGCGGGCAGCAGCGCTCCGAGTGCCGGGCCGAGGAGGTCAGCTGCAGGCCCTGGCACCACCTCGACCGGCGCGCCACCGGCGGCCACCACTACCTGGGCGAGAGCCACGCCCGCCGGGATGTCCCGATATACGCCAAGCCGGTGCCACAGCGCGCCCGTGGTCAACAGCTCTGCCCAGTCCATGACCGGCCGCTCCGGCGGGCCGGGCAGCAGCACCACCGCCTGCGGGAGGAGACGGACGATCTGCCAGCACCCGCAGTCGTCCATCCTCGTTCCGACCGGCAGATCACAGCCCAGGCAGGCAAGGTTTGGCCCGTCCCTCCCGTCGATCCCCCTGCAGTAGCCCCCTGCCCGCTCAAGAATCAGCCTTGTGCCGCGCATGTCGCCCGGCGCGAGGAGGACGGTGTCCGACGGTCCGTTGGACAGCGCGCCGAACGGCGCGAAGCGCCCCCGCTCCGCCGCCTCGCGTGCCCCGACCTCGTCCCACTGCTGCCACGGCGGCCCGTACGGTGCGGGGTCGACGGCGTAGGACCCGGCCTCCAGCAGGGAAGGGTGCAGCGTCTCCCAGTGGGCGTCGGCCAGGTGGATCGGCAACGCCACCTCCGACACTGCCGCTGTCAGCACCGCACCGCAGCCCGCACACCCGAACACCGCCAAGCCGTCCCCTCCCGCCGTGAAAGCTCCAGCATCCCACCAAGCGGTCGGACCGGGGGCAAGCGCTTTTCTGTCGACGCCAACGCCCCACCGACTGGCAGAGCAGACCTCCACGCCCCGCTCGCGGCCTCAGACAGCCGGAAACCTCGCCGATGATGCGCGTGACCAGCGACCAGAGTGGACTCCACCGTCTGCCGCGCTCACCAGCATTCGGCCGGAGCGATCGGCTGGGCAACTCCTTCATCAAGGAGACAGGCTCTGACGCCGTGGCAGAGTCTCTTCGCCCGCTCGGTGGAGATGATGCCGGAAGCAAGGGCCGGTCCGGAGCAGTCCCGAGCGGTCGCCACACGAAACGACGAGCGCAGCCACGTCTTCCTCGGCACCGCCACCGCGGCGGCCGTTGCCGTCCGGCTTTGTGCATGAGCTCCTACGCGACCCAGCAGTAGACGCTCTGGTCCTGGCGCCGGGCGCTGGTGACGAGGTCAGCCAGATCGCTCACGATCGCGTCCGCGGTCGCCGTGTCGATGGCCTCGCCGTCCTCCGCACGGAGCTGAGCCCACGCGGCAGCGACGTCCAGCAGCCTGGAGCGTTCGGCGTCCCCGAGTGCATCGGACAGGCGGGTCGACATCGCGAAGACGATGCACCCGCCATTGTCCTGGCCGGCAACGATGCGAGGCTCACCGGCTTCGACGAGTTCCTCGAAGTTGCCGCCGAGCAGAAGGTATTCCCACTCGACCACAGCCTCTTCGGGGTCAAAGTTCCCGAAGGAGAGCGACTCGAACGCCTGCCCCGGCCCGGTCTGGAGGGCCAGACTCGCCGTCGTGTCGTCCGGCGCCACAAAGAACTCCACGATGATGCTCACCCGGGCATGATGCCCGACAGCCCACAGCCGTGATCGGCCGGGCATCCCAGGTGCTCTGTCCCGCAATCCCATGAGGCCGAGGGTCAGGCCTCATCCGGAGGGGCGCCGGTGGCACCGGCTGCGTGAAGCGAACGCCCGAGGTCTCCGGTGAGGATGCGGGGGTGGCGACGCCACCACCACAGGTCGGGGCCGGGCAGTCTGCTGAATCGGCCGAGTGCTTGGCCGTCGTCGTCAAGGGTCGCGGCCTTGTATTGGTCGTCCAGAACTTTGATTCGCGGGGTCCAGAGCTGGACGACGGCTTCGTCCAGCAGGAGCCACGCCTCGTGCAGCCAGTTTCGGCAGGAGAGGTCGTTGGTGTACTCGTAGACGTCGTCGCCGTAGCCGCGCTCGATGGCGCTCACCAGGGCAGCCCACGCGTTCACTCTGTCGGCGACGGTGAACGCCGTCCGCCAGCCACGTCGGTGCAACAATTCTCCCACCTCGGTTTCAGTAGCCACGGGCGTGAGGCTCTCATGCAGAGGCCTTCCGGGCGACCGAGATGTGCTCTCGCCGGAGCCCGGCGGTCCCACAGCGTGATCGAGCTCGGACGATCTCGCCGTGAGTGGTCTGATCACGGCGTCAACGCGGCCCTGGAATGCCCCATTCGGTGAGCACAGGCCGGGACAGCGCGGAAGCGATAGCGTTCTCGGCATGCTGGACGGTCCTGATGTCTCGGCGGCACTGCGAGGCGGGGTGCAGACTCCCACGCAAGCCTGGGACTTTGTGCGCTGGTTCGCGGACGCGTGGATGCGGCGCCCGCTGGTGCCGTCAGACGGCTACAGCGAGGGCGAGTTGGCGGCAGCCGAGGCCGAGCTGGGATTCGGACTCCCGGCTGCCCTGCGCGAGGGATACGCGCTGTTCGGGCGCCGACAGGACCTGACCCGGCAGCAGGATCCTCTGGTGCCGGTGTCGGGGCTCCGCGTCACCGACGCATTGGGCGGCGTCCTGGTCTTCCGCCACGAGAATCAGGGCTGCGCCTCCTGGGCGATCCCCCTGGCCGAGATCGAACAGAACGATCCGCCGGTGATGGTGGATTCACACGACGGCTGGGTCCTGTTCCTCGATCGGATGTCCCTCGCATGGGTCGAACTCGTGCTGAGCGAGTCCCTCTTCGGAGCTGACGACCTGGGGCTCTACGATGCCTGCGAGCTGCCCGGCTCACTGCTGCCGAGCCTCCACGAGCGCTATGCCCGAGTGAACCTGCCTGACCATCCCCTGTGGGCCGGCAAGGAAGACTCGCCCGTGCGCTGGTACTCGGCACCTGGCCGACTGGTACGCAGAGACGGAACTCAGGACCAGTCCTGGATCCATGCACGCGGACATGCGGCTGCTGATCTTGAGACCATACGCAAGGACCTTTCCGGACCCTGGGTCCGCTGAAGTTGCCTCACCCGCGGTAGAGGCCACCGAGGAGCTTCCTGGTGGGCACGGGCGAGAGCCGCGACGGGTCTGCCCCGCCTCACTGTCCGCCGCAGAGGCCGGTGAGCGTGCCGGTCGGTCCGGAGGTTGCTGCCAAGACCCGGGCGTCGGCGGCAGCGGACTCGGGGCGGAAATCGCTGCCGCGAGCGCGATGGCGGGCAGTAGCAGGCGGGGCGATACGTGGATCTGGCGGCGGCCGGAAAGCCGCGCAACGTCTCTGTGGCGACCGGAATCGGGCCCGCGCCGATGTCACCAAGCCCCGCCGGCACCACCGCTTGCCGCTTGGGGAGCGAGTCAGCGGGGCTGCTCAGCCCCGGAGCCAGTGCCGGATCGCGGCAGTGGTGACGGTACTGGACAGTCGCATGATCCGCCGGACAGCGCTCGGAGCAGCACTCTGCCCCTGAACGCCGCCCGGGTGCGATGCTGGAGGAACCCTCGGGAATGAGGTGTGTCGTGCTTCGTGTCGCTGTCGTCGGGTCCGGTCCCAGTGGGATCTATGCCGCGCAGGCCCTGGTGGCCCAGGATCTGGTTCCGGGGGTGCGGGTCGATGTGCTGGACCGGCTGCCCTGTCCGTACGGGCTCGTGCGGTACGGCGTGGCGCCCGATCACGAGAAGATCAAGTCGCTTCAGCAGAGTCTGCGGTCGGTGCTGGAGCACGAGCGGGTGACCTTCGTCGGGAACGTGCCGGTGGGCGCGGGCGGGGTGGAGCCGGGGCGGCTGGCGGGGCTGTATCACGCGGTGGTGTACTGCGTGGGGGCCGCGGCGGACCGGTCGATGGGGATTCCCGGCGAGGAGCTGCCGGGCAGCCGTTCGGCCACGGAGTTCGTCTCCTGGTACAGCGCTCATCCGGATACGGCGACGGGGCGTTTCGGGCTGCGGGCCCGTACGGTCGTGGTGATCGGGATGGGCAATGTGGCGGTGGACGTGGCCCGGATCCTGGCCCGGGGCGCGGAGGAGCTGCGGCCCACGGACGTGCCGCAGCCCGCGCTGGGTGTGCTGGCGGGCAGCCGGGTGCGGCAGGTGGTGATGGCCGGGCGGCGCGGGCCCTCGCAGGCCCGGTTCACTACGAAGGAGCTGCGGGAGCTGGGGGCGCTGCCCGGAGCGCGTGTCGTCGTCGAGCCGGCGGAGCTGGCCCAGGATCCCTGGTACGCCGGTCCGGCACCGGATGCTCCGCCGCCGCCCGCGGTGGTGCGGCGGAATCTGGACGTCCTGCGCGGCTGGGCCGCGGCGGGTCCGGCCGATGGGGACGTCCGGGGGCGGCGGATCGCGTTGCGGTTCTTTCTGCGCCCGGTCGAGCTGCTGGAGCGCGGCGGCCGGGTGGCGGGAGTGCGGTTCGCCCGGACGGTGCCGGACGGCGAGGGCGGAATCCGGGACACGGGGGCGTACGAGGACATCGCCGCGGAGCTGGTCCTGCGGGCGGTCGGGTACCGGGGCGTGCCGCTTCCCGGGTTGCCCTTCGATCCGGTGCACGGGACCGTGCCGCACCGGGCCGGGCGGGTGCTCAGGGGCGGTGTGCCGTCACCCGGGGAGTACGTCGCGGGGTGGATCAAGCGGGGGCCGACTGGGGTCATCGGGTCGAACCGGTCCTGCGCGAAGGAGACCGTCGCCTCGCTGATCGAGGACGCGCCGCTGCTCGCGCGTCGCTCGGCCGCCCCGGACCCCCTGGCGGTGCTGCGGTCCTGGGGACTGCGCCCCGTGGAGTGGGACGGCTGGCAGTCCATCGAGCGCGCGGAGGCGGCCCTCGGGCGTTCGCTCGGCAGGGGGCCGGTGAAGATCCCGGACTGGCCGGGGCTGATGGGCGCCGCCCGGGGCGACGGGGTGTAGGCCGCGGCTGGATAGCCCGCGCCTGGCGGCGCCCCCAGGTGCGCTGCGGGCAGACGGTCCAGCGGAACCGGATCGCCAGATAGGCCAGGACGCCCCCGGGTGCGCTGCGGGCAGACGCCTGGCAACGCCCCCGGATGCGCGGCGGGCCGGCCCGACCGGTGCCCGGCCGCAGGAGGCGGGTCAGTTCTCGGCGAGGCGGGCGGCCTGGCGGTCGGCGGCTTCGAGGATGCGGTCCAGCAGGCCCGGGAAGAGGGCGTCCAGGTCATCGCGCCGCAGGCCGTTCATCTTGGCCGTGCCGCGGTAGATCTGCTGGACGATGCCGCTCTCGCGGAGCACCCGGAAGTGGTGCGTGGTGGTGGACTTGGTCACCGGCAGGTCGAACCGGGAGCAGGTCAGTTCGCTCTCGGCGGCGGCCAGTTCGCGGACGATGCGCAGGCGCACCGGGTCCGCGAGGGCGTGCAGGACCGGTTCCAGCCTGATCTCGTGCCCTGCGGGGTGGGCCAGCGCGCGGGCGCCGGCCACCGGGTCGGTGGCGCTGGCAGGGGTCACGTCTCGCTCCGCATCGTCGCTCGGTCCGGCCTCCCATACTACGAGGTGCGTCGTAGTACGCCGAAGGCGCCGTATAGGACAGGAACTGTCCTGAAGCCTGCCTACTGTGGTCCTGCGGCCGGGCACCCGACCCGGCCCCCAGGAGGCGCGGACCATGACGGACTCGGTGGAGCAGGCACTTCCCTTCGCGCGGCCCGCCGCGCTGGAGGCCTGGCTGGAGGAGCACCACGACAGCCGGGACGGGCTCTGGCTGAAGATCGCCAAGCGGGGGTCCGGGGTGGCGTCGGTGACCGCGTCGGAGGTGATCGACACGGCGCTGTGCTTCGGCTGGATCGACGGGCAGCGCAAGTCCCTGGACGCGGTGTACTACCTCCAGCGGATCTCCCCCAGGCGGCGCCGCAGCCCGTGGTCGCTGATCAATGTGGAGAAGGTCGCGACGCTGACGGAGGAGGGCCGGATGCGGGCCGCGGGGCTCGCCGAGGTGGAGGCGGCCCGTGCGGACGGGCGGTGGGCCGCCGCGTACCCCTCGCAGAGCCGGGCCACCGTGCCGGACGACCTCACGGCCGCGCTCGCGGCGAACGAGGCGGCGCGCGTCTTCTTCGAGGGGCTGAGCAGGTCGGACCGCTATCTGGTGCTGCTGCGGCTGATGACGGCGACGACGCCCGAGGTCCGGGCGGCGCGTCTGGCGAAGGCCGTGGCCTCGCTGGCGGCGGGCCGGAAGGTCCGCTGAGGTCCGGTCAGCCGCGCAGCAGCTCGGGGTCCTTGGCGAGCGAGGCCAGCCGGTCCGCCGGGTCGGCGATCAGCCGCCGGGTCGTCAGATCGAGGATGCCCGCCACGCCGGTGATCTCGGCGGCGACCGTGCCGTCCTCCTTGAGGATCTGCTGCGCGACCGTGAAGGTCTTGCCCTCCCCGTAGTCGAAGCGGCAGGACACCCGGACCCGTTCGCCGCCGCGCAGTTCGCGGCGGAACTTCACGGTGACTTCGAGCGCGACCGGCCCCACGCCGTCGGCCAGCAGCTTCTCCTGGGGGAGCCCGGCCGCCCGCAGCAGTTCCCAGCGTGCGTGCTCGGCGTACTGGAGGTAGACGGCCTGGTTGAGGTGGCCCTGCGTATCGAGTTCGTAGCCCCGTACGGTCACATCCACGAAGAAGGTCATGAACGGCGCAACAGCGCCTCCGCTTCCGGCATTCCCGCAGGCCGAGTGGTACGGATCACCCCTCGGCACGGTGCGCGAGCAGCCGGTCGACCAGGGTGTCGGTGTAGTCCGGCGCGAGGGGGACGACGCCGAAGAGCACCCGGACATAGAGCGGCGCGAGCACGCCGTCCAGCACGTCCAGGACGTCGGGGGCGTCCTCCCCCCGGGCGCGGGCCCGCTCCAGCATGCCGTCGACCTGGGCCGAACGGACGGCGAGGAATCGGTCGCGGGCGGACACGCCGTCGGGGCCCGCGGAAAGGGCAGCGACCACGGTGCGCAGCAGGGCCAGTCCGTCCGGTCCGGTGACGTCCTGGGCGGCCTTGGCGGCGAAGGCGCGCAGGTCACCGCCGAGGCTGCCGGTGTCGGGCACGGGCGAGTGCGCGGTGAGCCGACTGACGACCACGTCCATGAGCAGCGCCTCCAGGGTGCCCCACCGGCGGTAGACGCTGCTGTCGGCGACGTCGGCGCGCGCCGCGACATCGGCGACCGAGAAGGCGCCGTGGCCGCGTTCGGCGATCAGCTCCGTGGCGGCGCGGTGGACCGCCTCGCGGACCCGGGCACTGCGGCCGCCGGGGCGGCGGGCGGGCGACGGGGGCAGCGGGGCGGCGGTGGCGGGGTCCTGGTTCACACCGCCGAGACTAACGCAGTAATTCCTTGCGTTAGTGGGGAGGGTGGGTCTACGGTCCTGCTCGCAGCCGTACGTGAACCGGTCCGCCACCGCGTGAGGAGCACCCGATGCCGCCGATCCCCTCCATCGACCGTCCCGCGCCGCCGGATCCGGAGCGCGGCCCCCGTCCCGGGGTGACGGAGCGGATCGAGAGGGCGCTGGCCATGACGGGCGCGGTGGTCGCGGTGGTCGACGACGCCGCCTGGTCGTCGCCGACGCCCTGCGCGGGCTGGGACGCGCGCGCGACGCTGAACCATCTCGTCGGCGGCATGCGGATCTTCGCCGCCGAGCTGACCGGCACCGACCCCGGCGGCGCCCACCACGACGACTGGCTGGGCACCGATCCGGCGGGGGCCTACGCCCGTGCGGCGGAGGCCGACCGCGCGGCCTGGCGGCGGGCCGCCGGGAGCGAGGAGGACCTGGCCTCCATCACCGTGCGCCTCGGGTTCGGCGCGGTTCCGGGCCCTCTGGCGGCGTTGATCCACCTCACCGAGGTCCTGGTGCACGGCCTCGATCTGGCGTGGGCCGCCGGCCGTACCGACCGGGTCGACGAGGAACTGTGCGAGGACCTGCTGTCCCGGGCGCGGCGGACGGGCATGGACCCGTTCCGCCGGCCCGGCATGTTCGGTCCCGAGCGCCCGGCCCCGGCGGACGCCCCGGCCCGGGTGCGGCTGGCCGCGTATCTGGGCCGGCCGGTCGCGGCCGGGGCCTGACCCCCGGCCGCCCGGCGAGGACTGCCAGGACGGCGGGCGCGAGAGCGCGACACGCACGGCAGGCGTGGCACGCATGGCAACGGCAGCGCGGCAGGCGGCAGGCGGCAGGCGGCAGGCGGCAGGCTCAGGGTGCGGTCCGCACGGGTGGGGTGCGGTCCGGGCCCGGACCGCCAGGGTGCGGTCATGTGGTCCGGGCCCGGACCGTACGGCCAGAACCAGAACCAGAATCAGAACCGGACCCGTGCCGGACGGCCGGCAGCGACCGGGCGCCCCGCCGGGCCGGGACCGCGCGAAGACGTCGTGGTCTTTCAGTCCCCCGTCGCGTCCCCGCCCCGTCCCAGGTGCGGGAAGCGCAGTTCCGTACGGCTGGTGAAAATCTCGTCCGGGCGCAGCACCGTGGTGGGCTGGTCCGGACGGTTGGGCGAGTCGGGCAGGTGCTGGGTCTCCAGGCAGACGGCGCCGTGCCGGGTGTGGCGGCCGCCGCCGGGCGCGGTCAGGGTGCCGTCGAGTTGGTTGGCGGTGTAGACCTGGATGCCCGGTTCGGTGGTCCACACCTCCATGGTGCGGGCGGCATCCGGGGCGGTGAGACGGGCCGCCCGGCGCAGCGCGCCCGGGGTGGCGGGAGCGTCGAGGACCCAGCAGTGGTCGAAGCCCCCGGCCCGGCGGACCTGGGCGTGGGGGTCGGCTACGCGTTCGGCGAGGACCTGCGGGGCGGTGAGGTCGAAGGGGGTGCCGGTGACCGGGGCGGCGGGCCCCTCCGGGATGCCCTCCCCGTCGACCGGGAGGTAGTGCCCGGCGTCGACCTGGAGCGTGTGCCCGAGGATGCCGGCCCCGTCGGTGAGGTCGAAGTACGCGTGGTTGGTGAGGTTGACGACCGTGGCGCGGTCCGCGGTCGCGGTGTAGTCGAGGGCGAGGGTGCCCGCCGTGTCGAGGGTGTACGTCACCGTCACGTCGAGCGCGCCGGGGAAGCCCATGTCGCCGTCGGGGCTGTGCAGGGTGAGCCGGAGGACCGCGGCCTTGTCGTCGGCCTCGCCCTCGGCCCGCCAGACGCGGGTGTGGAAGCCCTCGGGGCCGCCGTGCAGGGCGTGGCCCCGGTCGGTGGGCGGCACCTGGTGGGCCGTTCCGTCGAGGGTGAAGCGGCCGTGGGCGATGCGGTTGGCGAAACGGCCGATGAGGGCGCCGAAGAAGGGGTTCTCGCCCATGTAGGCGTCGAGCGACTCCAGGGAGCGGACGACCGAGGCGGGTCTTCCCTGGGTGTCCGGCACGGTGAGACGGTGCAGGATGCCGCCGTACGTGAGGATCTCGGCCCGGACTCCGGTGCCGGAGTCGAGCGTCCAGACGTCGATGTCCACGGGCCCGTGGGCGCCGAACGGTGTGCGTGTCGCGGTGGGGCGAGGCATCAGTTTCCTTGGGACGGGCGGGGCGGCCGGGCGGGCCGGGCCGGGCCCTGCCGCGGAACGGCGGGGCACTCCCCGGGGACGCGCGCCCGGCCCCCGCGTGGGGGCGGATCCGGCGTCGCGCGCTAGGGCGTGTCCGGAAAGTGGAGCCGTCCGCCCGTGGGACGGGCTCGGCGGCGTCTGGTGCGTGCGATCGCAAGGCTGAGGGCCGCCCCGGTACTGGATGTACCGGGGTGATCCCGACGACGCGGGAGGGGATCGCCCCGTGGCCGAGCGAAGGCAAGACCATGGGGGAGCGCGTGCCGGGCGCCGCCGAGCGGGCGGGACTTTCCGAACATGTTCCTAGGGCGTCCGGGGAACGGTGGACTCGCGGACCACCAGGCGGTATCCGGGGCGCGGCCGCCGTGGTTCGGGCACGGGCTCGCCGGAGAGGCGTTCGACGAGGCTGTCGACGGCGAGGCGGGCGATGGCCTCCTTGTCGGGGGCGACCGTGGTGAGGGTGGTGACGCCGTAGAGGCTCTCCTCGATGTCGTCGAACCCGACGACGGCCACGTCCTCGGGGACGCGCAGTCCCCGTTCGGACAGGGTCCGCATGGCGCCGATGGCGATGAGGTCGTTGTACGCGAACACGGCGTCGGGCCGCTCGCCCCGGTCCAGGAGCGCGGCCATGGCCACGGCACCGTCCTCGCGTCCGTAGCCGTCGGTGACGACGACCAGGGACTCGTCGGCCCCGATGCCCGAGGCGGCGAGCTCCTCGCGCCAGCCGCGCAGCCGCAGATGGGCCGGCTGGCGTTCGCGGCCGGTGCGGGAGCCGAGGAAGGCGATCCTGCGGTGGCCGAGGCCGATGAGGTGGGCGACGGCGTCGCGGGCGGCGGCCACGTTGTCGATGGCGATGTGGTCGTACGGGGCCTCGTACTCCCGTTCGCCGAGCAGCACCAGCGGCGCGGTCTCGGTGCGGGCCATCAGGTCCTCGGTCTCCAGATGGATCGGGCTGAGGATCAGCCCGTCGATCACATGGGACCGGAAGCCCTGGCTGACCAGGAGTTCCTTCTCGCGCAGTCCGCCGGTGTGGTCGACCAGCACGGTGTAGTCGTGGCGGGCGGCGGCGTCGACGACGGCGCCGGCCAGTTCCGCGAAGTAGGGGTTGCCGAACTCGGGGACGGCCAGGGCGATGATGCCCGTGCGGCCCTTGCGCAGATGGCGTGCGGTGAGGTTCGGCCGGTAGCCCAGCTCGTCGATGGCCTGCTGGACCTTGGCCCGCATCTTCGGTGTGACGTGCTGGTAGTTGTTCACCACGTTCGACACGGTCTTGATGGACACGCCCGCCCGTTGCGCAACGTCCTTGAGGCTGACGCCCACGGCACTCCCTGGATCGATTCGTCGCGCGGTGACGCGCGGGGGGACCGGCTCCGCCGGTTCTGCTCCGGAGGTGCCGGGGCGCGTGGGCCCCGGCACCGGGTTCAGGTGGATCTGCGGCTGCGCGACAGATAGCGCTGGGCCACGACGACAACGATAAGGAACCCGCCGCTGACGACCGACTGGTAGGAGGAGTTCAGCGAGCCGATCTGGTTGATCAGGTTCTGGATGACCGCCAGGAGCAGGACGCCCCAGAGCGTGCCGCTGATCGATCCGGCACCGCCGATGAGGAGGGTGCCGCCGATGACGACGGCGGAGATCGCGTCGAGTTCCATGCCCACGCCGACGATGGTGACGCCGGAGGAGAGCCGGGCCGCGTTGAGGGCGCCGGCGAGTCCGGCCAGCAGCCCGCTCAGGGTGTAGACGAGCATCTTGGTCCGGGCGACCGGCAGGCCCATCAGCAGCGCGGCGTCGTTGCTGCCGCCCACCGCGAACAGCGTCTGCCCGAACGAGGTGCGCTGGAGCAGCAGTCCGCCGGCGCCGAAGAGCGCGAGCGCGACGAGGATCGGGTAGCCGAAGCCCCAGACGCTGCCCTGGCCCAGTTCCGCGAAGGCGGAGTCCTTGGGCACCAGATAGGTGGTGGCGCCCTCGTCGGTGAGCGCGAGGAGCAGTCCGCGCGCCCCGAGCAGTGTGGCGAGGGTGACGATGAACGGCGCCATGCCTGCCCGTGCCACGAGGAATCCGTTGAGGAGTCCGATCGCCCCGCACACCACGAGCGGGAGGAACAGCGCGGCCAGGAAGCCGTATTGCGAGGCCCAGGCGGCGAGGACTCCGCCGAGGGCGAAGACCGAGCCGACGGAGAGGTCGATGCCGCCGGTGATGATGACCAGGGTCATGCCGAGGGCGACGACGGCGGGGAACGCCGCCTGGACGGTCACGCCGCGGGCGTTGTCCAGGGTGCCGAACGTCGGGTAGACGAAGGACGCGACGATCACGACGACGAGCAGGACGGCGAGGACGCCCTGGCGCTGGAGGAGTTCGGCGAGGCGCTGCCCGCCCGCTGGGCGGGGGGTGCGGCCGGACGGGGCCGGTGTCTTCGGCGGCGCGGGGGCCTGGGCCACGGGGGCGGAGGAGATTTCGTTCATCGGGACCGACGCTCCCGGGCGACGTAGACGGCGGCGATGATGATGGCCGCCTGGGCGATCTGTGCGGTGGAGTCGGGCAGGTCGTGCTTGACGAGGGTGGCGCGCAGCAGCTGCATCAGCAGGGCGCCGGCGACGGTACCGAGGATGCGGATCGATCCGCCGTTGAGCGGGGTGCCGCCGACCACGACCGCCGTGATGGCGGACAGTTCCATGAGGGTGCCGAGCGACGAGGGGTCGCTCGCGGTGAGGCGGGCGGTGGCGAGGATGCCGGCCAGGGCCGCGAGGACCCCGCAGAGCATGTACACGCCGATGAGTACCCGGCGTACGGGAAGTCCCGCCAGGGCGGCCGCGGAGCGGTTGCCGCCGATGGCGACGATCTGGCGTCCGAAGGTGGTGCGGGTGACGAGGAAGGCCACGGCCAGGGCGAGGACGCCGGCGATGAGCACGACGGTCGGGACGCCGAGGAAGGAGCCGGTGCCGAGCGAGAGCAGGTCGGGGTTGACGATCTGCTTGAGCTGCCCGTCCGCCATGACCAGGGCCAGTCCCCGGCCGCCGACGAACAGGGCGAGGGTGGCGACGATCGGTTGCAGTCCGACGAGCGAGACCAGGCTGCCGTTGACCGCTCCGACCACGGCACCGGCCAGCAGCGCCACCAGGAGCGCGGGCACCAGCCCGTATCCGAGGTACAGCGGGAGCAGGGCCGCGGCCAGCGCCATGGTGGAGCCGACGGAGAGGTCGACGCCCTCGGTGCCGATGACCAGGGCCATGCCCAGGGCGACGATCACGATCGGGGCGACCTGGACGAGCTGGGTGCGGAGGTTGTCCACCGTCATGAAGTGCTCGGTGAACAGGGCGTTGAAGAGGAGGACGACCGCGACGGCGAGGTAGACGCCGTACTCCTGGTACCAGGCGGGGTCGCGCAGCCGGGCGAGCGGCCCGGCGGCGGGGGTGGTGGTGAGTGCTGCCTGGGTCATCGGGGGTCCTCCTTCGCGGCCGGCGCGTGGTCGGCGAGTACTTCGAGCAGATGGCTCTCGGCCACCTCGTCGCCGGAGAGTTCACCGGCGACCGCGCCGCCGCGCAGGACGACGATGCGGTCGGCGCCCTCGATGAGTTCCTCGATGTCCGAGGAGATGAGCAGGACGGCGAGGCCTTCCCCGGCGAGTTCGTCGATGAGGCTCTGGACCTCGGCCTTGGCGCCGACGTCGATGCCCCGGGTGGGCTCGTCGAGGAGCAGCACCTTGGGTTCCAGGCAGAGCCAGCGGGCCAGGAGGACCTTCTGCTGGTTGCCTCCGGAGAGTTCGCCGACCTTCTGCTCGGGGCTCGCGGCCTTGATCCGCAGCCGCTTCATGAAGATGTCGACGATCCGGTCCTGCTTGGCGCGGGAGACGATGCCGGCGCGGGAGAGCCGGGGCATGGCGGCGAGCACGATGTTCTCGCGGACGGAGAGGCCGGGGACGATGCCCTCGGCCTTGCGGTCCTCGGGCAGCAGGCTGATGCCGGCCCGGATGGCCCCGGCGGAGCTGAGCCGGCGCAGGGTGCGTCCGCCGATGCTCAGTTCGCCGGAGTCCAGGCCCAGCGCGCCGGCGAGCGCCTTGGCGGTCTCGCTGCGGCCGGAGCCGAGGAGTCCGCCGAGACCGAGCACCTCTCCCCCGTACAGCGAGAGGGAGATGTCGTGGAGCTGGTGGTCGCGGCTCAGGCCGGTCGCGGTGAGCACGGGGGTGCGGGAGGCGTCGTGGCCCTCGGCGCCGAAGCTGGTGACGCCGGAGCGGCGGACCTCGGCCATGTCGCGGCCGAGCATCATCGAGACCAGGCGCATCCGGTCGAGGTCGGCGAGGTCGCCGGTGTGGATGTGCTTGCCGTCGCGGAGCACGGTGACGCGGTCGCAGATCCGGTACAGCTCGTCCATGCGGTGGCTGACGTAGACGACGGCGATGCCGCGCGACCGCAGGTCCTCGATGACCCGGAACAGGGTCTCGACCTCGCGCGGTTCCAGCGAGGAGGTGGGCTCGTCCATGATGACGACCTGCGCGTTGACGGAGACGGCGCGGGCCAGGGCGACCATCTGCTGGGTGCCGATGCCCAGGGTGTGCAGGGGGCGCCTGGGGTCGACGCGTACGCCGAAGCCGTCGAGCAGTCCGGTCGTCTCGCGGTGCATCCGGGCGAAGTCGATCAGGCCGAAGCGGTTCTTGGGTTCGCGGCCCAGGAAGATGTTCCGCGCCACGCTCATCAGCGGGACGAGGTTCACCTCCTGGTAGATCGTGGAGATGCCGGCCTGCTGCGCCTCGAAGGGGCGGGCGAAGGCGACGGGGGCCCCGGCGAGGCGGAGTTCGCCCTCGTCGGGCCGGTAGACGCCGGTCAGTACCTTGATCAGGGTGGACTTGCCGGCGCCGTTCTCGCCCACGAGGGCGTGCGTCTCGCCGGCGCGCAGCGTGAAGGTGACGCCGTCCAGGGCGACGACGCCGGGGAAGCGCTTGCTCACCCCGAGGGCTTCGAGGACCGGTGCGGCCGTCGCCGGGTCCGCGGGCGCGGTGGCCGCCGGCGCGGGTGACTCCTTCGTGCCGGCGGCCGGCTGCGGTACTGCTTCGGGTGGTGCCATGGCTGTTCTTGGCCTTCCGCTCTTCCAGAAGTGGGGGCCCGGGGCCGCCGTGCGGGTGGCGGCGTCACGGTGGCGTCCGGACCGGGGGCCGGGGCCGGCCGCGTACGGTTCAGTACGCGGCCGGCGCCGGGCGCCCGGCGGTCCGCCGGTGGTGCGGGCCGTGGGGGCCGTTCTCGGTCAGAACGCGCCGCCGAGCGAGGCCTTGGCGTTCGACTCGTCGTAGGCGCGGTCGGTGATGATGACGTTCTCCGGGATGGCCTCGCCGCCGTAGAACTTCTGGGCGGTCGCGAAGGCCAGCGGGCCGAAGCGCGGGTTGGACTCGATGACGGCGTTGTACTCGCCGTTGACCAGGGCCTGGACGGCGTTGCGGGTGCCGTCGACGGAGACGATCTTGACGTCCTTGCCGGGCTTCTTGCCGGCGGCCTTCAGCGCGGTGACGGCACCGAGGCCCATCTCGTCGTTCTCCGCGTAGACGGCGGTGATGTCGGGCTTGGACTGGATGAGCTGCTCCATGACCTGCTGGCCCTTGTCGCGGGCGAACTCGCCGGTCTGCTGGGCGACGATCTCCAGTCCGGGGGCCTTGGCCTTGAGCTGGTCGACGAAGCCCTTGGTGCGGTCGGTGGTGACGTTGTTGCCGGAGGCGCCCAGGAGGATGGCGACCTTGCCCTTGCCGCCGGTCGACTTGATCATCGCGTCGGCGGCCCGCTTGCCCTGCTCCACGAAGTCGGAGCCGAGGAACGCCACGTAGTCCTTGCAGGCGGTGGAGTTGAGCTTGCGGTCGATGGTGAGGACCGGGACCTTCTTGGCCGCGGCGGCCTTGAGCGCGGGCTCCAGTCCGTCGGAGTTGAGCGGGGCCACGATGAGGAACTGGGCGCCCTGCGCCAGCATGTCCTGGATGTCGCTGATCTGCTTGGACAGCTGGGACTGCGCGTTGGTGGTGAGCAGCTTCTTGACGCCGACCTTCTGGGCCTCGTCCTTGATGGACCGGGTCTCGGCGATGCGGAAGGGGTTGGCCTCCTTCTCCGACTGGGAGAAGCCGACCACCGCGTCCTTCAGGTCCAGCTTCGGCGCGCCGTAGGTCTGCAGCGAGCAGCCCGAACCGGAGGAGGACTCGGGGGTCTTGGCCGCCTGCGCGCCCTGGCTGCTGTCGGCGTTGGCGGTGTCCGAGGTCTCCGACTTGGAGCAGCCGGAGGCGGCCAGCGTGGCGGTGGCGGCGAGGAGGCAGGCCACGGCGAGGGTACGGGTTCGGCGCTGGATCATCATGCGCGGGAGCTCCTTGGCGGGATGACGGCACGCCGATGTGCGTGCGGTCGGGCATGGCTGGACGGTGCGTCGGCTGCCGCGGGGGTGCGGAGTCGAGCGACTGCATTCCTCACGGCCCCTGTACGGCCACAAAGCCCCCACCTGGGAGAACTGTGGCCATGAGAGCCTTCGCGGCCTCTCGGCGGCTCGGTTTACAACGTTATATATGCGCCGCGGCGCGGGCGGCAAGAGTGGCGTCGCCCCGTTTCCAAAATGAGTCGGAGCCCTCCGGGGCGACCGCCGGACAACTGCCGCCGCACCTCTGGACAGCCGCCCGGAGCCGTGCTGTCATACCGCAGGCACCCATCTTTCCAACGTTGAAAGACAACGCTGTCACGCGCCGCCCCCACAGCCGACGGCGCGCCTCACCGTGCGCGCGTCCGGACGGCACCAGCCCTGCCGGACACCGCGTCGGCCGCACCCCCCGCCCGTGCCGCACCCCGTACCGGCCGGCCCGCACCTCCGGCCGAGAGCAGGAGCCCCTCCATGCCCCTGAACCGCAGACAGCTCATGGCCGGCGCGATGGCCACGGCCGCCGCCGCCACGGCCGTGTCCTCCGGCCGCTGGGCCGCCACCGCGACCGCCGCCGAGCACCGCGCGCGCCCCGCGCACGGCGGCCACTACTCCCCCAACGCCGCGCCCCTGCACCCCACCGCGTTCCTGAGACTGCCGCCGGGCCGGGTCACCGCGCGCGGCTGGCTCGCCGGACAGCTGAAGCTCCAGCTCGACGGCTTGTGCGGCCGGTACGAGGAGTTCTCGCACTTCCTCGACTTCTCGGCCACCGGCTGGGTCCGCCCCGATCTCGGCGGGTGGGAGGAGGTCCCGTACTGGCTGCGCGGCTACACCGACCTGGCGATCGTCACGGGCGACGCGAAGGCGCTGGCGTCGGTGCGCCGGTGGTTCGACGCGATCCTGGCCACCCAGCAGTCCGACGGCTTCTTCGGTCCGAAGGCGCTGCGCACCTCGCTGAACGGCGGCCCCGACTTCTGGCCCTTCCTGCCCCTGGTGCAGGCCCTGCGCTCCTGGCAGGAGTACTCCGGCGACACCCGGATCATCCCCTTCCTGAGCAGGTTCTTCCGCTACATGAACGCCCAGGGCCCCGGGGCCTTCAACACCAGCTGGATCGCCCTGCGCTGGGGCGACGGCCTGGACAGCGTCTTCTGGCTGTACAACCGCACCGGGGACGCCTTCCTGCTGGACCTCGCCGACACGATCCACACGTACGGGGCCGACTGGGGCGACAACCTGGTCAACCCGCACAACGTGAACATCGCCCAGGGCTTCCGCGAGCCCGCCCAGTACGCGCTGCGCAGCGGCTCGGCCCAGGACACCCGGAACACGTACGGAACGTACGGGAAGGCCATGGACCAGTACGGGCAGTTCCCCGGCGGCGGCTTCGCCGGCGACGAGAACGCCCGCCCGGGGCACGGCGATCCCCGCCAGGGCTTCGAGACCTGCGGGATCGTCGAGTTCATGGCCAGCCACCAGCTGCTGACCCGGATCACGGGCGACCCGCTGTGGGCCGACCGCTGCGAGGAACTGGCGTTCAACTCGCTGCCCGCCTCCCTCGACCCCTCGGGGAAGGCGGTCCACTACATCACCAGCGCCAACAGCGTCGATCTGGACAACGTGCCCAAGCGGGACCGGCAGTTCCAGAACGGCTTCGCCATGCAGGCGTTCCTGCCGGGCGTCGACCAGTACCGCTGCTGTCCGCACAACTACGGCATGGGCTGGCCCTACTTCACCGAGGAGCTGTGGCTCGCCACCCCGGACGGGGGTCTGGCCGCCGCGATGTACGCCGCCTGCGAGGTGACGGCCAAGGTCGCGGACGGCACCGAGGTCACCTTCACGGAACAGACGGACTACCCGTTCACGGACACGGTCACGCTGACCCTGAAGGCCCCGAAGCGGCTGGCCTTCCCGCTGGTGCTGCGCGTCCCGGCCTGGTGCGACGCCCCGGAGATCACCGTGAACGGGCGGCGCGTCGACGCCCCCGCAGGCCCCGCCTTCACCCGGATCGACCGCACCTGGGCGGACGGGGACCGGGTCGTCCTGCGCTTCCCGCAGCGCACCACCGTGCGCACCTGGGCGGACAACCGGGGCTCCGTCAGCGTGGACCACGGCCCGCTCACGTACTCGCTGCGCATCGGCGAGACGTACGAGCGCATCGGCGGCAGCGACCAGTTCCCCGAGTACGCGGTGCACGCGACCGGACCGTGGAACTACGGGCTGGTCCTGGACGCGGACGGGCAGGCCGCCTCCCCCCGCCACCACAGGAGCCGGCCGGTGCGCGGCGCCAACCCGTTCACGCTCGACGGCACCCCGCTGACCCTCACCGCGAAGGCCCGCCGCATCCCGGAATGGACGGCCGACGACGAGCACGTCGTCGCCCCGCTCCAGGACTCCCCGGCCCGCAGCACCGAGCCGGTGGAGGAGGTAACGCTCGTCCCGATGGGGGCGGCCCGGCTGCGCATCACCTCGTTCCCGACGGCCGCCCCGGACGCACGTCCCTGGCTCGCCGACCGCTGGTACCGCATCCGCAACCGCCACTCCGGCAAGGTCCTCGGCGTCGACGTCATGTCCACCGCCAACAGCGCGCACGTCGTGCAGTTCGGGGACACGGGGACCGACGACCACGACTGGCGGCTGGTCGCGGAGGGCGACGGCTGGTACCGCATCCGCAACCATCACTCGGGCAAGGTCCTCGGCGTCGACAACATGTCGATGGACAACAGCGCGCATGTCGTCCAGTTCGACGACAACGGCACCGACGACCACCTCTGGCAGCTCGTCCCGGACGAGGCCGGCTGGTACCGCATCCGCAACCGGCACTCCGGCAAGGTCCTCGGCGTCGACTCCATGTCCACCGCCGACAGCGCCCATGTCGTCCAGTTCGACGACAACGGCACCGACGACCACCTCTGGCAGCTCGTCTGATTCCCGCGCTTCCGCGCACACCCCCCATGCCGCCCCCGCTCCCGGGGGCCGAACCGAATCAAGGAGACGAACCCGTGAGCCGCTTACGTATGCCCGGCCGCAGGCCGTGGTGGAGACGGACGATCGCGACGGCCGGCCTGTTGGCGCTGGTGTCCTCGGCGCTGGTGGGCGTGGGCACAGCCCCCGCCACCGCCGCGTCCTGGTCGCCGAAGACCCCGCCGATGACGACGCCCTGGACCGGTCAGGTCCCGGTCGATCAGCCGCTGCCCGAGTACCCGCGCCCGCAGCTGACCCGGCCCGACTGGGCCAACCTCAACGGCATCTGGGACTTCGCGGTGACCGGCCGCGACGCCGGGCAGCCGGCGTCGTTCACGGAGCAGATCCGGGTGCCCTTCGTCGCCGAGTCCGCGCTCTCGGGCATCCAGCGCAGGATCACCGAGAACGACAAGCTCTGGTACAAGCGCGCCTTCACCGTCCCGTCGAACTGGAACGGCCGCCGGACCGTGCTCAACTTCGGCGCCTCCGACTGGCAGACCACGGTCTGGGTCAACGGCACCCAGGTGGGCGCGCACAAGGGCGGCTACGACTCGTTCTCGTACGACATCACTCCGCAGCTCAACGGTGGTACGAACACGATCGTGGTGTCCGTCTACGACCCGACGCAGACCGGCGGCCAGGCCGTCGGCAAACAGCGCATCAATGATGTGCAGCCGCACAACGGGGGCGGCATCTTCTACACCGCCGCCTCCGGCATCTGGCAGACGGTGTGGCTGGAACCGGTCGCCGCCGCGCACATCACCCGGCTGGACATGACGCCGAACCTGGGCGACAGCACCCTGCGGGTGAAGGTGCAGGGCGCGTCCGCCTCCGGGCGCACGGCGCGCGTCACCGTCTCCAGCGGTGGCACCGTGGTCGGCTCGGCCACCGGTACGGTCGGCTCCGAGATCTCCGTACCGGTGCCGAACCCGCGTCTGTGGACCCCGGACGACCCGTTCCTCTACGACGTGAAGGCGGAACTGCTCGACGGCTCGGCGGTGACGGACTCGGCGGGCAGCTACACCGGGATGCGCTCCATCGCGATCGCGAAGGTCGACAACGTCCTGCGGCCGGTCCTCAACGGGAAGTTCGTCTTCCAGACGGGCACCCTGGACCAGGGCTACTGGCCGGACGGCATCTACACCGCGCCGACCGACGCCGCGCTGAAGTCGGACCTCCAGGCCCACAAGGACCTCGGGTTCAACATGGTCCGCAAGCACATCAAGGTGGAACCGCAGCGGTGGTTCTACTGGGCGGACAAGCTGGGCCTCCTGGTCTGGCAGGACATGCCGGCCATGGACACCGGCAAGTCCCCGGACTCGGCGGCCCGCACCCAGTGGGAGGCCGAGTTCCACGCGATCATCGACCAGCACCGCAGCTCGCCCTCGCTGGTGATGTGGGTCGACCAGAACGAGGGCTGGGGGCAGTACGACCAGGCCAGGATCGCCAACGAGGTCAAGGCGTACGACCCGACGCGGCTCGTGGACAACATGAGCGGGGTCAACTGCTGCGGCTCGGTGGACGGCGGCAACGGTGACGTGGTCGACAACCACATCTACGTCGGCCCCGGCAACACCGCGCCGACCGCGACCCGGGCGGCCGTCCTCGGCGAGTTCGGCGGGCTGGGCTACAAGGTCCCGGGGCACGAGTGGTTCCCCGGCGGCGGCTTCAGCTACGAGGACCAGCCGAGCCTCTCCGCGCTGAACGACCGGTTCACCGGGCTCATCGACGGCATCCGGATCGGCCAGCTCCCGGCAGGCCTCTCCGCCTCCGTCTACACCGAGATCACCGACGTCGAGAACGAGGCGAACGGCCTGCTCACCTACGACCGCCAGGTCGTCAAGGTGGACACGGCCCGGGTGCGGGCCGCGAACCAGGCCCTCATCAACGCCTCCAAGAACCCGACCCCGCCGGTGACCCTGCCCACCGGCGGCTACAAGTCGCTGCGGGTCACCACACCCGGCTACACCGACAAGTACCTGCGCCACCAGGACGCGCTGGCCTTCACCGAGGTCGTCGACGGCAACAGCAGCGCGCTGCTGAAGAACGACGCCACCTGGAAGATCGTCCCCGGTCTGGCGAACGGCAACTGCTACTCGTTCGAGTCGCGCAACTACCCCGGCGAGTATCTGCGCCACCGGGACTTCCGGGTCCGCCGCGACGCGAACGACGGCTCCGCACTGTACAAGGCCGATGCCACCTGGTGCGCGATCGCCGGCACCGGCGGTGTGCGGCTGACCAGCGCGAACCTGCCGGGCAGCTATCTGCGGCACATCCGGTCGGAGGTGTGGCTGGCCACCCCGGGCGGCGGCCACGACTGGGACAACCCGGCCACGTTCACCGAGGACACCACCTGGGCGGTGGAGGCGCCCTGGGCACCCTGAGAACGAGATGAGCACCGGGGTCCGGCGGCCTGTCCGCCGGACCCCGTTCTGCTCTACGCGTCGCCCATGACCAAGCCCTCGATGGTGTGCTTCTGCACGATCGGCGCGAGGCGGTCGACCACCGGGCAGCCCAGGTGCGCCCGGACCCGCTCGGGCAGCGACTCCCAGAAGCGCCGGGTGACCGCCATGTCGTGGTGGCCGTCGTTCCCCGCGCCCGGGGCGTCCACCCCGAGCACCAGGACCGGGCGCGGGTCCTGCGACCGGTTGGCCGTGCCCCGGTGGACGGTCAGGGCCGAGCGCGCCGAGATGTCGCCCCGCCGCGGGTACGTGCGCTTCGCCAGGGCCTCGTAGCGCGGGTACTCCTCGCGGCGCGGGAACATCGCGTGCCCGAAGCGGGCGCCGTCGTCCCACTGCGTGCCGGGCGCGATCTCGAAGGGCCCCATGTCCTCGCGCGTGTCGACGGCCGTGAGGTTGAAGGCGAGCGAGGTGAGCCGGCGGCCGCGGCGGGTCTCCTCCGGCATCGGGAAGTCGCGGTGCCAGGGCTGGTTCACCGCACCGGCCAGCGGCACGTCGAAGCCCAGCTCGACGACGCGGTAGCCGGGGCCGAGCACCGCCTCGGCGACCGCGCGCACCCAGGGGTGGTCGACGAGGTCCACGAAGCCGCGCAGCTGCTCGGGGTGGATCTCCACGTAGTACCGGTGCGGACCCCGGCCGACAGCGCCACCCTCCCGGCCGCGGGCCTCGGCGAAGGCGGCGTCGATGTCCTCGCGCATCCGGTCCGCCCACTCCGGGGCGAAGGCCCCGCGGCACGCGGTGATCCCCGGGCCGTACAGATCGCGCACCGCCTCGTCGGCGGACGGGAACGGGGCGGTGGTGGTGACGGCCTCATGCATGGTGGGGTCCTTTCTCCGATCGGGGCACCCTCATATTGCAACGTTGCAAGCAACGTGGCAAGAGAGTGCGCGGACGAACCTCGGGCCACCTGTTACGGTCATGCGCACGGGGCGCGGGCCCTCCGCCCCCGGCAGAGAGCGGGAGCACCGGACGTGGCAGCGAGACTCAAGGACGTCGCCGCGCGCGCGGGCGTGTCCGTCAGGACCGTCTCCAATGTGGTGAGCAACGCGGCCGCCGTCGCCCCGGCGACCCGGGCCCGGGTCCTCGCCGCGGTGGAGGAGCTGGGCTACCGCCCCAATCTCGCCGCCCGCAACCTCCGCCAGGGCCGCACGGGCCTCATCGGCGTGGCCGTCCCCGAGATCCACTCCCCCTATTTCGGGGCGCTCACGGGTCTTCTCATCGACGCGGCCCAGGAGCGCGGCTGGACGGTGCTCCTGGAGCGCACAGCGGGGCGCGCGGACCTGGAGCGGCGGCTGCTGGAGGGCTCCGAGGGCCACCAGGTGGACGGGATGATCATCAGCCCCTGGTCGACTCCCCCGGCCGAACTCGCCTCGCTGGCGGGCGGGCTGCCGCTCGTGGTCCTCGGCGAGCTGGATCCGCACGGGACCATCGACCACGTGGCGGTGGACAACGTGGCCGCGGCCCGGGACGCGGCTCGCCATCTGGTGGCGGCCGGACGCCGGCGGGTGGCCGCGATCGGTCTCCAGTCCGCCCTGGGGCACGGCACGGCCGAGCTGCGGGCCGAGGGCTTCCGGCAGGGGCTCGCGGAGGCGGGGCTGAGTCCGGTCGCCGAGGTGGAGGTGGCGGACCTGCACCGCGCGGAGGGGGCGCGGGCGCTGCGCGAGCTGCTGCTCCTGCCGGAGCGCCCGGACGCGGTGTTCTGCTTCAGCGACGAACTGGCCCTGGGGGCGTTGCGGGCCTGCGGCGAACGGGGGGTGCGGGTGCCGGAGGACCTGGCGCTGGCGGGCTTCGACGACATCGAGGACGGGCGGTTCTCGACCCCCGCGCTGACCACGGTCTCCCCCGACCTGACGCAGATCGCCGAGCGGGCGGTGCAGTGCTTGAGCGAGCGTGTCCTCGGGCGGCTCTCCGGGCTGGCGGCGCGCCGGATCGTGGTCCCGCACCGGCTGCTGGTCCGGGAGAGCAGCGGGGTGTAGGCGCGTCGGGCAGCCGGAGGCTCCCGGCGGTGCGGGCCTGTGCCACGCACCGCCGGGAGCGGTCCCGAGGGGGCGGGGTGCCGCACACGGGGTGCGGCACCGAGGGTGTTACGCCTTCCCGCCGTCGTACAGGGCGGTCACCTCCTGGTCGGTGAGCGCCTTGTCGAACACCTGGACCTGGTCCACGGAGCCGTTCCAGAAGTCGGTGTTGTTCCCCGACCACTTGGCGCGGCCCACGGACAGGGCACCGCTGCTGACGTCGGCCGATCCGGCCGGGGCGGTGGAGACGAGCGCGCCGTCCACGTAGAGCTTGATCTCGTCGCCGCTGCGGACGCCGACCAGGTGGTACCAGCGGCCGAGTTCCGGCGTCAGCTCGGCGCGGGCGCGGTGGGCGCCGGGGGTGGAGAAGGAGAACGCGCCCTGGCCGTACTGGAGGTAGAAGGGGTTCTCCTGGCGCCGGCCGTCCTGGCTGACGACGGTGGCGTAGTTGCCGGGGAGCGCGTCCAGCGAGGCCCAGGCGGAGACGGTGTAGTCGCCGGTGGTGTCGACGACCGGGCCGTCGGTCTCGGCGTACTGGCCCTCGCCGTCGAACTTCAGCGCCGAGCCGTGGACGCCGGTGGTCCAGGACGTGCCCTCGGAGAGGGTGAGGTCCTTGTGGTTCGGTCCGGCGTCGGCGGCCTTGGTGCCCTTGTTCTCGTCGAGCGACCAGGAGCCGCCGCCCTTGACGGGGGTGCGGGTGCCGGCCGCGGCACCGGCGGCGATGACCTCGCGGTTGATCTTCCGGACCTGGGCGGCGTCGACCTTGATCTCGCGGCGGTCGTACGTCCAGAGGCCGTTGAGCTCGTTCTCCAGGTCGGTCACCTGGGTGTAGATGGAGCCGGAGAGTTCGGCGCCGGCCGCCTCCAGGTAGTACTTGCGGGTGTTCTCGACGTACTTGGCGGTGAGCGCGGCCTTGTCGGCGACGCCGCTGTAGATCACGGTCGGGGCGCCGGGCCACATGTGACCGGGCATCCGCAGGGTGAAGCCGCCGTGCTCGCCGTCCATCGCGGCGCGGGTGGTGTCCGGGAAGGCCGGGTCGGTGTTGTTGTAGTCGTGGTGGTCGATGATGTCGCCCTTGCCCGAGTCACCCTTCGAGTTGCAGCAGTTGACACCGCTGTGGGCGTTGACGATGCGGGAGGGGTCGGCGGCCTGGACCTGCTCGGTGATCTTGCCGGTCTCGGTGCGGTCCCACTCGCCCCAGCCCTCGTTGAAGACGATCCAGGAACCGATCGAGGGGTAGTTGTGCAGCTGCTCCATCATCTCGGCGCCCTGGTCGACGAAGGCCTGGTGGCCCTTGTCGTTGGTGAGGTTGCCGGAGACGAAGTCCTGCCACACGAACAGACCGAGCTGGTCGGCGTGGTAGTACCAGCGGGCGGGCTCGACCTTGATGTGCTTGCGCACGGAGTTGAAGCCGAGGTCCTTCTGCGCCTTCAGGTCGAAGACCAGCGCGTCGTCGCTGGGCGCGGTGTTCAGGCCGTCCGGGTAGAAGCCCTGGTCGAGCTGGGCGAGCGAGAAGAACGGCTTCCCGTTGAGGACGATCTTCCGGTAGCCGCCGACATCGGCGATGCCGACGGAGCGCATGCCGAAGTAGCTGTCGACGGTGTCCTTGGAGCCGCCGTCCTTGAGGGTGACCTCCAGGTCGTACAGGTACGGGTCGTCCGGCGTCCACAGGTGCTGCTTGGCGACCGGGAGGCTCAGCTCGCGGTTGGCCGGGCCGCTGGTCCTGCCGACGACCTTGCCCTTCTTGTCACGGGCGACGGCGGTGACCGTCGCGGACTTCGAGGCGTCCTCGGAGTTGACCGTCAGGGCGAGGCGGCCCTTGTCGATGTCCGGGGTCGTGGTCAGGGAGTCGACGGCCGCCGGGGCGACGGGCTCCATCCAGACGGTCTGCCAGATGCCGGAGGAGGCGGTGTAGAAGATGCCGCCGGGGTTGGCGGACTGCTTGCCGGTGGGCTGGTCGGGGCCGGTGGTGTCGGTGACCCCGACGACGATCTCCTGGGGGCCGCTGCCCTTGAGCGCGTCGGTGATGTCGGCGGTGAAAGCGGTGTAGCCGCCGGTGTGCTCGGCGACCTTCTTGCCGTTGACCCAGACGGTCGCCTGGTAGTCGACGGCACCGAAGTTGAGCTTCAGCCGGTTCTTCTTGCCGTGCTTGTCGGTCTTGACGGCCCAGTTCTGCGGGACGGTGACGAGCTTGCGGTAGAACATGTGGTCTTCGTGGCGCTCGACCCCGGAGAGCTGCGACTCGACCGGGTACGGCACGGTGATGCGCTCGTCGAGCTTCTTGCCGAAAACGGGCTTCTCGCCCGCCGCGGCGCCGGCGAACTCCCACTGGCCGTTGAGGTTCTTCCACTTGTCGCGCACCTGCTGCGGCCGGGGGTACTCGGGCAGCGGGTGGTTGCGGTCGACCTTGTCGCCCCACTTGGTGGTGAGGCGGTGCGTGGACTTGTTGGTGGCCGTGCGGTTGATCTCGGGGACGGTCTCGCCGCCCGCCTTCAGGCCGCCCTTCCCGTCGTACGCGATCTTGACGCGCTGGTCCTTGAGGACCGCCGCGTCCAGCTTGACGACGAGTTCCCTGCCGCTGCGGGCCCGGGTGACGGACTTGACCGGCATCGGGGTGGTGTCGGCCTCGACGGTGAGGTGGTCCTTCAGGGACGCGTAGTCGCTGACCTTGTCGTCGAAGACGGCGTGCAGCTCGGTGCCGTTGTCCGCGATGCTCAGCCCGACGGGGTAGACCTCGAAGTCGGCGGGCGGGGTGAAGGCGGACTCCGGGACGAACTGCTTGGCCAGCTTCGGGCTGGACCAGCGCAGGAACATGTTCGCGCCGCCGGTGTCCTGGAACATCTCCAGCTTGAACGCGTGCGGCTCGCCGGCCTTGAGTGATATCGGCTCGCTGGTCTGCTCGTTGTCCCAGTCCGGCTGCCAGTGGTCGATGACGGCCTTGCCGTCGATGAACAGGCGGAAGCC
Organism: Streptomyces sp. NPDC024555; assembly: GCF_055559335.1. Taxonomy (NCBI): domain Bacteria; kingdom Bacillati; phylum Actinomycetota; class Actinomycetes; order Kitasatosporales; family Streptomycetaceae; genus Streptomyces; species Streptomyces sp. NPDC024555. The sequence goes on from NZ_JBVHKV010000031.1 coordinate 42,448, forward strand.
GTTGTCGCCGCTGGCGGAGAAGGTGTAGTCGCCGTCCTCGGGGGCGGTGAGGAAGCCGGTCCAGCGGGCGGTGGTGTTCTCGGTCCGGCCGGTGGTCGACTGGAACGTTCCCGTGAGGCCGGGGAAGTTGATGTTCGGTTCGAGGGCGACCCCGCCGAGCTGGGCGAAGTCCCGCGCGCCCGGCGCGGACATGCTGTAGTACTCGCCCTTCAGACCGTGCACGGCGGTGGCCGGGTCGGACGCGGCGAACGCGGCCGGGACGGCACCGACCGGGGTGGCCGCGGCGGCGGGAACCAGGGTCGCACCGACGGGTATGAGGAGGGCGGCGGCGCACGCCACGGTCCTCAGAACCGCACGGGAACAGGGCATTTGTCGTCTCAAGGCGTCGTCCTGTCGAGAGAGCCGTAGTGCCTCGATCCTGTGAGGCACAGCACATGATCGAACATTGAGTCACAGCACCAAACGCAAAACAACAGTCGTGCACGAAGAATTTTCAACGATAGAAAAATTTGCTCGAAGGAAAACGCCCCGGGAACGCACGGACCCCCGCCGCCCTCCCCTCGGGGGAGGCGCGACGGGGGCCGGGGCCGGACCGTGCGCTCAGATCGCGTAGTCGTACTGCTCGGGGGCGCGGCCCCGGACGTTCAGTCCGGCGGCCGCGTGCCAGGCCCAGGACGGGTTGCGCAGCAGTTCGCGGCCGAGGAGGACGGCGTCGGCGCGGCCCTCGGTGAGGATCTTCTCGGCCTGCTGGGGGTCGGTGATGAGACCGACGGCGGCGACCGGGAGCGAGGTCTCGCGCTTCACGCGCTCGGCGAAGGGCACCTGGTAGCCGGGGCCGCTCGCGATGCGGGCACGGGGCGCGTTGCCCCCGGTCGAGACGTCGAGCAGATCGACGCCGTGGGCGCGCAGTTCCTCCGCGAAGCGCACGGTCTCATCGGCGGTCCAGCCCTCGCGCGCGTCGTCGGCGTTCTCGCTGAGCCAGTCCGTGGCGGAGATGCGGAAGAAGACCGGCAGGTCGTCCGGCCACACCTCGCGCACGGCGTCCACGACCTGGAGCGCGAAGCGGGTGCGGTTCTCGTAGCTGCCGCCGTAGGCGTCGGTGCGGTGGTTGCTGTGCGGCGAGAGGAACTGGCCGACGAGGTAGCCGTGGGCGCCGTGCACCTCGACGACCTGGAAGCCCGCGGCGAGCGCGCGGCGCGCGGCCTCGCGGAAGTCGTCCACGACCCGCCGGATCTCCTCGACGGTCAGCTCGTGCGGGACGTGGTGACCCTCGTCGAAGGGCAGCGGACTCGGGGCGACCGGTGTCCAGCCGTGGGCCTCGGGGCCGACCGGGGCGCCGCCCGCCCAGGGCACGTCCACGGACGCCTTGCGACCGGCGTGCCCGAGCTGGATGCCGACGACGGCACCCTGGGCCTTGACGAAGTCGGTGATCCGGCGGAACGCGGCGGCCTGGGTGTCGTTCCAGAGACCGAGGTCGTTCGGGCTGATCCGCCCCTCGGGGCTGACCGCCGTCGCCTCGGCGAGGATCAGGCCGGTGCCGCCGGTGGCGCGGGCGGCGAGGTGGGTGAAGTGCCAGTCGGTCGGGACGCCCGCGTCGGGGCCCTCGGGCGCGGCGCTGTACTGGCACATGGGTGCCATCCACACCCGGTTGGGCACGACGAGCGACCGCAGGGTGAACGGCTCGAACAGGGCACTCACGACAGACTCCGCATCGACGGGCCGGAAAGGATCGCTAGTACGATACATCCCGTACTACGACGCCCGTCAAATTACGAAGCCTCTCGTACTAAGCGGCAGGCGCGACGGCCCGCCGCGGCCCCGGCCCCGTTCCGCGGCTTTCCTCAGGTCAGCGGGTACGAGGTGCGCCCCGAGGCCTCGTCGATCTCGTCATGGGCCTTGGTCAGCAGCTTCATCGCCAGCTCGTTGAGGGCGCGGGCGCCCGCGATCTCCTCGCCCACCCGGGGCTGACGGGCGTCGGCGGGGTGCCGGCTGGCGTAGCCGTGGGCCCGCACCTCGGTCCCGTCCGACAGCCTGACGAGCGCGGCCGCACGGGTGCGCTGGGTGTCCTCCTCGAATTCGAGCTCGATGTGCCATCCGACAGCCGTCTGGGTCATGGCGCTCACCTCCGGGAGCTACCTCTCCAGAGTGCGCCCCCTCCCCCGGCGTCGCACGGCGGCCCGGGGTCAGGCGGGCTCCGGTCCCCTGCGGCGCAGGGTGATCAGGGCGTCGGCGTCGTACGACTGGTTCCAGCCGCGGCCCGCGCCGGATCTCCAGCCGATGTGGACGGTGGCCCCGTCGGCCCGGACGGACTCCACCGTCATCACGCGCTCACCGTCGCGCACATCGCCCCGGCGCAGCCCGTCCGCGCGGACGGTGACCGGGTCGGCCGTGCGCGCGGACGCCGCCTCGTCGGCCGCGGCGCCGAGCGCGGCGGCCAGCTCCCGGGCCCGGTCCGGTGAGCAGACGAGCGAGAACGCCCCGGACGGCGTCACGGCCCGGATCCGCACCTCGGTGCCGATGGGGGTGATCTCCAGGTCCCCGGCCACCGCGTCGTGGTCGTTCCCGCTCGTCATCGCTCTGTTCTCCTCCGCGCCCGGTCCCCCGGGCTTCAGCGCAGCCGGAGGCTCTCCGGCGGGCCCAGATGGCTGGGCTTGAGGCCGCCGGTGTCGATCACCAGGTTCTGCAGCACCACCGTCGGATCGACCATCCAGAATTTCAGCACATGCGCGCCGGCCTCGCCGATGTGGTGCACGGTGCTGGTGATGTTGACGTTGTCGGAGGTGTTGCGGGCCCACTGCGGGTTCATCGTGCCGTCGTCGGCCCCGGTGGTCCGCGTGACGTTCACCGACCGCGGGGCGTCGTCGTCGAAGGAGACGGCGTAGGTCAGCCCGTCGGTCGGCAGCGGGTTGTTGCGGGGCGAGAGGTACGCGTGGACGGTGACCGGCCCGGTGGTGAACAGGGTGACCCGGTACTCCAGCCTCGGTCCCCGGCCGCCGGGCACCTGGCGGGCGGCGGTGACCGGGAAGGGTTCCATGCCCGCGCCGGTCCGGCCGATGCCGGGGATGCGCCGCCAGGTGATGCCCCGGCCGCCGACGGCCCGGGTGACGTGGTCGGCCTCGACGGAGACGTAGCCGTTGGCCTCCACGAAGCCCTCCGGCCGCGCTCCGGGGAGGGCCGGCCGGTCGACGACCGCCGTGACGACGACCTCGCGGCCGTCCGGCCCGGTCACCGTGACCGGGACCTCGGTGGTCCCCTTCGGGGCGCGGTCCCAGTCGACGCGCAGGGTGATCCGGTCCTGGTCGGTGACCCGGCCCCGGACCCGGTCCACCCACAGCCAGGGGGCTCCGGTGCGCACCCGGTAGTCGAACGGGGCCCGGCCCCGGTTGAACACCTCGATGTACTGGGCGGGCTGGCTCTGGTACGGGCTGAAGACCGGCAGCACGGGACGGCCCGGCCCCTTCGGCCACCAGTGCGCGGAGCCGTCGACGGCCACGCCCATCTCGGCGGCGGCGGGCAGGTCGATGCGCCGGACCGCGGGGAAGAGCACGTCCTTGAGTGCGACGTTGTCGATCTCGGGCTGCTGCCAGGGGGCGTTGGGCCCGTAGCGGGCGACATCGCCGTAGTCGATGTGCGGCTGGGTCTGGAAGCCCTTCCATTTGCCGCCCGCGACACGGGTGTTGAAGCGGTCGGCCAGGGCCAGGTCGTCGGCGAGCCGGGCCTCGGCGGCGGCCGCGAGGGCGTTCGTGCGGTTCCTGCCCTGCGCCGCGTAGTGCAGGTTGGTGAACTCGGCCTCGCGCAGCGCGTACAGATTGGCGGTGGCCGCCACCTCGTAGCCGACCAGTTCGTACCAGGCGTCCTGGGCGGAGGCCGGCAGGCTCCGCCCGACGCGTTCGGCCTCGGCGCCGAGGAGCCGCCACTCCTCGGTGACGCGCTCCAGTTCGCGGTAGTCGACGAGGCTGAACGGGCTCGCCTCGTCGTCGTACACGACCGCGGAGGAGTCCTGGGCGGGGTCCTTGGCCGGGTCCAGGGTGATTTTCCGGTTGAGCAGTTCGGGCTTGCGCCGCGACTGGAGCCGGGCGTACGTGTTCAGTACGGCGGCGATCTCGGCGGCCCTCCTCTCGCCGAAGTTCTGCCGGGCGTAGCCCTGCTCCCACTCCGGCAGCCGGTCCAGGGGCCAGCGGCCGGGGTTCCAGGCGTAGTCCAGGAAGAACTGGGTGGGCAGTTCGTTGCCCTTGAGGTCACCGACGTTGGTGACCCACAGACCGCGGTTGCCGTAGGCGGCGCACTGGTGGAGCTGGTCCCAGAGGTTGGGCAGGGAGGCGGTGTCGACCCACTTGTAGTTGCGTCCGACGCCCACGTAGTCGAAGTGGTAGTAGAGCCCGTAGCCGCCCGCGCGGGCGGCCTCGCGGGGGTCGGGCAGCTTGCGGATGTTGGCCCAGTTGTCGTCGGTGAGGACGACCGTGACGTCGTCCGGGACCCGCAGTCCCCGGTCCCAGTAGCGCTGGACCTCCTTGTAGAGCGTCCAGACCTGGGGGATCGTGGTGATGTCCCGGCCGGACACCTCGGCGAGGATCTGCCGCTGGGTGGCGATGATCTCGGTCATCAGCTCGATGCCGTCGCCGTCGGGGAGGCTGACGTCGCCGTTGCCGCGCATGCCGAGGGTGACGACGCCCTCGAAGTCCTCGTCGCGCATCCGCCGGATGCCCTCGGCCCAGTAGGCCTTGATCGCCTCGGCGTTGCGGCGGAAGGACCATTCGCCGGTGCCGCCGTAGGGGTCGTGGCCGGGGGTGGTGACATTGCCGTCGCCGTCCCGTACGGCGGCGACGGCGTGCCGGTTCCACTCCTCGATGCCGCGCATCATCGGGGCCTCGTGCGAGGTGCCCATGACGACGCCGTACGCCTTGGCGGTGGCGTGGTTGAGCGGGTCGTCCTCGGCGAAGGCGCGTCCCCAGACCGCCGGCCAGAGGTAGTTGGCCTTCAGGCGCAGCATCACCTCGAAGACCTTGGCGTAGAAGCCTGCGTTGAAGCCGCCCTCGAAGCCGGGGGCCTTGCCGGGGCCGAAGTAGCCGGGGGCCCAGGTGCCCAGGGCCGGGTTCTCGTCGTTGATGAAGAAGCCGCGGTACTTCACGGCGGGGGTGCCCTGGGTGTGCCGGCCGGGCCGTACGTGGACGCGGTCCCGGTGTTCGGGTTTCACGTCGTCCCACCAGTACCAGGGCGAGACGCCGATGCCGCGCGAGACGTCGTACGCGCCGAAGATCGTGCCGCGCTGGTCGCTGCCCACGATCACGAAGGCCCGGTCCACGCCGGGCATCGGCCGCTCGACGACGGTCTGGAGGCTGGTCTCCCAGGCGCCCCGCAGACCGGTGACGTCGAGTACGCCCCGGGCGACCAGGTCGTCGATCAGGGGGCTGCGGCCCAGGGTGCCGATGACGGTGATCTCGCGGGCCCCGGCCACCGGGGCGTGCGACAGGGCGGGGCGGATGCCGGTGACGCGTTCGATGTCGTCGCGCAGATCGCCCGCGACCCGGACCACACCGGGCCAGTCGCGGTCGCTGACCAGGAGCGGTGCGGCGCGCCCGCTCCCGGCCAGCGGGAAGGTGCCCTTCCCGGGGGTGAAGGTGATGTACGCGCCCGGGTCGGTCGGCTCCGCGGCCGGTCCGTGCCCGGCGGCCGAGGCCTCTGCGGTGAGCCCGGCGAGGGAGCCGAGCGGGGTGGCGGCCAGGGCGGTGAGTCCCAGTCCGAGGCCGAGCGCCGCTCTGCGGCTGGTGGTGCGCGGGACGCTGTCGTCGTTCATGCGAATGCCTCCCTCACTTCCGGCCGGCGGCGAGCTTCAGGTCCTCGGTGAGGGCCTGGTAGGCGGGCTTGGGCCCGTAGTTCTCGTCGAGGAGGTTGGCGGCGCCCTCGCCCTCGAAGGTGCCGGGGACCCAGGAGTAGCGGTCGGTGAAGCCCCACACGGTGAAGTCGGTGCAGTGCCGGGTGAGCAGGCAGCCGCGCAGCAGCACGTCGTACCCCTCGGCCTGGGCCTCCTGGTCCGTGCTGTCCACGGGCATCGGGACCCGGACGTCGGCCTCGGTGATCGCGGTCTCCAGGCCGAGGTCGTCGAACCGCTTCATGTTGGCGGCGATGTCGTGCGGGGCGTTGTACTGGACGGAGAGATGGCCCTGGATGCCGACGCCGTCGACGGGGACGCCCTGGGCGCGCAGCTCGGTGACCAGGTCGTAGAGGGCGGTGCTCTTGGCGTTGACGCCCTCGATGTTGTAGTCGTTGATGTACAGCTCGGCCTTGGGGTCGGCCCGGTGGGCCCAGCGGAAGGCGTCCGCGATGTAGCCGGGTCCGAGGGCGCGCAGCCAGATGCTGTCGCGCAGGGTGCCGTCGTCGTTGAAGGCCTCGTTGACGACGTCCCACTGCCAGATCCGGCCCTTGAAGTGGCTCGCCTGATCGGTGATGTGCTTGCGCAGCAGGGCGCGGAGTTCGTCGGCGGTGAAGTCGCCCTCGGTGAGCCAGCCGGGCAGCTGGTTGTGCCAGAGCAGGGTGTGGCCGCGCACCAGCTGGCCGTTGCTCCGGGCGAAGTCGACGAGCGCGTCGGCGGCGCTCCAGTCGTAGGTGCCGCGCCGGGGCTCCACGACCTCCCACTTCATGACGTTCTCGGGGGTGACGGAGGTGAACTCGCCCGCCGCACGGGCCCGGTAGGGGGCGTCGGAGGCCAGGGCGTCCATGTCCACGGCGGTGCCGATGCGCAGTCCGGCCCGCTGGCCGAGGCCTCCGAGGGTGTCGGCGGCGGGCGGCTTCGGCCTGCCCCGGGCGGCGGTGTGCTCGGGCGCGGCCGAGGCGTTGAGCGTGAAGGAGGAGACGAGCAGGGCCGCGGCGGCGGTGCCGACCAGACCCGCGCGAATTGTCTTGCGCATGACAGATCCCTTTCGCTGGACACGCCGTCCCGGACCCTGGGTACCGGGATCGACGCACGTTCGATGAAGGTGTTCCGAAAGTTTCGTGGACCTCCCCGCATCCGGCGGAGGGGCCGGCGGGGGGGGGAGGTCCACGAAGGGGTGGTGCGCGGGGGCCGGCACGCGACCGGTCAGGGTGCGGCGGGCTCCACGACGGGGGCCGGCTCGACCGAGACCCCGCAGACCAGCCGGCGCCGGTGGTCGACGACCCGTTCCGGGCCGGTCAGCCGCAGCCGTACGGTCCGGCGGACCGCCGCCGCGTCGCTGGAGGGAGCGAACCTCAGCTCCAGCTCCCCCGGTTCGACGACCTTGCGACCGCCGGTCCCGGTGAAGGACGCCAGGTCCGCGTGGAAGCGGAAGCGGACCCGGGCGGCGGCGCCCGCGGCGAGCGGGACCCGGGCGTAGCCGATCAGCCGCGCCTGCGGGCGGGTGGTCTGCGCGACCGGGTCGTGGAGGTAGAGCTGCACCACCTCGGCCCCCTCGCGGTCCCCGGAGTTGCGGACCGTGATCTCCACGTCGGCGGAGCCGTCGGTGGGCAGTTCGGCCGGTTCCGGATCGCCGCCCTCCCAGTCGAAGGCGGTGTACGACAGACCGTGCCCGAAGGGGTAGAGCGGCGTCGGGTCGAGACTGCTGACCCCGCTCGCCAGCCCGAGCGGCGGCTGCAGATACGTCCACGGCTGGCCCCCGGCACCGCGCGGCACGCCCACCGGCAGCCGGCCCGAGGGGTTGACCCGGCCGGACAGCACCCCGGCCAGCGCCGGACCGCCCTCCTCGCCGGGGAAGAAGGCCTGGACGACGGCGGCGGCCCGGTCCGCCCACGGCCCGAGCCCGTAGGGGCGGCCGGTCAGCATCACCAGCACCACGGGTGTGCCGGTGGCCAGCAGGGCGTCGAGCAGTGCGCCCTGCACGCCGGGCAGCGCGAGGTCGGCCGCGTCGCAGCCCTCGCCGGAGGTGCCCCGGCCGAAGAGGCCCGCCCGGTCGCCGAGCACGGCGACGCAGACGTCGGCGTCCCCGGCGAGCCGGACCGCCTCCGCGAAACCGGAGGTGTCGGTGCCGTCCACCGCGCAGCCCGCGGCGAAGCCGACGCCCGTGTCCGGGAACTCCGCGCGGACTGCCTCCAGCACGGTCGGGACGTCGATCCCCATCGTGCTCTCCGGGTGCGAGACGCCGACGTGGCTGGGGAAGGAGTAGCAGCCGAGCATGGCCAGCGCGTCGTCCGCGCGCGGCCCGACGACGGCGATCCGTCCGGGGGCGCGCAGCGGCAGCGTGCCGCCGGGGTTGGCGAGCAGCACACAGGCCTGTTCGGCGAGTTCGCGGGCGAGCGCCCGGTTCTCCGGCGGGTCCAGGTCGACCCGCTCGCGGGCCTGCCCGGGGTCGGTGTCCTTCAGGGCGGCGGGCAGCGGCGACCAGTCGGGGTCCAGCAGACCCAGCTCGCACTTCTGGAGCAGGACGCGGCGCAGCGCCCGGTCGACCAGTTCCTCGTCGACGGCGCCCTCGCGGACGGCGGCGACCAGGACGTCGCCGTAGCTGCGGACCGTGGGCAGTTCGACGTCCACGCCCGCGGTCAGGGCGAGCCGGGCGGCGTCGGCGCGGTCGGCGGCGACCTTGTGCAGGGTCTCCAGGAAGCCGATGCCGAAGTAGTCCGCGACGACGGTCCCGGTGAAGCCCCAGGTGTCCCGGAGCAGTCCGGTCAGCAGCTCCGGGTCGGCGGCGGCGGGCACCCCGTCGATCTCCGCGTACGAGTGCATGACCGAGCGCGCCCCGCCCTCCAGCAGCGCCATCTCGAAGGGCGGCAGGATCACGTCCGCCATCTCCCGGGCCCCGGCGCGGACCGGCGAGAGGTTGCGGGCGCCGGCGGAGGCCGCGTATCCGGCGAAGTGCTTGAGCGTGGCGACGATGCCGGCGGACTCCAGTCCGCGGACGTAGGCGGTGCCGAGGGTGGCGACCAGATAGGGGTCCTCGCCGATGGTCTCCTCGACCCGGCCCCAGCGCAGGTCGCGGACGACGTCCAGGACGGGGGCGAGGCCCTGGTGGATGCCGACGGCGCGCATGTCCGCGCCGATCCGGCGGGCCATCTCGGCGACCAGCTCCGGGTTCCAGGCGGCGCCCCACGACAGGGGCACGGGGTAGGCGGTGGCGCCCCAGGCGGTGAAACCGGCCAGGCACTCCTCGTGGGCGAGCGCCGGGATGCCGAAGCGGCCGGCTCCGGCGATGCGGCTCTGGGCGCGGGCCAGGGCGAGGGCGCCGAGGCCGGGGTCGACGGGGGCGGTGCCGAAGGGGCGGGTGAGCTGGCCGAGGCCCCGGGTGGTCAGTGCGTCCCAGTCGACGGGGTCGACCATGTCGTTCTGGTGGGGGGCGACCCCGTCGCCGTCGGCGTCGGCGCCCACCCAGATGCCGTACAGCTGGGCGGCCTTCTCCTCCAGGGTCATCCGGGGGATCAGATCGGCCACCCGCTCCTCGGGGGTGCGGGAGGGGTCGCGCCACGGGCCGTCGACGGACGGGTCCGGTGTGGAGCGGGCATGCGGGACAGCGGGGATTGCCATGGGGGCAGGGGTTCCTCTCATGAGTGCGGTGGTGCGGGGCGGCGTGGATCTCTACTTGCCGCCCACCCCCATCAGTCCGTTGACCAGCGCCTTGCGCGCCACGAGGTACACGGCGAAGATCGGCACGACCGAGAGCACGATCGCGGCCAGCACGGCGGGGATGTTCACCCCGAACTGGGACATGAAGTTGAACAGGCCGAGGGTCAGGACCCGGTTCTCCTCCGACTGCGTCAGGATCAGCGGGAACAGGAAGCCGTTCCACGCCTGGAGCGCCGTGTAGATGGCCACGGTGCTGATGCCGCCCTTGGACATCGGGACCGCCAGCTGCCACAGCATCCGCAGCGGCGACGCGCCGTCCAGTGCCATGGCCTCGTACATCTCCTCGGAGACGTCGCGCATGGTGCCGCTGAGGATCAGGACGGCGACCGGCATCGCGAAGGCGGCGGTCGGCAGGATGATCGCCGGCAGGCTGTCGTACAGGCCCAGTTTGGTGATGAGCAGGTAGAGCGGCACGATCACGGCCTGCGCCGGAATGGCGACACCGAGCAGGAAGGTGCGGAAGGCGAGCCCGGAGAGCCGGCTGCGGGTCCGTACCGCGACATAGGCCACGGGGACCGCGAGCACCAGCACGATCGCGACGGTGGACACGGCGACGATCGCCGTGTTGACGAGCATCGAGGAGAAGCCGCTGTCCAGCACCGTGCGGTAGTTGTCGAGCGTCGGGTCGGTCGGCACGGCCAGCGGATCGCCGTTCAGCGCCTGGTCCTGGTGCATCAGGGAGGCGGAGACCAGCGTGTAGAGCGGTACGGCCACGATCACGAGCCAGACCAGGGAGCCGAGGCCGGCCAGCGGGTTGCCCCAGCGGCGGCGGCGCGCGGCGGTCGCGGCCCGGCCGCGGGTCACGGGCGACGCGAGTCGCGGCGCGGGGCGGGTGTCGGTCGACATCTCGTCACATACCTTCCCGGGTGGACCGCATGTTCCCGAAGCCGCTGAAGCGGACCAGGATCAGCGACAGGGCGGTGGCCACCACGACCAGGGCGGTGGCGATCGCCGCGGCGTAGCCGAGGTCGTAGGTCTGGAAACCGGTCCGGTACATCAGGTACGGCAGCACGGTGGTGTCCGTGCCGGGCCCGCCCTTGGTCATGATCAGCACGGTGTCGAAGTAGGTCAGCGAGCCGACGATCATCAGGACCGAGGAGGTCGTGATGGTGTGGCGCAGCTGCGGCAGCGTGATGTGGAAGAACTGCCGGAGCATGCCGGCGCCGTCGATCTCCGCCGCCTGGTACAGCACCTGGGGGATCTGCCGGGTTCCGCCCTGGTAGATCAGGGTGTGGAACGGCATGAACTGCCAGCCGCCGACGAAGGCCACGGTGAGCAGCGCCCCGTGGGACGAGCCCATGATGTTCGGGTCGACGCCGATCCACGGTCCGATCGTGTTGATCACACCGAAGTTGGGGTCGAGCAGCGCGTGGAAGAGCATCGCGATGGCCGTGGTGGACAGCAGCAGCGGGATGAAGAAGACCGCGGAGAGCACGGCCCGGCTGCGCTCCCTGCCCGCCGCCCAGACGCCGAGCAGCAGGGCCACCGGGGTCTGGAAGGCCCAGCTGATCGTGGTGAGCAGCAGGCTGAGCCAGGCGGCCTGGCGGAACTCCGGGTCCTTGAACAGCCGGGTCCAGTTGTCCGCGCCGGTCAGGGTCGGGGAGTTCAGCCCGTCCCAGTGGCAGAAGGAGAGATAGGCGGCGATCGCCAGCGGGACGATCGCGAAGAGGGCGAAGAAGAGGATGCCGGGCAGGGCCCAGGCGACCGAAGGGCGGCCGACGCTGCCGGCGGCCGCCCTTCCTCCTCCGCGCACCTTCCTGTACGTGGAGAGCTGGGACATCGTTACTTGACGGCCTTCATCGCGGCGACGAACTGCTCGGGCGTGGACTTGCCGGCGAACAGCTTGCTGATCTCGGTGAGCAGCGGGGTGGCGATCTTCGACACCAGGGCCTGGTCCCAGGAGAGTGTGAAGTCGGGCGCCTTCTGGACCATCGTGTACTGGTCGTTGGCGAACTGCGGGTTCGGCGAGGAGCTGAGCATCGACGCGGCGTTGGACGTGGTGGGGACGTCCCCGTTGTCGACGAGCGCCTTGCTGTAGGACTCGGCGGCCATGGCCTTCAGGAAGGCGATGGCGGCGTCCTTGTGCTTGGTGCGGGCGTTGACGGACCAGTAGTTGGTGGGGTTGCCGACCACGTTCGCCGGGTTGCCGACGCCTCCGGCCACCGTCGGGAAGGCGGTCCAGCCGAGGTCCTTCTCGGCGAACTTGGGTGCCTTGCCCAACTGCGTCGAGTACTCCCACGAACCCATCAGGTGCATGGCGGCCTTGCCCTTGTTGAGCAGGGTGGGGGCACCGCCGTTGCCGTAGTCGACGGAGTTGAAGTTCTTGCCGAAGGCGCCGTCGTCGACGAGCTGCTTGACCGTCTGCGCCGTCTTGAGCACGGCCGGGTCGCCCCACGCCGAGCTGTCGCCGTTCTGGATCCTGCGGAAGACGTCGGGGCCGCCGATCCGGTCGAGGAGGTACTCCATCCACATCAGCTCGGGCCACTTGTCGGAGCCGCCGAGGGCGAACGGCGTGATGCCCTTGGCCTTGAAGGCGGTGATGGCCTTCTGCAGGTCCTCCCAGGTCTTGGGGACCTGGACGTTGTTCTGGGCGAAGAGGGTCTTGTTGTAGAAGAGCATCACGGGCTGCATGCCGCGCATCGGGATGCCGTAGGTCTTCCCGTCGAGGCCGCCGGCGGCGACGATGGACGGGAGGAATCCGTTCTTGAGCGTGGCGTCGTTCTTGATCGTGGACGTGAGGTCGACCAGCTGGTTCGCGTCGACGTACGGCTTGATGGAGCCGCCGCCCCAGTTGAAGAAGATGTCGGGCGCGCTCGGGGAGCCCATGGCGCTGCGGAGCTTGTTGACGTACTCGGTGCCAGGGACGGAGACGAGCTTGACCTTGACGTCGGAGGTCTTGTTGAACTCCTTCACCGCCGCCTGCTGAACCTTGACGGCGTCGTCGCCGTAGACGTACGCGGTGAGGGTGCCTCCGCCCCCGCCGTCGGAGCCGCAGCCCGCGAGCAGTCCGGCCATGACCATGGCGGCACCGGCCGCGGTCCATCTCGCCGTACGTGAACCATGAGTGAAAATGCCCGACCGCATGACCGCACCTCTGTCGAATGTTTCGGTACCACTTCCGAATGTTGCCGGAACCGTACGGTCGCGTTTCGGGCGCGTCAAGAGGGTGGGAGCAGGCAATTGACCGGACCGCACCGGGACGTTGCCCCGGCGCCGAGGGAAGCTACGATCCCTTCATGAGCCCCGCAAACGTCCAGTCACATCAGGAGAACGCGCCGGCCGGCGATGCGTCGGAAGGCACTGCCACCCTGGCGGAAATCGCCCGAGCGGCCGGAGTCTCGGCTCCGACAGTTTCGAAGGTGCTGAACGGGCGCGCGGATGTCGCCCCGAGCACACGCACCAAGGTGGAGGAGCTGCTCCTGCGCCACGGCTACCGCCGCAGACGCGGCTCCGCCACCCAGTCGCAACTGATCGACCTGGTCTTCCACGAGCTGGACAGCGCGTGGGCCATGGAGGTCGTGCGCGGGGTGGAGAACGTCGCGCGCGAGGAGGGCCTGAGCCTGGTGCTCTCGGAGAGCGCCGGCCGGCTCACACCCGGCCAGACCTGGGTGGACGGGGTGCTGGCCCGCCGCCCCGTCGGGGTGATCCTGGTCCTCTCGGACCTCACGGCCGCCCAGCGCGCCCAGCTGACCAGCCGCTCCATCCCGTACGCGGTGGTGGACCCGGCCGGCGACCCGGGCGACGACGTCCCCTCGGTCGGGACGACGAACTGGCAGGGCGGGCTCGCCGCCACCCGCCATCTCACCGGTCTGGGCCACCGCCGCATCGGCGTGATCAGCGGGCCCTCGCGCATGATGTGCAGCCGTGCCCGGGTGGACGGCTACCGCGCGGCGATGGAGACCGCGGGACTGCCGATCGACCCCGAGCTGTTCCGCGAGGGCGAGTTCCAGCACGAGGCGGGCTACACCGCGGGGCTGGAACTGCTGCGGCTGCCCGACCGGCCGACGGCGGTCTTCGCGGGCAACGACCTCCAGGCGCTCGGGGTGTACGAGGCCGCCCGCGAGCTGGGACTGCGCATCCCCGAGGACCTGAGCGTCGTCGGCTTCGACGACCTCCCGCTCACCCGCTGGATCGGCCCGCCGCTCACCACGGTGCGCCAGCCGCTGATCGAGATGGCCGAGACGGCGGCCCGTCTGGTCCTCGACCTGGGCCGGGGCAGGCAGCCGGCGACGACCCGCGTCGACCTGGCCACCAATCTGGTGACCCGCAGCAGCACGGCCGCCCCCGGGAGCCGGTCGTGAGCGCGTCGAAGTCCCCGGTCCTGCGGACCGGCCGCCTGCTCCTGGAGCCGTACGTCCCCGCCGACGAGGAGGATTTCGTCGCGCTGTTCCAGGATCCCCGGGTGGGCCGCCGGCTGGGCGACGGCCGGTCCACGGAGGCCGAGGACCGGGCCCTCTTCGCCCGCGTCTTCTCCAAGGTCTACGCGCTCGACCTGTTCGGCGTCTGGATCGTGCGCCACGAGGGGCGCGCCGTCGGCCACGCGGAGATCAAACCGTCCCCCGAGCCGGAGGTGGACGGCCACGAGATCGTCTACGCCCTGACGCCCTCGGTCTGGGGCAAGGGGCTGGGCACGGAGATCGCCGAGGCCCTGGTCGCCCACGGTTTCTCCGCGCTGGGCCTGTCCGAGGTCCACGCCACGGTGGCCGCGGACAACGCGGCCTCCCTCGCCCTGCTGGAGCGCATCGGCTTCCGGCACGTGGACGACCTCACCGAGGACGACGGATCCACGACGCGGCTGCTCACCCGCACCGCCGGGGCCCCGCGCTCCTGAGAGCGGCGCCCGTGCGGCCGCGGCCGGGCGGGCGAGGGGCGCGGACCGAGGAAGGCGCGGTGTCCGGTGCCGTCCTGCGGGGCGCTGTCAGTGCCGGGGTGCAGACTGGCCCGTATCCGGCACAACGGCGTTTCGGGAGGTTCGGTCATGACAAGTGTTCTGCTCGCCGTCGGCACCCGCAAGGGGCTCTTCATCGGCCGCAGGCGCGGTGGGACGTGGGAGTTCGACGGTCCGCACTTCAACGCCCAGGCGATCTACTCGATCGGCATCGACACCCGCGGGGACGTCCCCCGGCTGCTGGTGGGCGGCGACAGCGCGCACTGGGGCCCGTCCGTGTTCCACTCCGACGACCTGGGCGCGAGCTGGGTCGAGCCGCAGAAACCGGCCGTGAAGTTCCCGGAGTTCACCGGGACCTCCCTGGAGCGGGTCTGGCAGCTGCATCCGGCGGGCCCGGAGGCGCCCGACGTGGTGTACGCGGGCACGGAGCCGGCCGCGCTGTTCCGGTCCGCGGACCGGGGCGAGTCCTTCGAGCTGGTGCGGCCGCTCTGGGAGCATCCGACGCGTGACCGGTGGGTGCCCGGCGGGGGCGGCGAGGGTCTGCACACGGTCCTGACGGACGAGCGGGACCCGCGCGCGGTGACGGTCGCCGTCTCGACGGCCGGGGTGTTCCGGACCGCCGACGGCGGTGAGAGCTGGGAGCCCGCCAACAAGGGGGTCTCGGCGGTGTTCCTGCCCGATCCGGACCCCGAGTTCGGCCAGTGCGTGCACAAGGTCAGCCGGGACGCGGTCGACCCCGACCGGCTCTATCTCCAGAACCACTGGGGGGTGTTCCGCAGCGACGACGCCGGGAGCCACTGGACGGACATCGGCGCGGGACTGCCCTCCGACTTCGGCTTCGCCGTGGCCGCGCACCCCCACCGGGCGAACACGGCGTACCTCTTCCCGATCAACGCCGACGCCGACCGGGTCCCGGCCGAGCACCGCTGCCGGGTCTTCCGGACCACCGACGCCGGTGAGCACTGGGAGCCGCTGTCGAACGGCCTGCCCGAGGGCGCCCACTACGGCACGGTGCTGCGCGACGCCCTCTGCACGGACGACGCGGATCCGGCCGGGATCTACTTCGGCAACCGCAACGGCGAGGTGTACGCGAGCGCGGACGACGGGGACACCTGGCAGCAGCTCGCCTCGCATCTGCCCGATGTGCTGTGCGTCCGGGCGGCGGCCGTGGACGGCTGAGCCGTCGGCCGGCCCGGGACCCTGCCCCGGGCCGGCCGACGGGACCCGCGGATCAAGGCAGGCGCCAGTCCACCGGCTGCGCGCCCTGCCGCTCCAGCAGTTCGTTGGCCCGGCTGAAGGGACGCGACCCGAAGAAGCCCCGGTCCGCCGACATCGGCGAGGGGTGGGCCGACTCGATCGCCGGGTAGTCGCCCAGCGAGGACCGCAGACTCTGGGCGTCGCGGCCCCAGAGGATGGAGACCAGCGGGGTCCCGCGCGCGACCAGCGCGCGGATGGCCTGCTCGGTGACCGCCTCCCAGCCCTTCCCCCGGTGGGCGCCCGGCTTGCGGGGAGCGGTCGTCAGCGCCCTGTTCAGCAGCAGCACGCCCTGGCGCGTCCACGGCGTCAGATCGCCGTTGGACGGACGGGGCAGCCCGAGGTCGGTGTGGAGTTCGCGGTAGATGTTCTCCAGGCTGCCCGGCAGCTGACGGACCTCCGGGGCGACCGCGAAGCTCAGTCCGATCGCCATGCCCGGTGTGGGGTAGGGGTCCTGACCGACGATCAGCACGCGTACGTCGTCGAACGGCTGCTGGAAGGCGCGCAGGACGTTGGCTCCGGAGGGCAGGTAGGTGCGGCCCGCCGCGACCTCCGCGCGCAGGAAATTGCCCATCTCGGCGACGCGTCCCGCCACGGGCTCCAGCGCCTTGGCCCAGCCGGGCTCCACCACTTCGTTCAAAGGTCGTGCTGTCACGGTGATCACCCTACCGGCGTAACGGGCGTCCGCCACCCGCCGGTCCCGGCCCGCTGCACCCGACCGCAACCCCCCGGCCGGTGCCGCCGGTTCGCTCCACCGGAGGGGGGATAGGCTGCCGCCGTCATCGCACCGTTCCACCCGCCGACGGGAGCCGCTCCATGGATTCGTACGGGCACCGGCCCGGGGATTTCGTCCTCGGCGTCGACTCCGGCGGGTCCGGGCTGCGCGTGGCCCTGGGCACCGTGGACGGGGAGACGCCCCTGGCCACGGCGGACTGCGCCGAGCCGGTGCGGACCGGGCCCGGTGGCATCGACGCCGCCCATCTCCTGGAGCAGCTGCTGCCCACGGCGCGCCGGCTGCTGGAGGCCCACGGCGGCGAGCGGATCGCCACCGCGGCGATCGGGGCGGCCGGCATGGCCACGCTCGGCGACCGCCTCCGCGCCGAGCTACCGGCCGCGCTGGGAGAGGCGCTGGGCGTACGCCGGCTGGCGCTGGCCGCCGACGCGGTCACCGGATACGCCGGAGCGGTCGGCGAGCGGCCCGGCGCGGTCGTGGCGGCCGGCACCGGGCTGATCGCGCTCGGCACGGATCTGACGCGCTGGCGGCGGGCGGACGGCTGGGGGCATCTGCTGGGTGACAGCGGGGGCGGGGCGTGGATCGGCCGGGCCGGTCTCGACGCGGCGATGCGCGCGTACGACGGACGGCGCGGCGGCTCCCCCGCCCTGCTGGCACGGCTGGAGACGGTGTTCGGCCCGGCGGCGGAACTGCCGGGTCTGCTCTATCCGCGCACCGACCGCCCCAGGGTCCTGGCCTCGTTCGCCCCCGAGGTGGCCGGCTGCGCGGCGGACGATCCGGTCGCGGCGGCGATCCTCCGCGAGGCGGCGGTCCATATCGCCGAGGCGGCCGCGGCGGTGTGCCCGGGGGCCGCGGCGGACGGAACGGGGTGCGAAGTGGCGCTCACCGGAGGGCTGTTCCGCATGGGGGAGCCGCTGCTCGCCCCACTGCGCGAGGAACTGGCCCGCCTGGTGCCGCACGCACGCGCGGTCCCCGGTTCGGGTGATCCGCTGGCGGGCGCCTCGCTCCTCGCGCGGGCGCTGGCCACCGGCGGTCCGCGGCTGCCGGAGCATCCCACGCTGCTGCG
This sequence comes from Streptomyces sp. NPDC024555, assembly GCF_055559335.1. Taxonomy (NCBI): domain Bacteria; kingdom Bacillati; phylum Actinomycetota; class Actinomycetes; order Kitasatosporales; family Streptomycetaceae; genus Streptomyces; species Streptomyces sp. NPDC024555. The sequence continues at coordinate 59,975 of NZ_JBVHKV010000031.1, forward strand.
GGTCACCACGTGCACCGGGGAACCCGCACCCTCAGGGGGCTGACAGAGCAGGGCAGTCGAGCAGTAAGGCACTGATCGGACAAAGCCGGACAGACAACGCTCGACCGGGCCCTACCCGAGCAGCGGGCCACCCAAAACCAGTAGCATGCGGCGCCATGAGCACCCCCACTGGGCCCGCTTCCGGCCTGCCCGTACGAATGCCGCGACCTCGCCAGTCCGGACGGCACCGCCGCCCGGAGCCCGTGGTCGCACCCGAGGGCGCCGCCGCGCTCGTTCTCGCCGTGCCCGGCACCCCCTCCCCGGCCAGCCGCGGTCTGGCCGAAGAAGTCATCAGCATCGCCCGTTCCGAGCTTCCCGGCCTGAACGCCCTGATCGGTTACGTCGAGGGCGACGACACCGAGTACCCGGCCCTCTCCTCCGCCCTGGCGCACGCCGCCGCCGAGCGCACCGCGCGCTACGAGCAGGCGCTGGCCGTGGGCCGCGAGGTCGCCGAGCCCGAGGGCCCGGCCGCCGTCGTGGTGCCGCTGCTCGCGGGGCCGGACAGCGCGCTGGTGCAGCGGATACGCGACGCGATCGAGGACAGCAAGGCCCCGGCCGAGCTGACCGATGTGCTCGGCCCGCACCCGCTGCTCGCCGAGGCCCTGCACGTGCGGCTCTCCGAGGCCGGGCTCGCCCGTGCCGACCGGGCGCGGCTGTTCACGGTGGCCACGGCCGCCGACGGCATCGTGCTCGCCACGGTGGGCGGCGAGGAGGCCGTGCAGGCGGCGGGGATCACGGGCATGCTGCTGGCCGCGCGGCTCGCCGTGCCGGTGATGGCCGCCGCGCTGGACGTGGAGGGCTCCGTCGCCGCGATCGCCGAGCAGCTGCGGGGGTCCGGTTCGCTGCAGCTGGCCGTGGCGCCCTATCTGGTCGGCCCCGAGGTCCCCGAAGGGCTGCTGGACGCGGCGGCGAAGGAGGCCGACTGCGCGAGCGCCGAGCCGCTGGGCGCCTACCCGGCGATCGGCAAGCTGGTGCTGTCGATGTACATGAGCGCGCTGGGCATCGCTCCCGCCGTGGCCCAGGGGGCCCAGACCCTCTGAACCGCACCGCCGGAACGCGGCGGCCGGGGGCGCACGCACGTCCGTGACGGGCGGGTGCGCGGGGTGGACCTCACCCCGCGCACCCGCCCGTCACGCGTGGGAAGCACCGTGCCCCGGCCCGTCGGAGGTCGGACCGGGGCACGACGGACGGCCGGGTCAGGCGAACACCACGCACGAGGCCGCCGGGACCTGGAGCGAGCCGGCCGGGGCCGGGATGCCGGTCTCCGCGTCGATGGCGAACCAGCTGACGTCGCCGGACCGCTCGTTGGCGGCGTACAGCCGGGTTCCGCTGGGGTCGAGGGCCAGGTCGCGCGGCCAGTGGCCGCCGCAGCCCACCGTCGTGACAAGGGCGGCACGGTCGCCGGATTCGTCCAGCGTCAGCACGGAGATGCTGTCGTGGCCGCGGTTGGCCACCCACAGGAACCGGCCGTCGTGGGCCACGACGACCTCGGACGGGTAGCTCGCCCCGCCGTCCGTCGCGCCGGCGGGCAGGACGGGCGTCTCGGCGACGACGTCGAGGGTCCCGGCCGAGGCGTCCCAGCGGCAGACCGTCACCGTGGGTTCCAGCTCGTTGAGGACATAGGCGTGGGTGCCCGCCGGGTGGAAGGCGAGGTGGCGCGGTCCGGTGCCCGGCCGCAGCGCCGTCTCGGTGTGCGGCCGCAGCTCCCCGGTCTCCGCGTCGAGCGCGCAGACGCGCACCGAATCGGTGCCGAGGTCGACGCTGAGGATCCAGCCGCCGGTGGGGTCGGGCAGCACCTGGTGGGCGTGGGGGGCCTGCTGGCGCTCGGTGACCGGTCCGCCGCCCTCGTGGGCGTACACGCAGGTGGCCGCGGAGAGCGAGCCGTCGGCCAGCACCGGCAGGACGCTGACGCTGCCCGCGCCGTAGTTCGCGGTGAGGACGTGGCCGGCGGTGCGGGCGAGGTGGGTGGGGCCGTCGCCGCCGACCGGTCGCAGTTCGCCGAGGAGGGCCGGTACGTCCCCGCTGATGTCGAGCGCGGCGGCGGCCCCCTTCTCCGTCTCGCTGACCGCGTAGAGGAGCGTGCCGGCCGGACCGTCGCCGAGCGCGAGGTACGAGGGGTCGGGGACGGCGTCCGTCGTGCCGAGGACGGTGAGCGCCCCGGTCCCGCCGTCCACGGCGGCGACGGTGATGCCCCGCCCGCCCGCCGAGGTGAACGACCCGATGAAGGCCCGGCCGGGCCCGTTGCTGTTCTCCACCGCGCTGCCTCTCTCCGCCGACGGATCGCGCGGACGCGGCCGCGTGATCTTCCGCCGCGACCGTAGCAGTGCCACGGCTGCGGTCTAGACCAAGGGTACGGTTCGTCGTCGCGGCGGCCCCGGTCCGCCGCTCCGGGGCTCAGGCGCCCGCGGCGATCCGGTGCGGCCGGCGCAGGGGGACGGCCAGTTCGGCCAGTGCGCGTTCCAGCGCGTGGAGGTGGGCGAGCACCGGTTCGGCGCCGGCCGGTTCCCCGGCGGCCACGGGGCCGGAGCGGGGGTCGCGCGGGCCGGCGGGCACGTCCGTGAGCGCCTCGACGGCGGCCTCCACCCGCCAGCAGGCGGCGGCCAGCCGGACGTCGTGCGAGGCGTCGGGGTCGGCGGCGACGGCGGCCAGGCCGCGCACCTCGCGGGCGCAGTCGTCCAGCAGGGCCAGCACGTGCCGGGCGCGCCGCCTGCGGGCGCGCAAGGGGTTGAGGGGATGCACCAGCGGGGCGAGGGACAGCCGCACCCGGCCGAGGATCGCCTCCAGTTCGGCGACGCGGCGGTGCGGGTCGGCGGCCTCGCTCCCCGCGAGTCGGGCGGCCGCCTCGGCGGTGCAGGTGTGCACACAGCGCAGCGCCCGCTCCACCCACGCCTCGGTCACCGAGTGCGTGGTCACGGGCAGCACGAACAGCACGGCGAGGACGGCGCCGAGCGCCCCGGCCGCCGTCTCGGTCACCCGGAGCACCAGCAGCCCGGCGTCCAGGACGCCGAGCAGCCCGTACAGCATGCTCGCCATCACGGTGACGGCGAGCATCATCCAGGTGTACGAGACGGCGGCGGTGTAGAAGATCCCGAAGACGCTGAGCGCCACGACCACGGCGGCGGCGACCGGCTCGTGGTGCAGGGGCACGGCCACGGCGAAGCCCAGGCCGATCCCGAGCACCGTGCCCAGGAAGCGCCGGAACGCGCGGACGGCGGTCTCGCCCCGTGAGGTGGTGGCCACGAACACCCACCAGGTGGCGCCCACCGCCCAGTACCAGCGCTGGTCGGAGAGCAGGTGGCCGACGGCGAGCGCGAAGCCTGCCCCGGTCACGGCCTGCACGGCCTGGCGCGTGGTGATCCGGCCGAGTCCCGTCGCACCGGCGGGCGGGGCGACGGCCACGGGCGCCGCGATCCGCCGCTCGTAGCACCACGCCCCGAAGCGCACCGCGGAGGCGGTGGCGAGCGAGAGCAGGACGGCGGCGAACTGCTCGGGCAGCCGGCCGGGCACGGTGTGCAGGAACTGGGCGGAGAAGTAGGCCATGAAGCCGAAGACCCCGAGGGCGTGGCCGCGGGGTCCCCAGCGGCGCGCGTACACCCCGGCCCCGACGACGGCGAGGAACGCCAGGTCGCGCGCGACGGGGAGATCGTGCAGCAGGGCGGCGAGGGACAGCACCGGGAGGCCGACCAGGGGCAGGAGCGCGGTGGTGACCGCCTGACCGCGCACGGTCGGGTCCGTCACCGTGAACAGGGCGAGCAGCGCGGCCAGACCGCCGGCGACGGCGGCCTCCAGGGAGTGTCCGGCGAGTCCGCACACCGTCACCGCGAGCCCGATGCCGAGGACGGCGCGGAGCGCGAAGCGCAGCCGCAGCCGTCCCGGGTCCCGGGCCACGAACGCTCTCCTCAGCACTGACGCTCCCCGCCTCCGTCCGCCGGTGATCCGTACCGGCATGAAAAAGGCGCCGCGGAATCCGCAGCGCCATCGACCGGTACATCAGAGCATCCTGGACCCCATTGGCTCAAATCGACCTCGCCTCACTGAGCCAATGGCACACCCCGTGGACAGTGCGTGGACCGCGGGTCGGCCAACGGACCAGCGGGCGGGCCGGGGAGGCGCGCCCACTGGCCCGCACGCGGCAGTCCGGCACGCACCCGATCCCCGGGGCGGGTCGGGAGGGCGGCCCGTCCACCGGGGCCGCCCGGATGCCGTTGGTACAGTCGCTGCCCCGATCGAAGCACGAGGAGAGGCCGACGGACCATGGCGGTGGACGCGCTCGACACCAGGATCCTCAGGCTGCTCATCGAGCAGCCCGAGACGAGCGTGCGCGAGTACGCGCGGATCCTGTCCATCGCCCGGGGCACCCTCCAGGCCCGGATCGACCGGCTCGAACGCGACGGCGTGATCACGGGCAGCGGTCCCTTCCTCTCCCCCGCCGCGCTCGGCCACCCCGTCCTCGCCTTCGTCCACCTGGAGGTGACCCAGGGGCATCTGGACGACGTCGGCGAGGCCCTGGCCGCCGTTCCCGAGATCGTCGAGGCGTTCTCGACCACGGGCGGCGGTGATCTGCTGACCCGGGTGGTGGCCCGTGACAACGGGCATCTGGAGGACGTGATCCAGCGGCTGATCCAGCTGCCCGGCGTGGTCAGGACCCGCACCGAGGTCGCCCTGCGCGAGCGGGTGCCGCACCGGCTGCTTCCCCTGGTGGAGGCCGTCGGCAGAACGGCCGCGTCCGCCCGGACCTGACCCCCGCTGCGATCATCGGGGCATGGACGCACCGTGCACGGCGCCCCTTTCGGTCCTCTTCGACCTGGAGCCGGCGGGCCGGTCGACCGAGGTGTTCCCGGGCATGCGGGAGTTCGTCGGGCTGCTGCACGACCGGGGCGTCCCCATGGCGGTGGCCTCCGGCTCCTCCCTCGCGGGGATCGAGGCCGTACTCGCGAGCACCGGTCCCGGCGCCTTCCTCACCACTCGTGTCTCCGCCGACGGGGTGGAGCGCGGGAAGCCGGAACCGGACGTCTTTCCGGAGGCCGCCCTGCGGCTGGGCGCGGTGCCCGCCGACTGCGTGGTCGTGGAGGACGCCGTGCCGGGCGCCCGTGCCGCCCGCGCGGCGGGGATGCGCCGCATCGCGGTCCCGTCCGTGCCGGGGAGCGCCGCGGACCCGGTCTTCGGGGCGGCTGAGCTGCTCTTCCCCGGCGGGCAGGAGGAGTTCAGCGCGCGGGCCGCGTACGCGTGGCTGTTCCCCGGCGACGGGGCGGTGCCGGTCTCCTGAGCCCGCCCGGTGCGCCGGGCGGGCCCCGGTCCTGCCGGTCCGTCACCGCGCGAACCGGCCGGGCGGGGTGGCGGCCGGTCGTGGGCGCACCGGTACGCCGGATATCCTGATCTTGCCGCGTGCCCCGCCCCGTACGCCGTCCTCGGCGAGGCCGCCGACGCGGCGGCCGCAGGGGCCATCGGCCGGAGCCGGCCGGGATTCGCGAGCGACACGAGATGGGTGTGCAAGGTGCTGGTTGCTGGTCGGTACCGCCTGATATCCGCCATCGGCCGTGGCGGCATGGGTGAGGTCTGGCGCGCCACGGACGAGGTGCTCGGCCGGGCCGTCGCCGTGAAGCTGCTGCTCGGCGAGCACGCCGACGCGTCGGCGACCGCGCGCTTCCGGCTGGAGGCGCAGACCGCCGCCCGGCTGAGCCATCCGCATCTGGTGGCCGTGTTCGACTTCGGGTTCTGGGAGAACCGCCTCTTCCTGGTCATGGAGCTGGTCGAGGGCCGGAGCCTGTCCGATCTGCTGCGGGCGCAGGAGCGGCTGGAACCGGAACAGGCCGCCGCGATCGCCGGACAGGCGGCCGCCGGGCTGGCCGCGGCCCACCGCCAGGGCATCGTCCACCGGGACATCAAACCGGGCAATCTGCTCCTGGACGCCGAGGGGACCGTGAAGATCGCGGACTTCGGCATCGCCCAGTTCGTCGACGATCCCTCGGCCGCCCTCACCACGACGGGGCACGTGGTCGGCACCAGCCTCTACCTCGCGCCGGAACGGGCCCTCGGCAGAACGGCGGGCGCCGCCTCGGACATGTACGCGCTCGGCTGCGTGGTCTACCAACTGCTGCTGGGGCAGCCGCCGTTCCGCGCGGCCACGCCGACGGCGACGCTGTACCAGCACGTGGACACCCCTCCGCTGCCGCTGCGGGAGCAGGGGGTCGACGTACCGGCTGCCTTCGACGCGTACCTGCTGGGGCTGCTGGCCAAGCAGCCGGAGGACCGGCCGGGCGCCCAGCAGGTCGCCGACTGGTTCCAGAGCGGGGCCTGGCGGGGCATGCCGGAGCCGCTGCCCGCCCCGCTTCCCTCGCACACCCCGCACGCCTCGCACGCACCGCACACCCCGCACGCACCGGCCGCTTTCCCCGGCACCGCGCCGGGCGGGCCGGGCGGCACGGATCCGGGGGTTCCGACGACGTACCGGCTCCCGCAGGCACCCGGTCACGGCCGTCGGGCGGCAGCGGGACGCTCCCGGAGCAAGCCGCGCCGCACCACCCGTGAGGCGATCCGGCGGCGGCCCCGGGTGGCGAGCGCCATCGCGGGTGCCATCGCCTTCTTCGCCGCCGTGTACCTGGGGATGAGCCTGTTCTCGCCCGACTCCAGCTCGGCCACCACACCGCAGGAGACCGGCTCGCCGGGTGCGCCGGCCTCTCCCGGCGGCCGCTGACGCCGCCGCCGGGTCCGCCCTACCAGCGGTCGTGCACCGAGGCGCGGATCCTGCGGTCGTACAGCTCCCGGACCGCGTCGAGCGTCCGCTGCGGCAGCGGCTCACCCGTCGCCGCGCCCGCGTTGGACCGGGCCTGCGCCACCGAGCGGGCGCCGGGGATCACGCTGGTGACGCCGGGCTGCTGGATGATCCAGCGCAGCGCGGTCTGCGCCGGGGTGAGCCCCTCGGGCGCGAGACCGGCGAACTCGGCCGCGGCGGCCACCCCGGTCGCGTAGTCCACGCCCGAGAAGGTCTCGCCCTGGTCGAAGGCCTCGCCGTGGCGGTTGTACGTGCGGTGGTCGTCGGGCGCGAAGACGGTGTCCGCGGTGTACTTCCCGGAGAGCAGGCCGGAGGCGAGCGGCACCCGGGCGATGATGCCGGCACCGGCGGCGCGGGCGGCCGGCAGGACCTCGTCCAGCGGCTTGAGCCGGAACGGGTTGAGGATGATCTGCACGCTGGCGACGCCCGGCCGGGCCAGGGCCGTCAGCGCCTCGGCGCAGGTCTCGACGCTCACCCCGTACGCGGCGATCCGCTTCTCGGCGACGAGCGTGTCCAGGGCGTCGTAGACCTCGTCCGAGGAGTACACCGGGGTGGGCGGGCAGTGCAGCTGGACCAGGTCGAGGGTGTCGACCCCGAGGTTGGCGCGCGAGCGGTCGTTCCAGGCGCGGAAGTTGTCGAGGGTGTAGTTCTCCGGCAGCTGGTCGGCGCGGCGGCCCATCTTGGTCGCCACGAAGACGTCCGCGTCGGGACGGCGCGCGAGGTACCGGCCGATCAGCCGCTCGCTGCGGCCGTCCCCGTACACGTCCGCCGTGTCGAAGAAGGTGACGCCGCCCTCGACGGCGGCGTCGAGCACCCCGAAGGCGTCCTCCTCGGCGACCTCGCCCCAGTCACCGCCGAGCTGCCAGGTGCCCTGTCCGACGACCGAGACGCTCCGCCCGGTCCTGCCCAGTTCGCGCTGTTCCATGGGGATCATGCTACGTCCGCGGGCCGGCCCCTCCACGGGACGCGCGGGGAGCGGTGGGCGGGGCCGGCGGCGGGGTGCCGTCCGGAGCGACTTGACCAGACTTGCCAAGTCCCTTGCGCGGAGCCGTAGTTCGTTGACGCGGTCATGGCGACGTGTGAGTGTTCGGTCGCCCGATCACGGACACCCTTGTGCGACCGGTCCCGCCGGCCGTACGGGCGGGTGCGTCTGCGCAGGCCACTGCCCGTGACCGAGGTCCCCACGAAACGAGGAGCCTCGATGAGACACAGACCGTTGACGGCCGGGACGACCCTGGCCGTCCTCGCCGCAATGCTGGTTGCCACCGGCGGCCAGACCGCTTCCGCGGAACCGTCGCCCCCCGCGCCGAGCCCCGCCCCCACCGCCCTGGCGAAGGCCGTGTCCGCCGCCGACCGCGCGGCCGTCAGCGGCACGGACGCCCTGGCCAAGGGTCCCCAGGAACGGTACGAGCGGCGCATGGTGACCCCGTGGATCAACGGGCTGTACTCCGTCGCCTACGAGCGCACCTACCGCGGGCTGCCCGTCGTCGGCGGCGACGCGGTCGTCGTGGCCGACTCCAAGGGGCGCGTCCGCGGCTCCCAGTCCGCGATCTCGCGGCGCATCAACGTGCCCACCACCGCCACGGTCACGGCCAAGGCCGCCGAGGCCGCCTCGCGCAAGCAATTGCGCCGGGTGGACGAGGTCGAGAGCCACCGGCTGGTCGTCAGGGCGGGCGGCAAGAACTCCCGGCTGGCCTGGGAGACCGTGCTCCGGGGCCGGACCGCCAAGGCCCCGAGCCGGCTCCACGTCTTCGTGGACGCGGGCACCGGCAAGGTCCTCGACAGCTACGACGACGTGCGGGCCGGCACCGGCAACAGCCAGTGGAACGGGCCCTCCCCGCTCTCCATCAGCACCACCGCCTCCGGCGGCAGCTACTCGCTGCGCGACCCCAACCGCCCCGGACTCAGCTGTGCCGACTACAGCACCGGGAGCGTCTTCACCAAGTCGACCGACTCCTGGGGCACCGGCAGCGCCTCCAGCAAGGAGACCGGCTGCGTCGACGTGATGTGGGCCGCCCAGCACGAGTGGGACATGCTCCGTGACTGGCTGGGCCGCAACGGCCACGACGGCAACGGCCGCAGCTGGCCCGTCAAGGTCGGCCTCAACGACGTCAACGCGTACTGGGACGGCTCCACGGTCTCCATCGGCCACAACCAGGCCAACCAGTGGATCGGGGCCATGGACGTCGTGGGCCACGAGTTCGGCCACGGCATCGACCAGTACACCCCCGGCGGCGCCAACAACGAGTCCGGTCTCGGCGAGGCCACCGGTGACATCATGGGCGCGCTCACCGAGGCGTACACCAATGAGCCGGCCCCGTACGACGACCCGGACTACACCGTCGGCGAGAAGATCAACCTCGTCGGCAACGGGCCGATCCGGATCATGTACAACCCCGGCCAGATCGGCGACCCGAACTGCTACAGCTCCTCGATCCCCAACACCGAGGAGCACGCGGCGGCGGGTCCCCTCAACCACTGGTTCTATCTGCTGGCCGAGGGCTCGAACCCGGGCGGCGGCAAGCCGTCCAGCCCGACCTGCAACAACGCGTCGGTCACCGGTGTGGGCATCCAGAGCGCCGGCAAGGTGTTCTACGGCGGCATGCTGCTCAAGACCAGCGGCATGACGTACAAGCGCTACCGCACCGCGACGCTGACCGCCGCCCGGAACCTCGACACCAGCTGTGTGCTGTTCGACCGGACGAAGGCGGCCTGGGACGCGGTGAGCGTGCCCGCGCAGAGCGGTGACCCGACCTGCGTCCGCAGCGGCGACGACTTCTCGCTGGCGCTCGATCCGGCCTCCGGATCGGTGAAGCCCGGCAACTCGGTGACCTCGACGGTCCGTACGACCGTGACCGTGGGCAGCCCGCAGACGGTGAGCCTGTCGGCGACCGGCCAGCCGAGCGGGGTCGGCGTCTCCTTCAGCCCCGCCTCCGTGCAGTCCGGCGGGACCTCGGCGATGACCGTGACGACCACGTCGGCGGCCGTTCCGGGCACGTACACGCTGACGGTGAAGGGGGCCGCGGGCACCCAGAGCCACACCGCCCAGTACGTCCTGACCGTCGACAACGGCGGCGGCACGGGCACCACGCCGCCGGACATCAGCGTGGCCAACGTGCAGGCGCATCTGACGCAGCTCAACACCATCGCCTCGCAGAACGGCGGCAACCGCCGGGCCGGCAGCGCCGGTTACTCGGCCTCGCTCGCCTATGTGAAGGGAAAGCTCCAGGCGGCCGGCTACACCGTCAGCGAGCAGACCTGCACCAGCTGCACCTACCAGGGCAACAACCTCATCGCCGACTGGCCGGGCGGACCGTCCGACAAGACCGTGATGTTCGGCGCCCACCTCGACGGCGTCTCCGCCGGGCCGGGGATCAACGACAACGGCTCCGGTTCCGCGACCCTGCTGGAGAACGCCCTCGCGCTCGCCCAGCAGAACCCCACCCTGACCAAGCACGTGCGTTTCGCCTGGTGGAACGGTGAGGAGCAGGGGCTCCAGGGCTCCCAGCACTACGTGAGCCAGCTGAGCTCGGCGCAGCGGGCCGCGATCACCGCGTACTACAACTTCGACATGGTCGCCTCGACCAACGCCGGCTACTTCATCAACAACGTCAACTCCACGGCCTCCGCGCCGATGAAGGAGTACTGGACCTCGCTCGGCCTCGCCCCCGAGGAGAACGTCGAGGGCCAGGGCCGCTCGGACGACTACTCGTTCCAGCAGGGCGGCATCGCCACCTCCGGTTACGCGACCGGCGCCAGCGCCACCAAGACCTCCGCGCAGGCGGCCAAGTGGGGCGGGACCGCGGGCCGCGCCTACGACCCCTGCTACCACTCCTCCTGCGACACCACGAGCAACATCAACGCGACCGCGCTCGACCGCAGCGCCGACGGGGTCGCCTACACGCTGTGGAAGACGGCGGTCGGCTCCACCACCGGCAACGACTTCTCGCTGTCGGTGAACCCGGTCTCCGGCACCGTCCAGCCGGGCGGCACGGTCACGGCCACCGTGTCCACGGCCACGGTCGGGGGCTCCGCGCAGACCGTGCAGCTCAGCGCCTCCGGCGCACCGAGCGGGGTCACCGTCTCCTTCTCCCCGTCCTCGGTCCAGTCGGGCTCCTCGTCCACGATGACGGTCACCGCCGGCGCGCAGGCCGCGGCCGGGACGTACACCCTCACCGTGACCGGGACCGGCTCCACCAGCCACGCCACCACGTACTCCCTGGTCGTCGGTGGCGGCGGCAGCTGCCAGGCCCGGCAGGTCGTCGCCAACGGCGGCTTCGAGAACGGGACGACGCCCTGGACGCAGAGCTCCGGCGTCATCAACAACCGGACCTCGGAGCGGCCCGCGCACAGCGGTTCGTACCAGGCCTGGCTCGGCGGCTGGGGCAGCACGCACAGCGACTCCCTGGGGCAGTCGCTGACCGTGCCGACGGGCTGCTCGACCTACCGGCTGTCGTTCTATCTGAGCACCGACACGGACGAGGCGGCGGACGGGGTCGCCTACGACACGTTCACCGTCAAGCTCGGTTCCCGCACGCTGGCCACGTACTCGAACACGGACGCCGGCAACGGCTACGTCCAGAAGACGTTCGACGTCGGCTCCGCGGCGGGGCAGACGGTCACCCTGGGCTTCACCAGCCAGGAGGACGCCTATCTGCAGACCAGCTTCGTCGTGGACGACGTGGCACTCGACGTGAGCTGACCGGCGCCATCGCATGAGCGGGGGCGGGACGTGATCCACACGTCCCGCCCTCCGGCGTTCTCAGCGGACGGCCGCCGCGAGTCTTCGGACGAAGTCGTCGCCGTCCGGGCGGGCGCCGGAACGGGCGGCCAGCCGGGCGTGGAGCCCGCGCAGTTCCTGTCCGAGCAGGGTCGACGGATTGATCTCGGCGGTGTCCAGGACCGGGCCCGCCACGGCCTGGGCCGCCGAGAGGTCACCGGCGCAGGCATGCGCGTCGGCCATCCGCGCCAGGAACAGCATCCGCGCGGAGTGCAGCCCCGGCGGCAGCAGGCCCAGCGCCGCGCCGGTCGCGTCGACGGCCCGCAGCGCGTAGCGGCGGTCGCCGGTGGCGGCGGCCAGATCCCGCAGGGCGCCCGCCGCGCCGGACTCTACCCGCAGCCGCACGGAGGCGACGGAGAGCCAGGGCGCCTCCGCCTCGTCCCGTTCGCCGATCCGGTCCAGCCGGCTCCGGGCACGGTCGATATGACGCAGGGTCCGGGAGGCGTCGCCGCGCACCGCGTGGCCGCGCGCCTGGTACAGGTCGCTCATGGCGGCGGCCCAGGGGCGGCCCGCCGCCGCCTGTCCGATCGCCCCGCCGTAGGCCAGCGCCGACGGGCCGTCGCCCTCCAGCCGGGCCAGGGTGCTCATATCGCTGAGCGCCGCGACCTGCGTCCCGACGTGTCCGGCCACGGCGGCCCAGAGCAGGGAGCGGTCGAGCCAGGCCATCGCGGTGCCGTTGCGGCCCCAGAGCAGGCGCAGACAGCCCGCCGACTGGGCGTACTCGGCGGCCAGCGGGGCGAGGAGCCGCTGGTAGGGCGCCGCGGGGAGGGCCATCCAGCGGAGCATGGCGTGCAGGGTGCGCTCGACGACGGCCGTCGCCCCGGGCCAGGCACGCTCCTCGTCGGCGCGCAGACAGACCGCGAGCAGGGCGGTGAGCGCGTGCACGGTGTCGTCGTCCAGGGCGGGGTGCGACCGGGTGTCGGGGCCGAGCGCGCAGAACGCGGCGTGCAGCGCGCTCACATCCGCGAGCGCGGGGACCGTGCAGCCGGCCCGGCCGTGGGTGGGACAGACCAGTCCGTACGCGGGCAGCGCGGTGGGCGGCACGGCTCCGGGCGGGAGCATCGCGAGCAGCGTTCCGCCCGCGGGCTCGCCGGGCAGCGGGCCGCGGCGGACGACCTGGACGTCCCCGGCGCGTTCCTGTGCGTCGGCCGCCTCGCAGGCGGAGAGCAGATCGCCCTCGGCGCCCAGCAGTTCGTCGAGCCGGCGGGCCAGCGGCAGCGGGGTGCGCCGGCTGCCGTGTTCGAGTTTGCTGATGGCGGTGTGGTCGTAGCCGACCCGGGCGCCCACCTGGGCCTGGGTGAACCCGGCCCGGCGGCGCCACTGACGTAACCGCGCCCCGAACGCCCGCCATACCTCCGCGGTACGGGCGTCCGCCGGAACAGTGCCCATGCCCTCGGTCACCTGGAACCTCGTCGCACCAGGTCAGGGGCGCCACGCGTACCACGCTCACGGCTCATGTCCCGGAGGATAGCGAGCGGTCGCCCCCGCTGTCCCGGGAGTGTCCGCAAGATGTCCGGTAACAGGCGCGGCGGTGTCCCGCACGACGCGGGCCCGGTCCTTCGCCGGTTCACCGGAAACGGATCCGTTGCGGTGGCAACGACCCGTTCGCCGCTCTTCACTCCCCGTGGCGGCGTCGACATTGCCTGAATCGATGATCCGTCAGATTCCGTACGGCGTCTCCGTCAAGACCCTGCCAATACGGTCGATCGTGAGATATCAGTCGTCAATTCTTGTGCTCAACACTGCATTCACAAGCGGGTGTTGCACACCTATTGACGTGAGCGGAGACGAGGGAGAAGTATCCCCAACTGCCGGAGAGAGCGCTCTCCGGCTTCGTGTCGTGCACCCGTTCCGCGACCCAGGAGACAATCCCCCATGTACGCACCCCCCTTGTTCCGCAGACCCGCGGCTCCGGCCGGCAGAAGACGTACCGGCGTGCTGACCGCCGTCGCCGGTCTCGTCGTCTCGCTGCTGGCCTTCGCCCCGTCCACCCCGGCCAGCGCGGCGCCGTCGCTGCTCTCCCAGGGCAAGACCGTCACCACCTCCAGCCAGGAGGGCGACGGCACCCCGGCCCGTGCCGCCGTGGACGGCGACAACGGCACCCGCTGGTCGAGCACCTTCTCCGACCCCCAGTGGATCGAGGTCGACCTGGGCGCCACCGCCTCGGTCGAGCAGATCGCACTGCGGTGGGAGGCCGCCTACGCCAAGAGCTACAAGGTCGAGTTCTCCACGGACAACAGCACCTGGAGCACCGCCTACTCGACCACCACGGGCGCCGGCGGCAACGAGACGCTGAACGTCTCGGGCTCCGCCCGCTACGTCCGGCTGACCGGCACCGAACGGGCCACCCAGTACGGCTACTCCCTCTGGGAGTTCCAGGTCTTCGGCACCACCGGCGACGGCGGGACCGGCACGCCGATCCCCGGCGGCGGCGACCTCGGCCCGAACGTGCTGGTCTTCGACCCGTCGACCCCCAACATCCAGGGCAAGGTCGACGAGATCTTCAAGCAGCAGGAGTCGGCCCAGTTCGGCAACGGCCGCTACGCGCTGATGTTCAAGCCCGGCACCTACAACAACATCAACGCACAGATCGGGTTCTACACCCAGATCGCCGGTCTCGGTCTGAAGCCGGACGACACCACGTTCAACGGTGACGTCACCGTGGACGCGGGCTGGTTCAACGGCAACGCCACCCAGAACTTCTGGCGTTCGGCGGAGAACCTGGCCCTCAACCCGGTCAACGGCACCGACCGCTGGGCCGTCTCCCAGGCCGCCCCCTTCCGCCGGATGCACGTCAAGGGCGGACTCAACCTCGCCCCCAACGGCTACGGCTGGGCGAGCGGCGGCTACATCGCCGACAGCAAGATCGACGGACAGGTCGGCCCGTACTCGCAGCAGCAGTGGTACACCCGCGACAGCTCCATCGGCAGCTGGGGCAACGGCGTCTGGAACATGACGTTCTCCGGCGTCGAGGGCGCCCCCGCCCAGAGCTTCCCCAACCCCCCGTACACCACGCTGGACACCACCCCGGTCTCCCGGGAGAAGCCGTTCCTCTACCTCGACGGCAACGACTACAAGGTGTTCGTCCCCGCCAAGCGCACCAACGCACGCGGCGTCTCCTGGAACGGCACCCCGCAGGGCGAGTCCATCCCGCTGAGCCAGTTCTACGTGGTCAAGCCCGGTGCCACCGCCGCCACGATCAACGCGGCCGTGCGACAGGGGCTGCACCTGCTGTTCACGCCCGGGATCTACCATGTCGACCAGCCCGTCACCATCGACCGGGCCAACACCGTCGTGCTCGGCCTGGGCCTGGCCACCATCGTCCCGGACAACGGCGTGACCGCCCTCAAGGTCGGTGACGTCGACGGCGTCAAGCTCGCCGGACTCCTCATCGACGCCGGACCGCAGAACTCCCAGGTGCTCGTCCAGGTCGGACCCGAGGGAGCCTCGGCCGACCACTCCGCCAACCCGACCACCGTCCAGGACGTGTTCGTCCGGGTCGGCGGCGCGGGCGCCGGCAAGGCCACCACCGCCATGGTCGTCAACAGCGACGACACGATCATCGACCACACC
>NZ_JBVHKV010000032.1:0-71215 GCF_055559335.1 Streptomyces sp. NPDC024555
TTCTGGGGCTTTCCTCCGGGCGCTTCCCTTCGGTCTTGCGTTTCCGACTCTATCAGACTCTTTCGTGTCCGATTCCCGGTCGAAGCGGGTCAAGCTTTTGCCTTTCAGGAATTCGCTTTCGCGTTTTCCCTTTCGGCCGGACCGACTGTATCAGGCTCTTCCGAGCCCTCCGACCAACCCCCCGCAGACATGCGTCTGCCCGATTTCGGGTTAGGGTTTGGACTCAATCGGTGCCGCCGACCCCCGACTCAAAGTCGCGTTGGGGCCAGGCAGGAGTACGACAGTACAGGGCGCCGGGAGTCGAGGCAAATCGTTTCCGGTGCACCCCTAGGTCCTCGAACCGCCACGAGTCGGGCGGAACCGGGACTTCTTATGACTTACGCTGCTGAGCAGTAAGGCCGTCCTCCACCCGTCGCGGCGGCGCCAACGAAGCTCCACTCTGGGAGGCCCCCCATGACCACTGTGACGTCCCCTCTCGCCGGACGTGCCATCGGGCTCACCGCCGTACCCGACCCGGTCTTCTCCGGCGCGATGGTCGGTCCCGGTACCGCGATCGACCCCGTGCGCGAGCGCTCGGAGGCCGTCTCGCCCGTCGACGGCATCGTCGTCTCCCTCCACCCGCACGCGTTCGTGGTCGTGGACGGCGAGGGACACGGAGTCCTGACGCACCTCGGCATCGACACCGTCCAGCTCAACGGCGAGGGCTTCGAGCTGCTCGTGAACAAGGGGGACACCGTCACCCGCGGTCAGTCCGTCGTCCGCTGGGACCCGGCGGCCGTCGAGGCGGCCGGCAAGTCCCCGATCTGCCCCGTCGTGGCCCTGGAGGCCACCGCCGACTCCCTCTCCGGAGTCGTCGAGGACGGCGAGGTCAAGGTCGGCGACTCCCTGTTCGCCTGGCAGTGACACGTTCGGCGCAGTGACAGCCGACTGGATATCCATCGCGGGGGCAGGGGCCGCCGCACAACCGGAGACGGGTGAAATGCAGACAACGCTGCGAGGCGTAGGCGTCAGCCACGGTGTGGCGATCGGCGAGGTACGGCACATGGGCACGGCTGTGCTCGAACCGCCGGCCAAGCAGATCCCCGCCGAGGAGGCCGAGCGCGAACAAGGGCGGGCCCGGCAGGCCGTGGAGGCCGTGGCCGCCGACCTGATCGCGCGCGGCAACCTCGCCGGGGGCGAGGCCCAGCACGTGCTGGAGGCCCAGGCCATGATGGCCCAGGACCCCGAGCTGATGGCGGACGTGGACCGGCGCATCGCCGTCGGGAGCACCGCCGAGCGCGGTGTGTACGACGCGTTCGCCTCGTACCGGGCGCTGCTCGCCGGGGCCGGGGAGTACCTGGCCGGGCGGGTCGCGGACCTGGACGACGTGCGGAACCGTATCGTCGCCCGGCTGCTGGGGGTGCCGATGCCCGGTGTGCCGGACAGCGACGAGCCCTATGTGCTGATCGCGCGTGACCTGGCTCCGGCCGACACCGCGCTGCTGGACCCCGCGCTCGTGCTGGGCTTCGTCACCGAGGAGGGCGGGCCCACCAGCCACAGCGCCATCCTGGCCCGTGCCCTCGGTGTGCCCGCGGTCGTGGCGCTCCCCGGTGCCGGCGAACTGGCCGAGGGCACCGTCGTCGCCGTGGACGGCAGCACCGGCGAGATCTTCATCGAGCCGAGCGCCGAGAAGCGCGCCGAGATGGAGGCCTCCGCCGCGGCCCGCAAGGCGGCGCTGTCCGCTTCCACGGGGCCGGGCGCGACGTCCGACGGTCACAAGGTCCCGCTGCTGGCCAACGTCGGGGGGCCCGGTGACGTGCCGGCGGCGGTCGAGGCGGGCGCGGAGGGCGTGGGCCTCTTCCGTACCGAGTTCCTGTTCCTGGACGACAGCAAGCAGGCTCCGTCCGAGGAGAAGCAGGTCGCTGCGTACCGCGCGGTGCTGGAGGCCTTCCCCGAGGGCCGGGTCGTGGTGCGGGTGCTGGACGCCGGCGCGGACAAGCCGCTGGAGTTCCTGACCCCGGCCGACGAGCCGAACCCGGCGCTGGGCGTGCGCGGTCTGCGCAGCCTCCTGGACCACCCGGATGTGCTCAGCACCCAGCTGACGGCGCTGTCCAAGGCCGCCGAGGGGCTGCCGGTGCACCTGGAGGTCATGGCGCCGATGGTCGCCGACCGCGCCGACGCGAAGGCCTTCGCCGACGCGTGCCGTGCGGCCGGGCTCCAGGCCAAGTTCGGGGCCATGGTCGAGATCCCGTCGGCCGCGCTGCGGGCCCGTTCGGTGCTGAAGGAGGTCGAGTTCCTCTCGCTGGGGACCAACGACCTGGCGCAGTACACCTTCGCCGCCGACCGTCAGGTGGGCGCGGTCTCCCGGCTCCAGGACCCGTGGCAGCCGGCGCTGCTGGACCTGGTCGCGTTCTCCGCCGAGGCCGCCAGGGCCGAGGGCAAGAGCTGTGGTGTCTGTGGTGAGGCCGCCTCCGATCCGCTGCTCGCCTGTGTGCTGACCGGGCTGGGTGTGACGTCGCTGTCGATGGGCGCCGCGTCCATCCCGTATGTGCGCGCGACGCTGGCCAAGCACACGCTCGCCCAGTGCGAGCGGGCCGCTTCGGCCGCGCGGGCCGCGGACTCCGCAGAGGAGGCACGCGTCGCCGCGCAGGCGGTGCTCTCGGGCGAGTAGGGCCGTCCGCTCCGGTCCGCGGTCGCGGCCGGTGCGAGGGGAAGGGGCTTCCCGCCGATGGTGGCAGGGAGCCCCTTCCGTCGTCTCAGCGGTGTGCCTCCGGTTCGTCGGCTCCGATGTCGAATCCCGCGCGGTACTCCACGCCCGGCTCCGGGGAGACGGGTTCGCCGGTCTCGGCGTCGGTGCAGTAGGCGCTGAAGACCTCGCCCGCGGTGAGCGGGTGGAGGGCACCGCCGGACAGTCGCCAGCCGTGGACCCGGTCGGGGGCGTCGGGGGCGCTGGTCCTCAGGACCACTCCCCCGTGCCGGTCGAGCCCGACGCCGACGGCCAGGACCGTCACGAACTCGGCCCCCTCGGCCGTGTCGAGGTGGGCGGGGCCGGTGGTGTCGCGTGCGGTGTGCAGGGCGGCCAGCAGCTGTTCGTTGTCGGTGGGCGTGCTGCACACCAGATGGTGGGTGCCGGGGCCGGCCGCCGCCAGCAGCCGGAGCAGCAGATGGGAGGCGCGGTCGAAGGCCGCGCGGCCGATGTCCTGGCCGCAGTCGGCGCAGTCCCCCAGTCCGGCGAGCAGCACGGTGGCGTACTCCCAGGTGGCGCGGCGGGCTGCCCGGGAGACGAGGAGGGGGATGAGGGCGTCGAGCGGCTGTCCGGTGTAGGCGACGGTGGCTCCGCAGGCGGCGATCTCCGCGGTGAACCTGCTGCGGCCGGTCGGGGTGTCGGGTGCGATGCCCGATTCGGTGCAGTACTGCGCGTACTCCTCGGGGTCGAAGAGGGCGACGGTGGTGTGCGTGCCCTGGGCGGCGAAGGTTTTGAGCAGGCTCTCCACCTGCTCCAGATAGACGGCGTGGTCGTCGAAGGTGAAGCTGCGGTAGCGCCGCATCGCCGCGAAGTCCTGCGCGTCGGCCAGCAGGCCGATGGTGCGTGGTGCTTCGCGGCGCAGCGTGCGTCGCAGGGTGGTGGTGCCGGTCCGGCCGCGGTTGACGGGCCGCTTGTTCCTGGTCTGCGCCATGATGTCCCCCAGTACGCTGTCCAACATTGCTCACTCAGCGTAACCACGGGCACTGACAGTGGTGGTCTCAGCGGCGGTCGCGGGCCAGCTTCTCGTAGAAGTGGAGGAGCTCCAGATTGTCGATCGAGCCGGGGTTGACGGCCTTGGCCAGGGCGGTTCCCTGGAGCAGGCGTTTGACCGGAACCTCGATGCGCTTGCCGGTGAGGGTGTGCGGGATGCCGGGGACCTCGATGACCTCGTCCGGGACGTGGCGCGGGGAGAGGTTCTCGCGGATGGTCCGCTTGATGCTGTCGCGCAGGGCGTCGTCGAGCGTGGCGCCCTCGGCGAGGTGGACGAACAGGGGCATCCAGTAGCCGCCGTCGGGCTCCTCCAGGCCGATGACGAGGGATTCGCGGATCTCGGGCAGGCGCTCGACGGCCTCGTAGATGTCGGCGGAACCCATGCGCACGCCCTGGCGGTTCAGGGTGGAGTCGGAGCGGCCGTGGATGACGACGGAGCCCCGGTCCGTGATCGTGATCCAGTCGCCGTGCCGCCAGACGCCGGGGTACATGTCGAAGTAACTGTCGTGGTAGCGGCTGCCGTCGGGGTCGTTCCAGAAGCGGACCGGCATGGAGGGCATGGGCTGGGTGACGACGAGTTCGCCGACCTCGCCGGTCAGCGGGTTGCCGGCCGGGTCCCAGGACTGGAGGTTCGTGCCGAGGCAGGGGGCCTGGAGTTCGCCGATGTGGACGGGGAGGGTGGGGACCGCTCCGGCGAAGCAGCTGCAGACGTCGGTGCCGCCGCTCACGGAGGCGATCCACAGGTCGTCGGCGACCTCGTCGTGGAGCCAGCGGAAGCCGTCGGGCGGCAGCGGCGAGCCGGTCGTGGCGACGCACTGCACGCGCGAGAGGTCGAGGTCCCGGCCGGGGTGGATGCCCGCCTTGCGGCAGGCCATGACGTACGCGGCGGAGGTGCCGAAGAGGGTGGCTCCGGTCTGTTCGGCGACGCGCCACTGGGCGCCGACGTCCGGGAATCCGGGGCTTCCGTCGTACAGCACCAGGGTGGTGCCGGTGAGGAGGCCGGAGACGAGGAAGTTCCACATCATCCAGCCGGTGGAGGTGTACCAGAAGAAGCGGTCCTCGGGGCCGAGGTCGCAGTGGAGCCCGATCTGTTTGAAGTGTTCGAGGAGGATGCCGCCCTGGGACTGGACGATGGCCTTGGGCAGGCCGGTCGTGCCGGAGGAGTAGAGGACCCAGAGCGGGTGGTCGAAGGAGACCTGTTCGAAGACCGGCTCGGTGGCGGCGGAGGTGAGGGCCGACCACTCCAGGGTGCCCTCGGGGGCCTCGGTGCCGAGCAGTGGGATGTGGACGACGGCGCGCAGCGTGGGCAGTTCGCGGCGGAGTTCCGCGACGGTGTCCGCGCGGTGGTGCTCCTTGCCGCCGTAGCGGTAGCCGTCGACGGTGAACAGGACGACGGGCTCGACCTGCTGGAAGCGGTCGAGGACGCTGCGGGCGCCGAAGTCGGGGGCGCAGGAGGTCCAGACGGCGCCGACGGCGGCGGTGGCGAGGAAGGCGACGACCGCCT
The DNA here is from genome assembly GCF_055559335.1 of Streptomyces sp. NPDC024555. Classification (NCBI taxonomy): domain Bacteria; kingdom Bacillati; phylum Actinomycetota; class Actinomycetes; order Kitasatosporales; family Streptomycetaceae; genus Streptomyces; species Streptomyces sp. NPDC024555. The sequence goes on from NZ_JBVHKV010000032.1 coordinate 5,220, forward strand.
GCGGGATGTTGGGGAGGTAGCCGCTGATCCGGTCGCCGGGGGTGACGCCGAGGGCGCGGAGTTCGGCGGCGAGGGAGCCGACCTGGTGGCGCAGCTCCGACCAGGCGACGGGGACCTGGGTGTGGGTCTCGTCGACGTGGAGCAGGGCGGGGGCGTCGGCCCGCGAGGGGTCCTCGGAGGTGCGCAGCGCGTGTTCGGCGTAGTTGAGGGTGGCGCCGGGGAACCACTGGGCGCCGGGCATGGTCCGATCCCCGATGACGGTCTGGTACGGGGTGGAGAAACGTACGTCGAACCATTCGGCGACGGCCTGCCAGAAGGTGTCGAGTTCCTCGACGGACCAGCGGTGCAGGCTCGCGTAGCCGCCGTCGGCCGGGGCTCCGTGGTGCGCGGCCGCCCAGCTCTGGAAGCGGGTGACGGCCGCGGCCGCGATGCGGTCCGGGCCGGGCTGCCACAGAGGGGCTTCGTCGGCTGCTGAGGTCATGGGGCTGCTCCCTGACGGTACGGGTACGCGGTGTGTGCGTGTGTCGCGCGCACGGGCCGGGGTGTGCGCGTGAGGCGGCCTCACGGACGATGCCATGTGATCGTCCTTCGCACCAGGGCTGCCGGACCACGGTCGCGTGTCCCGGTATGTGGCCCGGCCACGTGCCGGCGGGTGGTGACATGCCGGATCGCGGGTGAACGGAAGTTGAACAGAACCCGTTCCCGGATCGCCGGGTGGCAGGGTGAGCCGCATGGACGGTCGTGACCTGGTGCGCTCGGTGAAATTGGTCGGTTCGAGGCAGGGGCTGCGCACGGTGCGCTCGGCGTGGCGGCGGGCCCGGACGGACGCGCGGGCGCTGCCCGCGCGGGGACCGGAACGGGCGCGGGTGCCGGGGACCGTCGTGGACGCGGAGCCGGGGCCGGGGGGCGGCACGGTGCGGTTCGCCCGTTCGGAGCTGCGGATCCGGGTGGCGGTGGGCGGGGCGGTGTTCTGGGGCTGGGACGGGGCGGAGCCGCTGCCGTCGTACGCACTGCCGGACGCGGTCCCGGAGGCCGATCCGCGCGCGGTGCTGGAACCGGACAAGGACGGCGGCTGGCAGGTGGTGTCGGAGCGGCTGACGGTGGCCGTGTCGCGGCACGGCGCGGTGGAACTGCGGACGCCGGGCGGGGTGGTGCTGCGGCGGGAGCTGCCGCCGCGGTGGTGGGAGCCGGTGGCGGGGGGTGCGGCGCGGTGGGTGCAGCGGTCGGAGCTTCCGGCGGACGCGCGGTTCTTCGGGCTGGGCGGGCGGGCTTCGGGGCCCCGGCTGGGGGACGGGGTGTACACGCTGTGGAACACCGATCCGGGCGGACGGTTCGGGCCGGGGGACGATCCGCTGTATCTGACGATGCCGGTGCAGATGGTGGTCTCGGACGCGGGGACGCATCTGGCGTTCCACGACAATCCGTGGGCGGGCCGGGTGACCTTGCGCGAGGGCGAGGAGGGGGCGGGTTCGGGGCACGACCGACCGGGCGCGTCCGAGGTGCGCATGGAGGGCGGGCCGCTGCGCTGCTGGGTGGTGGCGGGGACGCCGGCCCGGGTGCTCCAGGGGTGGACGGCGCTGACGGGCGCGCCGGCGGTGCCGCCGTCGTGGGCGCTGGGGCCGCAGCACGCCCGGTGGGGTTTCGGGAGCGAGCGGGAGGTGCGCCGGGTGGCGGCCGGGTACCGGGAGCGGGGGCTGCCGTTGTCGGGACTGCATCTGGACATCGACCACTTCGACGGGTACCGGGTGTTCACGGTGGACCGGGGGCGGTTCCCCGATCTTCCGGGGCTGGCGAAGGAGTTGCGCGAGGACGGGGTGCGGCTGGTGTCGATCGTGGACCCGGCGGTGGCGGCGACGCCGGGTGATCCGGTGTTCGATTCGGGTGCGGCGGTCGGTGCGGCGGGGGCGTTCGTGCGGGACGCGCGGGGGCGGGCGGTGCGCGGGGAGGTGTGGCCGGGTGAGTGCGTGTATCCGGACTTCACGGATCCGCAGGTGCGGGCGTGGTGGGGCGGGTGGTACGAGGAGCGGCTGGCGCAGGGGTTCTCCGGTGTCTGGCACGACATGAACGAGCCGGTGTCGTTCTCCGCGTTCGGCGGGACGACGCTGCCGCGGTCGGCGCGGCACGTCCTGGAGGGGCGGGGCGGCGACCACCGCGAGGCGCACAACGTGTACGGCCTGGCCATGGCGCGCGCCGGGTACGAGGGACTGGCCCGGCTGCGTCCCGCCGAGCGGCCGTTCCTGTTCTCGCGTTCGGGGTGGGCGGGGATGCAGCGGTACGGGGGCACCTGGTCGGGTGATGTGGCGACGGGCTGGCCGGGGCTGCGGGCCTCGCTGGCGCTGGTGCTGGGTCTCGGGCTGTGCGGAGTCCCCTATTCGGGGCCGGACGTGGGCGGTTTCGACGGGTCGCCGTCGCCGGAGCTGTATCTGCGGTGGTTCCAGCTGGGGGCGTATCTTCCGCTGTTCCGTACGCACGCGGCGATCGACGCGGGGCGCCGGGAGCCGTGGGAGTTCGGCCCGGTGGTGCTGGAGGGGGCGCGGGCGGTGCTGAGGGAGCGGGAGCGGCTGCGTCCGTACTGGACGACGCTGGCCCGGCTGGCGTGGCTGACGGGCTCCCCGTACGTGCGTCCGCTGTGGTGGTCGACGCCGGGCGACCGGCTGTTGCGGGAGTGCGGGGACGCGTTCCTGCTGGGCGAGGCGCTGCTGGTGGCGCCGGTGCTGGAGCCCGGGGTGTCGCGGCGGTCGGTGCGGCTGCCGCCGGGGCGGTGGTACGACACGGTGAGCGGCGCGGTGTACGAGGGGCCGGGGCGGGTGGAGGTCGAGGCTCCGCTGACGCGGGTGCCGGTGCTGGCGCGGGCGGGTGCGGTGCTTCCGGTGCGGTGTGCGGACGGGGGGCTGGAGCTGGAGGTGTGGGCTCCGGTCCGGGGCCGTACGGGCGGTGGTTCGGTGGTGCGCGATGCGGGCGACGGCTGGGAGCCGGTGGTGGTCGAGCGGTACGCCTCGCGGTGGTCGGAGGGCCGGGTGGTGGTGGAGCGGGACGGCGAGGGGACGGCGGTGGATCTGCCGGTCCGGGTGCGGGGGGTGTGAGGCGCCCAGGACGGCCTGCCGGTCCGGGAGCGGGATGCTCCGGGCGGCCCGGTCTGGACGGGGCCCGACGGTCCGGACCGGGGTGCGGGCCCCTCGACGGCGGACCGGTACGCGGCCCGGCCCGGCCCGTCAGCGGTAGCGGCCCGCGAACCAGGCGTCGGCGGCCTCGGTGTGGAGGGGGAAGGCGAGCGGGGCGGGGGCGCGGAGGATCGCGTAACCGGAGGTCTCGTCGGTGGGGGCGGACGGCGGGAGGGTGGCGAGCGGCCGGGCGGGGAGCAGTCCGAAGAGCAGGAGGTACCCCGCGGTGTCGCTGAGCGCGTCGGCGAGGCGGACCTCGGCCGCGGTGGCCTCGATGCCGGTCTCCTCGCGGAGTTCGCGGACGACGGCGTGCTTCCAGTCCTCGTCGTGGTCGACGAAGCCGCCGGGCAGGGCGGTGCCGCCGATGTGGGGGGCGACGGTGCGGGTGATGACGACGAGTCCGGTGCCGTCCGGGCCGGTGACGGGGAGCAGGGCGACGGCGACCGGCAGGGGGTTGCGGTAGGCGGTGGTGCCGCAGGCGGCGCAGGTGCGGGGCCAGGTGCCGGGCGACGGGAGGCCGGTGTAGGGCGTTCCGCAGTCGCCGCAGTGGGAGTGGATCACGGGTCTCTCCGTCTTCCTCGTGTGCGGCCGCCGCGTCGTCGCGGGGACGCGCGGACTGTATCCGATGTGCCTCCGGACGGCGCCCACCTGGTGTTCGATGTGCTCATGACAGGTACCGCTTCCGCCTTCCGTGTCCTGGCCACCGCTGCCGCCGCCCTGCTCGCCGCCACCGTCGCCACCCCGGCGGCGCAGGCGCGACCCGAACCGAAGGCCCCCGACGCGTTCGTGGCGCTCTCCTCCGTGGATCCCACGATCATCCAGGAGATGCGCTACCCCACGGAGCACGACTTCATGGGCGTGCCGGTGGACGGGTACCGGCAGCCGCTGTGCATCCTGACCCGCCCGGCCGCCGAGGCCCTGCACCGCGCGCAGCAGCGGCTGCGGCCGCAGGGCTACTCGCTCAAGGTCTACGACTGCTACCGGCCGCAGCGGGCCGTCGACCACTTCGTGCGCTGGGCGAAGGACCTCGACGACGAGACGACCAAGGGCGAGTTCTATCCGCGGGTCGACAAGACCCGGCTGTTCGCCGACGGTTACATCGCCGAGAAGTCCGGGCACAGCCGGGGCAGCACGGTGGATCTGACCCTGGTCCGGCTGCCCGCGGCGCCGACCCGGCCGTACCGCCCCGGCGAACCGCTCGTCCCCTGCTATGCGCCCCGGGCCGAACGCTTTCCGGACAACTCGGTCGACATGGGGACCGGATTCGACTGCTTCGACACCCTCTCGCACACCGACGATCCGCGGATCCAGGGCGTCCAGCGGGCCAACCGCCAGTTCCTCAAGCGGACCCTCACGGACCTGGGCTTCGTGAACCTCGCCGAGGAGTGGTGGCACTACACCTTCAAGCCGGAGACCTTCCCGGACACCTACTTCGACTTCCCGGTGGCCCGCAGGTCGGTCGCCGGTCACTGACGGGTGCCGGATCCGGACGAGCGGCCGGCCGGGACCACCCCCGTGGGTTCCGGCCGCCCGCTCGTCTACTCGGACGCGGATCCGCCGTATCCGGTTGCCGGTCCAGCCATTACGGTGCCCCTATGTCACAGCAGACGTTCGATTCGTACGAAGAGTTCTGGCCCTACTACGTCGCGATGCACTCCCGCGCGGCGACCCGCTGGGTCCATCTGACCGGCACCCTGACCGGTCTCGCCCTCACCGCCTACGGGCTGGCGCGCGGCCGGAAGCGGTACGCGCTCGCCCTGCCCCTGATCGGGTACGGAACGGCCTGGCCCGCGCACTTCCTCATCGAGAAGAACAACCCGGCCACCTTCGGCCACCCCGCCTGGTCGCTGCGCGGCGACGCCCAGATGATCGCCATGATGCTGGCCGGCCGGGACCAGGAGCTGGCCGATACCGCTGCCAAGTGGCTCGCCGACAACAGCTGACCGTGGCACACTTCTGACGTTCCGTCAGATCCAGTGCCGGGAGGGGCTTTGCCGCGCGAGCGCATACCTGTGGTGGCCGGGTGGTTCACCACGGACGGTACGGAGGAGGAGTTCCGGCTGCTGGGCACCCGGTGCCCGCGCTGCTCCTCGGTCTTCTTCCCGCCCCACCGCGGCTTCTGCCGCAATCCCGGCTGTACGGGCGACGAGCCGGTCGACGTGCCGCTGTCGCGGCGCGGCACCGTCTGGTCGTACACCGACGGCCGCTACCGGCCGCCCGCCCCCTACCCCTCGGACCCGGACGCGCCCTGGGAGCCGTACACCCTGGTCGCGGTGGAGCTGGCGGCCGAGCGGATGGTCGTGCTGGGGCAGGCCGCCCCGGGCGTCCGCCCCTCGGACCTCGCGGTCGGCATGACGGTCGAGGTGGTGCCGGGCGTCCTGGCCGCCGGAACCGGCGACGAACGCGCCACCTGGCACTGGCGCCCCGTACCGGCCGCTCCCGGGGAGGGCGCGGCATGAGCGGGGACGTGGCCGTCCTCGGGGCGGGGATGCACCCCTGGGGCAAATGGGGCCGCGGTTTCGTCGAGTACGGAACGGCCGCGGCCCGCGCCGCGCTCGCGGACGCGGGCGTCGAGTGGCGGGACGTACGCTCCGTCGTCGGCGCGGACACCGTGCGCGGCGGCTATCCCGGATACGTGGCGGGGGCCACCTTCGCCCAGGCCCTGGGCTGGCAGGGGGCCAGGGTCACGAGTGTGTACGCGGCCTGCGCCTCGGGCGCCCAGGCCGTCGCCACCGCGCGGTCCCAGATCCTGGCCGGCCAGGCCGATGTGGTGCTGGTGGTGGGCGCGGACGCGGCGCCCAAGGGCTTCTTCGCCCCGGCGGGCGGCGAGCGGCCCGACGATCCGGACTGGCTGCGCTTCCGGGTGCTCGGCGCGACGAACCCCGCGTACTTCGGCCTGTACGCCCGCCGCCGGATGGCGCTGTACGGGGACACCCCGGAGGACTTCGCCCGGGTCAAGGTGAAGAACGCGGCGGCCGGGGCGCTGAACCCGGACGCCCGCTACCGGACCCCGGTCAGCGCCGAGGAGGTCGCGGCCTCCCCCGTGGTGGCCGATCCGCTGCGGCTGCTCGACATCTGCGCCACCTCCGACGGCGCGGCCGCCCTGGTGCTGTCCAGCATGGAGTTCGCCCGGCGCCACGGGGCCGCCGACCCGGTCCGCATCCGCGCCGTGGCGACGGTGACCCCCGTCTACCCCAGGACCGTGCTCGACCTCCCCGACATCGCGACGGACTCCGCCCTCGCCGTCGAGCCCGCCCCGACCGGATTCCGCGCCTCGATCGCACGGGCCGCCTACGAGGAGGCGGGCCTGGGCCCCGGCGAACTCTCGCTGGCCGAGGTGTACGACCTGTCCACCGCGCTGGAGCTGGAGTGGTACGAGGACATCGGGCTCTGCGCCCCGGGCGGCGGCGCGGCGCTGCTGCGCTCGGGGGCCACCGCGCTCGGCGGGAGGGTGCCGGTCAACCCGAGCGGCGGCCTGGCCTCCTTCGGCGAGGCCGTGCCGGCCCAGGCCGTCGCCCAGGTCTGCGAGCTGACCCGGCAGCTGCGCGGCACGGCGGGCGAGCGGCAGATCCCGGGCGCCCGGACCGGTCTGGCCGTGAACCAGGGGCTGTTCGGCCACGGCTCGGCGATCGTGGCGGTGCGCTGAGCCCGGCGCGCCGCACGGCTCAGGTGGCGGCGGGTTCGCGTACCGCCTCCACCTGGGCCACCGCGTGCTCGACCACCGCGACCAGGACGTCACGCACCGACGGGCGGTCCCGGGCGTCGCACATCAGCACCGGCACCTGCGGGTCCAGATCGAGCGCGGCCCGCACCGTCCCGGCGGCGAACCGCTCGGCGCCCTCGAAGCAGTTGACGGCGACGGCGAAGGGGATCGCGCGCCGTTCGAAGTAGTCGACCGCGGCGAAGCAGTCCGCCAGCCGCCGGGTGTCCGCGAGGACGACCGCGCCCAGCGCCCCCTGCGCCAGCTCGTCCCAGAGGAACCAGAACCGGTCCTGTCCGGGGGTCCCGAAGAGGTAGAGGACCAGGTCCTCGCGGAGGGTGATCCGGCCGAAGTCCATCGCCACGGTCGTCGTGGTCTTCGCCTCGACGCCGTCCAGGTCGTCCACCGGACGCCCCGCCTCGGTCAGCCGCTCCTCGGTGCGCAGCGGTCTGATCTCGCTGACCGCCCCGACCAGGGTCGTCTTGCCCACTCCGAAGCCGCCCGCCACCAGGATCTTGAGGGTAACCGGCTCCACGGGCCGCCTGTTGCGGCTAGAGCGCCCGAAGGCCATTGATCACCTCGCGAAGAATGTTCACGTCCGGCAGTTCGGCCGGCGGAACGGGACGGGTCACGTGCACCAGCTCGTCCTCGACGAGGTCACCGACCAGGACCCGGACCACCCCGACGGGGAGGTCGAGTCCGGCCGCCAGCTCGGCGATCGACTGGGGCATCGCACTGCAGAGTTCGACGATCTCCACATGCTCGGGCGAGAGCATCTGGTCCCGTCCGGGATCGTCGGCCGCGGGTTCGGGCACGACGATCGCGATCAGGTCGAGGCGGTGACGCGACGCACTGCTGGTGCGTCCCCTCGTCATCGCGTACGGGCGGACCACCGGCCCCGCGTCGGCGTCGTACCAGCGCGAGGACTGCGGATCGCCCGGGATGTCCGGGGTGCCGGATCGGCCGGCGCTCATTGCGTCCACTCACCCTCCGGAGGACGGACCGGACGTACGGGGCGCGTTGGCCAGATGGGCGCCCACGCGCTTGACCATGAGCGTCATCTCGTACGCCACGAGGCCCACGTCCGAGTCGGAGTCGGCCAGCACGGCCAGACAGCTGCCGTCGCCCGCCGCGGTCACGAAGAGGAACGCCTCGTCGAGTTCCACGACGGTCTGGCGGACCCGGCCCGCGTCGAAGTGCCGTCCGACGCCCTTGGCCAGGCTGTGGAACCCCGAGGCGACGGCGGCCAGGTGCTCGCCGTCCTCGCGGGTCAGCTCCTGGGAGGCGCCGGTGGGCAGACCGTCGCTGGAGAGCACGAGCGCCTTGCGGACGCTGGTGACGCGCCCGACCAGTTCATCGAGCAGCCAGTTGAGCTCACCCGACCCCTGACGTGCGGTGTTGAGTGCTGAGGCGTGCGGTGCGGTCATGGACCGTCCCCTCCTGGTGTGGTTCCTCGTGCTGGGTCGCCGGGGCGGGTCGTGTCCTCGGCGTTCTGCCGGCGTCCGCGCTGCCAGCCGCGCTGGAGCGAGGCCATGCGGTCGCGTACCTCGTCCGCGTCGCGCTCGATGTCCTCGATGCTCTCCACCCGGTCCGGTACGGCCGTGCGGCCGGCCGGCTCGTCGCGGAGCTGCGGGGCGAGGCTGGCCTGCCGGACCCGCCGGGGCAGACCGCCCACGGTGTCGGGCGCGGCGGGCGGGGGCGGCACGGGGGCCGCGGCGGGTGCGGCGGACCGGGGCGCCGGGACCGGCGGCGTCGCCGGGGGTTCGGCGGGGCGGCGCGCGATCTCGGCCGGTACGGGTCCGGTCGCGGGGCGCGCGGCCTCCCGGTCGCCGCCGGTGGGATGGGCGCGGCCGTCCTCGTCGACCCGGCGGCCCCGGTCGCTGACCAGTGTCGGGGGCGTGCGGCGGGGCAGCGGGCGGGCGCCGCCCGGCCGCAGGGGGCGCACCGCGTCCGGGCCCGAGGTGCGGTCGGCGGCCTGCTGGTGCTGGTCCCGGTCGCCGTCGCGGCGCAGTTCGCGGGCGCGGAAGATGCCGCCGCGCTCGCTCTCGGTGTCCTCCAGGTCGTGGACGCCGTCCTCCGTCCGGGCGGGGCCCCGGCCCGCGACCGCTTCGAGCAGCGGGTCGCGGTCGAAGTCCAGGGGCCGGACCGGGCCTTCGAGTTCCACGGGGCCGTCGAGCAGACCGCTGGGCACGGGCGAGAGGCTTCCGGGCCGGTCCTGCGCGCCGGCGGGCCGCGGCCGGCGGGCGCCGGAGGGGTCCTCGTCCCGGTCCTTCGCCGGTTCGCCGCCGGGCCTGCTGCTGGCGATCGCCTTCTCGGACCTGCGGTCCAGGCGGAACCCGGTGCCGTGCGACTCCGGGGCGTCGGTGAGCAGCGCCGCGGGGATGAAGACGACCGCGGTGGTGCCGCCGTAGGGCGAGGTCTGGAGGGAGACCCGGACGTTCTGGCGCTGGGCGAGGCGGCTGACCACGAAGAGGCCGAGCCGGTCGGTGTCGGAGAGTTCGAACTCGGGGGTCTCGGCCAGCCGGAGGTTGGCGTCCAGGAGCGCTTCGGGCGGCATGCCGAGGCCCCGGTCGTGGATCTCCAGGGTGAAGCCGTTGGCGACCTGTTCGCCGTGGACCTGGACCGCGGTGTGCGGGGGCGAGAACACCGTGGCGTTCTCCAGGAGTTCGGCGATGAGGTGGGTGAGGTCGGCGACGGCGGGGCCGCCGACGCCGAGCCGCGGGAGCCGCCGGACCTCGATCCGCTCGTAGTCCTCCACCTCGGCGACGGCCGCGCGGACGACGTCCATGAGCTGGATCGGCTTGCGCCACTGCCGGGACGGGGCGGCTCCGGAGAGGATCACCAGGCCCTCGGCGTGGCGGCGCATGCGGGTGGTGAGGTGGTCGAGGCGGAAGAGGTCGGCGAGTTCGTCGGTGTCCTCGGTACGGCGCTCCATCGTGTCCAGGAGCGTCAGCTGGCGGTGCAGCAGGACCTGGTTGCGGCGGGCGAGGTTGACGAAGACCTCGGAGACGCCGCGGCGCATGTCGGCCTGTTTGACGGCCGCCTCGACGGCGGCGCGCTGGAGCGTGTTGAGGGCCTGGCCGACCTGGCCGATCTCGTCCTTCTCGTAGCTGAGGTGCGGCGATTCGGTCTCGACGTCGATCTGTTCGCCCGCGGCGAGGCGGCGCATCACGCTCGGCAGCCGGACGCCGGAGACCTCGTGGGCGTCCTTGCGGAGCCGGGCGAGGTCGCGGACGATCTCACGGCCGATCCGTACGGACACGAAGACCGAGACCAGCAGGGCGAGGAAGCCGAGGACACCGGCGATGCCCGCCTTGATCAGGACGCCGTAGCCGGCGGGGCGGCCGCGGTCCTGGAAGCGGTTGTTCATCTCGGTCGAGTCGTTGGCCAGCCGGTCCAGGACCGGGGGCGCCACCTCCTGCCAGCGCGCTGCGTCCACGGCGCGGGAGTTGTCGGTGGGGCCCTGGGCGAGGAGCTTCTCCTCGGCGGTGCGCAGCGGCTCGCTGTCGGGACCCGACCAGTACTGCTGGACCCGGTCGCGTTCGGAGGCGGGGAGCACCTGGAGGCTGACCTCGTAGAGCAGCTTCCGGTTGGCCACGAGGTCGGAGATCCGGCGCAGCTCGGCGGCGGTGAACCGTCCGGCCAGGAGACCGGAGGCGACGAGGGCGTCCTCACGGGCGAGCATCTCGCGGGCCTGGGAGACCCCGGTCAGCGCGCGCACCTGCTTGTCCATGGAGACGTTCTCCATGGTGTGCAGGCCGGTCAGGAAGCGGTAGCAGGGGTCGATCAGGCGGTTGTAGTAGTCCATCGCCCTGTCGCGGCCGATGCTGCGCCGGTCCACGGAGTCGCGGAGCGCGCCCAGTTCCTCGACGGCGCCGAGGATGGAGCCGAGCTGTGCGGCCGCGTCGGAGCTCAGCGCGTCGCGGATGTCCTTCTGGTGCGCGCCCGAGGTGACACGGGCCACGACCCGGTCGGTGGCCGCGCGCTGGCGGCGCAGGACGGGCAGGGCGTCGGAGGCGCGGGGGTCGGCGAGGAAGACCAGGGTCTGGCGGCGTTCGCTCTGGACGGCCCGGACGGTGTCCTCCAGGGGGTGTCCGACCTTGTCGACGACGGCGCTCGCGCTCAGCAGCTGTCCGGCCTCGCGGCCGGTGAGATAGGTGGCGAAGCCCCAGAGCCCGGTGAGCGAGACGAGCGGCACCAGGAGCAGGGCCACGATCTTCCTGCGGATGGACTTTCCGCGAAAGCGCATGGTCTCCCCCAGCTCGACCCCGGTGGGCGGGGACGGTGTTCCGTCAACAAACGGCGCGAGCCTACTACCGACTCACAGACAACTCGAAGGCATGTCCGGACGATTTTCGGCCGCCTTACTGGCAGTTGACCTTGAGTTGTCCGCGCATTCCGGGAGATGAAATTCGCGAATACGGCAGAAGAGGCCAGTCGGAGCAACAATTTCCCCACCCTCCCGGTTGGCTGGAAGTATGCGTTCCATACCGCTTCGGGGGAATCTTCACGGTCCGCCACTCGTCATTCCGTACGAGGCGGAAGAGGTGCACGGTGCCCCCGGACACGGCCGGGGCGGCCCGGCGGCGTAGAAAGGGTGCATGCGGGGCAGCAACCCTGAAGTCGGACAGTGGTGGGGAGTTGAAGACCTTGGACACGCAGGCGCGTCACGGTGCGGTGGAGCTGCCACCGGCCCGGACGTCGACGGAGACGGGCGTTCCGGCCGCGCGGACGGCCGGCCCTCCGCAGCCGCCCCGGCCGCAGCTCTGGGTCGAGGAGCCGGCCCGGCGGCGGCGGATGCCGGATCCGGTGCGCAGGGCCGCCGTGCGGGCGGTGCTCATCCTGGCGCTGACCCTCGTGCAGGCCATGGTCGCCTTCCTGGCGTCGCTCGCCGGGTCCTGGCTGGCCTTCCCGATGGTGCTCAGCAGTGTGGCCAGCACGGTGGTGGCCACCTGGTCGGTGCTGGACGTCTGGGTCACCCGCCAGGTGTGGAACCAGCGCAACGGCGTGGTGTCGGTGCCCAGCAGTTCGGCCCGGCGGCTGCGCCGGGAGCGGCGCAGGGCCAGGCGCGCGGAGCGCGCCGCCGGGCGGGACGGCACGGCGATACGCGGGCGGGACACCGGTCGCCGTCTCTCACGGGCCTGACCGGCGCCCCGCTCCCGGGTCGCCCCGCCTCGTTCACCGAGGCCGTTCGGCCTCGGAGGGCACCGTGCGCGGGTCGTTCCCGCTGCGTGCCGCCGGTACGTCGGCACTCGCCGCCGATCGCTTGAACATCCGGGTGGCCGTGATCTCGCCGTGCACGGTCTCGCCGTCCGGGTCCTGATCGGGCAGCCCGGGACGCAGATGCTCCTCGACGCTGATGTACTTCAGCCCGGCCCTCAGGTCGGCGTCATTGCGCAGCCTGATCACCAGCGGGAATTCGGCGAGCGCCGTGGTGTCGAACAGACCCGTGGTGTACAGCAGCTGAACTCCGAGCGCGTCGGACACCGCCCGCTGGAGTTCGAGCAGATAGGTCGCATTGGCGCGGCCGATGGGGTTGTCCAGGAACAGCGTCCCGGCATGGCGGTGCTCGTGCCGGTCACGGCCCCGGTCATTGCTGCGCAGCGCCGCCATCGTGCAGTACAGGGCGATCGCCGCGGTGAGCAGCTGGCCGCCGGAGAAGACGTCGCCCATCTGACCGACGGGCACCCGCTCGGCGCGCAGCACCGCGTCCGGCTTGAGGATCTCCACGGCGATCCCCCGGGGCTCCAGGGCCGCCTGCACCCCGCGCAGCAGCAGGGACATGCCGTCCCTGCGCAGATCGGAGTTCTTCCGCAGGGCCGCCTTGGTGGCCTCGTCGATGACCTCGCCGAGCCGTTCGGTGAGGGTGGCCTGGTCGGGCTCCTCGAAGCGGATCCGGAGGAATTCCTGGCCCGACCACTCCCCCAGGCCCTCGGGCAGCCGGGAGAGCCGCTGGGCGGAGCGCAGCGTGGTGAGCGCCGACTCCACCAGACCGCGCAGCCGGTCGACGATGGAGTCGCGGTTGCGTTCCAGCTGGGCCAGTTCGTCGGTGAGGACGCGGAGCCGGGGCGCGAAGGCGGCCGCCCACTTCTCCGCGTGCTCGGGCAGGGCGGCGGCGGGCAGTTCGCGGATCTGCTGGCGGGCCGGGGTGCGGACCTGTTCGTACCGGGTGGAGTTGGCGTGCCGGACGAGGACGTCGCTCGTCTCGCGGACGGCCGCCTCGGCGGTGGACAGGTCGGCGGCGCAGCCGCGCAGGGAGCGGCGGGCCTCGGCGGCGGACCGGCGGGCCTCCTCCAGCGTGCCCGGGTACGGCTCGGGGGTCTCGCCGTCCTCCTCGGGGGCGTGGTCGCGCAGCAGATCGCGCAGCAGGGCGGCGGTCTCGTCGAAGCCGCCCGCGGAGTCCTCAGCGGTGCGGTGGGCGCGGAGCAGCTCGGCGTGGGCGGCGCGCGCGGTCTCCAGGGCCGCGGTGGCGGCGGCCAGCTCGCCCGTGGCGGTCCTCAGCAGTGCCTGGGCCTGTTCGGCGTCGGCCGGGACGCGGTCCTCGGGCAGCTCGGTGTGCAGGCTCTCGCCGTCGGCCGGGGCGAGCCGCTCGGCCTCGCCGCGCAGCCGGCCCAGCTGCTCGCTGGCCGCGGAGGCGCGGCTCTCCAGGAGCTGCACCAGGGACTCGGCGCGGGCGGCGGCGGCCTGCCGGGACGGGCCGTCGGCGCCGTCCGTTCCCTCCAGGAGCTGGGCGGCCCGGGTGCGGACCTTGTTGGTCAGCCGGTCCAGCTCGGCCAGGGCGGCGCTCTCGTCGCTCTCCGCGCGGGCCTGCTCGGCGCGGAGGTCGGCGCCGACGCCGACCTTCTCGTACAGCTGGGACGCCGCGCGGTACGCCTCGCGCAGGGCGGGCAGCGCCTGGCGCGGGGTGTCCGTCCCCTGCTCGGGGAGGTGCTCGGGGGCGCCGGCGATCTCGGCCCGCTCGGCGCGCAGGGCGCGGGCGGTGCGGCGGGCGTCGTCGGCCGCGCGCTGGGCGGCCCTGCGGTCCTCGTCGGCCGCGCGGGCCCGCTCCAGGAAGGCGGTGGCCCGCGCCTCGGACTCCGCCGCCTCGTCGGCCAGTTCGCGCAGCTTCGCCTGCCAGCCGGCCCGCTCGCGCAGCCGGTGGGCGAGACCCGCCAGGGCGTCGGCCGCGCGGCGGGCGCGCTGGGCGGCCTCCTGGCGCTCCTCGCGGACCCGGGCGGTGTCCGCCGCCGCCTCGTCGGCCTCGGCCCGTGCGGTGCGGGCCTCGGCCAGCACGGCCGTCGCCGTCCCCGCGGCGGTACGGGCGGCTCCGGCGGCCCCGGCCAGTTCGGCGAGCATGCCGGGCGGGCAGTCGGCCCGCCAGGAGGCGATCCGGGCGGCGAGCGCGCGGTCGGCGGCCAGGCGGGCGGCCAGTGTGCGGATGTCCTCGTCGCGGGCGGCGGCCCGGGTGCGCAGCGCCTGCCGTTCCTCGTCGGCCGCGTGCTCGTCGTGCATGGCCGGGTTCGGCGGGACGAGGAAGACGCCCTCGGTGTCCCGGAGGGTCCCGGTGCCGGTCTCCGGGACGGGGGCGAGCAGGGCGGCGGCGGTGCCCACGGCCACGGCGGAGCGCGGCAGCAGGGCCGCGGCGCCCAGCACCTCGCGGGCGCGGGCGTGCGCGTCGGGGTCGGTGATGACGACGCCGTCGACGAGTTCGGGCCGGGCCGCGAGCACGGCCGCGTGGTCGGCGGGGTCCACGGCCTGGGCGAGGTAGCGCCAGCCGGGCAGGGCCGGAATGCCGTGCTCGCCGAGGTACTCGACGGTGGCGAGGACGTCGGGGCCGGGGGGCAGCAGTCCTCCGTCGCCGAGGGCGCCGAGGATGCGGGCGTCGTCGGCGGCGGCGGTGCGCAGTTCGAACAGGCGGCGCTCGGCGGCGGCCACGCCCTGGTCGAGGAGGTCGCGCAGCTCGTCGGCGTTGCGGTCGAAGGCGTCGGCGGTGAGCGGCGCTCCGGCGTCGGCGGGGCCGGTCCCGGTGTCCGTCTCCTCCGCTCGGTCGGGTCCGTCCTGGGCGCCGCGCCGGGGCCGGGGCACTCCGGCCCCGGCGGGCAGGCCCAGGAGGTCGGCGAGGCGCTGGTCGGCGGCGATGGACTCGGCCGCCCGCAGTTCGGCCTCGTAGGCCTGCTCGGCCGCGCGGGCGGCGTCGGCGGCGCGGGCCTCGGCCAGCTCGGCCCGGCTCTCGGCGGCGGCCGTCTGCCGGGAGCGGTCCGCGGCGGCCGAAGCCGCCTCACGGGCGGTGTCCCAGGCGGCCACCGCGGCCTGTTCGGCGTCGTTGGCGGCGAGCGCGGCGCGGGCCGGGTCGGCGTCGGGGGCGGTGTCGTCGAGCCAGCCCGCGCGGACGGCCTCGGCGGTCTCCTGCTCCACCTCGGCCAGGCGCTGGCGCAGATGGCCGGCCTCGCTGCGGGCGCGCTGGGCCTCGGTGGCCGCGGTGGTGGCGTCCCGGTGGGCGGCCTCGCCCGCGCTCTGGAGGGCGTCGGAACGCTCCTCCTCCTCGTTGGCCACCTGTTCGCCCGCCTCGGCGGCGGTGTGCAGTGCCCGGACGAGGTCGGCGGCGGCGGTGGCACGGGCGGCGAGGGCCGGGGCGGCGTCCCGTTCGGCCTCGCGGATGGCGGCGGCGACGCGGGCGGAGCGGTCGGACGCGGCGCGGTGGCGCAGGACGGCCTCGGCGGCCTGCCAGGCGGAGTGCAGGGTGCGGGCGTCGCCCAGCTCACGGCGCTGGGCGGCGGCGCTCTTCTCGGCGGCGGTCAGAGCCAGGGAGGCGTGCCGGTAGGCGAGTTCGGCGGCGATCAGGGCGCTTTGGCCCCGGGTCTCCTCGGCGCCGGTGACCGTGTGGGCGGCGGCGGTGACCTGCTCGGCGAGTGCGGCGGTGCGGCCGCGTTCCTCGCCGGCGCGGGCGGAGAGCCGGCGGGCCAGGGTGCGGGTGCGGCGTTCGGCGCCCGCGTGGATGTCCCGGGCGGTGGCCCGGGTCCGGGCGGCCTCGACGATGCGGCCGAGCAGATCGACGGAGCCGGCGGTGAAGTCCCGTTCGGCGGTCAGCTCGGCGCGGCGGCCCAGCTTGTTGCCGAAGCCGCCGACGAGGTCGGCCAGGCCGTCGGTGTCGCGGGTGTCGGTGACGGCGCGCAGCAGCAGATCGGTGAAGTCGGAGTCCTTCTTCACCGCGAAGAGCCCGGCGGCCTCGCCCTCGTCGGCGTTCATCTCGCGCTGGTAGCGGAAGAGTTCGGGGTCCAGGCCGAGATCGCCCAGGTGCTCGTTCCAGCGGTCGTGGATCTCCTCCCAGTGCACGTCGAGGTGCTGGTAGAACTTCCCGGCCTCGGTGAGCGCGTCGCGGAAGCCCTTCATGGTGCGGCGCCGGCCGCGGGCGCCGGAGGCTCCTTCGGCGGGGCGGCCGACTGCACCGGCCTCGGCCACGGGCAGCGAGTCCAGGCTGAGTCCCGGGCCGGGCCGGAAGGAGTACCAGGCCTCGGCGAACTTCCTGGGGTCGTTGGAGACCTGGCGTCCGCGCCATTCGCTGACCTTGCCGACGACCACGCACTCGCCGGTCAGGGTGTGCTGCCACTCCAGCGCGACATGGCCGCAGTCGTCGGCCAGCAGGAACTTGCGCAGGACGCCGGAGCTGGCGCCGCCGAGGGTGTTGCGGTGGCCGGGCAGCATCACCGAGAAGATCAGCTTCAGCAGGACGGACTTGCCGCCGCCGTTCTCCAGGAAGAGCACGCCGGCCGGGGCGGGGCGGCGCGGCGGGCCGGCCGGCTCCTCCTCGAAGAACTCCGCCTGGGCCGGCGCGGGACGGGGCACGGGCTCACCGACCCCGCGCAGGTCGAGCACGGTGTCGGCGTAGCGGGCGCCGGCCGGTCCGATGGAGTAGAGGCGGACCCGGGACAGCTCGTACATGGCGGCGGACTCTCGTCGTTCAGGCGGCGGAAGGAATGCGTCGGTGGCGGGGCTGCGGGTCAGCCGTGGAACGGCAGGCCGGCGCCGGCCGCCAGCTCCATGCCGTCGGGGTCGGGCGGCGGCAGCAGGGTCGCCGAGCCGTCGGTGACGGGGACCACGCCGAGCTCCAGCAGTTCGGCCATGGCGGCGCTGCCGGCCATGTCGCGGACCTGGAGCTGGTAGCGGGCGGTGGTGCGGAAGGCGCCTCCGGCGTCGTCCCCGGTGCGCTGGAGGAAGCCGGAGTCGGTGAGGAAGGCGACGGCCTTGCCGACGATGCCGGTGGTGGAGCCGGCCAGCCGCCGGGCGTCCTTGGTGGCGCCGGTCGCGCTGCGCCGGGCGTAGATCCGCCAGCCGGCCTCCAGTCCGGGGGCGTCGCTGGCCGGGTCGCTGTTGTCGCCGTCCCGGTCCGCCCGCTCCTCCAGCCGGTGGCAGGCCTGGCGGACGAAGGCATCGACGCCGTTGACCGTGATCCGGCCGATGTAGGCGTCGTCGGCGAGGTCCTCGGGGCGCGGGAAGGCCATCGCGGCGACGGCCAGATGCGCCAGGCCGTGCAGGAAGCGGTCGGCGGAGTCCGAGGAGGCGCGGCGGGCGTAGTCGCCCATGCGCACGGCGAAGACGGAGTCCTCGCCCGCGGTCACGGCCATGCCGGCGCGGGTGGACACCTCCAGCACGACGAGTCCGAGCCCGGTGGCCACGGCGTCGGCGAGGCGGGCGAAGGCGGTCTCGTCCCGGTAGCGGCGCAGCAGTTCGGCGTACTCGGCGTCGCGGGCGGGCAGCAGTTTGGGCTGGAGTCCGAAGGCGACGAGCCGGGCGGCGTCGGCCGCGTCGGCCGGGGTGACGGCGGCGGGCGGGGCGGGGCGCTCGGTGCCGTATCCGGGCGGGGTCCGGTCGGCCGGGTGCGCGGACGGTTCGCTCCAGGCGTCGGTGTGCTCTGCGCGGTGGTCGCTCACGACGCGTGCTCCTTGCTGCGGGACGTCTTCGGTACGGGGTGGCGGGGCACGGCGGAGAGCGGGCCGGGGGCGGGCGGGGTGGTGGTCATGTCGCCTCGGACCGGTCCGCGGCCATACCGGCGGCGTCCAGCAGGGCCGTGCCGACGATGAGGTCGGCGCCGCCGAACTCGGCGTCCTCCAGCGGGGTGCCGTCGTCGACGGAGAACAGCAGGCGGCGCTCTCCCTGCCGGTAGGCGGTGCCGACCGGGGGGCTCGCGGCGTGCACCGCGAGCAGGGCGACGAGGTAGGGCAGATCGGGGTCGCGGCGCCGGGCCTCCGCCAGCAGTCCGGACAGCCGGCGCGGCGCGTCGTGCTCCAGGTCGAGCAGGTCCATGGCGGAGGCGAGCTGCTCCTCGCTGAAGCGGCTGTCGTCCGGGGTGGCGATGAGATCCGGCTCGGGCATCTCGGCGCCCAGGTGTTCGCGTTCGAGCGGCGGGGTGAGCAGCAGCTCGACCAGGTCGCCGAGGCGGACGGAGGCCGGGGTGCGCAGTCCGGTGCCGTGGGCGAAGAAGGCGTCGGTGGCGCGGATGGACTGTTCGACGGGGAGGGGCAGCAGCGGGGCGAGGAGCTGTCCGTAGAGGTCGAGCCCGGTGCGGGCGGCGGGGGCGGCGAAGGCCTGGCGGTCCTGTTCGGCGCGGAAGAGCGGGCCGGCCTCCAGCAGGCGGGACTGGAGCTGGGTGTGGCGGCGGATGCAGTCCTTGACGATGTCGACCAGCTCGGCGGCGCGCCGCTTGTGCTCGGGCTCCTCGGCCTCGTCGCGGGCCTTGCGGATGTTGGTGAGGATCGCGTTCTCGTGGCGGTAGCGGTCGGCCACGTGGTCGAGGGCCTCGGCGATCATGTCGGGGACGGCGTTGAGCCAGTCGACCGCGCGGACGTTGCGGCGGGTGGCGTCGAGGGTCTTGCGGAGGGTTTCCGCGTACTGCACGGTCCGGTAGCGGGCCTGCTCGGCGGCGAGCTGGGCGTCGGCCAGGCGGCCCCGGCTGATCAGCACCTCCAGCTTCACCTCGGCGGCGATCTGGGCGCTGGTGACGTCCGTGTCGAGGGCGCCGACCAGGACGTTGACCGCTTCGTCGGTGGCCCGCAGATAGACGCTGCCGCCGTGGCCGGGGACCTCCTCGATCAGTTTGAAGTCGTAGTCGCGGCGGACGTAGACGCCGTCGGGGCCGAAGGTGCCGTAGACCGCGCGGAAGCCCCGGTCGACGCTGCCGACGTTGATCAGGTTCTCCAGGACCCAGCGGGCGACCCGCTCGTGCTCGGCGGCCGGGCGGGCCGGGGCCTGGGCGGCGACGCGGGGAAGCAGTCTGGCCACTATCTGGTCGTGGTCGGCCCCGGTGTCGAAGTCCATGTTGAGCGTGACGTGGTCGATCGCGGCGAGGGCGACCTCGGCCATGGCGTAGACCGTGTACTCCCCGGCGAGGTTCGCCTTGCGCACGTCCAGGTCGTGCAGCGGCGCCGTGCAGGCGAGCGCGCGCAGCCGCCGCGAGAGCCCCTCGTCGGCGGCCGGGCCCGGGGCGGGCCGCGGTCCCGCGCTGAGCTGGGGCGCAGCGGTGTCCGTGTAGGCAGGCGAAGTCACGCTGCACAGATTAGGTCCTCGGACTGACAACGGTCGAAACGGCGCAGATGCGGCCGGTTGCCCCGGAGTCGGTCAGGCGCCGTCGCCCGGTCCGGCGGCGGGGCCGTGCCGTCCGCCGGCCGGGCCGCCGGGTCCCTCGGCGTCGTCGCGCGTCCCGCGGGTGCCGGGCTCCGCCGCCCCGGGCTCCGTGTCCCCGGGCGGCGTCCCGTATCCGCCGCCGCCGGGGGTGCGGACGACCAGGACGTCACCGGCCGCCAGTTCGACGGTGTCGCAGCCGTCCAGCGGGGTGCGGGTGCCGTCGGCCCGTTCGACGTGCTGGCTGCCCAGGGCCCCCGGCTCCCCGCCCGCCATGCCGTAGGGCGGGACGCGGCGGTGCTGGGAGAGCAGTGTGGCGGTGACCGGTTCGAGGAAGCGCATCCGGCGCTCCACGCCGCGGCCGCCCCGGTGCCGGCCGCGCCCTCCGCCGTCCTCGCGCACCGCGAAGGAGTCCAGCCGGACCGGGTAGCGCCACTCCAGGATCTCCGGGTCGGTGAGGCGCGAGTTGGTCATATGGGTCTGCACGGCGTCGGTGCCGTCGAACCCGGCTCCGGCGCCGGAGCCGCTGGCCACGGTCTCGTAGTACTGCACGCGATCGTTGCCGAACGTGAGGTTGTTCATGGTCCCCGAGCCCTCGGCCTGGATGCCGAGGGCGGCGTAGAGGGCTCCGGTGACGGCCTGGGAGGTCTCCACGTTCCCGGCGACGGTGGCCGCCGGGGGCAGCGGGGAGAGCATGGAGCCCTCGGGGATCCGGATGTCCAGCGGGGTGAGGCAGCCACTGTTGAGCGGGATGTCGTCGTCCACCAGGGTCCGGAACACGTAGAGCACGGCGGCCGTGACGACGGACTTCGGGGCGTTGAAGTTGCCGGGCTGCTGCGGTGAGGTGCCGGTGAAGTCGACGACCGCGCTGCGGGCCTCGCGGTCGACGGTCAGGGTCACCTCGATGACGGCGCCGTTGTCGGTCTCGTAGCGGCAGTGGCCGTCGTGGAGCCCGGCGAGGATGCGGCGTACGGACTCCTCGGCGTTGTCCTGCACGTGTCCCATGTAGGCGCGGACCGCCTCGGAGCCGAACTGGTCGGTCATCCGGCGCAGTTCGGCGATGCCCTTCTCGTTGGCGGCGATCTGGGCGCGGAGGTCGGCGAGGTTGGTGCCGGGGTCGCGGGAGGGGTGCGGGGCGGTGGTGAGCAGGTGCCGGGTCTCGTCCTCGCGGAAGGCGCCGTCGCGGACCAGGAGCCAGTTGTCGAAGAGGACCCCCTCCTCGTCGACGGTGCGGCTGAAGGCCGGCATGGAGCCCGGGGTGATGCCGCCGATCTCGGCGTGGTGGCCGCGCGAGGCGACCAGGAACCGCAGCACGGGCGCGCCGTCCGTCTCGTCGAAGACGGGGGTGACGACGGTGACGTCGGGCAGGTGGGTGCCGCCGTGGTACGGGTCGTTGATGGCGTAGACGTCGCCGGGGCGCAGGCCGTCGCCGTTGCGCCGCAGCACCTCCTTGATGGATTCGCCCATGGAGCCGAGGTGCACGGGGATGTGCGGGGCGTTGGCGATCAGGCGGCCCTCGGCGTCGAACAGGGCGCAGGAGAAGTCGAGCCGCTCCTTGATGTTGACGGAGCGGGAGGTGTTCCTCAGGCGTACGCCCATCTGCTCGGCGATGGACATGAAGAGGTTGTTGAAGACCTCCAGCATCACCGGGTCGACCCGGGTGCCGACGGCCCGGCGCCCGGGGCGGGGCACGGCGCGGGTGAGGACGAGATGCCCGCTCGCGGCGGGGACGGCCTGCCAGCCGGGGTCCACGACGGTGGTGGCGTCGGGTTCGGCGACGACGGCGGGGCCCGTCACCGTGTCCGAGGGCCGCAGGTCCGTCCGGCGGTACAGCGCGGCGTCCTGCCAGCGGTCCTCGGCGTACATCCGCGCGGTCCCGGGCGGGCGGGGCTCGTCGCCGGCTGCGGGGCTCGGTGCGCGCGGGGCGGACCCCTCCCCCGTCGCGCCGGTCGCCTCGACGGAGAGGGCCTCGGCGACGAGCGCGCGGTCCATGGTGAAGCCGTAGCGGGCCCGGTGCTCGGCGGTGAACGCCCCGGTCATGGCGGTCGCGGTGTCCAGATCGACGGGCAGGCTCGCGTCGGTGCCCTCGTAGCGCAGCAGGACGCGGGCCCGGGTGGTGATGTCCCGGTCGGGTACGCCGTCGGCCCGCAGGTCGGCGCGGGTGCGGGCGGCCAGCTCCTCGTCCAGCGCGGCCAGCCGGTCCGGGGCGGCGTCGTCCAGCAGGGCCTCCACGGACTGCTCGCGCATGGCGGTGGCGTCGGCCAGGCCGATGCCGTACGCGGAGAGCACCCCGGCCAGCGGGGGGACGAGGACGGTGTCGATGCCGAGGGCGTCGGCGACGGCGCAGACGAGCTGGCCGCCGGCGCCGCCGAAGCCGGTGAGGGCGTAGCGGGTGATGTCGTGGCCGCGCTGCACGGAGATCCGTTTGACCGCGTTGGCGGTGTTGAGGACGGCGATCTCCAGGAAGCCCGCGGCGGTCGCCGCCGCCGACCGTCGGGTCCCGGTGGTGCGGGCGACCTCCTCGGCCAGGTCCTCGAAGCGCTCGCGCACGAGGCCGTCGTCCAGCGGGCGGTCGCCGTCCGGGCCGAAGACGGCGGGGAAGTGGGCGGGCCCGATCCGGCCGAGCATCACCTGGGCGTCGGTGACGGTCAGCGGTCCGCCCCTGCGGTAGCAGGCCGGGCCGGGGTCGGCGCCCGCCGAGTCGGGTCCGACCCGGAAGCGGCTGCCGTCGAAGTGGAGCACGGAGCCGCCGCCCGCGGCGACGGTGTGGATGCTCATCATGGGGGCGCGCATCCGGACGCCCGCGACCTCGGTGTCCAGTTCGCGTTCGAAGGCGCCGTCGTAGTGGGAGACGTCGGTGGAGGTGCCGCCCATGTCGAAGCCGATGACCCGGTCGTGGCCGGCCCGGCCGGAGGTCCGGGCCATGCCGACGACGCCTCCGGCCGGTCCCGAGAGCACCGCGTCCTTGCCGCGGAAGTGGGCGGCCTCGCGCAGACCTCCGTTGGACTGCATGAACATCAGACGGATGCCGTCGAGTTCGGCGGCGATCCCGTCGACGTAGCGGCGCAGGATCGGCGAGAGGTAGGCGTCGACGACGGTGGTGTCGCCGCGCGGGACCAGCTTGATCAGCGGGCTGACCTCGTGGGAGCAGCTGACCTGCGGGAATCCGGCCGCGCGGGCCTCGGCGGCGACGGCCTTCTCGTGGGCCGGGTGACGGTAGCCGTGCATCAGGACGACGGCCGCCGCGGCCATGCCGTCGGCGCGGGCGGCCCGCAGCCGCTCGGCGACCGGGCCAAGGTCGAGCGGGCGGACGGTCTCCCCGCGCGCGCCGATCCGTTCGGGGACCTCGATCACCCGCTCGTACAGGGCCTCCGGGAGGAGGATGCGCCGGTCGAAGAGGCGGGGGCGGTTCTGGTAGGCGATGCGCAGGGCGTCGCGGAAGCCCTCGGTGATGACGAGCACGGTGGGTTCGCCGCGCCGCTCCAGCAGGGCGTTGGTGGCGACGGTGGTGCCCATCCTGACGGCGACGACCCGGTCGGCGGGGACGGGCTCGTCGGGCCCGATGCCGAGCATCAGACGGATTCCGGCCACGGCGGCGTCGCGGTAGCGGTCGGGGTCGTGGGAGAGGAGCTTGCGGGTGACCAGACGGCCGTCGGGGTCCTTGCCCACCACATCGGTGAACGTGCCGCCGCGGTCGATCCAGAACTCCCAGCGTCCGGTCATTCCTCCATAGTGGCGCCCGTCGGTTCGATCCGGGCGCAGGAGCGGCGGGGCGGCGGCCCGGGTGTCGCGGGCCTCGGGGTGGTGCGGAGGGGGCCGCGCGCCCCCGACGCGCTGCTCCTCGTGCGGTCGCCCGGCCGGTGCCGGGGCCGGTCAGACGGCCGGGGCGTCCGGTCCGATCCTGCTGCGGACCGCCGACTGGACCTCGGCCTCCTCGGCGGGGTCGGCGGCCAGTCGGCGCAGCCTTTCGGCCACCCTGATGTCGCCGGTCTCCGCGTGCCGGGCGGCGACCTCGCGGGTCGTCTCCTCGCAGTCCCAGAGGCATTCGACGGCGAAGCCGGTGGCGAAGGAGGGGTCGGTGGCGGCGAGGGCGCACGCGGCCCGGCCGCGCAGCTGGGAGGAGGAGGTCTCCCGGTAGACGTGGCGCAGGACGGGTGCGGCGCAGACGATGCCGAGCCGTCCGGCGCCGTCGACGAGCGCCCACAGCCGGGGCGCGTCGGGGCCCTCGCCGCGTACCGCGTCGCGCAGGGCGCCGAGGACGAGCGGGGCGTCGGCGGCGGTGCCCCGGCCGGCCAGGACCCCGGCGGCCGAGGCGCCGAGCGCGTCGGGGCGGCGGGCCCAGCGGCGGGCCCGTTCCACCGCGGCCTCGCCGCACATCCGCTCGAAGGCGGCGACGGCCGCTTCGGCGACGGTGTGGGAGGCGCCGGAGGCCGCCGTCTCGATCAGATCGAGCACGGCGGGGTCGCGGACCTCGGCGGCGAGGTAGTGGAGCGCGGCGCAGCGGGCGCCGTCGGATCCGCTGCGGGCGGCCTCGACGATCGCGGCCCGGTCCTCGGGGCCCGCGACGGCGGAGAGGCAGCGGGCGGCGGGCACGTGGAGCACGGCTCCCCGGTCGAGTCCGTCCTGGGCCCAGTCGAGGACGGAGCGGACGCTCCAGCCGGGCCGGGGGCCGCCGGGGCGCATCTGGCGCTGCCAGCGGTCGAAGGAGCCCTGTTCGGAGGCGGCCCGGACCCGGGCGCCCACGAAGGGGCGCGGGTCGTCGGCCCACAGCCGCCAGGGACGTGGCTCGTAGGCGTCGCGGACGGTGGCGGCCAGTTCGGCGCGGCCCTCGTCGGTGTCGGGGAACCGGCCGAGCACGGGTGCGGCGAGCGAGCGCAGTCCGGCGTCGTCGTCACGGAGCGCGAGCTCGTCGAGGGCCCAGGCCCAGTTGGAGCCGGTCGCGGCGTAGCGCCGCAGCAGGGCGAGGGCGTCCTCGCGGCCGTACGAGGCGAGGTGGCCCAGGACGGAGAGCGCGAGGCCGGTCCGTGAGTCCTCGGTGTCGAGGTGGTCGTCGGCGTCGAAGAGGTGCCGGTCGATCTCCTCGATCCCGCCGTCGAGGTCGAGATAGAGGCGGGCGTAGTACAGGGAGCGGTTCTCGACCTGCCAGTCGTGGCGCGGGTCGCTCAGGACGCAGTGGTTGAGGGCCGCCAGGGCCTCGGGGCGGGGTGCGGCGAGTGCGTGCAGGGTGCCGTCGCCGCGGCCCCTCTGCAGCAGGCCGAGCAGGGTGCCGCTCGGCGCTATGAACGGATCGAACATGGGAAAGGCCTCACATCAAGCTGTCGACGCAACCGGGACTGTGCAGTTCCACGTGCCGGGTGGGCACTAGGCAGCGCAGCAACATGATCGGCCGACCGCCGTCTTCCGCTTGGTGTAGAGCATCTTCCTCTGCCTCTCGTCGAGTGACCCTGATCGGGCCCGCGACGTCATGATGACCCAGCCATTTCGCCACCGCGACCACATTTACGGCGAACCCCTTTCAGCGCGTGCCGAAGAGTTCCAGCAGGTCGGCCTTGCCGAACATGCGGGCGGTGTCCACGGCGGAGGGCGTTCCGGCCGCCGGATCGGCACCCGCGTCGAGCAGGGCCTTGATCACCTCGTCCTCGCCCTTGAAGACGGCTCCGGCGAGCGGGGTCTGCCCGCGGTCGTTGGCGCGGTCGGGGTCGGCGCCGCGGCCGGCCAGGGCGGCGACGGCGGGGGCGTGGCCGTGGTAGGCGGCGAGCATGAGCAGGGAGTCGCCCCGGTCGTTGCTGAGGTTGGCCGGCACGCCGGCGTCGACATAGGCGGCGAGCGCGTCGGCGTCGCCCCGGCGGGCCAGGTCGAAGACCTTGGCCGCCAGTTCGACCACCTCGGGATCGGGTGCTTCGCTCATCGTGGACCGCCTTCCGTGGACCGTGGTGTGCCGTGCCGCACCCCGTGCGGGGCCGGACGAGTGAATCGACAGGGTACTGCCCGGAAGCTCATCTACCCCGGCCCGCCCATGGCAAAAGATCACGTCGGGTGACGGCGGCGGGCGCACCGCCCGCGCACCCCGGCCGGCACCGTCCCCCTGTGCGCCACTCCAGTGAAAAAACCGACTTTTCACCCGATTGCGACTTTTATCCTATAGATACTTCCGGTGAGCTTGGAAGGACTCATGGTGACTGTCCCCCCGACCAGGAGAACCACTCATGATCCTTTCCATGTCAGGCGTCGTCATCCTCGGCATCATCGTCTTCCTGTTCTTCAGGAAGGACGGGCTGAAGGCCTCGCACGCCCTCGTCACCGCCCTGTTCGGCTTCTACCTGGCCGGAACCGCCATCGCACCGAGCATCACCGCGGGCGGCGCGAGCCTGGCCGGACTCCTGGGCGGGATCAAGTTCTGACCCTCCGCCCCCGTTCCCACCCCCTCAGGAGACAGACGTGGCCCGGCGACCACTCCCCCGCATTCTGAGCAGCGGCAGCGCTTCGATCACTCGCGGTCGCGAGTTCGCGCGCACGGCCGCCGACAGCGCCACCGACGTGCTCCATCCGCTGATCATGATCACTCGTGGTCTGCGGCTGCTGGCCGGTGCAGGACGGCAGAAGTGGGCCGCGACGCCCAAGGACCGGCGTGGCCCCACGCTGTTCCTCGTCGCGGCCTGCGTCCTCGTGATCGCACTGCTCCCGTACGGCCCGTTCATCGCCCTGGCCGCGGTGATGGGCGCCGCCGCGTGGACGGGCCGGGAGCGCACCCCCGTGAGGACCGGCCCCGACGAGGCCGAAACGGCGCGCCTGCGCGCCCTGTACGAGGCGCTCGTCCCGTACTTCTCCACGCCCGAGGACCCCGGTCCGCTGTTCGCCCACGGCGGCGACTGGGAGCAGGTCTTCAGCGCGTACGCGTTCGACGGCGACGGCCGGATCAGCGCGCTGCGGGTGGCCTACCCCGCCTACTTCCCCGACAGCGAGCCCGCCTCCCGGGCCCGGATCGAGCAGTTGCTGCACGCCAAGTCCGGACGGGGCCGGGAGTACCGCTTCGACTGGGACGAGGAGGGCAACCGCCTCGTGATGAGCGTGCTCGACGCCCTGCCGACCTCGGTCACCGCCCAGCGTTTCGTCACCGCCCCCGGCGAGACCGTCCTCGGCTTCACGGACGACGACGCCGCGCCGCGCACCGTGCCGGTCGCCGACGGCGAGGACACCCGGGACGCCCCCGGGGTGGTCTGGCGCACCGGTCTGCGCTCCACCGAGCCGCATCTGCTCGCCGTGGGCCAGCCCGGCAGCGGGACCAGCACCCTGCTGCGCTCCGTCGCCCTCCAGGCGCTCCAGCACGGCGACATCCTGATCGTCGAGGGCAGCGGCACCGGCGAGTACGCGTGCTTCACCGGGCGCGAAGGGGTCCTGGCCGTCGAGTCCGGGCTGGCCGGGGCGCTGTCCACGCTGGAGTGGGCGGCCAGTGAGACCGAACGGCGGCTGATCGAGGCCGACCGGGCCCGCCAGGCCGGCCGGCCCGCCCCCGAGGACATCCGCCGCCCGCTCTGGATCCTGCTGGACCGGCCGAGCGTGCTCGGCCACCTCGCCTCGGCCGACGGCGGCCCCGACCCGCAGGAGCTGCTCCAGGTCCCGCTGCGGCACGGCCGGGCCGCGGGCGTCACCGTGGTGATGACCGAGCAGTTCGACGGCCTCGACGGGCTGAACGCCACCGTCCGCTCGCACACCAGGGCCCGGGTGGTGCTCGGCCACTGCACCCCGGACCAGATCGAGTCCGTCCTCGGTCTCGGACCGCACACCACCCCGCCCCCGGACGTCCCGCCGGGCCGCGGCTACGCGCGCCTGGGCACCGGCCCGGTGCTGCGCATCCAGGTGCCGGCCACGCCCGACCCGTACGACGACGCGACGAGCGAGGCGCAGCGCCGGGCCGTCCTCGATCTGCTGCCCGAGCGGCGCACGGCCGTCGAGGCGAGCCTGCCCGACCCGGCCACCGGTGACGCCGTCACCGCCTCGGTCGGCGTGGAGGGCCTGGCCCTCAGCGACTGATCCGTCCCCGCGAAGAGGCCCGTGGCCCCGAAGGCCCACGGGCCTCTTCGCGCGTCCGGCACTCAGGCCACGAACGTACGGGGCGTCTCGGCGCCCGCCCCCGCGCCGGAACCCACCAGCCGGGCGGCGGCCGCCAGCCGCTGCGCGGCCTCGTCGGCCACCGGACCGCCGACGGTGAACGGCAGCCGGACATACCCCTCGAAGGCCCCGTCGACCCCGAACCGCGGCCCGGACGGCACCCGCACCCCGACGCTCTCCCCCGCCACCGCGAGGCGCGAGCCGGAGAGGCCGCCGGTGCGGACCCAGAGCGTCAGTCCGCCGCGCGGCACGGTGAACTCCCAGTCGGGGAGCTCCCGGCGCACCGCCGCCACGAGCGCGTCGCGGTTCTCTCGCGCCTGCTCCCGGCGCATGCCCACGGCCTGCTCCCAGCCGCCGGTGCGCATCAACCAGTTGACGGCCAGCTGCTCCAGGACCGGGGTGCCCATGTCGGCGTAGGCGCGGGCCGCGACCAGGCTGCGGATCACGTCCGGCGCCGCGCGCACCCAGCCGATCCGCATGCCCGCCCAGAACGCCTTGCTGGCCGAGCCCACCGTGAGGACGGTGCTGCCCGCCGGGTCGAAGGCGCAGACCCGGCGGGGCATGTCCACGTCCTCGTCCAGGTACAGCTCGTTCATCGTCTCGTCGACGACCAGGACCGTACCGGCCGAGCGGGCGGCGTCCACCAGCGCGCGGCGGCGGTCCTCGTCGGCCAGCGCCCCGGTGGGGTTGTGGAAGTCGGCCACGACGTACGCCAGCCTCGGGGCGGCGTCGCGCAGCACCTGGCGCCAGCGGTTCATGTCCCAGCCGCCGAGCCCCTCCTCCATCGCCACCGGCACCAGCCGGGCCCCGGCCTCCCGCATCAGCTGGAGGATGTTGGCGTAGCTCGGGGACTCCACCGCGATCCGCTCACCGCGCCCCGCGAACAGATGGCAGATCGCGTCGATCGCGCCCATCGCCCCGGTGGTGACCATGATCTGCTCGGGCATCGTCGGGATGCCGCGCTCGGTGTACCGGTCGGCGATCATCCGCCGCAGCGCGGGGAGCCCGGCGGGGTAGTCGCCGTGGGTGTGGGCGTACGGGGGCAGCTCCTCCAGGGCGCCCTGGACGGCCCGGGTCAGCCAGGGTTCCGGGGCGGGCAGCGAGGCGCAGCCCAGGTCGATCATCGAGCCCAGCGCCTCGGGGGGCAGCGGTTCCAGTCCGCGGGCGGGCAGCGGATTGCCCGCGGGGACCGCCGTCCAGCTGCCGGCGCCGCGCCGCGACTCCAGGAAGCCCTCGGAGCGCAGCGCCTCGTAGGCGGCGGCGACCGTGGTCCGGCTGACGGAGAGCGCGAGGGCCAGCTCGCGTTCGGCGGGCAGCCGGGCGGCGACCGGGACGCGGCCCTCCAGGACGAGCAGCCGGACCCCGTCGGCGAGCGCCCGGTAGGCGGGCGGCCTGCGGGTGCCGGGACCCGCGGGCCGGGGCTGCTGGGCGTGCAGCTGGCGGGCGAGCTGCGCCGCGCCGACGGCCGAGGTCCACTGCGCCATGAGAATCAGTCCACCTTCCTCGGATTGGCCGTATTCGGCAGCCAATCCCCTGCCACAGAGTGACATGCGGCAGTCCACGACCACCACACCAGGGGGCACCATGTCCAGTTCCGCGGCACCGCACGGGCGCCACCTCGTCCGGCGGCTGAGCCAGCTGTACGCCGGGCTGGCCCTGTACGGGGTGAGTTCGGCGCTGCTGGTCGTCGCCGGGCTAGGGCTGGAGCCCTGGGGGGTGCTGCACCAGGGCATCGCCGAGCGGACCGGGATCAGCATCGGGGCCGTCTCGATCGCCGTCGGGGCCGTCGTACTGCTGCTCTGGATACCGCTCCGGCAGCGGCCGGGCCTCGGCACCGTCTCGAACGTCTTCGTCGTCGGTCTCGCCATGGACGGCACCCTCGCGCTGGTCCCCGAGGCGCACGGGGCCCTGACGCGGACCGGGGTGATGGCCGCCGGGATCGTGCTCAACGGCGTGGCGACGGGCCTCTACATCGCCGCCCGGCTGGGGCCCGGCCCCCGCGACGGCCTGATGACCGGGCTGCACCGGCGCACCGGCCGCTCGATCCGGCTGGTCCGCACGGCGATCGAGATCGCGGTCGTGGCCACCGGATTCCTGCTCGGCGGCTCGCTGGGCGCGGGCACCGTCCTCTACGCCCTGGCCATCGGGCCGCTCGCCCAGTTCTTCCTGCGGTTCTTCGCGATCTCCGACGGCGGTGGCACCGCGGTCGCCGGCCGGACACCGGGACAGGCCATACTGCCGCGGTGACTGACGTACGCCACCCCTATCTGGACCACCCGGGCCCGCTGCCGTTCGCCCACCGCGGCGGGGCCGCCGACGGCATCGAGAACACGGCGGCCGCGTTCCGCCGCGCGGCCGGCGCCGGGTACCGCTACTTCGAGACGGATGTGCACACCTCGGCGGACGGCCGGCTGATCGCCTTCCACAACACCACCCTGGACCGGGTCACCGACGCCCGGGGGCGGCTGGCGGAGCTGCCGTGGAGCGAGATACGGCGGGCCCGGATCGCCGGGCGCGAGCCGCTGCCGCTCTTCGAGGAACTGCTGGAGGAGTTCCCCGACGCCCGGTGGAACGTCGACCTCAAGGCGGAGTCCGCCCTCGAACCCCTGGTGGAGCTGATCCGCCGGACGGACTGCTGGGACCGGGTGTGCGTCGGCTCGTTCTCCGAGGCGCGGGTGGCCAGGGCGCACCGACTGGCGGGCCCCCGGCTGGCCACCTCCTACGGCGTCCGGGGCGTCCTCGGGCTGCGGCTGCGCTCCTACGGGATCCCGGCCGCCGTCCGGGCGGGCGCGGTCTGCGCGCAGGTCCCGGAGAGCCAGGGCGGCGTCCGGGTGGTGGACCGGCGCTTCGTGCGCGCGGCCCACGCGCGCGGGCTCCAGGTGCACGTGTGGACGGTGAACGAACCGGATCGGATGGCGGCGCTCCTGGACCTCGGCGTGGATGGCATCATGACCGATCACATCGAGACGCTGCGCACGGTGCTGAGCGAGCGGGGGGCCTGGGCCTGACGCCGGCCCGGTGACGTCTCCACGGGCAGCGACGAGGGGTGGGCGATGAGCGCCGAGACCGCGGACACCGCCGGAACGGCGGACACCGGGACGGTGGCGGCCGAGGACCGGAAGCGGGAGCAGCGCGGCTGGTACTTCTACGACTTCGCCTGCTCCGGCTATTCGACGAGCGTCCTGACGGTGTTCCTCGGCCCCTATCTGACCTCGGTCGCCAAGGCCGCCGCCGACGCCGACGGATACGTCCACCCGCTGGGCATCCCGGTGCGGGCCGGCTCGGTCTTCGCGTACGGGGTCTCCGCCTCGCTCGTCGTCGCGGTGATCCTGATGCCGCTCGCGGGCGCGGCCGCCGACCGCAGCGGACGCAAGAAGCCGCTGCTCGCGGCGGCGGCCTACACGGGCGCCACGGCGACCGCCGCGATGTTCTTCCTGGACGGGAACCGCTATCTGCTGGGCCTGCTGCTGCTGATCGTGGCCAACGCGTCGATCTCGGTGTCGATGGTGCTGTACAACGCCTATCTGCCGCAGATCGCCGAGCCCGACGAACGGGACGCGGTCTCCTCCCGGGGCTGGGCCTTCGGCTACACCTCGGGGGCGCTGGTCCTGGTCCTGAACCTGGTCCTCTACACCGGCCACGACTCGTTCGGCCTGTCGGAGTCGGAGGCGGTCCGGATCTGTCTGGCCTCGGCCGGTGTCTGGTGGGGCGCCTTCACGATCGTGCCGCTGCGCCGGCTGCGCGACCGGCAAACGGGACCCGCGGGCGGCCGCCCGGCGGGCACCGGCGAGGTCCGTTCCGGCTGGAAGCAGCTGAGGGCCACGCTGCGCGACATGCGGAGCCATCCGCTCACCCTGGCGTTCCTGCTGGCGTACCTGGTCTACAACGACGGGGTGCAGACGGTGATCTCACAGGCCTCCGTGTTCGGTTCCGAGGAGCTGGGCCTCGGCCAGACGACGCTGATCACGGCGGTCCTGCTGGTCCAGGTCCTGGCGGTCGCCGGGGCACTGGGCATGGGCCGGCTGGCCCGGGTGTACGGCGCCAAGCACACCGTTCTCGGCTCGCTGGCCGTCTGGACCCTGATCCTGGTCGCCGGATACTTCCTGCCCGCCCGGTCTCCGGTCTTCTTCTATGTGCTCGCCGCGGCGATCGGCCTGGTCCTCGGCGGCAGCCAGGCGCTCTCCCGCTCGCTGTTCTCGCATCTGGTGCCGCGCGGCAAGGAGGCGGAGTACTTCTCGGCGTACGAGATGAGCGACCGCGGGCTGAGCTGGCTCGGACCGCTGGTCTTCGGGCTCGCCTACCAGCTGACCGGCAGTTACCGGGACGCGATCATCTCGCTGGTGGTCTTCTTCCTCGTCGGTTCGGTCCTGCTCGCCAGGGTGCCCGTACGGCGGGCCGTGGCGGCGGCGGGGAATCCCGTACCCGAACGGATTTAGACGTTGAAGTGAAAGGCCGGTAGTGTACGCCTTTGGCCTGCCCGGAGGAGCGTTACTGCGAGCGGTAGAACCCGAAACACTGGGTGACAACTTCCGCCAGAGGTGACAAACCGGGCATGGGCGGGTACGAGAACACTCGCAGACCTGAAAAAGCTAGCGGCACGACGGGCGACGCATGACCGGCAACGGGAATCTTTGCCGCCGACCGGACGTTGACCGGATGACGACGACAGCGACACCTGTCCTGTGGGCGACAAGCCCGGGAGGCACGATTCATGAGTGAGCGAGCTCTCCGCGGCACGCGACTCGTGGTTACCAGCTACGAGACGGACCGCGGCATCGATCTGGCCCCGCGCCAGGCGGTGGAGTACGCATGCCAGAACGGACATCGATTCGAGATGCCGTTCTCGGTAGAGGCGGAAATTCCGCCGGAGTGGGAGTGCAAGGCGTGCGGCGCCCAGGCACTCCTGGTGGACGGGGATGGCCCCGAGGAGAAGAAGGGCAAGCCTGCGCGTACGCACTGGGACATGCTCATGGAGCGGCGCACCCGCGAGGAGCTGGAGGAGGTGCTGGCCGAGAGGCTGGCCGTCCTGCGCTCCGGCGCCATGAACATCGCCGTGCATCCGCGGGACAGCAGGAAGTCCGCCTGACCGGGGCGGATCACCGCGACAACAGAGCCGAGGGCCGCGACACCCACCGTGTCGCGGCCCTCGGCTCTTGTCGTGCCCGGGACCGGGCCTAGGGGGTGAGCGGCGGCCGGGGCTCGTCCTCGGGGCCTGCGGGCTCGTCGCGGATGACCTCGCCCTGGACGACCTTGCCGTCCGGGCGGTGCATCCGGGCCTGCTGGAAGGCGCCGGGGAAGCTGCCGGCGGGGGCCGCGTTCATCCGGCGCTCCAGGGAGCGCTCGGCGAACCGGCTGAGGGCCGAGCGGACCGGCGGTACCAGGAGCAGCAGCCCGGCCACGTCCGAGATCATCCCCGGAATCATGATCAGCAGTCCGCCGAGCATCAGGAACCCGTTGCCCCGGGTGCCCGTGGGAGCGGCCGTGGAGCCGTCGACCCCCGGCTGCCCCGGCATCTGCTGAAGCGTCTCGGTGAGGTTGCGGAAGGCCCGGCGGCCCGCCCGCTTCATCACCGCCGCGCCCAGCACCACCCCGGCGGCCAGGAGCAGCAGCACGGTGAATCCGCCCGCCGCGTCGGCCACCACGATGAGCAGCCAGATCTCCAGCACCGCCCAGGCGGCGACGGCGAGGGGCACGATGGTGCGGACGCGCGAGCGTCTGCGGGCGGTCGGGGGCGGGGTACCGGTCGTCATGCCCCCAGTGTGCCTGGACACGTGTCCGGACGCGGTAAGGGGAGGGCGGCCGGCCCCGGCGGTCAGGAGGGCCGGCGGCCGAGCACCTTGTTGGCGCGGGTGGTGACGCCCCAGGCCGTCACGCGCCAGAGCGCCTCGACGAGGATGTCCCGGCTCATCTTGGAGTCGCCGACCTCACGGTCCACGAAGGTGATCGGGACCTCGACGACGTGGTAGCCGGCCTCGATCGAGCGCCGGGCCAGGTCGACCTGGAAGCAGTAGCCCTGCGAGGCGACCTCGTCCAGACCGATGCCCTTGAGGGTCTCCGCGCGGAAGGCCCGGTAGCCGCCGGTGACGTCCCGGGTGCGCAGTCCGAGCAGCAGCCGGGAGTAGGTGCTGCCGCCGCGGGAGATCATCTCGCGGGACTTCGGCCAGTTGACCACGCGCCCGCCGGGGACCCAGCGGGAGCCGAGCACCAGGTCGGCGCCCTTGAGGGCGGTCAGCAGCCGGGGCAGTTCCTCGGGCTGGTGGGAGCCGTCGGCGTCCATCTCGACGAGGACGCCGTACTCGTGCTCCATGCCCCAGCGGAAGCCCGCCAGATAGGCCGCGCCCAGGCCTTCCTTGCCCTTGCGGTGCAGGACGTGCACCTGGTCGTCGGCCGCCGCGATCTCGTCGGCGAGCTTGCCGGTGCCGTCGGGGCTGTTGTCGTCGGCGACCAGGATGTCGGCCTCCGGCACGGCGGCGCGCACCCGGCTGACGATCGGCTTGATGTTCTCGGCCTCGTTGTAGGTCGGAATGATCACCAGGGTTCTGCCGAGCGGGCCGTATCGCCTCTGACCGCCGTCGTTCACTTACTGCCCCTTAAGTCCGTACGCAGATGCACACCATATCGAGCGCGGCGCGGTCACCCGGCGACCCGGTCGGGCGGGGCGGAAAGCGGTGGCGGACAGAAGTGCCGAAGTACGGACAGAACTGCGGATCGGGGCCCGGCGCCCTTCGGGCCGACCTGGGACCCGCTGGCTGCGGGTCGACCTAGAGCCGTTGTCTACTGAACGTCCGGGCCCCACCCGGGTCGCACCTCCGTCCGGCTGAAACCTTCCCTCGCCCCCGAGGCGCGGGCGCTGAACCTGGCTGTCAGTGATGGTGCGCCGGTGCGGCACACCACCCCGTGACCCAGCGGCGTTCGACGACTGCGTGGAGGCCCAACCGGTCGGACGTCCTGTGGTGGACTCGGCCGAACCTACCGGCCGATGGGCACATCCTGTCAATAGGTGTCTGACCTGCACCATTGACCGAAACTCCCTGGTCAGTCCCGAAGATCCCCAGGTCGCGGGAGAGCCGGGGCACCCTCGGCCGGCGGTACGAAATGTCCCGACGTCACTCGTTCGGTCGTACGTAGACCGTTTGTCCGAAGACAACCGTGCGCAGGCAGACCGGGAGTTCGGCACCCGGAGTCAGGTCCGGAAGGCCCGGAGTGCCCGACCTCGGATCGGTCGACCAGCGGGCCACCCGGTCGTCCGGCGCCTGCACCACCAGCGCGTCCGTCCTCCAGACCGCGTAGTCGGCCGGTGCGCCCGGCACCAGGGTCCCGGCGTCGTCGCGGCCCAGGGCCCGCCAGCCGCCGCGCGTGTGGGCGGTGAAACCGGCACGTACGGAGATCCGGTGGTCGAGCGTGCGGTGGAAGGCGGCGGCCCGTACGGTCCCCCAGGGGTCCAGCGGGGTCACCGGACTGTCCGAGCCGAACGCGAGGGGCACACCGGCCCTCAGGAGCGCGGCGTACGGGTTGAGGGTCGCGGCCCGCTCGGCGCCCAGCCGCGCGGCGTACATCCCGTCCGTACCGCCCCAGGCGGCGTCGAAGGCCGGCTGGACGGAGGCGGTGAGCCCCAGTTCGGCGAAGGCGGCCACGGTCTCGGGGGTGAGCATCTCGGCGTGCTCGACGCGGTGCCGGGCGGCCCGGACCCTGGCGAGGCCGACCTTCCCGGCCGCCGCCCGGACCCCCTCGACCACCGCGGAGAGCGCCGCGTCGCCGATGGCGTGGAAGCCGGCCTGGAGCCCGGCCTCGGTGCAGGCCGCGGTGTGGGCGGCGATCTGCTCGGCGTCCAGATGGGCGGAGCCGGTGCCGGGCGCGTCCGCGTAGGGCGCGTGGAGGCAGGCGGTGTGCGAGCCGAGGGAGCCGTCGACGAAGAGGTCGCCGGCCGCGCCCACGGCGCCCAGCTCCCGTACCCGCCGCGCGTCCTTCTCGTCGCCGACCCGCTCGGCCCAGTAGCCGAAGACCCGGGGGCCGGGGCGTTCGGCGGCGAGCCGCAGCAGGGCGGTGAAGTCCTCCTCGTCGGAGATGTCGGGGCCGCCGCACTCGTGGACCGAGCCGATGCCCAGGGACGCCGCGCGGTCCAGCGCGGCACGCTGGGCGGCGGCGCGCTGCGCGGGCGAGACGGCGGCGTGCGCGGCGGCGCGCACGGCGTGGTGGGCGGCGCCGGTCAGCGGCCCGTCGGGCCGGTAGCCCGTCATCGCGGTGACGCCGGGGACGAGGTCGAGCAGCGCGGTGGTCACGACGGCCGAGTGCACGTCGATCCGGGGCAGGTAGACGGGCCGGCCCGGCGCGGCGGCGTCCAGCTCGGCGCGGGAGGGGGCGCGCCCCTCCGGCCAGCGCGTGGCGTCCCAGCCGTGGCCGAGGACGACCCGGTCGGCGGGGTGCGCCGCCACATGGGCCGCGACGCGCTCCAGCGCCTCGGCCAGGCTGCCGGCGCCGGAGAGGTCGAGACCCGTCAGGGCCAGCCCCGTCGAGGTGGTGTGGACGTGCGCGTCGGTGAACGCCGGGGTCACCAGGGCCCCTTCGAGGTCGATCACCTCGTCCACGCCGCTCGCGAAGGCGTCGGCGGCCCCTTCGGAGCCCACCCAGGCGACATGGCCGCGTTCGACCACCATGGCGGTGGCGAAGGGGTCGGCGGGGCTGTGGACGTCTCCACCGCGCAGCAGCACGGTGCGGTGTTCGCTCTGGGGGGCGGTGCTCTCGGTCATGGGCACCAGTCTCCCGCCTGCGGGGGCGCGCGCCGTGCGCGACCCCCTCGTGAGCCGCCGCAGGTCCCCCGCCGGGCTCAGATCCGCGGCGGCCGCGCCTCGTAGGGGGTCGAGAGGACGACGGTGGTGCGGGTGGAGACGCCGGCCAGCGAGCGGATCCGGGTGAGCAGGTTCTCCAGCTCCAGGGGACTGGCCACGCGCACCTTGAGGATGTAGTTCTCGTCACCGGCGACGCTGTGGCAGGCCTCCAGCTCCGGGACGCCCGCGAGCCGTTCCGCGATGTCGTCGGGGGCGCTCGGGTCGAAGGGCTTCACCGAGATGAACGCGGTCAGGGGCAGGCCGACGGCCTCGGGGTCGACGACCGCGGCGTAGCCGCGGATCACCCCGCGCTGCTCCAGCCTGCGGACGCGCTGATGAACGGCCGAGGTGGACAGGCCGGTGGCCTTGCCCAGGTCGGTGTAGCTCATCCGCCCGTCCTTGACGAGCAACTCCACGATGTGACGGTCCAGCTCCTCCATATGGATCAATCTATGGCCCAGGGCCCTCCAGGCACAGCCATGAGCGGCCGGGAAGGGCACCTGCGGCAGCCGTGTGACGAACGCCACAGGTTTACGGACCAGTAGCCGGGCGTCTCGCGGTTACGGCAGATTCCCGACGGGAAGTGCTTGCTGTGGTCGCGGCCGCGGCGCCATGTCGGCCCACCCGAGGGGGGAACATCCCATGCAGAGCCTGAAGCTCACCGGACGTACCGAACCGGAGCCTGTTGATCCGTTCGAGGACACGGCTCCCGACGCGTACGACACGTTCGAGATCTACCGGGTGGTCTGCCCGGACTGCGCGCAGCCCATCGCGCTCCTGGCGGACGAGGACGTGCTCCCCGAGCACGCCCTGTGCCCGACCGCGTGGAACCCGTTCGTGCTGACCGTGTGCGCGGGTACGGGCCGGGCCGCGTCGGACGCGCGGCCGGCCGACGAGTCGGCGGGCGCCCAGCCGGAGACGGCGCAGCTGCTGACGCTCCCGCAGGGGCTCGACTGGAGGATGCAGCCGTTCTCGCACGCCGGGGGCGCGGGTTCGCGGCCGATCCGGGTGCCCCGGCAGCTGCGGCGCGAGGCCGCCTGAGACCCGCCCGGCCTCCCGGCGGCCGGCCGGGCCGCCGGCGCGCGGACCTGATCCGGGGCCCCGCGCCACCGCGGTCGCACCGGCACGGAGGACTTCGGCGCTTGCCGCTCCACGGCGAACAGGCGCCCGATTCGGCCGGACAGTGACCCGGCGCCGTCCCGCGGCGTTGGCCCGGTATGACCCCGCTGCACTCCACGGCCGGTCCGGGCCGCCGTCGGCTCGTCGGTTCCGCTTACGAAGAATCGGTTCCTCAGACCCGTACCGCCTCCGCCTCCCCCGAGGCGCGGCGCCCGGAGCGGCGCGCCTCTCCGTACGCGGCCGACCCGCCCATCTACCGCTCGCTGCTGCGGCACTGGGAGAAGACGGGCAGGACCCTGCCGGGCCGTCACGACCAGGAGTGGAACCGGATCATGACGACACCGGTCTGGGCGGACCGGACGCCTGCGGTCAGCGTGTCTCCGGACCCGCGAGATGGCGGGCGATGACCATCCGCTGGATCTGGTTGGTGCCCTCGACGATCTGCAGCACCTTCGCCTCGCGCATCAGCCGCTCGACCGGGAAGTCCAGGGTGTAGCCGTATCCGCCGAGCACCTGGACGGCGTCGGTGGTGACCCGCATCGCCGCGTCCGTGCAGAACAGTTTGGCCATCGCCGCCTGGCGCGAGAAGGCGCTCCCGGCGTCGCGCAGCCGGGCGGCCTCCAGGTAGAGCGCGCGGCCCGCCTCGATCTGGGTGGCCATGTCGGCCAGCATGAACCGCAGCCCCTGGAAGTCCGCGATGGGCCGGCCGAACTGCTTGCGCCCGGTGGCGTAGGCGACGGCCTCGTTCATCGCGGCCTGGGCGACCCCGATGGCGCAGGCGGCGATGCCCAGCCGGCCGGAGTCGAGCGCCGACAGGGCGATCGCGAAGCCCTGGCCCTCCTCGCCGATCCGGCGCGCGTCGGGGACCCGGACCCCGTCGAAGTGGAGCTGGGCGGTGGGCGAGCCCTTCATGCCCATCTTCTTCTCGGGGACGGCCGCGCCCAGGCCCTCGGCGTCGCCCGGGACGAGGAAGGCGGTGATCCCGCGGGGGCCGTCGACGCCGGTGCGGGCCAGGACGGTGTAGAAGTCGGCGATGCCGCCGTGCGTGATCCATGCCTTGGTCCCGTCGAGGACCCAGTCCTCGCCGTCGCGCACGGCCTTGGTGCGCAGCGAGGCCGCGTCGGAGCCCGAGGCCGGCTCGGAGAGGCAGTAGGCGCCCAGCAGGCCGCCCGCGAGCATCGGCTGGAGGTGCGCGGCCTGCTGCTCCTTGGTGCCGTATCCGGCGAGCGCGTGGCAGGCGAGGGAGTGGACGCTGACGCCGAGTCCGACGGTGAGCCGGGCGGCGCTCAGCTCTTCGAGGACCTGGAGGTAGACCTCGTACGGCTGGTCACCGCCGCCGTGGGCGGAGTCGTAGGGCAGTCCGAGGAGGCCGGATTCGGAGAGCAGGGTGAAGATCTCGCGCGGGAAACGGCCCGCGTCCTCCTCCTCCGCCGCCTTCGGCGCGATCTCGCGCTGGGCGATGTCGCGGACGAGCGTGAGGAGTTGCCTGGACTCCTCGGTGGGCAGACGGCGTTCCACCGGTTGCGGGGCACGGTCGGACATGACGGCGCTCTCCTCCCTGTCGGGCGTTGCGGCGGTCGCGCGCGCGGGGTGTGCGCGGGCGCCGCCGGGGGGATCTCCGGACGATGCCCGGAAAACACTGGGCCCAGCCGATGGTGCCCTCCCGGATTGCGGGACGAGGCGGCAGGCGGCTGTGGCGGGTCGAGTATGCCCGATCGGACGGCATCCGTCACCGGGTGATCGAAAACGCCGGGGCCTGCCCGGAGACGACCGAGTCGATCATCGGACTTGGTCCGCACCATTGACCCAACTGGTCTAGTCCATCTACGGTTCCGAGCGGACCGGCTTTGCGCGTTCATGCCAAATCGAGCGTGCGCGGCCGGTCGTCCACCGGCACGTCCCCTCCCCCACGAGGAGCAACCCATGACCGGATCGCACCGCACGGGAGCCCGTCTCCGGGCACTCGCCGCCACCGCCTGTACCGCCGCCCTCGGCGCCGCCCTGCTGGGCGTCGCGGGCACCGGACAGGCCGGCGCGGCACCCGCCGCCGCACCGGCAGCAGCACCGGCCGCCCCCACAGCGGCCGGTGGCAAAGTGGTCGGATACTTCACCAACTGGGGTGTCTACCAGCGCAATTACCACGTCAAGAACATCGAGACCTCCGGCTCGGCCGACAAACTCACCCACATCAACTACGCCTTCGGCAACGTCCAGGGCGGCAAGTGCACCATCGGCGACTCCTACGCCGACTACGAGAAGGCGTACACCGCCGACCAGTCGGTCGACGGCGTCGCGGACACCTGGGACCAGGAACTGCGGGGCAACTTCAACCAGTTGCGCAAGCTGAA
Source organism: Streptomyces sp. NPDC024555 (assembly GCF_055559335.1). Classification (NCBI taxonomy): domain Bacteria; kingdom Bacillati; phylum Actinomycetota; class Actinomycetes; order Kitasatosporales; family Streptomycetaceae; genus Streptomyces; species Streptomyces sp. NPDC024555. Next base: position 45,076 of record NZ_JBVHKV010000032.1, read on the forward strand.
GAAGCTGCACCCGGATCTCAAGGTGATCTGGTCCTTCGGCGGCTGGACCTGGTCCGGCGGCTTCGGCGAGGCGGCGAAGAACCCGGCGGCGTTCGCCGAGTCCTGCTACAACCTGGTCGAGGACCCGCGCTGGGCCGATGTCTTCGACGGCATCGACATCGACTGGGAGTACCCGAACGCCTGCGGTCTCACCTGCGACACCAGCGGCCGCGACGCCTACGGCGAGCTGCTGTCGGCGCTGCGGAGCAAGTTCGGCGCGAACAACCTGGTCACCTCGGCGATCAGCGCGGACGGCTCCGACGGCGGCAAGCTCGACGCCGTCGACTACGGGGGCGCGTCCCAGTACGTCGACTGGTACAACCCGATGACGTACGACTTCTTCGGCGCCTGGGACGCGAAGGGCCCGACGGCCCCGCACTCCCCGCTCACCTCCTACGAGGGCATCCCCAAGGAGGGCTTCAACAGCGAGGCGGCGATCGAGAAGCTGAAGGCGCAGGGCGTCCCGGCCTCGAAGATGCTGCTCGGCATCGGCTTCTACGGCCGGGGCTGGACCGGCGTCACCCAGGACGCGCCCGGCGGCACCGCCACCGGCGCCGCCCCCGGCACCTACGAGGCGGGCATCGAGGACTACAAGGTCCTCAAGAACAGCTGCCCCACCACCGGCACCGTCGCCGGCACCGCGTACGCCCACTGCGGCACCAACTGGTGGAGCTACGACACCCCCGCCACCATCGGCACCAAGATGGCGTACAAGAACCAGCAGGGCCTGGGAGGCACCTTCTTCTGGGAACTCAGCGGGGACACGACGAACGGTGAGCTGATCAAGGCCATCGACTGACCGCGTCGTCCGACGGGCACGAGGGGCGGGGAGCCGGACCGGCTTCCCGCCTCCGGCGTGCCCGGCGGGTCACATCAGCCCGAGGCGGGTGACCAGCACGGCGACGGCGACGACCAGGATCCAGCCGAGCACGTTCTCCAGCAGCTTCGAGCGGTCGTCGGGCCCGCCGGTGCGCGCACGGCGACGGGCGGGGGTGGTGAGGGCGGCGGCGGTCGCGGTCATGGCATCTCGTTCGGTCGGCCTGCGGTGGTGTCCCCCGAGGACGGATCCACAGTGCCGGCCCGACGCGCCCCGGGGTAGAGACGCTCGTCACTCCCCCGGGGCCGCCGCGCGGGATCAGCGGATGCCGACGGCCGCCAGGGCCCGGCGCTGGCCGGGCGTGGGGTGGGCCGGGAAGTAGACGTAGCAGACGCCGCCTGTGCCCGACACCACAGTGCCGCTCGCGTTGCGTCGCTTGGTGCGGAGCCAGACGGTCTCCCACTCGTGCCGCAGATAGACCCGCCGCACCGCCTCGTCGCTCGGGGAGGCCGGGTCGTTGGCGATCACGTCGCCGTTCGCGGTGAAGCCGATGACCGTCATCAGATGGCCGGAGGTGCCGTATCCGGCGCCCGTCAGTTCCTCCTTGAGGAAGGACTGCGAGGTGATGACGGGGATGCCCGCGCGGATCAGGGTCTCCACGTCGGTCAGGGAGCCCAGCCGGGTCACCACGGCGCTCATGTCGCGGTACGTGGCGGCGTAGGCGGCGTTGAAGGGCCAGTTGCCGCAGCCCTCGTACTGGTAGTCGTAGGTGTACCGCGCGGCGTGGCAGACCTGCGGGTCCGGCAGCGCGGGGTCGACCCAGGCCAGGTCCTCGGCGGAGGGGGTGCGGCCCCAGTACTCGATGATCATCTGGGAGGAGGTGGGGCTGCACCACGCCTCGCCGCCGTTGTCGTACTCGGGGTACTGGCCCACGTGCACGTTCTGCGAGTAGCGGGGCACCGGCAGTTCCCGGGCGAGGCCGGACACCGAGGCGGGCACGGTGAAGCGGTCGGGGACGTCCGAGGCCATCGCGCCCAGCCGCCAGACCGTGGGGGTCAGCGCGGTGCCGGGGGTGCGGTGGAGCGTGAGGCGCAGGCGGTAGGAGAGCAGACGCAGACCGCTCGCCGCGTCGTCCACGGAGAAGGTGTCGGTCCATACGGAGCTCTTGCCGTCGCTCTGGTCGTCGACCGAGGTGCGGCGGATGTCGCCGTCGCCGGCGGCCCAGCGGCCCATGACGTACCAGGGGGTCTCCGTACCGTCCGAGTAGGTGCCGCGCAGTTCGACCTGGATCCAGGTGCCGGCCGGGGTGTGCGCGTTCCAGGAGGCGATCACCTCGGTGGCGGGGACGGTCGAACGGTGCACCGGGGAGGTCCAGGTGGCGTAGTCCCAGGCGGCGGTGGTCCCGGTGTGCGGGTCGGTGTACTCGGTGCGGCCCTGCGGATGGCCGATGACCAGTCCGGCCCGGCGGCCGGCGACCGCACGGGTGCCCTCGCCGGAGCCGCAGCGCCAGTCGGTGTAGCTGCTCCAGAAACGGTTGTCCACGAGGGAGGCCGCCGCAGGGGACGCGTCGGGCCGGGCCGGGGCCGCCGAGGCGGAGGCGGCGGACGCGACCGTTCCGGCTCCGGCGGCCGCCGCGATCGCGGCGGTGAGCAGGGTTCTGCGTGAGGTCGGACTGGGCATGGCGGGACTCCCGGTCGTCGGCGGAGGGGGCTGCGGTGCACGACAGTGCGCCAACTATCGCGGTTGCGGCCCCGGTTCTGCCAGCGATTCGTCTCGCGTCGAAGAACCAATATTGGACTGGACCACTGGCGTGACCTGCGGCTGCTTCGGCGCGCCTCGTAGGCTGGGGCCATGAACGACCTCGCCCGCCACGCCGCGCGGCTGCGTGCCCTGCCGCCGTCCTGCGGACCGGTCCGGCTGATCGCCGTCGACGGGCACGCGGGATCCGGCAAGACCACCTTCGCCGCCCGGCTCGCCGCTGCGCTCGGCGGGGCCCCCGTCCTGCATCTGGACGACCTCGCCTCCCACGCGCATCTGTTCGACTGGACCGGCCGGTTCCATGACCAGGTGGCCGGGCCGCTCTCCCGGGGCGAGACCGCCCGCTACACCCCGTACGACTGGACCGCGCGCGTCTTCGGCCCGCCGCGCGCGCTGCCGGCCGCGCCGGTGGTGCTCGTCGAAGGGGTGGGCGCGGGCCGCCGGGCGCTGCGCCCGCTGCTCGCCCGGCTGCTGTGGATGGATCTGCCGGCCGCCGCGGCCTGGGAGCGCGGCCGACGGCGGGACGGACCGGCGCAGCACACCTTCTGGAACGGCTGGACGGCGGCCGAAACGGACCACTTCGCGGCAGATCCCTCGCGCCCCTCGGCCGATGCCCTGATACGGCAGTTGCCTGTGGGGTACGAGTGGCTGGAGAGAACCGGCATGGACGCAGGAATGAACCATTCCGTCACCCACCGTGATCACCCCGGGCCGACATACTGAGCAGTCGGAAATCGCTCGGGAAGTACCCCAACTCCGCTTGACCCGGGGGCGGTACAGGTCTTACGTTCTCAATGTGCGGCTTTTCGGAGCCCCCACAGACGCGAAGCCCCCGGTTGTTCCCCCGTGATCGGGGGCTTCGTCCTGTGCCCGGCCGGCCCTTCCCGCCGTCCGTCACCGCTCTCCGCTCACCGTGGGTCACGGTCCCTCTTCGGCCTGCGGCGCCCTTAGTCGCACACTCCCTGCGCAGGTACGATGCCTCTCGGTGCGGTCAATTCCCGTCCATTGCACAGTGATTCGGCGCGCCCCCGCGGGCCGTCGCGCGGCGGGACATCCTGGGGGCACGGCTTGTGGGGGGCCTGATGGACATCGGCACGCAGGGCGCACAGGCCCCGGCCGACCTCGCGTGGCTGCGCGGCGTGGACGCCTGCACCATGGGCGCCTATCCGCAGGCCGAGGAGGAGTTCGCGGCGGCGGTGCGCATGGATCCCGGCATGGCGGACGCCTGGCTGGGCCTCCACGCGCTGCGGGTCGACACGACGACCGCGCTGCTGCAGATGTACCGGCACCGCGACCGCTTCGGGGACCAGCGCGCCCGGCACCGCCGCACCCTCAACTCCTGGTACTGGCTGGGCTGGTGGGTGCAGCCGGTGCTGGAGAGCCCGCGCGACCTCTTACTGGCCCACGCCTCGCACTGGCTGGACGGCCGGCACGTCCCCGAGCTGGACCGCGCGCTCGCCGGACTTCCCCCGGTCGACACCGACCCCCAGGTCCGCTTCCTGCACGCCTGTCGCTCCTACCTGGTCAAGGACTGGGAGCAGCTCGTCCGCCACACCGAGCCCCTGATCGACGATCAGCTCCTCGGCATCGAGGCGGGGCTCTTCGGCGGCATGGCCCGGGTGCGGCTGGAGATGTACGGACAGGCGGAGCCGCTGCTCGCCACCGCGCTGATGCGCTGCCGCAGCGAGCAGCCGCAGCGCAAGGAGCTGCGCTACTGGCTGGCGCGCGCCCACGAGGGCACCGGCCGCAGCGCCGCCGCCCTCCCCCTCTACCGGGCGGTCCACCGGATCGACCCCGCGTTCATGGACACCTCCGCCCGGCTGGCGGCCATTGCGGACTACGACGGGCTGGAGGGGGCGGACGAGGCGGCGGGCCTGGCCACCGTGCCGATGGGCCCCGGCGCGGACAGCGCCTTCGCCGGCACGCAGCCGGACACCGACGGACCGCTGGGCACCGATCTGGTCGACGGCCGGGAGCTGCGGCCGGGCGGCGAGGAGCCGGAGCTGCCGGGTCTCGGGCGGGTGCCCGCACCGGCCGGCGCGCGGCGGAAGACCGTCGTACCGGGGCAGTCCGCCCCGCAGCCCTTCCCCGCCGGTCCCAGCGATCCCGTCCTGCTCGCCGAGGCCCTGGCGGAGCTGGAGCGGATGGTCGGGCTGGAGCCGGTGAAACGGCAGGTCAAGGCGTTGTCCGCGCAGCTGAACATGGCACGGCTGCGGGCCGGCCAGGGGCTGCCCGTCCAGCCCCCGAAACGGCACTTCGTCTTCTCCGGGCCGTCCGGGACCGGCAAGACGACGGTGGCCCGCATCCTCGGCCGGGTCTTCTACGCGCTCGGACTGCTGGGCGGCGACCATCTGGTGGAGGCCCAACGGGCCGACCTCGTCGGCGAGTTCCTGGGGCAGACCGCGGTCAAGGCCAATGAGCTGATCGACTCCGCGCTCGGCGGGGTGCTCTTCGTGGACGAGGCGTACAGCCTCGCCAACACGGGGTACAGCAAGGGCGACGCGTACGGCGACGAGGCCCTTCAGGTGCTCCTCAAACGCGCCGAGGACAACCGGGACCATCTCGTCGTCATCCTGGCGGGGTATCCGGAGGGCATGGACCGGCTGCTCTCCACCAACCCCGGGCTCTCCTCCCGGTTCACCACCCGGGTGGACTTCCCCAGCTACCGCCCCCTGGAACTCACCGCCATCGGCGAGGTGCTGGCCGCCGAGAACGGGGACGCCTGGGACGAGGAGTCGCTGGAGGAGCTGCGCTCGATCAGCGGCCACGTCGTCGACCAGGGCTGGCTCGACGAGCTGGGCAACGGCCGCTTCCTGCGCACGCTGTACGAGAAGAGCTGCGCCTACCGCGATCTGCGGCTCTCGGGCTGTACGACGGTCCCGACCCGCGACGATCTGGCGACGCTGCGGCTGCCCGACCTGATGCAGGCCTACGGCGAGGTGCTCTCGGGCCGGGGCCCGGTGGGCCGGGGCCGGACGGAGCCGCCCGAGCTGTGAGACGGCCCCGGCCCCCGCCGGACGGGCGGGGGCCGGGGCCGGGTTGACCGGGCGGTCAGACCGCCAGGACGGGGCGGTCGTCGGAGCCGGCCGGGCGCTCCTCGGTGCGGCGGGGCTCCGCGACCCGGTGCGCCGGGTCCCGTACCTCACCGACCAGGGTCTCCAGCACGTCCTCCATCGTGACCAGGCCGAGGATCCGGCCCGAGGCGTCCGCGACCTGCGCCAGGTGCGTCGCCGCGCGGCGCATCACGGTCAGCGCGTCGTCGAGCGGCAGCTCGGCCCGTACGGTCGCCATCGGACGCCACACGTGCTGCGGAACGGCCCGCTCCCGGTCCTCCAGGTCGAGGACGTCCTTGACGTGCAGATAGCCCATGAACGGGCCGCCGCCCCCGGCGCAGACCGGGAATCGGGAGAAGCCGGTCCGTACGGTCAGCTCCTCCATGCCGCGCGGGGTGACCGACGGGTCGACCGTCACCAGGCTCGGGCGGGGCAGGAGCACATCGGTGACCGGGCGGCTGCCCAGCTCCAGGGCGTCCTCCAGCCGTTCCTGCGCCTCCGGCTCCAGCAGCCCGGCCTGTCCGGAGTCCTCCACCAGGCGGTTGAGCTGCTCACTGGTGAAGACGGCCTCCACCTCGTCCTTGGGCTCGACCCCGAAGAGCCGGAGCACCAGCCGGGCGCAGGCGCCCAGCGCCGAGGTGACCGGGCGGCAGAGCCGGGCGAAGCCGACCAGGCCGGGGCCGAACCAGAGCGCGGTGCGCTCGGGCGCGGCCATCGCCAGGTTCTTCGGGACCATCTCGCCGATGACGAGGTGGAGGAAGACGACCAGGGCGAGGGCCAGCACATAGCCCAGCGGATGGACCAGCCCCTCGGGCAGGTGGACCGCGTGGAAGACCGGCTCCAGCAGATGCGCCACCGTGGGTTCGGCGACCGCGCCCAGGGTCAGCGAGCAGACGGTGATGCCGAACTGGGCGGCGGCCATCATCTGCGGCAGGTTCTCCAGCCCGGACAGCACCTGGCGGGCGCGGCCGGAGCCCTCCGCCGCCAGGGGTTCGATCTGGCTGCGGCGCACGGAGACGAGGGCGAACTCCGCGCCGACGAAGAAGCCGTTCGCCAGGACCAGGAGTCCGGCGAAGAGGAGTTGGACGAGGCTCATCGGGCCGCCTCCAGCACCCCGTGGGACGACGCGTCGTCCGCGGACGGCACCTCGGCCGTACGGACGAAGCGCACCTTCTCGGCCCGGTAGTGGCCGACCTGGCGGACGGAGATCCGCCAGCCGGGCAGTTCGGCGCGGTCGCCGGGGGCGGGGATCCGGCCGAGCAGATCAGCGACGAGTCCGGCCACCGTCTCGTACGGCCCGTCGGGCACGTCGAGTCCTATCCGGCGCAGGGTGAGCACCCGGCAGCTGCCCTCGGCGTCCCAGGCGGGACGCCCGTCCTCGGGGGCCGCGGGGGCCAGCTCGGGGCGGTCGGCGCCCTCGGCGTCGTGCTCGTCGCGGACCTCGCCGACGAGTTCCTCGATGATGTCCTCAAGGGTGACGACCCCGGCGGTGCCGCCGTACTCGTCGACCACGACGGCGATCGGCTGCTCCTTGCGCAGCCGCTGGAGCAGCTGTTCGACGGGCAGCGTCTCGGGGACCAGCAGCGGCGGTACGGCGATGCGCCCGGCCGTGGTCCGCAGCCGGTCCTCGGCGGGCACGGCCAGCGCGTCCTTGAGGTGGATCATGCCGATGACCTCGTCGATGCGCTCCCGGTAGACGGGGAAGCGGGAGAGGCCGGTGGCGCGGGTGAGGTTGAGGACGTCCGCCGCGGTCGCCGAGGACTGCAGGGCGCTGACCTTCACCCGGGGGGTCATGACGTGCTGGGCGGTGAGCCCGGCCAGCGACAGGGTCCGGACGAAGAGGTCGGCGGTGTCCTGTTCGAGGGTGCCGGCCTCGGCCGAGTGGCGGGCCAACGAGACCAGCTCGCCGGGGGTGCGGGCGGAGGCCAGCTCCTCGGCCGGTTCGACGCCGAGGAGGCGCACCAGCCGGTTGGCGACGGTGTTCAGCAGGCCGATGACCGGGCGGAGCACCCGGGTGAACACCTGCTGGGGGCCGGCGACGAAGCGGGCGACCTGGAGCGGCCGGGAGACCGCCCAGTTCTTCGGGACGAGTTCACCGATGACCATCTGGACGGCGGCCGCCAGCAGCATGCCGATGACGACGCTGACGCCGGAGACGGCGCCGTCCGGGAGACCGGTCAGGGCGAGGGGGCCGTCCAGCAGCCGGGCGAGGGCCGGTTCGGCGAGCATGCCGACCACCAGCGAGGTGATGGTGATGCCGAGCTGGGTGCCGGAGAGCTGGAAGGAGAGTTCCCGCAGGGCGTCGACGACGGTGCGGGCCCGTCGGTCGCCCCGGGTGGCGGCGCTCTCGGCGTCCGCCCGTTCCACCGTGACGAGACCGAACTCGGCCGCCACGAAGAACCCGTTGGCCAGGATGAGAAGGAATGCCGCACTGAGAAGCAGCAGGGGGGTGGTCATGCCGCCGCCTCCGTCGATGGGGCGGCGCAGGTACTACCGGACGATCCGTCCATTGCTGGAAGGAGTCACTCCTCGGGTCGAAGGAAAGCCCCGCCGGCCTCGGGGGCCGTGCTGTGCGGGGCGGGGCGCACCGGGGCGCCGCCGTCCTCCAGAGTAGTCAACAACGGGCCCGGTGGGGCAGGGGGCTCAGCCGTTGTCCGTGCCGGTGCCGCGGGTCTCGGCGAGCGCGCGCAGCGTACGGGCGTCGCGGATGGCCTGCTCCTTGGCGATTCCGGGCTGGATGCCGAGGACCGGCATGCTGGTGCCGTCGCTGAGGTCGAGATAGACCCAGGGGTCGCCGGCCCGCAGGTTGACGCGCACGATCTCGGGCCAGGACAGCCGGCGGGTGCGGGTGAGATTGACCACGGTCACCCCGCTGTCCTCGGCGACCACCTTGGGGCGGCTGAGCAGGGCGAGCACACCGAGGAAGAGCGCGGCGGTGAAGACGAAGCTGACCCGCTCTCCCCCGCTGAGCTGTTCGAGGGTGAAGGCGACCGCGGTGATCACGGCGAACATCACCACGCCGACACCGAGCAGCACCACCCGGGTGCGGGTGGGCCGGAAGGTGACGGGCAGGGCGGGGAGAGCGGGGGCCGGCATGGTTCTCTTCTGTCTCCGGCCGTCAGAGGCGGCAGGCGTGGATGGCCGTGGTGAGGATGGCGCGGGCGCCGAGGTCGTAGAGGTCGTCCATGATCCGCTGGGCCTCGCGCGAGGCGACCATGGAGCGGACCGCGACCCAGCCCTCGTGGTGCAGCGGGGAGATGGTCGGGGACTCCAGGCCCGGGGTGAGGGCGACCGCGCGCTCCAGGTGCTCGACGCGGCAGTCGTAGTCCATCATCACGTAGCTGCGGGCGACCAGGACGCCCTGGAGGCGGCGCAGGAACTGCTGGACCTTGGCGTCGTCCGCGGGGGCGCCGGTGCGGCGGATGACGACCGCCTCCGAGGTCATGATCGGCTCGCCGATGACCTCCAGTCCGGCGTTGCGCAGGCTGGTGCCGGTCTCGACGACATCGGCGATGATCTGGGCGACGCCCAGCTCGATGGCGGTCTCGACCGCGCCGTCGAGGTGGACGACGGAGGCGTTGACCCCCGTCTCGGCCAGGTGCTTGGCGACGATGCCCTCGTAGGAGGTGGCGATCGTCATGCCGTCGAAGTCCGCGGGGCCCGCGGCGGTGCCGGGCTTGGTGGCGTAGCGGAAGGTGGAGCGGGCGAAGCCGAGCTGAAGGATCTCCTCGGCGTCGGCCCCGCTGTCCAGCAGCAGGTCGCGGCCGGTGATGCCGATGTCGAGGCGGCCGGAGCTGACGTAGATCGCGATGTCGCGGGGGCGGAGGTAGAAGAACTCGACCTGGTTCTCCGGGTCGACCAGGACGAGTTCCTTGGACTCCTTGCGCTGCTTGTAGCCCGCCTCATGGAGCATCGCCATCGCAGGCCCGGAGATAGCACCCTTGTTGGGGACGGCGATGCGCAGCATGAGGTCGGGTTTCCTTTGCGAAGGGGGTCTGGGGCGTCGGGCGGGTGCGGAGGTCGTGCTCAGAGGTGGGCGTAGACGTCGTCGAGGCTGATCCCGCGCGCCACCATCATCACCTGGACGTGGTAGAGCAGCTGCGAGATCTCCTCGGCGGCTGCGTCCTTGCTCTCGTGCTCGGCGGCCATCCAGACTTCGGCGGCCTCCTCGACGACCTTCTTGCCGATGGCATGCACGCCCTTGTCCACCAGTTCGGCGGTACGGGAGGTGGAGGGGTCGCCGTTGGCGGCCTTGAGCTGGAGCTCGGCGAAGAGCTCTTCGAAGGTTTTGTTCGCCATGATGCCCTCAAGAATACGGGGTCCGGGACCCCCGTTCAGCGCCAGGGTTCGCTGACCGAGCGGAGGGTGGCGGCGGTGGCGACGGCGGCCGTGACCGCTTCGTGCCCCTTGTCCTCATTGGACCCTTCCAGGCCCGCCCGGTCGAGGGCCTGCTCCTCGGTGTCACAGGTGAGGACGCCGAAGCCGACGGGGACGCCGGTGTCGACGGCGACCTGGGTGAGGCCGTTGGTGACACCGTGGGACACGTACTCGAAGTGGGGGGTGCCGCCCCGGATGATCACGCCGAGGGCGACGATCGCGTCGTAGCCGCGGCCGGCCAGCACCTTGGCGACGACCGGGAGTTCGAAGCTGCCCGGGACCCGGAGCAGGGTCGGCTCGTCGATGCCCAGCTCGTGCAGGGCGCGCAGCGCGCCGTCGACGAGTCCGTCCATGACCTTCTCGTGCCACTGGGCCGCGACGACCGCGACGCGCAGGTCACCGCAGTTGCGTACGGACAGTTCGGGTGCGCCCTTGCCGCTCATGTCTCTCCTGGTTCCGTTCCTGATGCGTGCGGGTGGATCACTGGTTGCCGCAGGTCGACGCCGTGGCGGCGTCGAGCCAGGGCAGGTCGTGCCCCATGCGGTCGCGCTTGGTGCGCAGATAGCGGAGGTTGTGCTCACCGGCCTGGACGGGCATCGGCTCGCGGCCGGTGACGGTCAGTCCGTGGCGCACGATCGCCGCGGTCTTCTCGGGGTTGTTCGTCATCAGCCGCAGGCTGTGCACGCCGAGGTCCTTGAGGATCTGCGCGCCGGCCGCGTAGTCCCGCGCGTCGGCGGGCAGTCCGAGCTCCAGATTGGCGTCCAGGGTGTCGACGCCGCGCTCCTGGAGCTCGTACGCGCGCAGCTTGGAGAGCAGGCCGATGCCGCGGCCCTCGTGCCCGCGCAGATAGACGACGACGCCGCGGCCCTCCTCCGTGATCCGGCGCATGGAGGCGTGCAGCTGGGGGCCGCAGTCGCAGCGCTGGGAGCCGAAGATGTCGCCGGTCAGGCACTCGGAGTGGACCCGGACCAGGACGTCCTCGCCGTCCCCGAGGTCGCCGTGGACCAGGGCGACGTGCTCGACGCCGTCCACCGTGGAGCGGTAGCCGTAGGCGGTGAAGGAGCCGAAGTCGGTGGGCAGCCGCACCTCGGCCTCGCGGCGCACCGTCGGCTCGGAGCTGCGGCGGTAGGCGATCAGGTCCTCGATGGAGATGATCGTCAGTCCGTGCTTGCGGGCGAAGGGGACGAGCTGGGGCAGCCGCAGCATGACGCCGTCCTCGCCCGCGATCTCCACGATCGCCCCGGCGGGGCGCAGTCCGGCGAGCCGGGCGAGGTCGACGGCCGCCTCGGTGTGGCCGTTGCGCACGAGGACGCCGCCGCTGCGGGCGCGGAGCGGGAAGACGTGGCCGGGCCGGACGAAGTCGCCGGGACCGGCCGTGCCGCCGGCGAGCAGCCGGAGCGTGGTGGCGCGGTCGGCGGCGGAGATGCCGGTGGTGACGCCGTGGGCGCCGGAGGCGTCGACGGAGACGGTGAAGGCGGTCTTCATCGACTCGGTGTTGTGGTCGACCATCTGCGGCAGGGCGAGCCGCTCCAGCTCGTCGTTCTCCATGGGCGCGCAGATCAGTCCGCGGCACTCGCTCATCATGAAGGCGACGATCTCGGGCGTGGCCTTCTCGGCCGCGATGACGAGGTCGCCCTCGTTCTCCCGGTCCTCGTCGTCGACGACGACGACGGGCCGGCCGGCCGCGATGTCGCGGATCGCCTGCTCGACGGGGTCGAGGCTCAGGTCCTCGACGGGTGCCTCGTGCTCCCGGTGCAGCCAGGTGGGCTGGGCAGTCATGCCGTGGCTCCTTCCAGAGCGGGTGTCCGCGAACGCAGCCACCAGTCGCGCATGCCCCACAGGACGAGGGCCCCGTAGACCACGTAGATGAGTCCGGAGAAGGCGAGCCCGCTGTGGAAGTTGAGCGGGACGCCGACCAGGTCGACCAGGAGCCAGGCGAACCAGAACTCGACCATGCCGCGGGCCTGGGCGAGCATCGCCACGAGCGTTCCGGCGAATATGTACGCGTCCGCCCAGGGGCTCCAGGACAGCGAGGGGAAGGCGGTGAACAGCGCGCCGACGGCGAGGGTGCCGAGGGCCGCGCCGCCGAGCAGGTAGCCGCGCTCGCGCCAGGTGGCGAACCGTACGGCGATGGAGCCGTCCTGCGCCTGCTGCCGGCCGCGGGTCCACTGCTGCCAGCCCCAGACGGCGACGGCGATCACGATGAGCTGCTTGCCGACGCTGCCCGCCTGGTGCACGGAGACATTGGCGGCGACCAGCACGACGCCGGACAGGAGCTGGGCGGGCCAGGTCCAGATCGAGCGGAGCCAGCCCAGGGTGAGGGCGATCAGACCGATCGTGTTGCCGATCATGTCGGACCAGATGATGTGCTGGTCGAGGACGGTGAACGCCTCGGAGTTCAGCCAGTGCAGGGCGCTCACTTCGCGGTCTCCCCGGGTTCCGGCGCGCCGTTGCCGAGCAGCCGCTCGACGTACTTCGCGATGACGTCCACCTCCAGGTTGACCGGGTCGCCGGGCTGCTTGATGCCGAGCGTGGTCAGGGCGAGGGTGGTGGGAATGAGGCTGATGGTGAAGTAGTCGGCCGCGGCCTCGACGACGGTCAGGCTGACCCCGTCGACGGTGATCGAGCCCTTCTCCACCACGTAGCGGGTGAGGCCGTCCGGGAGGGAGATCTTCACGATCTCCCAGTTCTCCGAGGCCCGGCGCTCCAGGATCCGGCCGGTGCCGTCCACATGGCCCTGGACGATGTGCCCGCCGAGCCGGCCGCCGAGCGCCATGGGGCGCTCCAGGTTGACCCGGGAGCCCGTGGTGAGGGCGCCGAGGCTGGACCGGTTCAGGGTCTCGGCCATGACGTCGGCGGTGAACTCGTGCTCGCCGAGGTCGACGACGGTCAGGCAGACGCCGTTGACGGCGATCGAGTCGCCGTGCTTGGCGCCCTCGGTGACGACGGGACCGCGCAGGCGGAATCGGGAGGCGTCGTCGAGCTGCTCGACGGCGGTGACCTCACCCAGTTCTTCGACAATTCCGGTGAACACTCAGTTTTCCTTCCGGACGGGGCCGGGGACGGCGGTGATGCGCAGATCGGGGCCGATGCGTACGGTCTCGGTCACATCGAGGCGCAACGCCTCGGCGAGGGTGGGGATTCCGGCGTCGGCGAGGGCGGCGGGACCGGCCCCCAGGAGCACCGGGGCGAGATAGCCGACGACCTTGTCGACCAGTCCCGCCGCGACGAAGGCCCCGGCCAGGGTCGGGCCGCCTTCGAGGAGTACGGAGCGGACGCCGCGCTCGTGGAGGGCGGCGAGGAGGGCGGGGAGGTCCAGTCCGGGGCCGCCGCCGGAGCGCGGCAGGCGCAGGACGGCCTCCTCGGGGAGGTGTCCGGCGTCGGCGTCCTCCGCCACGGCGATCAGGGTGGGCGCGGAGCCGTCGAGGACCCGGGCGCCGGGCCTGACGGCGGTGGCGGCGGTGTCGACGACGACGCGCAGGGGCTGGACGGCGCCGTCGATGCCGCGGACGCCGAGCTGGGGGTCGTCGGCGCGTGCGGTGCCGGAGCCGACGACGACGGCGTCGGCCTCGGCGCGCAGCCGGTGGACGTCGGCGCGGGACTCCGCGGAGGTGATCCAGCGGCTGGTGGTGTCGGCGGCGGCGACCCGGCCGTCCAGGCTCGCGGCGTACTTCCAGACGATGTACGGGCGGCCGCGCCGCACCGAGGTCAGCCAGGCCGCGTTGACGGCCTCGGCCTCGTCGGCGAGGAGGCCCCGCTCGACGGTGATCCCGGCGGCGCGCAGGGTGTCCGCACCGCCGGTGGCCTGTGGGTTCGGGTCTCCGACGGCGTGGACGACCCGGGTGACGCCGGCCTCGATGAGCGCCTGGGCGCAGGGGCCGGTGCGGCCCGTGTGGTTGCAGGGTTCGAGCGTGACGTAGGCGGTGCCGCCGCGGGCCCGGTCGCCGGCCGCGCGCAGGGCGTGGATCTCGGCGTGCGGTCCGCCGGCGCGCTGGTGGAAGCCTTCTCCGGCGGGCTGCCCCTCGGCGTCGAGGACGACGCATCCGACGACCGGATTGGGGCTGGTGGAGCCGAGACCGCGGGCGGCGAGCGCGAGGGCGCGGCGCATGGCGGTGATGTCGGCTGCGGTGTCCACCGGGTCCTCCTGCCTCTTCGGGCACGGACTCCGGGGCCTGTCGATGACGACAGATGAAGCGGGACGCACAGGGGGACGCCGAACACCGGAAGAACGGATGGACCGGTTGCCCGAAACCATCCGCCGACGGCGGCGTACCCGCGAAACGGCCCGCCGCGCACTGCCTCCCATCCGGACTTTAACCGTCGGTCCAGGAATCTCACCTGGTCAACCGACCGCTGGATGCGGCCGGGTCGCGGACTGTAACCGCCGGTTCGGAATTGCACCGACCCCGGAGTGCGCTGCTGCTGGTACACGATCAGTGTGCCACGACCGGGCGTGGGCCAGACGGGTGAACGCTGTGGAGTGGCTCACAGACGGGCCGTGACAAGAGCGTTTTTCGGACACGGGCACCTGAATGGTCCAGACCTATTGACGCACTGGTCTAGTCCTCTTAATCTCTGCGTCACCTCCGAGGAGCGGTTCGCGGTGTGCGCACCTCCGCGAACCAACACGACCCACCCCCTTGCCAGTTGTGTTCTGCCGACCTCCCCAGGAGGAACCGAACGTGCTGTCCCCCACCCGCGCGAGAGCCTCGCTCCTCGCCGCCGGCGCCGGCATTGCCGCGCTGCTGATCGGCTCGCTCTCCGCGACCCCCTCCCAAGCCGCTGACCAGGAGTCCTGTCGCCCCGACGGGCTCTACGAGACCCCGGGCACGGCCGTCCCGTACTGCTCCGTGTACGACTCCGAGGGCCGCGAGAAGATGGGCGCCGACCACCCGCGGCGCGTCATCGGCTACTTCACCAACTGGCGGACCGGCAAGGACGGCAGGCCCGCCTACCTCGCCTCCGACATCCCCTGGGACAAGGTCACCCACCTCAACTACGCGTTCGCCCACGTCGACGGAGCCAACAAGCTCTCCGTCGGGGCCGACGGCCCGAACAACGCGTCGACCGGAATGACGTGGCCGGGAGTCGCCGGTGCCGAGATGGACCCCGCACTCCCCTACAAGGGCCATTTCAACCTGCTCACGAAGTACAAGAAGAAGTACCCGAACGTGAAGACGATGGTCTCCGTCGGCGGCTGGGCCGAGACCGGCGGCTACTTCGACGACAACGGCAAGCGGGTCGACTCCGGCGGCTTCTACTCCATGGCCACCAACGCCGACGGCTCCGTCAACCAGGCCGGGATCAACACCTTCGCCGACTCCGCGGTCGACTTCATCCGCACCTACGGCTTCAACGGCGTCGACATCGACTACGAGTACCCGACGACCATGAAGGACGCCGGCAACCCGCTGGACTGGACCCTGTCCAACGCCCGCCGGGCCGGTCTCGTCAAGGGCTACGCCGCGCTGATGAAGACCCTGCGCGAGAAGCTCGACCGGGCCTCCGCCGCCGACGGCACCCACTACCTGCTCAGCGTCGCCGCGCCGTCCTCCGGCTATCTGCTGCGCGGCATGGAGACCTTCCAGGTCCAGAAGTACCTGGACTACGTCAACATCATGTCGTACGACCTGCACGGCGCCTGGAACGAGTACGTCGGCCCCAACGCCGCGCTCTTCGACGACGGCAAGGACGCGGAGCTGGCCCAGGCGAGCGTCTACTCCACCTCCCAGTACGGCGGCACCGGCTACCTCAACACCGACTGGGCGTACCACTACTTCCGTGGCTCCATGCCGTCGGGCCGCATCAACATCGGCCTGCCGTACTACACCCGCGGCTTCAAGAACGTGCAGGGCGGCACCAACGGCCTCTGGGGCAGGGCGGCCTCCACCGACTGCCCGGCCGGCGCCGGTCTGACCAAGTGCGGTGACGGTGCCGTCGGCATCGACAACCTCTGGCACGACCAGGACACCGCGGGCAAGGAGGCGCCCGCCGGCTCCAACCCGATGTGGCACGCCAAGAACCTGGAGAAGGGCATCGTCGGCGACTACGTCACGGACTACGGCTTCCCCGCCGACACCAAGCTGACCGGCACCTACGTCCGCAACTACGACTCCACCCTGGTCGCGCCCTGGCTGTGGAACGCCCAGACCAAGGTCTTCCTCTCCACCGAGGACGAGCAGTCCGTCAAGGCCAAGGCCGACTACGTCGCCGACAAGGGCATCGGCGGCACGATGATCTGGGAGCTCGCCGGCGACTACGGCTGGAACGCGGCCAAGGGCCAGTACGAGCCCGGTTCGACGCTGACCAGCACCATGTACGACACCTTCAAGTCGGCCTCACCGTACGGTGCCAAGCGCTCCACCATCGATCTGCCGACCGAGGCGCTGGACATCGACGTCTCCTTCGACCAGTTCCCGCTCGGTGACTCCAACTACCCGATCAGCCCCAAGCTGAAGATCACCAACAACACCGAGGCGACGCTGCCCGGCGGCACGGAGTTCCAGTTCGACTACTCCACGTCCGCGCCGGCCAACGCCAAGGACCAGTCCGGGTTCGGCACGACGATCGTCCGCAGCGACCACACCGCCGCGAACAACATCGGCGGGCTCAAGGGCGACTACAACCGCGTCTCCCTGAAGCTGCCCGCCTGGCAGAGCCTCGCGCCCGGCGCCTCCGTGCAGGTCGACTTCGTCTACTACCTGCCGACGTCCACCCCGTCGAACTGGACCGTCACCTTCGGCGGCAAGTCCTACGCCCTCGCGGCGGACCTCGCACGCGGGACGACCGTCGTCGAGCCGGGCGGCACCACGCCGACCCCGGACCCGTCCGGCACGGGCGGGCCGAGCCCCGACCCCACGGGGGGCGCGTGCGCCGCGGCCGCCTGGAGCGCGTCGTCCGAGTACGGCGCGGGGGCGACCGTCAGCCACGGCTCGCACCAGTGGAAGGCCAAGTGGTGGACGAAGGGCGACACGCCCGGGTCCACCGGTGAATGGGGAGTCTGGCAGGACCTCGGAGCCTGCTGACACGCTCTCCGCGCGGGGGGCCGGGGCCGTGTGCCCGGGTCCCCCGCGCTGGCGATTCCGTCCTCAATCGCCGGACGGGCTTGTTTGTGCGGGGTCCCCGCAGGGCGCCTGATGTTCGTCGTGTGGGGTCCGGGGTCCCTCCGGGGAGACTCCTCGAACGACGAACGTGCGGGCACCACGGACACGTACCCCGGTCTGTGTTCGTCGTTCTGCGGGGACTCCCCTGCACGCCCCCGAACCCGGCCGTCGTGCGTCTGCGACAGCGTGATTCACCGGCGGGAAGACGCCGAACCGGCCGGGTGGGGGCGTGCAGGGGTGTCCCCGCAGGAAATGGCGTACGACCCGGGTCCCTTACGTACCCGGGTGAACACGCCATTTCTGAGGAGTCACCCCGGAGGGACCCCGCCCCCACCCACCGGACACACCGCGCACCCCGCGCGCCCCACGGGAAACCTCAGCCCGCCGGGGCGAACAGCGCGTCCTGGGCCGCCTCCCTCGCTGCCAGCACCGCGCCGCGGAGCACCGCCGTGCCGCCGAGGAGGCCTGCCCGGACCTCGGTGCGCAGGGGTGACATCAGGGCCAGGCGTTCCTCGACGCGTACGGCCAGGGCCTCGCCGCCCGCGTGGCCGACCTCGCCGGCGAGGAGGACGCAGCCGGGGTCGAGGACGGCGGCGACCGCGGCGGCGCCCAGGGCGAGGCGGTCGGCGAGGGTGTTCAGGAAGGCCTCGTGGTCGCCCTCGCCCGCCAGCGCCGCGCGGACCGCGACCGCGGCGCCCGGTTCCTGGCCGCCCGCCGCGGGGACGGTGATGCCGTGGGCGGCGGCCAGTTCGAGGACGTGCGCCGAGCCGACCAGGGAGTGGAAGCCGCCGTCGCAGTTGGCGGCCGAGGGGATGCCGATCGTGCCGGGGACCGGCAGGAAGCCGATCTCGCCCGCGCCGCCGGAGGCGCCCCGGCGCAGGGTGCCGTCCAGCATGACCGCCGCGCCGATGCCGTGGCCGAGCCAGAGCAGGACGAAGGTGTCGCAGTCGTGCGCGGCGCCTGCCCGGTGCTCGGCGACGGCGGCGAGGTTGGTCTCGTTCTCCACGAGCACGGTGGCCGGCAGCCGCTGCTGGAGCGCGCGGACGAGTTTGCGGTGCCAGGCGGGGAGACCGCTGCTGTCGCGCAGTTCGCCGGTGACCGGGTCGATCAGGCCGGGCGCGCCGATGCCGACGCTGTGCAGGGGGGCCCGGCCGGCCCGTCCGGCGGTGCGTTCCAGCAGGCCGACGGCCTGTTCGACCGCGTCGTCGGCGAGGGTGTCGTCGCCGATGGGCAGGGTGTCCTCGGCGAGCGTCCTGCCCAGCAGGTCGGCGACGACGACGGCGACGCTGTCGGTGCGGACGTCGAGCCCGGCCAGATGGGCGCGGTCCGCGACGATGCCGTAGAGCCGGGCGTTGGGGCCTCGGCGCTGCGCCCCGGTCTCGCCGACGACCGCGATGAGCCCCGCTCCCTGGAGCCGTTCGACGAGGTCGGCGACGGTGGGCCGGGAGAGGCCGGTCAGGGTCTTCAGCTGCGTGGCCGTCAAGGGGCCGTCCTGCTGGAGGAGGCGCAGGGCAAGCCGGTCGTTGATGGCCCTGGCGGTGCTCGGAGATGCGGGCATGCCGGGATCCTTCCAGATCGCTGCCGCCGTGGTGGGACCGGGCGGTCTATTTATCAGGCAGGGTTCCTGATAGTTTACTGCCCGCATCGTGACGGAGGTGGGCCCCGTGCGCCCTCCGTCGCGCGGACGGGGTATTTCCAGGGAGGGGCACAGCACGATGACTACGGATTCCACGGCTGCTTTCGGCATGGCCGAGGTGAAACGGGCGAGGTACGCCATCGCCGCGGTGTTCACCGTGCACGGGGCGGTGACCGGGAGCTTCGCCACCCGGGTGCCCTGGATCCAGGACCATGCCGGGGTCAGTGCCGGGCAGCTGGGCATAGCCCTGGCCTTCCCGGCGATCGGGGCCTCGCTGGCGATGCCGCTGGCCGGCACGGTGAGCCACCGGTTCGGGGCCAGGACCGCGCTGCGCGGGCTGCTGGCGCTGTGGACGCTGGCGCTGGTGCTGCCGTCGCTGGCGCCGAATCTGCTGACGCTCTGCGTGGCGCTGTTCCTCTACGGGGCCTCGGCGGGCATGTCGGACGTGGCGATGAACGCGCTCGGCGTCGAGGTGGAGAACCGGCTCGACAAGTCGATCATGTCGGGGCTGCACGGGATGTGGAGCGTCGGCGCCCTGATCGGTTCGGCGGCCGGCACGGTGGCCGCGCATCTGGGGGCCGATGCCCGGCTGCACCACGTCGTCGCCGCCCTCGTGCTCACCGCGCTGGGGCTGATCGCCTGCCGGAAGGTGCTGGACCTGCACAGCGAGCCGGACGAGGAGCCGCCGCCGCGGTTCGCGCTGCCGCCGAAGTCCGCGGTGATCATCGGTGCCGTCGGATTCTGCGCGGTGTTCGCCGAGGGGGCGAGCCTGGACTGGTCGGCGGTGTACCTGCGGGACGTGCTGGACAGCTCGGCCGGTCTCGCGGCCGCCTCGACGACGGCGTTCGCGCTGACGATGGCCATCGCCCGGATCGCCGGGGACCGGGTCGTCGACCGCTTCGGCGCAGTGCGGACCGTGCGGGCCGGAGGCGCGCTCGCCACGGTCGGCGGGGTGCTGGTGGTCACGGCCCCGAACGCGGCGCTGGCCATGACCGGCTTCGGCTGCCTGGGGCTCGGCATCGCCGTGGTCGTCCCGCTCGCCTTCGCGGCGGCCGGGCGCAGCGGTCCGAACCCGAGCCAGGCGATCGCGGGTGTCGCGACGATCACGTACACCTCGGGGCTGATCGCCCCGTCGGCGATCGGCTCGCTGGCGGAGGCGACCTCGCTGGTGGTGTCCTTCGGTGTGGTGTCGGTGCTGGCGTTCGGTCTGGTGCTGGGGGCCGGGGTGCTGCGTTCCGGTGACCGCAAGGCCGCGACCTCGGCGGACGCGGGGGCGGCGAGCACGGCGGCGGCGGGTCCCCGCTCCTGAGGCGTACCGCGGCCGGGGCCGTGTCCGGGAGATCCCGGACACGGCCCCGCGGCGTGGCCCCGCCGGGAGGGCCGTCCGGCCCGGCACTACCATGGCGCTGATCGTTTCCGCGGAGGGGCCGTGCCTGTCGGGGCACCGGACACCGCGTCTACACACAGGGAGCAACCATGGCGGGCCTCGGCGTGCGCTGGACCTTGCACGGCGACGGGAAGACGCCCGCGCCGGGCGCGGTCGTCCGCCCCGACGAGCGGCTGTCCTGGCCGCGCACCTTCGGGCTCGGCGCCCAGCATGTGGTCGCCATGTTCGGGGCGTCGTTCGTCGCCCCGGTGCTGATGGGGCTGGACCCGAACCTGGCGATCATGATGTCGGGTGTCGCGACGGCCATCTTCCTGCTGGCCACCCGCGGCCAGGTGCCCAGCTATCTGGGCTGTTCGCTCTCGTTCGTCGGTGTGGCCGCGACGATCCGGGCCAGTGGCGGCAGCAGCGCCGTCGTGACGGGCGCGGTCTTCGTCGTCGGTGCGGTGCTCTTCCTCGCCGGTCTGGCCGTGCAGCGCTTCGGCGCGCGGATCATCCACGCGGCCATGCCGCCCGTGGTGACGGGCGCGGTGGTCATGCTGATCGGCTTCAACCTGGCGCCGGTGACCGCGTCGACGTACTGGCCGCAGGACCAGTGGACGGCGCTGCTGGTGATGCTGTTCACCGGTCTGGCCGTGGTCTGTCTGCGCGGGTTCTTCTCCCGTATCGCGATCTTCCTGGGGCTCGTCTTCGGCTATGTCCTGTCCTGGGTGCTGGACCGGGTCTTCGGGAAGATCCACTCCCCGGCGGGCGGTGCGGAGGCCGTGGACCACTGGCGGCTGGACCTTTCGGGGGTGGGCAGGGCCGACTGGATCGGGCTGCCGTCGTTCCACGCGCCGAGCTTCGAGTGGTCCGCGATCCTGGTCGCGCTCCCCGTCGTCATCGCGCTGATCGCCGAGAACGCCGGACATGTGAAGGCCGTCGGCGAGATGACCGGCCGCACCCTGGACGGCAAGCTGGGCACGGCGATCGCCGCGGACGGTGCCGCGTCGATGCTGTCGACCGCGGTGGGCGGCCCGCCGAACACCACGTACTCCGAGAACATCGGTGTGATGGCCGCGACCCGGGTGTACTCGACGGCCGCCTACTGGGCCGCCGCCTGTTTCGCCCTGCTCTTCGGTCTCTGCCCCAAGTTCGGCGCCGTCGTCGCCGCGATCCCCGGCGGGGTGCTGGGCGGCATCACCGTCATCCTGTACGGCATGATCGGCCTGCTCGGCGCCCAGATCTGGCTGAACGCCGAGGTCGACCTGCGCAACCCGCTCAACCTGGTGCCGGCCGCCGCGGGCATCATCATCGGCGTCGGCGGGGTCAGCCTGAAGATCACCGACAACTTCGAGCTCAGCGGCATCGCGCTCGGCACCATCGTGGTGATCACCGGCTACCACGTGCTGCGGGCCTTCGCTCCGGCGCATCTGAAGACGCAGGAGCCGCTGCTCGACTCCGGCACCTCGGCGTACGACAAGGAGTCCCCGGCGGACGGTTCCTGACCGTCAGCCCGTCGCCAGCCGGTAGGCGTAGTCGGCGGCGAAGGAGCCCGCGGCGGCCGAGCAGCCGTCCGACTCACCGGGCAGTTTGACCCAGAGGTAGGCGTCGATCCGGGGCTCCCCCGTGTCGGTCGTGGGGGTGTGTCCGAGGGCGCGGCCCGCCGGGTCGCACCAGGCGCCGTCGCCCGGGGCGCCGTTGCCGTTGCGGCTGGTGTCGACGACCGCTCCGAGCCGGGCCGGGCCGCCGAGTGCGGCCAGGACCCGGCGGGCGTAGGCGGTCTCGTCGGCGGTGCGGTGGAAGTTCGACACATTGGTGAAGATGCCGTCGCCGCTGTCCGCCGCACCGGCCGCGCGCAGCTCGGCGGCCTGCTTCGCGGCGCTGTGCCAGCCGGAGTGGCCGCCGTCGAAGTAGACCCGGGCGCGGGGGTTCGCCGTGTGCAGGGTGCGCGCGGCGCGGGCCAGTGAGGCGTAGCGGTCCGCCCGGTCGTCCGGGGTGAGGCAGTCGGCCTGGGCGATGGCGTCGGGTTCCAGGACGACGATCACCGGTCCGGTGCCGAGTCCGGCGGCGAACTCCCGTATCCAGGCGTCGTAGGCGTCGAGCCCCGGCGCCCCGCCCTCCGAGGCTCCTCCGCAGTCCCGGCCGGGGACGGCGTAGGGCACCAGCACGGGTGTGCGGCCGGCCCGCGCCGCCGGGGCGGTCACCGCGCGGACCCGGCCGGTGATCTCCCCGGGGTTGTAGTCGGCGAACCAGACGGCGGCGGGCTGGGAGGCGATCCGGGCCTCGATGACCTGGCGCCGGGGGTCGCCGCGGTGGGCGGCGATCCACTCCGCGACCTGGGATTCGGGGTGCCGGTAGAGCCGCCCGTCGGGCCGTTGGGCAGTGGCCGCCGGCGGTTTCGGGGCGGGCTTCTCCGAGGGCCGGGGCGCGGACGCGCTCGTGGAGGGCGGTGCGGACGGGGTGCGGGTGGCGGGCGGCCGGCTCGGGGCGACGGGCAGCGGCGCGACGGTGGGCGAGGCGGTGGGTCCGGGGTATGCGGTGGTGTCCTCCCCCGGGCCGCCGACGGCGGAGAGCACGCCCGCGGCGGTGCCCACGGCCACGACCGCGGAGGCGACGGCGGCCATGGCCTGGCGGCGTGCCCGGCCGCGGCGGGCCCTGGACTCCCTCCGTGCGATCCGGCGTGGTGTGCGTACGCCCGACACTGCGGTGCTCCCCTCCCCGGCCCCGGCGGTACGACCGTCGTTACCCCGTTCCGATGAACCCGACGGCTCCCGGGCGCCAGGGTGAGCCTACGGTGCGACGCTGCCCCCATGGTGCGGATCGATGGGTGGGAACACGGTGCGGTGGGGACGCGGAGGCCCGCGGCGGACCTGCCCGGGGCGGGGCGGGCGGCCTTCCGCGACGGGTGTCTCGTGGTGCTGGGCGGGGCGGAAGGACCGCTGGCGGCCGGGCTGGTGGAGCGGTACCGGGCGGCCGCGGGAGGCGCGGCGGCCGGACGGGCGGTGGCCGCGTGCTGGCGTCCGGTGTTCGCGGTCGGACAGCCTCCGGGGGTGCGGCCGTTGCAGTTCGCCCTGGCCGCGCTGAACGCGCAGGCGGCCCATGATCTGGCGCTCGCCGTCGTCGATGTCTGCCGGGCGCGCGGGTGCGGACCGGAGGAGGTGGCGGAGGAGTTCGACGAGGTGGGCGATCTGCTGCTGACCCTGCGGGACCGGCTGGTGGAGGAGCTGCTGCCGGGTCCGGAGCTGCTGGTGGTCGGCGATCCGCTGCTGCATCTGCTGGCCAGCTGGTGCCCGGACCGGGCCCGCGAGGCGGCCTGGTCGGCGGCCCGGGTGCTGTGGCGGCTGCGCGACGTACCGGCGCTGGCGGAGGAGTTCGCACGGCGGACGGACACGGGGGCCGGGCTGGTCGGGCGCTTTCTGCTCACCCCGTGCCGGTGAGTGGGGTCAGAAGCAGTCGCCGTACCAGTGGACCGCGCCCGGTGCCGTGACGGTGGCCCGGACGGACGCGGCGGTGGCGCGCAGCGGGCGGGCCATGCCGGTGTGTTCGGTGACCCGGCGGGCGTCGTCGACGAGGGCGGGCAGGGCGGCGGCCGTCTCCGGGGTGTCGGGGAGGTCGGAGCGGGCCCGGGTCAGTCCTGCCGCCCGGCCGCGCGCGCCGACGGCGGCGAGCAGCGGGGCCAGGCTCGCCCCGCTCCCCGCGAACTCCCGTACCAGCACCCGGTCCTCCGTGTGCTGGGCGACGATCCAGCCGGTGAGCGCCCCGGAGGCGGGGTCCACCGCCACCAGCGGCCGTTCGGCCGTGCGGTACCAGGCGGCCACGCGCACCGCCCAGTCGCCGGGTTCACGCAGCGAGCTGAGGGGCCGTCCGGCGTTGTACGCGTGGTGCAGCGCGGTCACCTCGACCGTGTCCTCGGCACGCGCCTCGCGCACCCGGAGCGGGCCGGGTGCGGACGGGGCGGCCAGGGCGCCCTCGGTGTACGTCCGGGCGAACTCCTGCCAGCCGGAGCCCCGGTAGACCCCCGGGGTGCCGGTGAAGAGCAGGGACCAGTCGCATCCTTCGGCCGTCATGGTCCGCTCGGCCGCGGCCAGCAGCTGTCGCACCAGTCCGCGTCCGCGTGCCTCGGGGCGGGTGGCGACGCTGCCGATGCCGCCGACGCGGCGGGGGGTGCCGGAGGCGTCGCGGATCAGCCGGGGCACGTAGACGACGACCGCGTCGATGCCGTCGCCCCCCGGTGTCCCGGCGACGAAGGTGTGCCGGTGGCGGTCGGGGTCGAGCGCGTGCAGCTCGCCGAGGTGCGTGGCCTCGAAGCAGCGGCGCCACAGGGCGTCCAGGGCCGGGTCGTCGGCGTCGGTCGTGGTGCGGACGACGGCGTTCACAGGGTCAGGTTCCCTTCCGTGCGCACCCGGTCGCCGGCCGGGGGCATCGCCTCGCGCCGGGTGCCGTCCTCGACGCAGGCGGTGTGCAGCACGGAGTCGAGGGCGTCGGGGGCCAGGTGGAGGGTCCCGCCGGTGAAGCGGCTGCCGGTGGCCGCGTAGTGGTTGGTGCCGTCGGCGATCCTGATGTGGGCGGTGGCGGGGTCCGGGGCCGTGCTGGTCAGTCCGGTGAGGTCCCAGACGGTCGTGCCGGGTCCGGCCGCGCGGCCGAGGAGCGCACCGGCCCGGTTCCGGCCGCCGAAGCGGGCGCCGCCGGTCACGGTGATCCGCTGGTCGCGGACCGCGCTCAGTTCGATGCCGGTGTTCTCGTAGGTGCCGCCGTCGATGCGCAGATCGGCCGAGCCGACGGAGAGCGGGGCCGCGTCCTCGGTGCCGGTGACGGTGCAGTCGGTGAGGTGGACGGGGCCGGCGCCCCGCAGGACCGCACCGTCGACGCCCGTGAACGTGCAGCGGACGAAGTGCACGGGCGCAGTGACGGGGGTCTGGACGAGGACGGCGCCGGCGGGCGGTGCGAAGGTGCAGTCGCTGACCGTCGTCGGCCGGACGGAGCGGGCGGAGCGCTGGGCGACGGCGAAGGTCTTCGCGGTGCAGCCGCGCACCTGGGCGCCGTCGGCGTTCACGGTGAGGGTGCCGTCCTTGTCGAAGGTCGGCCGGGCGATGACCGTGACGTCCTCCAGCGTCAGATCGGTGATCTTCGTGTTGGCGGTGAACCAGGAGCAGACGTGTCGGCGTACGGTGATCCGCTTGGCGGATGTCCCCCACTGCGCGCCGGAGTTGGCGATGTCCATCAGCCCGGAGTTGCCGTCGAAGAGCAGGTCGTGCTCGTACTGGCCGTGGGTGGTGAAGGGGTTGCCGCCCGCGTCGTCGCCGTCGCCGTGGCAGTTGACGACGGTGCAGTAGGCGGAGGCGGTCAGGTCGTTGAGGTGGCGCACATTGCTGGTGGTGCAGTCGGCGACGCGCCCGTAGAGGCAGTAGATCTGCTGGGTGAGATAGCCGGCGCCGCCGTACTCGACGGTGGGCGGGTTCTTCAGCGAGCAGTCCTCGGTGCGGAACCGGGTGCACCAGCGGCGCATGACGACCGGCCAGAAGGTGCCGGTGGCGTGGATGCCGGAGACGTCGCAGCCGACCGCGTACTCGAAGCTGACGGGGTGGGAGCCGGTGTACTCGTCGGGTCCGGCACCCTCGAAGGCCATGTTGCGGATGTGGGTGTCGCGTACGGGTTCGATCCGGGTCCAGGTCAGGGTGCGGCCCTCGGCCAGCGCCCAGCCGTTGAGGTAGCCGATCCGGATGTGTCCGGCGTCGACGATCTCGGTGATCTCGACGAGTTTCTGCAGTTCGCGCTCGTCCCGGCCGCCGCCCTCGACCGGGTCGACCCGCACGGCCCACCACTGGCCGACGGCGAAGGCCTTCGCGTCGGGCACCGGGAAGGTGTCGGTCAGCTCGATGACCTCGGCGGAGAGGCGGTGTTCGACGGTGGTGTCGGTGACGGTGCCGCGGAAGGAGAGGACGGCGCCGAAGGGGTTGTCGTGGGTGTTCTTCTCGATGCCGGTGGTGTGGA
>NZ_JBVHKV010000033.1:0-70459 GCF_055559335.1 Streptomyces sp. NPDC024555
CCCCCCCCCCACCCCCCCCCCCCCCCCCCCCCCCCCCCCCCCCCCCCCCCCCCCCCCCCCCCACCCCCCCCCCCCCCCCCCCCCCCCCCCCCCCCCCCCCCCCGCCTCTCTGTGTGCGATCGGTCACCGCATGCGGTGTCAGGCGGCCGTGCGGCCGTTCACCAGACGCGGCAGGATCCGGAAGCCGATGCCTCCGGCGATCATCGTCGCGGCGCCGACGAGCAGGAACGTGGTCTCGGCCGCACCGGTCTCGGCGAGCTCGTCCTTGCCCTTGCCCTGCTCGGCCGGCTGGTTGCCGACCGAGTCGGTGTCGGTGTTGTCCGCGCACTCGGCGCCGTCGAGGTCGACGGTGCAGGTGCCGGTGCCACCGTCGTTGGAACCGGCGCTGGCGTTGCCGGAGGTGCCGGAGCTGGCGTTGCCCGACGTGCCGGAGCTGGCGTTGCCGGAGGTGTTGGCCTCACCCGTGGTGTTGCCGGTGGTGCTGGCGTTGCCGGTGGTCTCGCCCGTGGTGGACGTCTCGCCGGTCGTGGTGGTCTCACCGGTGGTGGTGGTCTCACCCGTGGTCTCGCCGGTCGTGGTGGTCTCACCGGTGGTGGTGGTCTCACCCGTGGTCTCACCGGTCGTGGTGGTCTCACCCGTGGTGGTGGTCTCACCGGTCGTGGTGGTCTCGCCGGTGGTCTCGCCGGTCGTGGTGGTCTCACCCGTGGTGGTGGTCTCACCCGTGGTCTCACCGGTGGTGCTGGTCTCGCCCGTGGTACCGGCGGCCTGGCCCTCGTCGACGCCGCCGCCGGCGTCGCCGCCCTCGGACTCGCCCTGCGGGCCGGCCTTGACGGCGATGCCGTTCTTGTCCACGTCGGCCTTGACGGACAGGCCGCCGACACCGACATCGATACCGACGGCCTGCGCCGCGCCGGCGGCCGTGAGCGAGGCGCCCGCGGCGATCACCGCACCCGCGGCTATCCGCGCGACGCGGACTCGCGTCTTCTTTGTCATGTGCTGCTACCCCCAGTAGCTGTTCTCGTCAGTGGAGCAGCCATATGCGGGGCACGGCCGGGCGGGGTTCGCTCCGAGCGCCGGCCCACGTCGCGCCGTGGCCATGCCGCCCGCCCCCGATCACACCCGTCCCAGACATACGCATGCTGCCTTAGCACCCTGTCCAGAGTTAAGGACTACGTCAAGGCCATTCCGCGCAATGTGCCCCGTTTTGGGGAGAGTTGATCCTCATTCAGGGTCACGACTGTGACGCACTCACCACGCCTTCTGCGCAACTCGCAACGCCAACTCCCTTTCACGCCCCCCGAATGTCCGCGCGCCCCGCGGACGGGCCGTGCGGACCGGCGCGCATCCGCCCGTCCCCCGGCGTCCACTCCCGGTTCATCCCGGAGCACCAGGATGCGGACGTCCCGCACGCCCCCTCCTGCGAACCTGGTGAGATCCATGCAGAAACGAACCGCCGCCCTCGCGCTGACCCTCGCGGTCTCGGCGCTGCTGCCGGTGGCCGTACCGGCCCAGGCGGCGCCCCCGTCCGGCCGCGGCCCCGGTTCCGGCTTCTACGCGACGAAGACGCCGTACGCCCCCCAGCAGAACCCGCGCTCCTACCAGCGGGCGCCGAAGGGTTTCGTCCCCGTCTTCACGGAGAACGTGTCGCGCCACGGTTCGCGCGCGGCCTCGGACAGCGAGGACGGCGATCTGATCCTCGCGCTGTGGGAGAAGGCGCGTGCCGAGGGGCAGCTCGCGCCCTCGGGCGAGCGTTTCGGCGAGGAGACGCGGTCGCTGCTGGCCGCGATGGAGCGGGTCGGGTACGGGCAGCTCAGCGGCCGGGGCGTACGCGAGATGCGGGAGACCGCGGTCCGGCTGGAGGAGCGGCTGCCCGGACTCTTCGCGCGGATCGCGGAGCGCTCCGAGCGCATCGACGTGGTCAGCTCCGGCAAGGACCGGGCCGTCGACAGCGGGAACCTGTTCGCCGGGGCCCTCGCCGCGCGGAACCCGGCGCTGGCGCCGCTCATCGGCCCGGCCCGCACCGACCCCGACCTGCTCTACTTCCACAAGACGGCGGGCGGCGCGGAGTACCGGGACTACGTCGAGAACGACGCCCGGCTCGCCGCCACGCTCGACGCGATCACCGACCGGCCGGCCACGCGCACCGCCGCCCGCCGGGTGCTGGGGAAGATCTTCGCGCCGGAGTTCGTGCGGCGGATCTCGGCGGGCGAGTTCGCCTCCGTCGGTACGGAGGTGGAGGCGGCGCAGGCCGTCTACGCGCTCTACAGCATCGCCCCGGCCATGGCGGACGAGGGCGACTGGGACCTGTCCCGCTGGATCGCACCGCGCGAGGCCCGCTGGTTCGCGTATCTGAGCGACGCCGAGGACTTCTACGAGAAGGGTCCGGGCTTCGACGACAGCGACATCACGTACCGGATGGCGAACGTCCTGCTCGACGACTTCTTCGCGAAGATCGACGCCGCGCGGAACGGGACGGGCGGCCTGGGCGCGGAACTCCGCTTCACCCACGCGGAGGAGATCATCCCGCTGGCCGCGCTGATGGGGCTGCCCGGCAGCACGCGCCCCGTGTCGCCGGAGCGTCCGTACACCTACGCCGACAACCCGTGGCGCGGCGGTTCGGTAGCTCCCATGGCGGCGAACATCCAGTGGGACCTGTTCCGGAGCGGGAACGGCGACGGGAGCGCGTACCTCGTACGGATGCTCTACAACGAGAAGGAGACCGCCTTTCGCACGGGCTGTGTGCCGGTGACGAAGGGGAGCTACTACTACGAGGTGGACGAGCTGAAGCGGTGCCTGGGGCGCGAGGCGTCCTGAGACCGGTGGGAACACGGCGACGGGCCCGGGAGCAGGTGCTCCCGGGCCCGTCGCGGCCGGCTACTTCTCGCTCTGCTTGCGCCAGCGGATGCCGGCCTCGATGAAGCCGTCGATCTCGCCGTTGAAGACGGCCTCGGGGTTGCCCATCTCGAACTCGGTGCGCAGGTCCTTGACCATCTGGTACGGGTGCAGGACGTAGGAGCGCATCTGGTTGCCCCAGGAGTTGCCGCCGTCGCCCTTGAGGGCGTTCATCTTCGCCTGCTCCTCCTGGCGGCGGCGCTCCAGGAGCTTCGCCTGGAGGACGTTCATCGCGGAGGCCTTGTTCTGGATCTGCGAGCGCTCGTTCTGGCAGGAGACGACGATGCCGGTGGGCAGGTGGGTCAGGCGCACCGCGGAGTCGGTGGTGTTGACGCCCTGGCCGCCGGGGCCGGAGGAGCGGTAGACGTCGACGCGCAGCTCGGACTCGTCGATCTCGACATGGTCGGTCTGCTCGACCACGGGCAGCACCTCGACGCCCGCGAAGGAGGTCTGGCGGCGGCCCTGGTTGTCGAAGGGCGAGATGCGCACCAGCCGGTGCGTGCCCTGCTCGACGGAGAGGGTGCCGTAGGCGTAGGGCACCTCGACGGCGAAGGTGGTCGACTTGATGCCGGCCTCTTCCGCGTACGCCGTCTCGTAGACCTCGGTCTTGTAGTTGTGCTGCTCGGCCCAGCGGAGGTACATGCGCTGGAGCTTCTCGGCGAAGTCCGCCGCGTCCACGCCGCCGGCCTCGGCCCGGATGGTGACCAGGGCCTCCCGGGCGTCGTACTCGCCGGACAGGAGGGTGCGGACCTCCATCTCGTCCAGCGCCTTGCGGACGGACTCCAGCTCGGACTCGGCCTCGGCGAGCGTGTCCGCGTCGTCCTCGGCCTCGGCGAGCTCGAAGAGGACCCCGAGGTCGTCGATCCGGGCGCGCAGCGCCTCGGTCCGCCGGACCTCGGCCTGGAGGTGCGAAAGCCTGCTGGTGATCTTCTGTGCCGCCTCCGGGTCGTCCCAGAGGGACGGCGCGGCGGCCTGCTCCTCGAGCGCGGCGATGTCCGCCCTCAGCGCATCCAGGTCCAGGACGGCCTCGATCGACCCCATGGTCGAGGAGAGGGACTTCAGCTCTTCGGAAATATCGACGACTGCCACGGGTCCAGCCTAACGGCTGTCGGCGCGGACGTTCCTCGGGCCGCTCGATCACCGCCCCGGGGCGGTGCGGAGGGCCGGGTCAGGGGGTGGCGGGTGCCGAGTTCTCCGTGTCCTGGGGGGAGGCTCCCGCGTCGTCGCCGCCCAGGGCCAGCCAGCTGCCGGCGCCTATCGCCGCGGCGAGGACGAGGGCGGCGGCGCCGAGGGTGAGGCGGCGCTTGCGGAGGGCGGCCTGCTTGTTGCGGGCGGAGCCGGGGCGGGGGCGGCCGGGCGCGCGGGGGGCGCGGGCGGTGCCGTGCGGGCCGCCGGAGAGTTCGTCGGGGGCCGGGACGCGCATGCTGGTGTGGGTGTCCCGGTTGGAGTCGGGCGAGGAGCCCGGGACCAGGGGGACGGCACCGCGGCGGCGGGGTTCCTCGTCGGCGGGGGTGTACTGCTGTTCGTCGTACGGCTCCGGCTCGGGTTCCTCGTCCGGCTCGTCGACGTCCAGCGGCGGGATGCCGGCCAGTTGCGGGAGCTGTTCGCGCAGCCGGGCGGCCAGCTCGGAGGCGCGCAGCCGGGAGGCGGGGGCCTTGGCGAGGCACTGGACGAGCAGCTGCCAGAGCTCGTCGGGGATGCCGGGCAGCGGGACCACGGTCTCGGTGACATGGCGGCGCAGCACGGCGCCGGGGTGGCCGCCGCCGAAGGGCGTGAAGCCCGCGAGGAGCTCGTACAGCACGGTCGCCAGGGCGTAGATGTCGACGGCGGCGCGCGGCGGCAGGCCCTCGACGATCTCGGGCGCCAGATAGTCCGGCGTGCCGATGATCTTGGTGGCCTTGGTGCGGCGCGGGGTGTCGATGAGCTTGGCGACGCCGAAGTCGGTGAGGAGCGCGGGGTGGGCGTTGCCGGGGCCGAGCGGTCCCTCCATGTCGAGCAGGATGTTCTCCGGCTTGACGTCGCGGTGGACCACGCCCGCGGCGTGCGCGGCGGCCAGCGCGTCGGCGACGTCCGCGACGATCGCGACGGCGGCCTCGGGGGCCAGCCGGCGCTCGCGGTCGAGCCGGGTGCGCAGATCGGTGCCGCGCACCAGCTGCATCACCAGGGCCAGATCGTTGCCGTCGACCACGAGATCGCGGACGGCGACGACATGGGGGTGGTCGAGGCCGAGCAGGGCGGTGCGCTCCTGGACGAACCGGCCCACGAGCTCCTGGTCGGACGCGAGGTCCTCGCGGAGCAGCTTGACGGCGACGGGCCCCTCGGGTCCCTCGCCGAGCCACACCGTGCCCGCGCTGCCGCGCCCCAGGATCTGGTGGGCGGTGTACCGGCTGCCGATTTTCCGTGCCAAGACTGCTCCCTCAGCGGCTGGCGATGGACGTCGCTCCACAACCCCCGGTCGACAAAGTTACGCGGCGATCGGGGGGCCGTGTGCCGTGGATGGCACCATCCTTCGCTTCTGCGGGCGAAATGCCTCGGAATTGGTCCGCGGAAGTCGATATAGCTACAGGGTCGGGGAGCGTCCCCGGTCAGTTCCCGCTGGTTCCGGAGGTGCCGCCGCTGTCGCCGCCCAGCTTGGAGATCCAGCCGGTGACGGTGTCGACGGCGTCGGTGACCGCGGTCCAGTAGCTCTGCCCCTGGCCGATCCAGTCCTTGAGCGGGGTCAGCTCCCAGATCAGCCAGCTCGCGACGAAGAGCAGCACCAGCGTGAACAGGCAGCCCTTGAGACAGCCGAGGCCGGGGATCTTCATCGGGTTGGCGCTGCGCCGCCTCGGCTCGCGCGGTTCGCGGGGCGGGCGCTGCGCGGGCGCCTGGGGCTGCTGCGGCGGCGCGTACTGCTGCTGCTGCGGCTGGTGGTACTGCTGGGGCTGGTACTGCTGCTGGGGCGGCTGGCGGTACTGCGGCTGCTGGGGCTGCTGGTACTGCTGCTGGCGTCGCGGCTGCTGCTGCGGCGGGGGCTGCTGGCGCTGGGGGCGCCGGCGCAGCGGGTCCTGGCCCGGGTCGAGGTACTGGACCTGGGTCTGCTCGTTGCGGTCGCGGGCGGCCTGGAGCTGGGACTGCCAGGGGTGCGGTCCGTCGGGCTGCGGGGTGCCCTCGGGGCGCGGCGGGACGGGCGGCATGACCGCCGTCGGGTCGGCGTGGCCGCCGCCGGGTCCGGCGTTGTGCTGCATCACGCTGGTGGCCGCGTTGGGGTCGTACGCGCCCGCGTTGCTCGGCAGCACCTGGGTCGGGTCGGCGGCGCCGGGCGTCTCGGGCACGGCGGTGGGCGCCGGGTCGGGGGCGAGCAGGGCGCCCACCCCGTCGGCGGCGGCGATCTGCGCGGAGTTCGCGTGCACCCCGATGCCGGCGGCGACGGTACGCAGCCCGCGCGCCAGGTTCTCCGCGCTGGGCCTGCGGTCGGGGTCCTTGCTGAGGCAGCGCTCTATGACCGTCCACAGCGGGGCGGGCACGGTGCCGGGGCGGCGGGGCTCCTCGCTGAGGTGCCGGTGCAGGACTTCGAGCGCGGTGCCGCCGGCGAACGGCGGACGGCCGGTGACCAGCTCGTACAGCAGGATGCCGGCGCCGTAGATGTCGACGGCGGAGGTCTGCGGGCGGCCCTCGGCGGACTCGGGCGCCACGTAGGCGGGGGTGCCGACGAACTCGTGGGTCCGGGTCAGCCCCGGGGAGTCGGCGAGCCGGGCGATCCCGAAGTCGGTGAGCATCGGGTGCATCTCGCCGTCGCGCTCGGAGAGCAGCACATTGGCCGGTTTCAGATCGCGGTGGACGACGCCGTCGGCGTGGCTGGCGGCGAGCGCGTCCGCGATCTGGGCGGTGAGCAGCGAGGCGGCGACCGGGGTGAGCGGACCGTTCTCCCGGAGGTAGCGGTGCAGGTCGGGGCCGTCGACCAGGTCCATGACGAGGGCGAGGAGATCGCCCTCGACGACCAGGTCGCGGGTGCGCACGATGTTCTCGTGGGTCAGCCGCAGCAGGACGGAGCGTTCCCGCAGGAACCGCATCACGACGTCCGCGTCGTTGGCCAGCTCCTCCTTGAGGACCTTGATCGCCACGGTCTCGCCGGGCTCGCCGGCGACAGCCGCCTCGGCGCCCGCGGTCTCGCGCTGGCGGGCACGCCATACGGTTCCCGTGGCGCCGCGTCCCAGCGGCTCTTCGAGCAGGTACTTGCTGCCTACGGGCCGCACGTCATGCGCTCCCTGCTGGTCGTGGGGTCATGGGCCCCGGTCCGCTTCCGTCCGGAGTCGGGCCCACTCTAGTGGGGCGGCTGACGGTGTTGACCGAGTCCGGAAGGGTACCTTTTCTGCCGCATTCCCCACCATTCCCACCGCTTCTCCGGTCGTGGGGAAAGACGCCCGCCCCCGGCGGATGGTTGCCGCACACGGGTGCGAACGGACGGTTCCGGGCCGTGGCGGGAGCGCGCCGCGCGCCCCAGAAGCCCCTCGGGCCGCCCGGGGCGACCGGCCAAGGGGGCATTTTTGGGCGCACAGCCGACGTTTCAAGATCATTGAGCGGTGACCCGGGGGCGGGTTGTCGGTGGCAGGTGCGAGGATGCCTCCAGCACGACTGCGCGGTCGGGAGCCCCGCGGTGCGTGACGAACCTGTACCGGACGACGCGTCCGTGCCGGGTGGGGGGAGTTCACAGGGCGTCTCCTTCGCCGGGCACCGCGCGCAGAAGGGACCGCTGACGGCGATGCAGATCCGGCTGACCGTCCTGGCGCCGCGCAGCGGCCAGACCCCCGCGCGCGCCTGCGACGTGCTGGTCACCGCCCCCGCGGGGACGGCGCTGGCCACCGTGGCGTCCAACCTGGCCGCGTCCGTCACGGGCCCCGACGGCACCCTCGGCGGCGGCGCGGTGGTGCTGTACGCGGGCCGGGAGCGGCTCGACGCGCAGCGGTGCGCGCTCGGTGAGCCCCCGCTGGTCGACGGGGCGGTGCTCTCGCTCCAGGTGCCGGGCGAGGACGAGACCCCCGACGCCGCCGTTCCGGCCCAGTTGCACGTGATCGCCGGCCCCGACGCGGGCGGCGTCCATCTGCTGCACGGCGGACAGATCCGGATCGGCCGCTCCGCCGACGCGGACGTGCCGCTCGACGACCCCGACGTCTCCCGGCTGCACTGCGCGGTGACGGTCTCGGCGGACGGCCGGGTCTCGGTCGCCGATCTCGGTTCCACCAACGGCACGACGCTCGACGGCGCGGAGGTCCGCGACCGGCCGGTCCGGCTGGGCCCCGGTGCGCTGCTGAGGCTCGGCGAGTCCACGCTCCGGCTCGCCCCGGGCGCCCGGCCGCCCGCGCTGGACACCGCACCCGACGGGGAGGGCCATCTGCGGGTCGCCCTCGCGCCCGCGCCGCACACCGCGCCCGGCGGCCCGCCGGACGGTCCCGGCCCCGACGGCCCCCCGGAGCACGGGCGGCCCGCCGCCTCCACGGGGCACGCGCACTCCGCGGATTCCGGTGCCCCGGCCCGGCCGCACCCCGCCGCCGGGCGGGCCGGCCGGGTGCCGGACGGCGAGGCGCCCCGCCGCGGCGGTCTCGGTGCCTGGGCGCGCCGGCTGACGGGCGGCAAGGGCGATCCGGCGCCCGGAGCGGGTGACGAGGAGGCGGCTGCCGCGCCGGTCCCCGCGGCGGCGTCCGCCGCGCTCCCCTCGGCCCCCGAGGGCACCTGGCCCGATCCGGCCGCCGTCCTGCTGACCGCGCTGGGCCCGGGTCCCCGGCTCTGGGAGCGCGACACCGCGCATCCGGAGGCGCTGGTGGTCCGGCTGGGCACGACGGACCGGGCGGACCTGCCGTCGGTCCCGGTGACGGTGGGGCTGCGGGAGGCCGGTTCGCTGGGGCTGGCCGGTCCCCGGGAGCGGCTGGCGGGGCTCGCCCGCTCGGCGGTGGCCCAGCTGGCCGCGCTGCACTCCCCCGCCGATCTGGAGATCGTCCTGATCAGTACGGACCGGGCGCGCGGCGCGGAGGAGCGCCGCCGCGCCTGGGGCTGGCTGGGCTGGCTGCCGCATCTGCGGCCGATGCACGGCCAGGACTGCCGGCTGCTCCTGGCGTACGACCGCGAGCAGGCGCTCGCGCGGACGAACGAGCTGGTGCGCCGGCTGGACGAGGGCCCGCTCGGGCCGGGCTGGGCCAGTCTCGACGCCGCGACCGTCGCGGAGGCGGCCCGCGCCCACGAGGGTCCGTTCACGGTGGTCGTCGTCGACGGCGACCCCGGCTCCGCGGTCCTGCGCGAGCACACCGCCCGGCTGGCCTCGGCCGGGGCGGCCGCGGGCATCCATCTGATCTGTCTGGCCGAGACCCCGGCCGCGACCCCCACCTCCCCGGTCACGGCGACCTACGAGGCCGCGTGCCACGCCTCGATCGCCTTCCGCGAGTGCGGGGCCGTGGCCATGCTCAGCGGCGATGTGGCGACGGCCCTGCGGCTGCTGCGCACGGCGGGCGGCCGCGCCGCCGGACACGGCACGGTGGCCGCCGTGGACGCGGTCTCGGCGCACTGGGCGGAACGGTTCGGACGGGCGCTCGCCCCGCTGCGCGTGGACGGCCCCGCGGTGCCCCCGGGTCCGCGCGCGGCCGTGGCACTCCCCCCGTCCGCCCGCCTCCTGGACGAGCTGGGCCTGGCCCGCGCCACCCCGGCCTCCCTGATGGCCCGCTGGGCCTCCACGGCGGACGACCAGCCCGGCGCGGCCCCCCGCACCACGGCTGCCCCGCCCGACGACACCCCCCGCGTCGCCCCCCAGCGCTCCCCCGCGTCGGGCCGCACCCCTTACCCCCGCCCGGCACCGGAGAGCCCCGGCTCGGGGCGCACGCCGTATCCGGACGCGCCGTCGTCCGGACGTACGCCGTACCCGGAGACCCCCGGCTCGGGCCGCACCCCGTACCCGGACGCGCCGTCGTCCGGACGCACCCCGTACCCGAAGACCCCCGGCTCGGGCCGCACCCCCTACCCCGACGCACCCAGCTCCGGACGCACCCCGTACCCGGAGACCCCCGGCTCGGGCCGCACCCCGTACCCGGACGCGCCGTCGTCCGGACGCACCCCATACCCGGAAACCCCCGCTTCCGGCCGCACCCCCTACCCCGACGCACCCGGATCCGGACGCACCACCCGCCCCCGGGCGGACGGGTGGCCCGGGGAGACGCCGAGTTCGCGGACGCTGCCGGGGTCGGACACGCGGTCCTGGGGCGACGACAGGGCGGAAGGGCCGGGGGACGGGAGTGTGCGGACGGCGGGGTCCGGGCGGGCGTCGAACCGGGTGAGCGGTCCGCGTCAGGCGGACGCGCCCCGGGTGGCGACGCGTTCCGCCGCACCGGCCGCACCGGCCGCCGCCGCGCCGCCGGTCACGGCGTCCGCCGGGCGGCCGGTGGTGGTGCTCGGGGCCGGGCCCCGGGGGCCGGTGAGCGTGGACCTCGCCGAGGAAGGGCCGCATCTGCTCATCGAGGGGCCGGGCGGCAGCGGGCGTACGGAACTGCTCCGGGCGGTCGCCGCCTCGCTGGCCGCCGCCGACCGGCCGGACCGGCTGGGGCTCCTGCTGGTCGACGGGGCGGGCGGCGAGCGCGGCGAGAGCCTGGGGCCGTGCACCGAGCTGCCGCACGCGTTCACCCGGCTCGTGGCCTGCGACCCGGTCCGGATGCGGGAGTTCGCCCAGGCGCTGGGCGGCGAGGTGAAGCGCCGGGCCGAGCTGCTGGACGGGCTGGACTTCGCCGAGTGGCACAGCCGGCAGGAGGTGGCCCGGCGGATGGTCGGTCCGCGTCCCCCGGGCCCGGCCGAGCAGCGCGGTGACGTGGAGTCCTCGATGAGCGGCACGCTGCGGCTGCGGCCCGCCTCCGCGCGGACGGCCGATCCGGGCCCCTCCCCGCTGCCCCGGCTCGTCGTGCTCGTCGACGACTTCGACGCGCTGCTCGCCCCGGCCCTCGGCAGCCCGGGGCGTCCCGCCGCCGGTTCCGTCGTCCGGGCGCTGGAGGCGGTGGCCCGGGAGGGCGGCCGGCTCGGCATGCACCTCGTCGCCACCTCCGCCCGCCCCGAGCGCACGGAGGACACCGAGCTGGCCCGGGGCGCCCGGCTGCGCATCGTGCTCGACGCGCCCGTGGTGCCGCCGTCGCCGGACGAACCGGCCCCCGGCCGGGGGCGGCTGGGCCACCCCGACGGACGGGTGACACCGTTCCAGGGCGGCCGGGTGACGGGCCGCATCCCGCGCACGGCGACCCTGCGGCCCACCGTCGTCCCGCTGGAATGGGAGCGGATGGGCGATCCGCCGACCCGCCGCCCGGTCCGCGAGCTGGGCAACGGGCCGACCGACCTCGCGCTGCTCGCCAGCGCGCTGGAGCGGGCCGCCCGTTCGGTCAACGCCGAGCCCGTCGCCCCGCTGGCCCCGGCGCCCTCGTGACACCGGCCCGGGGGGCGGTCGCGGTGACGGCACGCACCCACCGCCCCGCAGTCACGCGCCGCACGGGTCCCGCCGAAGGCGTGTGCCCACCGCCCCGCGCGCACGCGCCGCGCCGTCCCCGGAACCGCCCTCCCGCAGCCGTCTCCCGGTTCGCAAACGGGTACGCGTACCCCGTCCGCGCCCCTCTGACCCCCACCGCTCCCAAGTACTCCCAATAACCCCAGACATCACACTGACCCCACGTCACGAGCCCATCACGATCAACGAGTTGGGCCCGATGACGGTATTGCGGCGCCGGTGGGCCGGGCGTAGGACTGTGCGCACAGGACGACGTGACAGAGGGCCGCACCCCCGGGATCCCGGCCGGTGCCGGTCCGCTCACGCGCACAGGAGAGACGGGGCAGGGATGCGCACAACGCTTCGGATTCGCAGGGCCGCCTTGGTGTTCACCGCCATCGGCGCGCTGGCCCTCACCGGCTGCGGCGACGACGGTGACGGCGGCAAGGACACGAAGGGCAAGGACGGGGCGTCCGAGGGCTCCGGGAGCCCGTCGGGGGTCGCCTTACCGAAACTGGACGGGGAGAAGATCTCCGTCGCGGCGGTCTGGACGGGGCCGGAGCAGGAGAACTTCGTCAAGGTCCTCAAGGAGTTCGAGAAGCGCACGGGCGCGACGGTGTCGTTCGTCCCCGCGCAGGACCCGATCGTCAACTTCCTCGGTACGAAGATCGCGGGCGGCCAGCCGCCGGACGTGGCGATGATCCCGCAGGTCGGCGCGATCAAGCAGGCCGTCGAGAAGAAGTGGGCGAAGCCGGCCGGGCCCGAGGCGAAGGCCGAGCTGGCCAAGAACTTCTCGAAGGTCTGGCAGGACCTGGGCGCGGTGGACGGCACCCAGTACGGCGTGTACTTCAAGGCCGCCAACAAGTCCCTGATCTGGTACAACGCCAAGGTCTTCGAGAACGCGGGCGCGTCCGAGGCGAAGACCTGGAAGGACTTCCTGGCGACCGCCGAGACGGTGTCCGCCTCGGGCGTCACCCCGGTCTCCGTCGCCGGCGCGGACGGCTGGACGCTCACCGACTGGTTCGAGAACATCTACCTCTCCCAGGCGGGTCCGGAGAAGTACGACCAGCTGGCCCAGCACCGGATCAAGTGGACGGACCCGTCCGTCAAGGACGCGCTGACCACGCTCGCGCAGCTCTTCGGGAAGCCCGCCCTGATCGCGGGCGGTGCCGACGGCGCGCTCCAGACGGAGTTCCCGGCCTCGGTCACCCAGACGTTCACCGGGGGCGACCAGCCCAAGGGCGCCATGGTCTTCGAGGCCGACTTCGTCGGGATCAACATCGCGCAGACGAAGGCGAAGATCGGTACGGACGCCAAGGTGTTCCCGTTCCCCGCGGTCGGCGCCGAG
Source organism: Streptomyces sp. NPDC024555 (assembly GCF_055559335.1). Taxonomy (NCBI): domain Bacteria; kingdom Bacillati; phylum Actinomycetota; class Actinomycetes; order Kitasatosporales; family Streptomycetaceae; genus Streptomyces; species Streptomyces sp. NPDC024555. Next base: position 12,723 of record NZ_JBVHKV010000033.1, read on the forward strand.
TCCCCCGTGGTGACCGGGGGCGACGCCGCCGTGGCCCTGAAGGACAGCAAGGGGGCCCAGGCCCTGCTGACCTGGCTGGCCTCCACGGACGCGGCGAAGATCTGGGCCGAGCAGGGCGGGTACATCTCGCCGAACAAGGCCCTGGACCCGGGCGCGTACCCCAACGAGGTGCAGCGCACCATCGCCAAGGCGCTCATCGCGGCCGGTGACGACGTCCGGTTCGACATGTCCGACCAGGCCCCGCAGTCGTTCGGCGGGACGCCCGGCAAGGGCGAGTGGAAGACCCTCCAGGACTTCCTGAAGAACCCGAAGGACATCGCGGGGACCCAGGCGAAACTGGAGTCCGACGCGGCCAAGGCGTACAAGAGCTGACGCGATGACGACAGCCGCAGCGGGGGGCGCCGACGAGGCGCCCTCCGCCGACAGACAACCGTCCGGCGGGGACCGCGTCCCCGCCCCCAGGGCGCCCTCGTCCGGCGGCCGGTCCGGTCCGCCCGGCCCCGGCCGCACCGCCCGGAGCGTCACCGGCACCCGTAAAGCCGTCGCGGCGGTGTTCCTGCTGCCCGCGCTGGTGCTGCTCGGCGCGCTCGTGGTCTATCCGATCGTGTACTCGGTCTACCGGTCGTTCCTCGACCAGTCGGGCACCGGGTTCGCCGGGTTCGACAACTACCGGACGCTGTTCACCGACGACACCATCCGTACGGCGGTCAAGAACAACGCGGTCTGGGTGGTGTTCGCGCCGACCGTCTCCACCGCGCTCGGGCTGATCTTCGCGGTGCTGACCGAACGCATCCGCTGGGGCACGGCGTTCAAGCTGATCGTCTTCATGCCGATGGCGATCTCGATGCTGGCGGCGGGGATCATCTTCCGGCTGGTCTACGACCAGGCGCCCGAGCGCGGGGTCGCCAACGCGGTCTGGGTGGGCGTGCACGACACGTTCAGCGAGTCGGCGGGCTTCCCCAAGGCGCATCCGCTCCCCGTCCATCCGCTGAAGGCGGCGGGCGGCGGCGCGTTCGTGACGAAGACGACCGTACGGGCCGGGCAGCCGGTCCAGCTGCCCCTGGTCGGGGTGCTCCCGGCGAAGATGCCCGGCGACGCCCGCCCGGCCAGGGCGCCGGAGCCCGCGTCCGACGGGGAGATCACCGGCACCGCCTGGCTGGACTTCACCAAGGGCGGCGGCGGGAAGCCGAACGTCATCGACGCCCGGGAGCTGGGGCTCAAGGGCATCGAGGTGGAGGCCGTCAAGGACGGGAAGGTCGTCGCCACCGCCAGGGCGGGCGCCGACGGGGTGTTCACCCTGCCCGCCTCGGCCGACGGCGCCGAACTGCGGCTGCCCGCCTCCAACTTCCGGGAGCCGTACAACGGTGTGGACTGGCTCGGCCCGTCCCTGGTCACGCCCGGCATCATCGGCAGCTACGTCTGGATGTGGGCGGGCTTCGCCATGGTGCTGATCGCGGCCGGCCTGGCCGGACTGCCGCGCGAACTCCTGGAGGCCGCCCGGGTCGACGGGGCCAACGAGTGGCAGGTGTTCCGGCGGATCACCGTGCCGATGCTCGCACCGGTGCTCGCCGTGGTCCTGGTGACCCTGATGATCAATGTGCTGAAGATCTTCGACCTGGTGTTCATCATCGCGCCCGGTTCCTCGCAGGACGACGCGAACGTGCTGGCGCTCCAGCTCTACCGCTCCTCGTTCGGCACCGACGCGGACCTCGGCGTCGGCAGCGCCATCGCCGTACTCCTGCTGCTGCTGGTGATTCCGGTGATGCTGTTCAACATCAGGCGGATACGGAAGGAGGGGCGCCGATGACGACGCCCTCGGCCACGGCCGCCCCCGCCGGACCGGGCGAGGCGCCCGCCGGCCCCGTGAAGGAACGGACCCCGTTCGCGGCACGGCTGGCGGCCCGCGCCGCCGGCGGTGCGATGCGGGTCTTCCTCGTCCTGGTGGCCCTGTTCTGGCTGATGCCGACCATCGGGCTGCTGCTCTCCTCGCTGCGCGGCGCCGACCGGATCGCGGCCTCCGGCTGGTGGAAGGTCTTCACCGCCCCGTCCGAGCTGACCCTGGACAACTACTCCCGGCTGCTCGACAACTCGGCGATCACCGACTCGCTGTTCAGCACCGTCATGATCACCGTGCCGTCGACCGTCCTGGTCGTGGTGATCGGCTCGCTGGCCGGATACGCCTTCGCCTGGATGGACTTCCCCGGCCGCGACTGGTGGTTCCTGCTGGTCGTGGGGTTGCTGGTGGTGCCGGTGCAGGTGGCGCTCATCCCGGTCTCCAAGCTCTTCGGCGAGGTCGGGATCTTCGAGACCACCTTCGGGGTGGTCCTCTTCCACACGGCCTTCGGCCTGCCCTTCGCGATCTTCCTGCTGCGCAACTTCTTCGCGGAGATCCCCCGGGAACTCCTGGAGGCGGCCCGGCTGGACGGGGCGGGCGAGATCCGGCTCTTCACCCGGGTGGTGATGCCGCTGGGCGGTCCCGCGATCGCCTCGCTCGGCATCTTCCAGTTCCTCTGGGTGTGGAACGACATGCTGGTCGCGCTGATCTTCGCGGACTCCGACTCGCCGCCGATCACCGTGGCGCTCCAGCAGCAGGTACGGCAGTTCGGCAACAACATCGACGTCCTGGCGCCCGGCGCCTTCGTGTCGATGGTCATCCCGCTCGCGGTGTTCTTCGCCTTCCAGCGCCAGTTCGTCTCCGGCGTGATGGCGGGCGCCGTCAAGTAGGCGGCCGGACAGGCGGGGCGGGGGCGGTCTCCGGGATGCCCGGGGCCGCCCCCACCTGGCGTTTCGCGGGGGCGGCGGGGCCGGCGTAACCCTGTCACTCCTTCGGGCGTTTATGGGGTGTCCCCGGCCGAGAAAGAGACCGTATGCCCCGCCTGAGTGTCATCATCCCCGTCCGTCGCGCCCGGGGCAGTCTGCGCGCCTGCCTGGAGTCGGTGCTCGCGCAGTCGTTCACGGACATCGAGGTGATCGGTGTCGACGACGCGGCACCGGACGGTTCGGGGCTGCTGCTCGACGAGTTCGCCGGACGCGACGACCGGGTGCAGGCCATCCACCTCCCCGACGGGGCCGGCCCCGAGGGGTGCCGCAACGCCGGTGCCGAGCGGGCCGTCGGGGACTATCTGCTCCATCTGGAGGCGCACTACGTCCTCCTGCCGGGCGCGCTGGGCGCCGTCGCCGGCCGGCTCGCGGAGGCGGGCGATCCCGATCTGCTGCTGTACGGCCACCACAAGCGGCCCTTCCGGGGCCGGCCCCGGCCGAGCAGGTCGCTGGAGCTGCTGGGCGGGCTCGACGACGGCCCGCTGACCGGGCCCGAGCGCGCCGGGCTCCTCGACATCGCCCCGGTCCCCTGGAACCGGGCCGTGCGCCGCTCGCTCCACGAGGGCGAGAAGCTGAGCTTCGGACCGGGTCCGCACGGGGAGCGGATGTACGCCCTCCAGACCCTGGCGGCGGCCGAGTCGGTGGCCGTCCTGCCCGTCGCCTGCGTCGAGCACCGCCAGCAGCGCGGCATCCCGGGGCACGGCGAGGAGGAGGCACCCGGTGCCGCCCCCGCCGGGCTCGTCGAGGCGTACACCGGGCTGATGGAGTTCCTGCGCGAACGCCCCCGGCTGGAGCCCGTCCGGCCGCTGCTCTTCGAACGGGCCGTCCAGGAACTGCTGTCGGGCTATCCCGCGGTGCGGCGCGGACGGCGGCGGTACGTGCGCGCGGTGGCCGCCTTCCACCGCGCCCACCGCCCGGAGGGCTTCCGCTTCCCGGGCGGGGCGCGCGGGCTGCGCCCCCGGCTGATCGGCGGCGGGAAGTACGCCGCGCTCGGCGGCCTCGACGCGGTGCTCGCCGTGCGGCGCGGGCTGCGCGCCGCCCCGGACGCCGTCCGGGGACAGGCCAGGCGGACCCTGAGCAAGCGGTACTACTGGTGGCAGCGCACGCGCTCGCTCGACCCGGGCCTGGCCGTCTACGCCGCGTACTGGAACCGCGGGGTGAGCTGCAATCCGGAGGCCGTGTTCCGCAAGGCCCGGGAGCTGGCCCCGGGGGTGCGCGGGGTGTGGGTGGTCTCGAAGAACCAGGTGGACACGGTCCCCGAGGGCATCGACCACGTGGTGCCCGGCACCCGTCGCTACTGGTCCGTCATGGCCCGCGCCACGTACTTCTTCAACAACGTCAACTTCCCCGACCACGTGGTCAAGCGCCCCGGCCAAGTCCATGTGATGACCCATCACGGGACCCCGCTGAAGATCATGGGCCTGGACCAGCAGGACTACCCGGCGGCCGCGCAGGGGCTGAACTTCGACCGGCTGCTCAAGCGGATCGACCGGTGGGACTGGAGCGTCTCGGCCAATCCGCACTCCACCGAGGTGTGGGCGCGCGCCTATCCGGGCGCCGCGCGGAGCCTGGAGACGGGCTATCCGCGCAACGACGTGCTCGCCGCCGCGACCGGGGACGACGTGCGGGCCGCCCGCGAGGCCCTGGGCCTGCGCCCCGGGCAGCGGGCCCTGCTGTACGCGCCGACGCACCGCGACTACGAGGCCGGGTTCACCAGCCGGCTGGACCTGGAGCGGTTCTGCGCCGAGGCCGGGCCGGACACCGTGCTGATGGTGCGCGCGCACTACTTCTACGGGGACACGGGGCTGCCGGAGCACCCCTCGGTCCTCGACGTGAGCGACCACCCCCGGATCGAGGAGCTGTGTCTGGCGGCGGACGCGCTGATCACGGACTACTCGTCGGTGATGTTCGACTACGCCCATCTGGACCGGCCGATCGTGGTGCACGCGCCGGACTGGGAGACCTACCGCACGGTGCGCGGGGTGGTCTTCGATCTGCTGTCGGGCCGGCCGGGCGAGACCCCGGGCCCGGTGGCGACGAGCACGGAGGAGCTGGCCCGGATCTTCCGGGACGGGGAGTGGGACGGCCCGGAGAGCCGGGAGCTGCTGGCGGCGTTCCGGGCCCGGTTCTGTCCGTACGGGGACGGCCGCGCCGCCGAGCGGGTGGTGCGCCGGGTGCTGCTGGGGGAAGAGGTCTGACCCACGGCCGGGGGGGGGGGGGGGGGGGGGGGGGGGGGCGCCGGGGGGGGGGGGGGGGGGGGGGGGGGGGGGGGGGGGGGGGGGGGCCCCGGGCCGCCCGGGGGGGGGGGCCCCCCCCCGGCCCCGCGCGCCCCCCCCCCCCCCCCCCGGCCGTGGCGGCGGGGCGGGGTCAGCGTTGCTGGCCCGCCATGACCGTGATCAGGCCGACCACCACGAGCAGCGAGCCGCCCCAGGTCCACATCGAGGTCCGCTCGTGCAGCACCGTCGCCCCGGCCCCCACGATCAGCAGATAGCCGAGGGCGTTGAACGGATAGGCGAGCGAGAGCGGCACCGTGGCCAGCGTCGACATCCAGGCGAGCGCGGAGACCGCGAAGACCACCAGACCGATCACGACCCAGGGGCTGGTGGCGGCGCGCAGCGCGACCGAGGTGCCGTCCCGTCCCGCGGCGGTCGCGGCGCTCCTCATCCCGTGCTTGAGCATGATCTGCCCGCCCGCCGAGGAGAACACGGCGAAGAGCAGCAGGAGGAGACTGGAGAGGGTCAAGGCCTTGCTCCTGACGGCGGCCCGGGGCGCGGAGTCCGGGGCGCGGGTGGGTTCGGGGATCGCGGGCTCAGACGCCGACCCGGTCGCCGGGGACGTACTGTCGGTTGAGGATGTCCTGAACATCGACGTGCTCTCCAGCGATGATCGTCTCGGCCGCGTGCGGGGTGAGCAGGGCGACGTGCTGATAGCCGAACAGCGTCGGCCGGATCCGGGTCAGCAGCCGCGACACCCCGCCGAGGACCGAGGCGAGCGGCCCGCGTCCCAGCAGGGACCAGAACGGGGCCCCGGTCGAGGCGAGGTCCAGGACGTCGTAGCCCGCGTCGCGGACGGTGCGGCGCAGGCTGGCCCGGGTGAAGAAGCGCAGGTGCGTTTCGTCGAGGATGCCCCGGCGGTCGTAGCCGAAGGCGCCGACGGCGACCCGCATGCGGGAGTACCAGTGGCTGAAGTTCGGTACGGAGAGCAGCACTTCGCCGCCCGGCCGGAGCACGGTCGCGATCTCGGCGAGGACCCGCTCCGGGCGGGAGAGGTGCTCGATGACGTCCCCGGCGACCACGTAGTCGAAGCCGGTGCCGATCTCCGGGGGCAGCCCCTCCTCCAGATCGGCGAGGTGGAAGTGCGTACAGCGTTCACGGACGCCGGACACCTCGACGTAGTCGACGCCGGTCACCTCGTGGCCGAGGGATTCCAGGCGCTGGGCGAACAGCCCGCCGGAACAGCCGAGGTCGAGGACCCGGCCGGGCGGCATGGTGCGCATCTTCTCCAGGATGACCGCGTGCGAGGAGCCGTCGCCCTCCTTGAAGGCGTACTCGACGGGCTTGGGGATCCAGGCGCAGGTGCCGAACCCCTTGACGGCCAGCCGGTATTCGAGGACGTCCTTGACGACGTCCTTCGCGTATTTCATGCCGTTGACGTAGCAGATCTCGTCGCCGTAGTACGTGGGCACGGGGATCTCCTTGATCCGCATGCCGGCGTCGAGGAGCTGGACGATGATCTGGGTGTCGAAGTCGAAGGCGTCGGTGTTCCGGTCGACGGGCAGTTTCTTGAGGGCCTCGACGCTGTAGGCGCGGTATCCGGAGTGGAATTCGGTGAGATCGGATCCGAGGAGCCGGTTCTCCAGCCGGGTGAGAATGCGGTTGCCCAGCCATTTGTACATCGGCATACCGCCCTTGCGGGCTCCGCCGGATTTCATCATCCGGGAGCCGAACACGGCCTCGCATTCGCCGTTCTCGATGGGGGCGACCATATCGGGGAGGAATTCGGGGGCGTACTGCCCGTCGCCGTGCAGCAGGACGACGATGTCGAGTCCGTGGGCGGCGGCGAGGGCGTATCCCGCCTTCTGGTTTCCGCCGTAGCCGAGGTTCTTGGTGTGGCGCATGACCACGGTCCTGGGCATTCCCTCGGCCTGCGACCAGCGGCAGCCCGCGGTGAAGGTGGCGTCGTGGCTCGCGTCGTCGAGGATGAGGATCTCGTCGATCCGGGACCGGAAGTCCTCCGGGATCCGGTCGAGGGTCTTCTCCAGCGTTGTCTCCGCGTTGTACGCGACCACCAGGATGCCGATCCTGGGGCTCGGGCTTTCCTTCACGGGGCGTTCTCCTGTTGTGCTCGGTGCGGTTCGGGGACGGGCGGTGGCGTGGTCGTGGGCTCGGAAGGGGTGAGGGGAGCGGCTCGGTGCGCCGGGGTCAGCGGGCGGCGGAGCGGGAGGGCTGTGCGGTGCGGGGCGGGGACGGTTCCGCCGGGCCGGAACGGTTCTCCGGGCCGGTGGCCGGGGGTGCGGTGAGGAGGCCGTGGATGCCGGTGGCGAGTCCCGCCGCGAGGACGAACCAGCCGGCGGCGCCCAGGTAGAGCACCGGTTCGCTCCAGCGCACGGGGGAGCGTCCGCCGTAGCCGAGGACGGCGGTCAGTCCGGCCACGGCGTTGAACGCGAACCCCTCCCAGGGCCCGAGGACGAACATCGCGGCCGCCGCCCAGGTCAGGTACTGGAGCCCGGAGGCGGTGGAGAGCAGGAGCAGCAGGCCGAGCGTGGCGGCGGTGACGCCGGGCAGCTGGTCGGGGCGCAGCACCGCGAGCCGGACGCCGACGGCCACGCAGACCAGCACGAAGAGGAGGTGGCCGCTGCCCTGCATGAAGGTGACGGCGGCCTCCGGCAGCCCGAGGACGTCGGCGAACCGGATCAGTCCCCAGAGGTGGTAGGAGCCGCCGGTGTAGTCGAGGACGTTCTCCTTGAGGTGGCGGGGGACGGTCACCAGGACCGGCCCCCAGACCACGGCGATCACGGCGGCGAACCCGGCGGTGAACCGGAGCGCCGCCGGCCGGCCGCCGCGCAGGGCGGCGACGAACAGGGCCGGGAGAGCCACGACGGGGACGAACTTGACGCTGATCGAGAGGGCCGCCGCGATCCCCGCCGCCAGGGGTGACCTGCGGTCGGCGAGCAGATGGGCGGCGGCCAGCGCGCACACGACGGCGACCGCGTCGGTGTTGCCGTGGTAGCCGGAGGTCGCGAGGAGCACCGGACTGAGGGCCACCCCGGCCCCGCACAGGACGGCGGTGCCGAGACGGGCGCGGCGGCGGACGATCTCGAACACGAGCAGCGCGCAGCAGAAATCGGCGAGCGAGGCGGGAAAGCGCATCAGCGTGGCGAACGACATGCCGTGCTCGGAAAGGGCGTTCAGTCCGAGCAGCATCCAGCCGGCCAGGGGCGGATGGTTGTAGACGGGGAGTCCAGGGAGTGGTTCCTCGTAGATGCGGAGGGGCCCGTACACCGTGAGCGCCTTGGCGAATCCCTGGAAGAAGCGCACATCCGCGGGTCCCGGTGAATGCGCGGCGATGAGCATGCGCGTCAGAAGACCGACAGCCGCGACGGCCGACACCACGGTCCTCGCCCGGCGCACGCTCCCGTTCTCGCCCCGCGTTCGGATACCCATGAAAACAGAACGTAGCAACCCGGCGACGCTAAGCAACGCACCGATGAACAGACTTGTCCGGGCAGTCGCTCGCATGCCTGCGCATCGGTGCAAACGCCGCCGGGCCGGAATCACCCGAACGGTTCAGCCAGTTCGGACCGTGTGTCCGTCAACGCGCGGGCGCACGGGCTCACTCGGCCGGTGCGAGCATGCGGTCCACCACGCGGGCGGCGGCCCTGCCGTCGTCCAGATCGCAGAAGTCGCGCCGGAACGCCTCGTACGCCTGGGCGTGTCCCTCGGTGGCCCGGACCGGATCGCGCAGCGCCTCGACGAGGGCGGCGGAGTCCGCGATCAGCGGGCCCGGGGCCCGGGACTCGAAGTCGAGGGCGAAGCCGCGCAGGGTGTCGCGGTAGTGCTCCAGGTCGTAGGTGTGGAAGAGCATGGGCCGCCCGGTCTCGGCGAAGTCGAAGAGCATCGAGGAGTAGTCGGTGACCAGCGCGTCGCTGATCAGCAGGAGTTCGGCGGCGTCCGGGTAGCGCGAGACGTCGCGGACGCGTCCGGTGCCGGAGTCGGGGAGCCGGTCGGTGACGAGGTAGTGGCGGCGCACCAGCAGGACGGTGTCCGGGCCCAGCGCGCGTTCGGCGGCGGCGAGGTCGAGCCGCAGGTCCATGGGGTAGCGGCCGCCGTTCTTCGGCAGGTCCTCGCGCCAGGTGGGGGCGTAGAGCACCACCCGGGCGGTGTCGGGGATGCCGAGCGAGGCGCGTACGGCGGCGGCGACCTTGGCGCGGTCCGGGGCGTGGAAGAGGTCGTTGCGGGGGTAGCCGCACTCCAGGATCTCGCCCTCGTAGCCGAAGGAGCGCCGCAGCACGGGGGTGGCGAAGGTGTTCGGGGAGACCAGGAAGCTCCACTGCCGGGAGCGGTGCCGCAGGGTGGCGATGTACGCGCGGTTGGCCCGCGCGGTGTCGGCGAGGTCGAGGCCGATGCGCTTGAGCGGGGTGCCGTGCCAGGTCTGGACGACGGTCTGGCCCTGCCGCCGCTCGAACCATTCGGGCAGCTGGGTGTTGGTGACGACGTACCGGCTGCGGGCCAGCGCCTCGTACCAGGCGGCCGATCCGTGCTCCACGGTGTCGGCCGAGGCCGGGACGCGGGCCTGCCCGTCGCGGACGACCCAGACATGGCCGAGTCCGGTCCCCCGGCGGGCCAGTTCCTCGTGAACGGCGCGCGGCGAGTCGGAGTACTGCCGGCCCTCGAAGCTGGTGAACAGCACGGTGTCGCGCAGGGCGGCGGTGCGCTGGGCGGTGTGGGCGGCGGTGAGCAGCCGCCGGGCGCGCGGCCCGCGCTCGGCGGCCGTCAGCGGCGGTGCGCAGCGCAGCAGCAGCTGGTCGTGGTAGCGGCGTTCGATGGCGTACGTGCGGCCCGCGAGGGTGCGGGCGGCGGGCAGGGTGTGGTGGACGGCGGCGGGGAGCCGCAGGGCGGTGTCGCGGCTCTCGTCGGTGGCGCCGCGTTCGCGGAGGAAGAAGTACCAGTTGCCCTCGCCGAGCGGCAGCGCGCCGCCGCCGCAGACCTCGACGGCGTCGGGGCGCAGTTCGGCGGCGAACCGCCGTTCGCCGCCGGGTCCGGTGAAGGTGACGGGCAGGACGGTCTCCTCGTGGTGGCCGCTGTGCCGGGCCACGAGGACGACGGGCCGGGCGGTGTCCTCGGGGAAGGTGCCCTCCAGGAGCAGCCTGCCGTCCTGGGTCCAGGCGGCCAGGTCGACGACGGGCTGCACGGGGCGGTCGCCGATGAGCAGATTGCCGCGCGCGCTGACGGTGAGCCCCAGCTCGCGCGGTTCCTCCCCGGCCGGGACGATCGGATAGCGGCCGGGCGGTACGGGGCCGGGGACGTCGAGCGGCGTGCGCCGCCCGCCGGGCCCGACGAGATGCACGCTGTACGGGAGGCCGGCGCGGGGTCCGGTGTCCGCCGGGCGGGCCTCGCCGAGGGCGGCGAGCGGGAGGGCGGCGGTGAAGCGCCGCCAGCCGGTCCGGGCGGGTGCGGCGTCCTCGTGGACGGTGACGGGGGCGTCGAGGGCGGCTCCGGAGGCGCGGTGGGTGAGGCCGAGCCGCAGCTCCCCGTCGGCGAACCGGGCCCTGACCATGCCTTCGACGACGACGGCGGGCGCCCCGTCGGCGTCCTCGCCCGCGTGGTGGCTCTCGAAGCGGGCGTCGACGCGCTCGGCGTGCAGGACCAGGCGGTCGGCGTCGAAGACGGGCACGATGCGGTGGTCGCCGTCCGGGCGGTGGACGGGCGGGGCGACGGAGGCCTCGGTGGTGGCGGGCGCGGCGCGGCGCAGGAGGCCCTGGCGGGCGGCGCCGATCTCCAGGCGCCAGGTGACGCGGTCGACGGGCCCGTCGGGGGCGATGCGGATCCGGGCGGGGTCGAGCACCGCCTCGAAGCCGGAGCGGTCGTAGTCGTGGAGGCTCTGCCGGGAGCGGGCGGTGGCCTCCGGTTCGGTGGTGCGGCGCAGCCGCAGCGGGACGACCTGGCGGCGCCCGGCCCGCAGCCAGCCGGCCCGGAACTCCGCGCGGCCGGAGCCCGCGGGGAGGTTGCGCAGATAGGCGTATCCGCCGAGGTGGAGCTTGCCGTCCCGCCAGGTGACGTCGCGGAGCCGGGCGACGAGCGGCAGGTCGCGGTCGGCGACGCGCAGCACCCGGTCGGGGACCGGGCGGGTGAGCGCCGGGTGGACGGCCCGGCGGCGGCGCAGTCCGCGTACGGCGAAGGCGCCGGGTTCGCGCCGGTCGAGGACGAGCACGTCCAGCAGTTCCTCCAGACGGCGTTCGCGCACCAGGTGCCACATCAGCCGCAGCCGCAGCGGGAGGGCGTCGAGGACCGCGGGGTCGACCTGGCCGAGGAAGGCGTTGGCGCGGTCCAGGAAGGCCTCGCGGTAGGCGTCGTCGCCGTCGGGCAGGACCTCCATGAAGTACCAGAGGTCGTTGGCGAGGGCGTGTGCCTCGTAGTGGTTCTTGTCGGCGGGGGTGTGGTGCTCGGCCAGGAACTCGGACACTCCCCGGACATGGGCGACGCGGTCGCGGACACCCCGGACGACGGCCCGGCCGGCGGTGATGGAGCCGGGGCGGTCGCGCCAGTGGTAGACGGGGTCCTTGAGGATGTCGACGGAGGACGCCAGGAAGTGCGCGGGGAGCACGACGGGGATGTCCTCGTAGAGCGCGCCGACCGGGAAGGCGAAGGCGTGCGCGTCCCAGAAGGAGCGGCGGAAGACCTTGTTGCAGGCGATCCGGTCGCCTGCGAGGACCCGGTCGCGGGTGATGTGGGTGCGCAGCCGGGTGGTGGCCATGGGCGCGCGGAACATCGGTGACTGCACGAGCCGGCCGCCGGTCCGCAGCCGCAGCACATTGCCGGAGGCGAGGTCGGATCCGGTCTCCTCCAGGGCGCCGAGCAGCCGTTCGTACGCGCGCGGCGGGACGATGTCGTCGCTGTCGACGAAGGCCAGGTAGCGGCTCTCGGGGTCGCAGTGGCGGACGCCGGTGTTGCGGGCGTGGCCGAGTCCGCCGTTCTCCTGGCGGACCAGGCGGAAGCGGTCGTCCCGGGCGGCGAAGCCGGCGGCCAGGGCGGCGCTGTCGTCGGTGGACCCGTCGTCGACGATCACCACGTCGAGGTCGGTGACGGTCTGCTCCGCGAGGGACCTCAGGCAGTCCGTGAGGAAGGGTTCGACGTTGTAGACGGGGACAACGACACTGAGCCGTGGCGGCATGGCGGACACGTCCGTTCATCGGGGGAGCCTGGCGATCCGTAGGGCTCAACCCCGTGTACGGCCGGGGGTCACCGGTAACGGCCCCCGACGGGTGACGGCGCGCGCATGCGTGCTGACGGCGGACGGCGGCCGGAGGTGTCCGGTGGGTGAGGGTGTTCGGTGGGTGACGGCGGCCGGCGGGTGAGGGGTTCGGCGGGCGGCGGCCGTCAGCGGGCAGGGGTTCGGCGGGCGCCGGCGGTCAGCGGGTGAGGGCGGCGACGGCCGAGGCGGCCAGGTCGTCCAGATAACCCGGGGGCAGGTCGCCCCGGACGACCGCGAGCCGCCAGTAGAGCGGTCCGACGATCAGGTCGAGGACCCGGTCGGGGTCGGTGTCCCCGGGCAGTTCGCCACGGGCCACGGCCTCGCGCACGACGACGGCCGCGATCCCCTGCTGCGGGTCGAGCAGGACGGCCTTGATGGTGTCGGCGATCTCCGGATTGCGGGCCGCCTCGACGAGCAGGTCCGGGATGACCTGCGAGGCCAGCGGGTGGCGCAGACCGTACGCGGCGAGGTCGAGCACCGCGCGGATGTCGGTGTACAGCGAACCGGTGGACGGCGCGGGCATGCCCTGCACCGCCACGGCCGTGACCAGGTCCTGGACGAGGTGGAGCTTGGACTTCCAGCGCCGGTAGACCGCGGTCTTGCCGACGCCGGCCCGGCGGGCGATGCCCTCGATGGACATCCGGGCGAAGCCCACCGCGGCGAGTTCCTCGAACACCGCTCTGCGGATGGCGTCGGTCACGTCCTCGCGCAGCACGGCGGCTCCGGCAGGGACACGGCGGCGGCTTCCGGGGGCGGTCGTCATGGCCGAAGCATAGTCCGGTGCGACGAAACGGTTGCGTTTCGACGTGGGGAGGTCTTTACCTCGACGTCACGACGAAACGGTTGCGTCGCGACGCTGGAGCGTCCTACCCTCGGCGTTACGACGAAACGGTACCGTCGCGACGCAGAGGCGTTCCCTCCTCCGCGTGACGACGACACAGTCCCGTCGCGACGCAACACCGTTCCACCCCTCGCATCACGACGAAACAGTGCCGTCGTGACGCAGGGCCGTCACACCCCCCGCGTCGCCACGCAACGGTCCCGTCCCGTCGCCCGCACACGTTCCCGTACCCCCGGCACCCCGGGGGCGCCCCCGCACTTCCGCGTCGAAAGTGATCGTGGTGAGCCAGACCATCGCCCCGGCCCCGCCGGACGCCCCGCCGCCCCCCGGCCCTCCCTCGTACGCCCCCGGCGAGCTCGCCGCCCTCGCCGCCCGGCACGGGCTGGGCGTGAGCGGGGCCCGTCCGTCGCTGCCGCGCTACGTACGACAGCTGTGGGGGCGCCGGCACTTCATCACGGCGTTCGCCACGGCCAAGCTCACCGCCCAGTACAGCCAGGCGAAGCTCGGCCAGATCTGGCAGCTGATGACCCCGCTGCTCAACGCGGCGGTCTACTACTTCATCTTCGGCGTCCTGATGAGGACCAAGCAGGGCGTCGCCGACTTCGTGCCCTTCCTGGTGACCGGCGTCTTCGTCTGGACCTTCACCAGCAGTTCGATCACCGCGGGCACCCGGGCCGTCAGCGGGAACATCGGGCTGGTCCGGGCGCTGCACTTCCCCCGGGCGTCGCTGCCGATCGCGCTGGCCCTCCAGCAGCTCCAACAGCTGCTGTTCTCGCTGGGCGCGCTGGTGATGATCCTGCTGGTGTTCGGCCAGTACCCCCGGCCCTCGTGGCTGCTGGCGGTTCCGGCGCTCGGTCTGCAGGCCGTGTTCAGCGCGGGCGTCTCGATGGTGGTCGCCCGGCTGGCCGCCCGCACCCCGGACATCGCCCAGCTGATGCCGTTCGTCCTGCGCACCTGGATGTACGCGTCGGGGGTCATGTGGAGCATCGACAAGAGCCTGAGCGGCGACCGGGTCCCGCATCTGGTGAAGGCGGCGCTGGAACTCAATCCGGCGGCCGTCTACATCGACCTGACCCGGTTCGCGCTCATCGAGAGCTTCCACGCCTCCCAGCTGCCCCCGCACGTCTGGGCCGTCGCCACGGGCTGGGCGCTGCTGTGCGGGGTGGGCGGTTTCGTCTTCTTCTGGCAGGCCGAGGAGCGTTACGGACGTGGCTGAGCACCCGGGCACCGCGGTGCCGACCGTCGTCGTCGACGACGTCCACATCACGTACAGGGTCAACGGCGCGCGCACCGGCCGGGGCAGCGCCACCTCGGCGCTGAGCCGGATCGTCTCGCGCCGGGCCGCCCCGGGCGTCCGCGAGGTGCACGCCGTCAAGGGCGTCAGCTTCGCCGCGTACAAGGGCGAGGCGATCGGCCTGATCGGCTCCAACGGCTCGGGGAAGTCCACACTGCTCAAGGCCGTCGCCGGGCTGCTGCCCGCCACGAAGGGCCGAATCCACACCCGGGGCCAGCCCTCGCTGCTCGGGGTGAACGCGGCGCTGATGGGCGATCTCACCGGCGAGCGGAACGTGGTGCTCGGCGGACTCGCGATGGGCATGAGCCGGGAGCAGATCCGCGCACGCTACGACGACATCGTGGACTTCTCCGGGATCAACGAGAAGGGCGACTTCATCACGCTGCCGATGCGCACGTACTCCTCCGGCATGGGGGCGCGGCTGCGCTTCTCCATCGCCGCAGCCAAGGACCACGACGTGCTGCTGATCGACGAGGCGCTGTCCACGGGCGACGCCCGGTTCCAGCGGCGCAGCAAGGAGCGGATCGCCGAACTGCGGCAGCGGGCCGGCACGGTCTTCCTGGTCAGCCACCACAACAAGTCGATCACCGAGACCTGCGACCGGGCGATCTGGCTGGAGGCGGGGGTCCTGCGGATGGACGGACCGGCGGCGGAGGTCGTCGCGGCGTACGAACGGTTCACCGCGGGGCGGGGCAAGGGCGGGTGAGGGGCCGGGCCGGCCGTCCGGAAGGTCCCAAACCTCCTGTCGGACAAGGGATCTGACGGTGCGGCACCTGTCATAGGCTCGTGCGGTCGCAGACGATGACGAGGGCGGGGAGGCTCCCATCAGTACAGGCTTCGGCACGGCACTCATGCCCCTGGGCCCCGGCGATCCGGCCGAGATCGCCGGCTACCGGCTGATCGCCCGGATCGGCGAGGGCGGCATGGGGGCCGTCTACCTCTCGTACACGCGCGGCGGTCAGGCCGTCGCGGTGAAGCTGATCCGCCGGGAGTTCGGCGACGATCCCGAGTTCCGGCAGCGGTTCGAGCAGGAGGTGCGGTCGGCCCGGACGGTGCGCGGCTACCACCTGGTGCCGGTCGTCGACCACGACACCTCGGGCGATCAGCCGTGGCTGGCCTCGTCCTACATCCCCGGCATACCGCTGCACGAGGCACTGACCGCCCACGGCCCCCTCCCGCTGCCCTCGGTCCTGGCGCTCGTCGGCATGGCCGCACAGGCCCTCGGCTCCATGCACATGGTCGGGGTGATCCACCGCGATCTGAAACCGGGCAACATCATGCTCGGCGCCGACGGCCCGCACGTCATCGACTTCGGGATCGCCCGCGCCGCCGACGCCACGCACATCACCCGCAGCGGCCGGCTGATCGGCACCCCGCAGTTCATGTCCCCCGAGCAGACGCTCGGCGAGGAGGTCGGGCCGCCCAGCGACGTGTTCTCGCTCGGGCTGATCGCCGCCGTGGCCGCGACCGGCCGCCATCCGTACGGGGAGGGCGGGGCGGTCTCCATCGGCACCCGGATCGCCAACACCGAGGCCAGGCCGCCCTCGCTGGACGGGTACGAGGACGGGCTGCGCGAGCTGCTGACCGGCTGCCTGGCCCAGGATCCGGCGGCCCGCACCACCCCGGCCGAACTGGCCGCCCGCTACGCGCCCCCGGCCAGCCGGGAGGGCTGGCTCCCCGCGCCGATCACCGCGGAGATCGCCCGCCGCGCGGCCTCCGTACCGCCGGACCCCGGCCCCGCCGCTCCCCCGCCGCCGAAGGGCGTCCCCGACGCGCCGCCGCCGGTCGCCGGTGCGGTCGCCGCCGGGACCACCGTGCCGCCCGTCGCCGGAGCGGGGACCACGCTGCCGCCGCGTACGGACGCGGGAACCGCCCCGACGCCCCCTCCGCCGCCCGCCGTCGCACCGGCCGGCCCCGCCCCCGGCCCCTCGCCGTACGGGACCGTCCCGCCGATGCCGTATCCCGGACAGCCCGGACCGCGGCCCTCCCGGATGTCCGACCGGCGCCGGGGGCTGCTGGCGGGCGCCGCGATCCTGCTGGTGGCGGTGGGCGTCGTGATCTGGTCGCAGTCCGGCTCGGACGGCTCGGGGGACGACGGCAGGGCGGCCTCGGACCCGGCGACGACGGCCGGCACGGACCGGGCCTCCCAGGGGACGGAGGACCCGGAGAAGTCGTCCTCGCCGAAGCCCACGTACACCGTGGTCTTCAAGGACAAGCCACTGCTGATCCGGGCGCCGGGCTGGCAGGAGACCAGCATGATCGATTTCGACGCCCCCCGGCTGGACCCGCACGGCGGCAGCAACCCCGAGGACGAGGAGGGGCAGGAGATCCGGTACTTCAACGGCGTCTCGGTGATGCAGTTCCTGACCCCCACGGGCACCTCGTCCGCCCCCACGCCCGAGGCCTGCCGGGACGCGGTGAACACCTCCGTGATCCAGGACCTGGACGAGGACCGACTGGAGGACGGCAAGACCCTGGGCAAGGGCACCCTGCTGTGCACGGTGACCAGCGAGGGCAACCTCGCCATGATGCGGATCCTCGACTCCCACCTCGTACCGGGCGACTTCACCGTCCCCGGGTACGACACCCAGGTGACGCTCTGGAAGATCAACGAGTAGGCGTCCGAGCGCAGTCCGGCCGGACCGGCTCCGCGTCGCACCCGAAGGAGCCAACCACCCTGCCTCACAGCAGATGTGAGGGACCGTCAACCGTCGTAAGCTCGTACGGTGAGCTGGACGCGCGAGCGCGGGAGGATCCCATCGGCAGCAGCACCGGCACGATGTTCGCACCGCTCGGACCCGACGATCCGCGCGAGATCGGCGGTTACCGGCTGCTCGCCCGGATCGGCGAGGGCGGGATGGGCACCGTCTACCTCTCGCGCACCCGTGGCGGCCAGGCCGTCGCGCTGAAGGTGATCCGCCGGGACTTCGGGGAGGACACCGAATTCCGTCGCCGCTTCGAGCAGGAGGTGCGGGCCGCCCGCCTGGTGCAGGGCTACCACCTGGTGCCGGTGGTCGACCACGACACCTCCGGCCCCCACCCCTGGCTCGCCACGGTGTTCGTCCCGGGTCTGTCGCTCCGGGCCGCGCTGGAGGACCACGGACCGCTGCCCCTGCCGACCGTCATGCGGCTCATGGGCTGTACGGCGCAGGCCCTCGTCGCCATCCACACGGCGGGAGTCGTCCACCGCGATCTGAAGCCCGGCAACATCGTGCTCGGGAGGACGGGCCCGTACGTCATCGACTTCGGCATCGCCCGCGCCGCCGACACCACGCATCTCACCCGCAGCGGGGGGCTGATCGGCACCCCGCAGTTCATGTCGCCCGAGCACGCCCAGGGCGAGGACACCGGCCCCGCCTCGGACGTCTTCTCGCTGGGTCTGATCGCGGCCCTGGCGGCGACCGGCAGTCATCCGTACGGGACGGGCGGGGCGATGACCCTGGGCGCCCGGATCGCCAACACCGCGTTCCGGCCGCCCCGGCTGGACGGTTTCCCGCCCCAGCTGCGCGAGGTGCTGGAGCAGTGCCTGGCGGCGGATCCGGCGGTACGCATCACCCCCGCCGCGCTCGCCTCGCTGTGCGAACCCTGGACGGGCAGGGCACCGGACGGCCTCGGCTCCTGGCTGCCCGGCCCGCTCGCCGAGGAGATCGCCCGCCGTGAGCAGGCCCTGCCGGGACCCCCGGCCCTGCCCGACCCGCCGCCCCCGCTCCCCCGGTCCGGGACCGGCGACCCCGCCCCGCCCGACGGCCGGGCGGCCCCGCCCGACCCGGTTCCCCCGGTCCCGGACGGGACCGGCGAGCGCACGGTGCCGCCCGCCGGGGCGGTGCCGCCGGGTGGTGTTCCCGCGCCCCCGGCCGCCGCACCCGCCGCGCACGCGCCCTCCGCACCGGTCCCCCCGGCCCCCGTCCCTTCCGGGCCGGTGCCCCGGGCGCCCGGCGGTTCGCGCCGCAGGACCGTGCTCAGGGTCGCGCTGACGGCGGGCGCGGCGGTCCTGCTCGTCGCGGGTACCTGGCTGGTCGCCACCCGGACCGGCGACCACGGCCGCACCCCGGCCGACGACAGCCCCGGTGACGTGCGTACGCCCGGCGGACAGCCGGCCTCGCCGACGCCCGGACCGGACCGGAGCGGCCCGGACACCACCGCTCCGGAGACCACCGCGCCGTCACCGGAGCAGAAGCGCTACACCCTGGTCTTCGAGAACCGGCCGCTCTCGCTGCGGGCCCCGTCCGGCTGGGACGCGGTCTCGGTGGACCTCGACGAGCCCCGGGTCGGCGGACCGAGCGAGGGCAGCGGCACCCACAGCGAGCTGACGCTCGACAGCAACCTGAGCCGGTGGGAGTTCCTGACCCCCATGGGCCGCGGTGCCGGGCCGACGGCCGAGCAGTGTCTGCGCGGCGCGCAGACGGACGTGCTGCCGTCGGAGATCGAGGAGGAGGATCTCAGCCGCACCCTGCCGGTGGGCACCCTGCTCTGCACGGTGACGTCCGACAAGAACATCGCCCTGGTGAAGGTGACCAGGGTCGTGCACACCTCGGACGGCATGCCCGACTACTTCACCGAGGTCACCCTCTGGCGGTCGTAGTCCGGGCGCCGCCGCCCCGGCCCGACCACAACCGCAGCAGCACCCGGTCGCCCGGCTCCCCCGCCGCCAGCAGCGCCGCCGCCCGGCGCCAGGTGGCCGGGGGCAGTCCGTTGGCGGTGATCAGCCGGTACAGGTCGGGCAACGGCCCGGTGAGCATGAGGAGTTCGCCCAGCAGCCGGGCGTCGGCGGGCGGGGCGTCCGTGGCCAGGACCAGGAAGAGGGCGTCGGGGCCGAAGCGCTCGACCAGGGCCAGGCCGTCCTCGCCCGCCGCGAGCAGCCAGGGGGTGAGCCGTTCGCCGTGGCCGGCGTGCGGTCCGCGCTGTTCCAGCAGCATCCGCAGCACGCGCCGCCCGGACTCCCCGGCCAGCGGCGGCAGCCAGCGCGGGCCCCAGGCGGACACGGCGTCGGCGGTCCCCGGCAGCCGCTGTTCGACGACGGCGGCGGTGACCGCCACCGCGAGTCCGTGGTGCACGGCCAGCGTGAGGACGGTGGTCAGCGCGGACGGGGCCAGGACGTCGGTGAGCGGGGTCAGTTCGGCGAGGGCGCGGCGCTGTTCCGGGCTGAGCGCGAACCGGTCGGCGAACTCCTGCGCCGGGACGCCCAGCCCCTCGCCGAGCAGGGTGTACAGGGCGCGGGCCGGGTCGGGCGCGGTGACGATCCTGGCCAGTTCGGCGCGGGCGCGCGGGTCCAGCACGGCGTCCGGGGCCGTCGCGTGCAGGGCGAGCAGCGCGGCCCGTTCGGCCGGGCCCGGCAGGGCGGCCAGCAGCGGGAGCAGGGCCGGGGCGGCGGCCAGCGCGGCCAGGGTCCGGCCGGGGCCGTCGTCGTCCCGGACCGGGGTGCCGAGGACCGCCTCGGCGATCCTGCGGTCCAGCCGCCGGCCGTTCACCGCCCAGGCCCGCACCCGTTCGGGGCGTTCGACGGCGCCGCGCACCACCCGGGTCAGCCCGGTGGTGGCGAGCCGGGCCCGCGACCACTCGACGACCGCGACCGAGTCCAGGGGCGCCGCCTGCTCGCTCTCGTAGCGGCACTCCTGGAAGACGACGAGGACCTCGTCCAGTGGGCGGCCGATGCCGGTGGCGTACGTCCCCAGGATGCGCATCGCCCGCTGGTCCAGCCCGAGTTCATGGGCGTGGCGCAGTCCGTCGGTGCCCAGTTCGGCGAGCGCGGCGGCCGGGTCGGGGAAGGCGGTGACGATGTCGCCGAAGTCCAGGTCGCCCTGTTCGGCGAGCCAGCGGGCGGCGAGGACGGGGTGGGCGCAGACGGTGCGCCAGTGCTCGGGCGAGGTGGCGAGCAGGGCGCGGGCGGCGTCGGGGGCCGGGGCACCGGCGTCGGCGGCGATGCGCAGCAGGACCCGGGCGTCGACGGCCCCGTCCTTGTCCAGGGCGGTGATCTGCACCCAGCCGAGGCCGAAGTGGCTCAGGTGCTCGGGCTGGCGCAGCCCGTCGAGCAGCAGGTGCCACATCTCCGGGGTGTAGCGGGTCAGCAGGTCCCGGTCGGGGCCCTCCAGGTGCGGGCGGAGCAGTTCGAGGAGTCCGGGGTCGTCCATGCGTCCGGCGAGCGCCTGGAGGCTGGGGGCGGGGATGTCGCAGAGGACGCCGACGACGGTGTCGTCCATGGCCGCGACGGTGCCGGCCAGCCGGCGCGCGTCGAGCGCCGGCAGCGCGGTGCACAGCCGGCCGAGGAGTCCGGCGCGCCGGATGCCGGGCCGGGTGCGCAGGGCGTCCTCCAGCGGGACGCCGTCCGCGTCGGAGGGCAGGTCGGGGTCGAAGACCTCGGCGAGCCGCTGGGCGACCGGGAGCAGCCGCCGGGTCGCCTCGTCGTACAGATCCTCCTCCGACGGGCCCAGCAGCGCGGACATCAGGCATTCCCGGAAGACCGAGGCGGGCACCCCGGACAGGGCGATGACCAGCCGGTCCATCCGGGCCCGGTCCAGCATCCGGTTCTGTTTGCGCAGCCCGGGGGCGTTCTGCCGGGCGCGGACGGCGACCAGCAGTTCGGTGTTGGTGCCGAAGGCGTCGGGCATCCGCTCCAGCACGATGCCGCGTTCGCTGGGCGACATGGTGTCCATGCCGCCGAGCCGGATCGCCCAGCCGGTGGCGAAGGTGCGGCGGCGCAGCGCCTGTCCGCCCTGGCCGGCCAGCATCTCCTGGTGGAAGGCGTCGAGTTCGCGGTCGGTGACGTACGGGAGGCGGTCGGCGGGCATGCCCGCGATCCTGGGGACGGCGCCGGCGATGTCGCCGGGGTCGACGCGTTCGGCGCGTCCGCCGCGGGCGGCCTCGATCCGGCGCAGTTCCTCGCCGTCCATGCGCCCCGCGATGATCAGCCGGGCGCCGGGGGCCGCGGCGGCGGCCTGCACGGCGTAGCGGATCAGGTCCTTGCGGCGGGCCACCACCCAGCCGGCCCCGGAGAGCTGGGAGGCGGTGCGGGAGGTGAGCCGGCCCTGTTCGAAGGCGGCCAGGGCGAGCACCTGGGGGCCGTGGTCGTGGAGCAGTCCGAGCCGCAGGGACTCGGGGTTCAGGGCGAGCCGGCCGTCCTCGGTGCGCTGGGCGGCGTCGTCGTAGATCAGCAGGGCGCGGCTGTCCGCGATGTCGCGCAGGGCCCGCTCCCGTTCCTCCGTGGCGGAGGCGGCCGAGAGGGACTGGGCCAGCCGGCCGGGCTGGAGCGAGGGGATCTGCTGGAAGCCGGCGGCGCCGAGGTAGCCGGCCAGGTCGGCGGGGCCGCGCACCGGCCCCCAGGCGGCCGGCGGCAGTCCGCAGGCCATCCAGCCGGCCAGTCGCAGCAGCGAGCGCAGCTGGGTCTCGCGCCAGGCGACGGGGCGGCCCTTGCCCCGGGCGGAGGGCAGGTCGTCGCCGAGGAGCAGCGCCCCGGACAGGGACATGCCCTGCGGGGCGGGCATCCGGCCGGCCGAGGGGATGTAGAGGTGGCGGCCGAGACCGACGAGGGTCAGCGCGCCGGAGTTGAAGACGAGGTGGTCGGGGGAGAGTTCGACGGGGGTGTAGCCGGAGCGGGCCATGTCGTCGAGGGCGCGGCCGAGCGGCACCAGGACGCGCAGGGCCTCGGCGGGGGTGAAGCGGTGGCCCTGTTCCAGCATCGCGGCGAGGTCGTCCAGCTCCATGAGGACGTCGAGCGGCCGGGTGCCGTTGCCGGGGGCCCAGGCGGTGACCAGGGCGGGCGGCAGCCCGGGGTGGTCGATGACGTCGAAGAGCGCCGGGGTGACGGGGGCGCCGACGGCGAGGAGCGCGGCGGCCTCGGCGCGGGTGGCCCGGTTGGCGAAGGTGCGCAGCGTGCCGTACTCGTCGGTCCGGGTGTCGCGGACCATCCGGGTGGCGCGCGCGGAGGTTCCGGCGGGGCGCAGTTGGCCGGGGCGGGGCAGGGCGGGGCGGGTCTCCCAGACGCGACCGCTGCGGCCGGGGTACGTGGCGGTGGTCATGAACGGTGCTCCAGTGCGCGCAGCGCCCCCAGCAGGGCCGTCGCGCTGCGGGCGCGGGCGAGGTCGGCGCGGACCCGGTCGACGGTGGCGAGACGGTACTTCTGCGGGGCCAGACAGGTGGAGACGACGCTGTTGAGGATCGGGCCGAAGCGGGGGTCGGAGATCTCCCGTCTGACCCGGCCCTGGACGTCCTGGCTGCCGTAGTAGAGGCCCCGGGTCTGCTTGGGGGTGAGCCGGGCGAGGCGGGCGGCGTGGGCGAGCGTGGCTCCGAGCATGTAGATGTCGTACCGCTCGGACGCGGGGGCCAGTTCGGCGGTCTCGTCACCGCCCTCGGGGCCGGGCGGGGCGTAGGCGACGGTCGTGGTGGTGATCCGGGCGCCGATCCGCACGGCGGCGTCGTAGTCGATGAGGACGTAGCGGTCGGGCGGGCCGAGGACGAGGATGTTCTCCGGTTTGATGTCGGCGTGCACCCAGCCCTTGACGACCTCGCCCTTGTCGGTGTGGCGGGTGGTGTGCAGGGCGGCGAGGGTGTTGCACAACTGCTCGGCCAGGTCGAGGAGTTCGGACTCGGTGTAGCGCTGGTTGCGCTCGGCGCGGCGCTCGATCTCGTCCTGGAGGGTGCGCGCGCCGGTGTTCCGGTACCCGATGAACTCCTGGACGAGGAAGCCCTCCTCGTCCTCCTCGTCGAAGGGCACCCCGGCCGCGCGCAGGGTGGGCGAGGGCTGGGACTCCAGCGAGATGACGACCGGGCACTGCTGGGTGAGCTGGGCGGCCCGCCGGGCCGCCACCAGTCCGCTCTCCCGCCGCCCGCGCTGGCCGCCGAGTTCGGCCTTGACCTCGCGGGGTTCGTCCAGGACGGCCCTCGGCCACCACATGCCCTTGATCACCACGTCTCCGCCGGACCAGCTGTCCTGGGCGAGCAGGGCGTACCCCTGCCCGGCCCCGGCGATGAGCCGTTTCGTACGGAAGCGGTCGCCCTGCCCGTAGAAGGCTGCGATGTACGCGCAGCGCGGCGGATCGTCGGGGGCGCCGCGCTCCGCCTCGGCCCAGAAGGGTTCGAATCCGCTCACCACGCCTCACCCCCGGCCCCGTCGCCGCCGTCGCCGTCGCCGTCCGTGGAGCCCTCGCTGATCCGCAGCCGTACGGAGCCGGTGCCCAGGACGAGTTCGTCGCCCGGTTCCAGCCCGTACGGGGTGCGGGTGGCCAGCCGGGCGGTGCTGGGGCGGCCGTAGCGGTCCAGCACGGGGTTGAGGAAGGAGGCGTTGTTGTCCGTGAGGTGTTCGGCCATCGGCCGGCCGTCGTCGTCCAGGAAGATCCGTACGTGCTCGCGGCTGATCTCGCCCCTGGCCTCCGGGCCGAGTCCGGTGGTGACGTCGGTGGTGCCGGGCCGGGAGCGCGAGGCCCGGCCGATCACGAGCCCGTCGTCCCCCGGCACGTCCACGGTCCGCAGCACCGCGTAGCCGTGCATCACCGTGATCACGGTCCGCCCGTCCGGGGTCCGCGGCAGGGGCGCCTCGGCGACGGTCTCCTCGGCGGGCTGGTCGCAGGAGTGGCAGTAGAGCCGGTCCCCGGAGGCGTACACCTGCGGGGGCGTCAGCACGGATCCCGATCTGCGGCAGGGCGAGGGCTCCTCGACATGGCGGAACCGCAGCTCCGAGTCCGGATCGCGCAGGCCCGCCTTGCCGCGTTTCCTGGCGCGGTCGGCGTCGATCTCCTCGTCGGTGGCGACGGACAGGCTGCGCCGGCTGAACACGACCCGGCCGCGCACCCGCCGGGCGCTCCAGATCCGGTCGGTGCTGCCCTGGAGCCAGGTGTGCTCTCGCCGGGCGAAGCGGAAGTTGTCCTCGCTGATCACGGCGGCGCCGTACTGCACGGCCAGGGAGAGGATGCGGTCGTCGGCGTCGCCCGGGTGGAGTTCGAGCCAGTGCTCTCGCCGGGCCCGGTCGGCGAGCGCCCGGTCCTCCAGCCTGCCGCGCACCGCGCCGTCGAGCACGGCGTACGGATAGGAGCCCGGGTGCTCCCGCAGCCAGGCCTCCCGTACGTCGACGACCCGGGCGAAGCTGACGGTGCCGCCCCGGCCGTGGGCGACGTTGGACGCGTCGATGATGACGTCGGGTGCGCTCACGGGCGGCCCCCCGAGCCCCACGGCGGCCGGGTCGCCTCGTCGTCGTCCGCGCCGGACGCGCCGGACGCACTGGACGCACCGGGTGCGCCGGAGCCGTACGGCGGCCGGGTCGGCTCGTCGTCGTCCGGCCCGTGGCCCTGGGGCGGGCGGGTCGTGCGCAGCGGCGGATATCCGGCGCTCCCGTATCCGCCGCCGTAACCGAAGTCCGGCCCGCCCCCGCTCACCGGCGCGTAGCCGTCGTCGTCGTTCTCGTCGTCGTCCTCGTCGTCGTCGAGATCCGCGTACTGCTGGGCGCGCCGGGCCTTGATCTCGTCCGGCATCTCGACCGGGATCTCCTCGAACCAGGCCCGTTTGGACCTGGTGGAGCTCTGACTGGAAGCCGCCCGTGCCTCGTTGGCGACGTCGTTGGGGTCCATGCCGTCCCGGAGCCCGCCGCCCGCCTGGTCGAAGACGGCGGCCAGGGCCGGGTCGGGGATCCGGCGGGCCCGCGCCGCGCCCTCCCGGTAGACGGCCTCGCGCTCGTACTCCGAGGCGGCGCGGGCGGCCCGGTCGGTGATCTCGCGGTCCAGGTCGATGCCCTCCGCCTGGCGCAGCAGATCGCGGCGCAGGATCGGGGTCATCGGGTTGTCCACGACATTGACCGCGACCTGGGCCCCGGACAGCTGCCGCGCCCCGCTGCCGGAGCCGAGCCGCCCCCTGGCCCGGAGCACCGGCATCGGGCGGGCGGACCTGCGGTGCGGGGCGCGCAGCTTGACCAGGTAGAGCGGCTGGCCCGCCTCGCCCTCCCGGATCGCGCCGAGCGTGAGGACGATCCGGCTGGGCGCCTGGCCGCCGCCGTCCTGGACGGCGCCCTCGATCCGCCGCCGGACCGGGTCGAGCTGGTACACCGCGAGGACCGGGAAACTGGGGTTGATCTCCAGGGACAGTTCGCCGCTGCCGGTGACCACGTCCCGGCTGTTGGCCGCGAACTCCCGGGCGACCTCGCTCATCACCTCGCCCGCGCGGGTCCGCGAGGCCACATGGCGGGCCATCCCGGTCGGCGTGAGCCGTTCCAGCAGTCCGAAGTCGGCGCCCTCGCCGATGCCGACGGCGTCCGTGTGCAGTTCGCGCCCGGCGGCCTCCGCGGCGAGGGCGGCCAGCCGGCCGGGGTCCTGCTCACCGAAGTTGGCGACGCCGTCGCTGACCAGGACCACCCGGCGGGAGGCGGCCCGGTGCCCCTCCAGCGCGCGGTACGCACGCCGCAGCGCGCCCTCGATGTTGGTCCACTGGCGCTCGGTCTCGACGTTCCCGTTCCACCGCCCCTTGCGCAGCAGCTCGCCCGCCGTGCCCGAGAAGCGCACCCCGGAGTCCTGCGCGAAGGTGAGGAGTTCGACGTGGGTGGCGCGCGGCAGCGATCCCACGAGCGCCCGGACCCCGGCGGTGGCCACGTCCTTGCGGCTGGCCTGGCCGCTGCCCTCGACCGGGTACTCCTTGCTGTTGTCGGCGCGCAGCTCCATGGACCAGCTGTCGTCCACGAGGACGGCGTAGACGACGCCCTCCTTGGAACGGTCGCTCCTGGTCAGCTCGCGTGGTGCGACCAGTACGGCGAACTCCTCGCCGAGATGGACGTCCTGCCGGTCCGCCGTCACCTTGATGTCCTCGGCCGGCTGTCCCGTCTGCGTCATGCCCGTGCTCTCTCCTGGACCTCGTCGGCCGTCGTCCGTCCCCCGGGGCGTGCCCAGGGCCTTCCCGTCTGGATCAGCGCTCGCCGACCGCGCAGACCAGCGCGGTCGCGTTGTCCCAGCCGCCGAGCGCCTCGGCCCGGCCCATGAGCCCGGCGGCCAGCGCCGGGGCGACCGGGCGCCCCGATGCCTCCAGGTCCGCCGCCATGGCCGCCAGCACCTCCCCCGTCCACCGCCCGCGCTCCCCCGCGGTGGCCCCGTCGGAGGCGAGCACCAGCAGATCGCCCGGGGCCACGGTGAAGACGCGGTGCGCCCAGCGCGCGGTTCCGTCCCCGAGTGCGCTGGTGAGCGCCGAAGTGTCGCCGTGCGCCTGGGAACTGCCGCGCAGCCGCTCGGCGTAGGCGGTGTGCGCGGGGGTCAGTTTCCAGGCGGTGTACGGAAGTTCCCTCGGCCGTACGGCGGCGGCCTCCAGCGGCCGTACGAGCCAGGCCTCGGCGTCCCCCACGGAGATCACCTCGGCGGTGCCGTCCGGTGCCACCGTGGCGAGGACCGCGGCGGCCCCGCCCCCGGTCCGCTCGACGACCCGGTCCAGCTCGCCCACGAGGGCGCGCGGCCGGTCGAGGACCCGGCGCGAGGGGTGGGGCGCGGCCGGGAGCGGGGGCCCGGTGCGCGGCGCGGCGGCGCCCGGTTCCGGGGAGTCGGGGGTGGCGGCCGGGGAGGGCGGCTCCCCGGCCGGGGGCGGCGGTTCGGCGCCGGCCTCGGCCTCCTTCCAGAGCCGGACCAGGCATTCGGTGGCCGCGCGGGCGGCCCGGCCGCCGGAACCGTCCCCGTCGCCGGTGACCCCGTCGAACACCGCCATCCGCAGGGTGCCGTCGGCCGCGCGCAGGGCGGTCGCGGCGTCCTCGTTGTCCCGTTCGGGATCGCCCTTGGCCTTGCGCGAGCCGACGGCGCTCTCCCGGAAGCAGACCGCCGAGACCGGTCCGCCGGGCCGCCGCTCCAGCGCCTCGTGCAGCGCCGCCATGCCCGGTGCAACGCCCCGGCGCAGCTCCACGTCGAGCAGCAGCCGGTGGCAGACCGCGTCCAGACCCAATGGGAAGGTGCCCGCCAGCACGTCCAGCAGGGCCAGCGCGTCCGCCTGGTCCGCCGAGGGCCGCTCGGCCACCGCGTCGACCAGCGCCTGCACCAGCGCCGAGCGGTCCCGGGCCCGGGGCCGGGCCGGCTCCACGCCGTCGCGCAGCTGGAGCCCGCCCTCCGGGTCGTACCGGGGCAGTGCCGCGACCTGCCAGCCCTCGTACGGGTCGTAGCGGATCGACTCCGGCACCAGGCAGCCCGGCCCGACGCGCTCCAGCGCGGCGTCCACCGCCCGCCACAGGAAGGGCAGTTCGGCGCAGAGCTTGCCGCTGTCCAGGGTGTGCCGGTCCTGCACGCTCTCCCGCAGCACGGGGGCCAGTTCGTCCGGCCACTCCAGGCGGATCCGGGGCAGCGCGAGCCTCGCGAACCCCGCCCGCTCCTCCCGTGTGCCCACGCCCGTGTCCCCTTCGCCGCGCCCGTACCGCCGTGCCGTTCCGTCCGTCACGCTGCTCCCACCGGTCCCCGCCGCCCCACGCCCGTACGGCCCCGCCGCCCCACCGGCCGCTTCCGTCCCTTCCGTCCCTTCCGGCTCGTCCGCCTCTTCCGGCTCTTCCGTCACGCGGATCTCACCGGCTTCCGCCGCTCCGCCAGCGGCGCCAGCCGCCCCGCTGCAACTCGGTGTCCAGCCGGACCACTTCGGCCTCGGCGGCCTGGGCCCGCTGCTGCCACTGCCAGGCGCTCTGCTGGGCCTCCTGGACGCCCTGGCGCGCGGTGTCCTGGGCGGCCCGGATCTGCGATTCGGCGTAGCCCTGGGCCTGCCGGGCGGCCTCGTCGGCCCCGGCCCTGAGCCGGGCACGCTCCTGCTGGAGGGCGGCGGCCGCCTCCTCGCGCTCCCGCCGGACAGCGGCGGCGGCCTTCTCGCGCTCCTCCGCCACGGCCGCCGCGAGCAGGGCGTCCAGATCGGGGCCCCGGCCGGCCGGGAAGGCGGCGGCCCGGTCCGGGACCGGTGCCGTGTGCGGTTCGGGGTCCCGGTAGAGCGCGGAGACCGAGGTGGCGGCGCCGACCGGCGGATCGGCGAGGGCCAGCGGCACGGGGCGGACGGTGAGCGCGGCCGGGTCGACGACCACGACGGGCCGCCAGCCCGTGTATCCGTCGCCGCCCCCGTCCTCCCGGACCACGGTCAGGGCGCAGCCCGAGCCGAGATGCGCGGCGCCGCCCCCGTCCACGTACGCCCACAGGTGCTCGCCCTCCGTCAGCAGCGAGGCGACGGCCTCGGGCGAAGGCACCACCGCACCGGGCGCGGGCACCGGCGGTCCGGCGGGGGCGGGGGCGGCGGGCGCACCGGAGGCTTCCGGGCCGTCGGCGAAGACGCCCCAGCCGTCGTCGGCGGCCGGGGGGACGTACGGGGGCGCGGCGGGCTCCGGGGGCCGGTCGGGCCTCCTGGGCACGGCCTGCGACGGCTCCTCGTCGACGAACGAACCCCAGTCGGACACCGCAACGCCCCCACGTCGGTACTGCTCCGGAAGACGTCAATATAGTTGCTGCACAAGCGTATTCACAGAGCGTCAGTTCCCGATCGGCGAGCCCGGAGGCCGGCCCGATGGAAGAACACCTGACCACCGACTTCGAAGAAGCCTGCTTCCTCGTGGACCTCTCCAACGTCGTGCGCGACCAGCGCCTGGGCGAACCCGGCGGCCGTTCGCTGCGCAGGCTCGCGCTCCTGGTGGACGCCGCGAAACAGCTGGCCCGCGACCCCGACGTGAAGCTGTACCTGGTCGCCGACCGGAGTCTGCGCCTGGGCCGCAGGCAGGAGTTCACCGATCCCGCGGACATCGGACTGCTCGCCCGCTGGGTCCGGCTGGGCCTGGTCGAGGAGCTGGGCGACGCCGACGACCGGCTGCTGGAGCTGTGCGAACTGACCGGCATCCCGGTCATCACCGGCGACCGCTTCCGGGGGCACCGCACCGCGTACCCCTGGCTCCAGGGCAACGCCGACGACTTCCTGGAGCCCGTCCCGCGCCCCGACGGCACCGTGGGCCTGGTCCCCGTCGATCTGAAGGTGGCCGCCCCCGTCGAGATCTCCATCAAACTGGAGGAGGACGTCCTCAAGCGTCAGGGGCTCCTCAACCCCCGGCGCAAGCCCCTCTTCGACGTGGTGAACCGCAACTGGCGCTGTGCGGAACGCCGTTGCACGCTGTACGACACCCGGCAGGGCAGTGCCGCGCTGCTCCCCCGGATGCGGCGCGGGGTCCCGACCTGCGAACTGCACGGGGGCGAGCTGGCCGACGACGGCCCGCGCACCGCGACCGTCCAGCTGAAGCTGCTGCTCGACGACGCCCTGGCGGAGCGGTTCACCCTGGTCGACGGGACCCGGGTGAAGGTGGGGCGGGCGGCGGGCGAGGGCGGCATCTCGCTGGCCGGACTGCTGCCGAAGGAGCGCACCGCGGGACTGAGCCGGATCCATCTGGAGCTGCGGATCTCCGGCGGCACGGTCCATGTCCGCGACCGCAGCAGCTACGGCACGACGCTGTGGCGCCGCCATCCGCGCCGCTCGGGCCCCGGCCCGTGGACGAAGCTCGGCACCGAGGAGCGCGCGTTCGCCGGGGGCGACGAACTGCAGCTGGTCGAGGGCGTCCTGCTGACCCGCAGCGGCCGCCGCTTCCCGACGGAGCTGGCCAACGAGTGGCAGCGCCGCAAGCCGCCGCCGTCCGCGGAGACGGACGTGACCCGGCTGGTCTGAGACCCCGGGACGGACGCGAGGGAGGGGCGGCTGCCGGGCAGCCGCCCCTCCCTCGCGCCGTCCGGTGCGTCAGGCGTGCGTACGCAGCAGGGTGCGCATCGTCCGCATGGCCACCGAGAGGTTGGCCAGGTCGAAGGCGTCCGATCCGCGGATCTCCTCCAGGGTGGAGCGCGACCGGGTCAGGATCGCCGCGTTCTTCTCCTCCCAGGCCTCGAACCGCTCCTGCGGGGTGGAGGTCCCGTTGCCGACGGCGAGCACATCGGCCGTGAGGGCGGCGTGCGCGGCGTACAGGTCCTCGCGGATGGAGGCGCGGGCCATCGACTGCCAGCGGTCGGCCCGCGGCAGCTCGATGATGCGGTCCATCAGCTGGGTGATGCCGAGCCGGTCCGCGAGGTCGTAGTAGACCTCGGCGACGGACAGCGGGTCCTTGCCCGTGCGGTCGGCGATCGCCACGATGTCCAGGGCCGGGAAGGCCGAGGAGAATCCGGCGACCCGCTGCGCCAGCTGGTCCGGAACACCCGCCTCGGTGAGTTCGTCCAGGATGCCCTGGTACCACTCCTGGTCGGCGCCCTTGAGCATCTTGGGCAGCGCGGCCCAGACCTGGTCGACACCCTCGCGGAAGAACTCGACCGTCTCGCTGATCTCCAGCGGCTGCGGCCGGTTGCCCAGCAGCCAGCGCGAACCGCGCTCGACGAGCCGGCGCGAGTGCAGCCGGATCCGGGTCTGCACCTCGGCGGCGACGGTGTTGTCGAGCGCTTCCACGGCGTCCCACACCTGGCCGAGACCGAAGATCTCCCGGGCCGCGAACTGCGCCCGCACGATCTCCTCGACGGAGGCCCCGGTCTCCTCCCGCAGCCGGTGCAGGAAGGTCGAACCACCGGTGTTGACGGTGTCGTTGACCAGCACCGTGGTGATGATCTCGCGCCGCAGCGCGTGCCCGTCGACCGCCTCGGGGAACCGCTCGCGCAGCTGCTCCGGGAAGTAGGCGTGCAGCAGCTGCTGCAGGTGCGGGTCGTCCGGCAGGCTGGTCCCGATCAGCTCCTGGGCCGCCGTGATCTTCGTGTAGGCGAGCAGGACGGCCAGCTCGGGCTGGCTGAGCCCCTTGCCGGCGGTCAGCAGCTCGCGGATCTGCCGGTCGTTGGGCAGGAACTCCAGCCCGCGGTCCAGGTATCCGTCGCGGCCCAGCCGGCGCATGAAGCGCTGTTGGGCGTGGAGCAGCGAGGACGCCTGGGCGGACGAGTTGGCGAGGGCGGTGTTCTGCGCGTAGTTGTTGCGCAGCACCAGCCGGCCGATCTCGTCGGTCATCTCGGCGAGCAGCTTGTTGCGCTGCTTGACGGTCATGTCGCCGTCCCGGACCAGGCCGTTGAGCAGGATCTTGATGTTCACCTCGTGGTCGGAGGTGTCCACACCGGCGCTGTTGTCGATGGCGTCGGTGTTGATCCGGCCGCCGTTGCGGGCGAACTCGATCCGGCCGAGCTGGGTGGCGCCGAGGTTGCCGCCCTCGCCGACGACCTTGGCCCGCAGGTCCTCGCCGTTGACGCGGATCGCGTCGTTGGCCTTGTCGCCGACGTCGGTGTTGGCCTCCGAGGACGCCTTGATGTACGTACCGATGCCGCCGTTCCACACCAGGTCGACGGGGGCCTTGAGGATGGCCTGCATCAGGTCGGCGGGGGTCATCTTGACGATGCCCGGCTCGATGCCGAGCGCCTCGCGCAGATGGGCGTTGACCGGGATGGACTTGGCGCTGCGCGGGTGGACGCCGCCGCCCGCGGAGATCAGCTCCTTGTCGTAGTCGGCCCAGGAGCTGCGCGGCAGGTCGAACAGGCGGCGCCGCTCGGCGTACGAGCTCGCGGCGTCCGGGTTCGGGTCGAGGAAGATGTGCCGGTGGTCGAAGGCGGCGACGAGCCGGATGTGCTCGGAGAGCAGCATGCCGTTGCCGAACACGTCACCGGACATGTCGCCGACGCCGACGACGGTGAAGTCCTCGGTCTGGGTGTTGTGGCCGAGCTCCCGGAAGTGCCGCTTGACGGACTCCCAGGCGCCGCGGGCGGTGATGCCCATGCCCTTGTGGTCGTAGCCGGCCGAACCGCCGGAGGCGAAGGCGTCGCCGAGCCAGAAGCCGTAGGCGACGGCGACCTCGTTGGCGATGTCGGAGAACTTCGCGGTGCCCTTGTCGGCGGCGACGACGAGGTAGGTGTCGTCCTCGTCGTGGCGGACGACGTCCTTGGGCGGGACGACCTCGCCGGCCACCATGTTGTCGGTGATGTCGAGCAGTGCCGAGATGAACGTGCGGTACGAGGCGATGCCCTCGGCCATCCAGGCGTCACGGTCGGCGTTCGGGTCCGGGAGCTGCTTGGCGACGAACCCGCCCTTGGCGCCGACCGGCACGATGACGGTGTTCTTCACCATCTGCGCCTTGACCAGGCCGAGGATCTCGGTGCGGAAGTCCTCGCGCCGGTCGGACCAGCGCAGACCGCCGCGGGCGACCTTGCCGAAGCGCAGGTGGACGCCCTCGACGCGCGGCGAGTAGACCCAGATCTCGAACGCCGGGCGGGGCGCGGGGAGGTCGGGGATGGACTGCGGGTCGAACTTCATCGAGACGTAGCCGTGCGGCTCGCCGCTGTCGGCGCGCTGGAAGAAGTTGGTCCGCAGGGTGGCCTTGATGACGGTGAGGAAGGAGCGCAGGATGCGGTCCTCGTCGAGCGAGGCGACCTGGTCCAGGGCCCCGTCGAGCTCTTCGAGCAGTCCGTCGGTCAGCTCGTTGCCGGCGGCCTGGCGGCCGGGCGCCATCCGGGCCTCGAAGAGCGAGACCAGCAGCCGGGTGGTGTGGACGTTGTTCTGGAGCGTGGACTCCATGTAGTCCTGGCTGAAGGTCGATCCGGCCTGGCGCAGGTACTTGGCGTAGGCGCGCAGCACCATGGCCTGCCGCCAGCTCAGACCGGCGCTGAGCACCAGGGCGTTGAAGCCGTCGTTCTCCGCCTCGCCGGTCCAGACGGCGGCGAAGGCGTCCTGGAAGCGCTCGCGGGCGTCGTCGGCGAGATAGCTGCCGTTGCCCGTGGACTGCGGCATGCGCAGGCCGAAGTCGTAGATCCAGGCGTGCGTGCGGTCGGCGCAGCGCAGCTCGTAGGGGCGCTCGTCGACGACCTCGACGCCGAGGCGCTGGAGCGCGGGCAGCACGGCGGAGAGGGAGACCTGCTCACCGGTGCGGTAGATCTTGAACCGGCGCTCGCCGGGGGCGGCGCCCACCGGCTCGTACAGGCTGAGGGCGAAGTCCTTGCCGTCCTTCTTGAGCGCTTCGAGGTGGACCAGGTCGGCCACGGCGGAGCGCGGCGAGTGGTCGGCCTTGTAGCCCTCGGGGAAGGAGTGGCCGTACTGGCGAAGCAGCTCGGCGGCGCGCTCCTCACCGCATTCGGCGCCCAGCGCCTCCTGGAAGCCGTCGGCCCAGGAGCGGGCGGCCTCGACGAGGCGGGCCTCGATGCGGTCGGCCTCGGCGTCGGTGAGGGTGGGCAGCTCGCTGCCCGGGGCGACCCGGACGACGAAGTGCAGCCGGGACAGGATCGATTCGGTGTTCCAGGCGGTGAAGTCGACGCTGGTGCCGTTCAGCTCCTCCTTGAGGATGTCGATCAGCCGCAGCCGCACCCCGGTGGTGTAGCGGTCGCGCGGCAGGTAGACGATCGCGGAGTAGTAGCGCCCGTACTCGTCCTGGCGCAGGTAGAGCCGGAGCCGGCGCCGCTCCTGGAGGTAGAGCACCGAGGTGACGACGGAACGCAGCTGGTCGGG
Organism: Streptomyces sp. NPDC024555; assembly: GCF_055559335.1. NCBI lineage: Bacteria > Bacillati > Actinomycetota > Actinomycetes > Kitasatosporales > Streptomycetaceae > Streptomyces > Streptomyces sp. NPDC024555. The sequence continues at coordinate 46,538 of NZ_JBVHKV010000033.1, forward strand.
CGGCGTCTGGAACAGCTCGTCGCGCGGGTAGGTCTCCAGGATCTGGAGCAGGTCGCGCCCGTCGTGGCTGTTGTACGAGAAGCCCGCGCCCTCCAGCACCTCGGCGACCTTGCGGCGGACGACGGGCACCCGGCGCACGGACTCGGTGTAGGCGGCGGAGGAGAACAGGCCGAGGAAGCGGCGCTCCCCGATGACGTTGCCGTCGGCGTCGAACTTCTTCACGCCGACGTAGTCGAGGTAGCTGGGGCGGTGCACGGTGGCGCGGCTGTTGGCCTTGGTCAGCACGAGGAGCTTGTGCTCGCGGGCCTTGGCGCGGGCGTCGGCGGGCAGCCGGTCGAAGGAGGGGCTGACCGGGTGGGCCTCGTCCTCCGTGTGGTGCGGGTCGGAGCGCAGGATGCCGAGGCCGGTACCGGGGACGGCGGCCAGCGCGTCGGTGTCCTTCAGCTCGTACTCGCGGTAGCCGAGGAAGGTGAAGTGGTCGGCGGCGAGCCAGCGCAGCAGCTCCCGGGCCTCGTTGACCTCGTCGTCGGCGAGGTCGTCGAGCGGTTCGCCGGGCAGGTCGTCTGCGATGCGCAGCGCGGCGTCCCGCATCTTCTCCCAGTCCTCGACGGTCTCCCGCACGTCGGACAGGATGCGCAGCAGGTCGGCCTGGATCTGCTTGAGGTCGGCGCGGTCGGTCTCGCGGTCGATCTCGACGTGGATCCAGGACTCGACGAGCGCGTCGTGCGGCAGCTCGGGCCGGGCGTCCTTCTTCGCGCCCTTGGCGGTCTTGCGGCCGGACCGGGGACCGGCCGGGGCGCCGGCGCCCTCGCTGAGGACCTCGATGAGCTTTCCGGTGACATCGCGCCGGACGACGATCTGCGGGTGGATCACGACGTGGATGCCGCGGCCCTGGCGGGACAGCTCGTTGGTGACGGAGTCGACGAGGAACGGCATGTCGTCGGTGACGACCTCGACCACGGAGTGGCTGCACGTCCAGCCGTTCTCCTCGACCGTCGGGGTGTGCACCCGGACGTTCGCGGTGCCCTGGGGGCGGTTCTCGGCGAGACGGTAGTGGGAGGAAGCGGCGCCGAAGACGTCGACCGGGTCACGGCCGATGATGTCCTCCGGGGCGGTGTGGAGGTAGTAGCGCTGGAGATAGCCGAGCACGGTGTCCTGCCGTGAACGCTCCTGGCCGGTCCCGCTGCCCTCGGCCTTCGCCCGGGGGCCCCCGTCCGGCCCGCCGACACCACCACCCGGGCTGTTGTCAGCTACCTTGGCGGCCCGTGCGAGCAGCTCGGCCTTGGCTTCGTCCAGCTTGGTCTGCATGTCCTCTGGCTCCTGTCGCGCGCCGTTGCGTGACGTAGGTGGAAAAAAAGACGACGTACCGCCACGACACGGGGTTTCCGGTCTGAGTCGACGCTATGCCGCTATGAGAGACGCCCGGGACCTTATTGGCCATTTTTGGCGGTCTGGCCGGGCTGAGGGGATCAGTCATGGCCCGGGTGCGGTGGCACTCCGGGCGCAGGCCGGGGGCTTCGCTGCCCCCGAGGCGTATCGCGCTGATCACGGGGTCCAGGCTATCTCGCTCTCCCCCACAACCGTCACGAGCCGCATGTGTACAAAAGAAACCCCCGAAGTTTGACACTCCGGACAGCGCGCGGCCCCTGGACAACGCACTCTGGAACGGTTGGGACCGTACTGTCCGGCCCGGATCGGGCCGGCGCACCCGTGAGGAGCCCCGCGATGGCACCGAAGATCCTCATCGTCACCGGCGACGCCGCCGAATCCCTCGAAGTCCTCTATCCGTACCAGCGGCTGCGCGAGGAGGGGTACGAGGTCGACATCGCCGCCCCCTCCCGCAAGACGCTCCGTTTCGTCGTCCACGACTTCGAGCCCGGATTCGACACCTACACCGAGAAGCCGGGCTACACCTGGCCGGCCGACCTGGCCTTCTCCGAGGTCGATCCGGCCGACTACGCGGCGCTCGTCGTCCCCGGCGGCCGGGCCCCCGAATACCTGCGCAACGACCCGGACCTCCGCGCGATCCTCGCCGCCTTCTTCGACGCGGACCGCCCGGTCGCCCAGATCTGCCACGGCCCGCTGATGACGGCGGCGGCCGGGGCGCTGAAGGACCGCAGGGTCACGGCCTACCCCGCCCTGGAGCCCGATATGGCGACGGCCGGGGCCGCCTTCGAGGACACCGAGGTCGTGGTGGACGGCACCCTGGTCTCCTCCCGAGCCTGGCCGGACCACTCCGCCTGGATGCGCGCGTTCCTCACGGTGCTCAGGGCCAAGGCCCCGGTGACGTGAGCGGGCCCGGGACCGCCGGCTACTCGCCCAGGCTCCGGGCGAGGGCCGCGGCCTCGGCGAGGGTGTCCACGACGGGCACCCCGGCCTCCTCCAGGCTGGCCCGGCTGTGCGAACCGCCGGTGAAGAGCACGGCCTTCGCCCCGACGTGCGCGGCGGCGACCGCGTCGTCCACGGCGTCGCCGATGACCACGGTGTGCTCGGGGGATATGTGCTCCAGGGCCGCGAGGTGCCGCTCCATGTGCTGGGCCTTGCTGCCGCCGGAGGGGCCGGTGCGCCCGTCGACGCGCACGAAGTGCCGCTCGATCCCGTAGCCGCGCACGGTGGGCACGAGGTGCTCGTGCCCGTACATGCTCAGCAGGGACTGGCTCCGCCCGCCGAGCTGCCACTGGGCCAGCAGCTCGGCGGCGCCCGCGGTCAGCCCGCACTCCGCCCGCCGCTCGGCGTAGTGCCGGTGGAACGCGCCGTCCATCAGCTCCCACTCGGCGTCGGTGGGCAGCCGGCCCATGAGCCGCTCGTAGAAGCGGGGTATCGGGACGCAGTACGTCTCGCGGTACTGCTCCACGGTGATGGGCGCGAGCCCGACCTCACCGAAGGCGGCGTTGGTCGCGCCGACGACGGCGGTGTTGTCGTCGAGCAGCGTGCCGTTCCAGTCCCAGACCAGATGTGTGCGGTGGTGTCCGTGCGTCCCCATGCAGGAAAAAATACCCGGCGCCACCGACAACCGAACAAACGGTCCACAACCCGGCTGCTCTTATCCGATCAGATGAGGAATCTCCTGGACGCCGAACCACAGCAGCTCGTGGTCCTCGGCACCGTCCACGGTGAACTGCGCGTCGTCGTCGCCGAGGTCCGCCGCCCCGAGCGCGGCCGCGGCGGCGGTGACGTCCTTGTCGGCCTCGTCGGAGTCGACGTGGACGGCGGCGGCCTTGGCCAGGGGGACCGCGGAGGCGATGGTGACCTCGCCGAGCGAGGAGGCGTCGAGGATGTGATCGGGGTCGGCGACCGCGTCCCCGTCCGGTACGTCGACGGCGACGACGACCCGGCGGCGGGCGGCGTCCGGGTCCCCGGCGATCAGCCGCAGCGAGGCGGAGGCGGCCCGGTTGAGCGCCGCGTACTCCAGCTCCTCGATGTCGTCGGAGACGTACCACTCCCGCAGCGCGGGGGTCACCGCGTAGGCGGTGAGCGGGCCGGGGCCGACCTCGCCCGCCCGGTGCGCCGCTGCGAGCCCGGAGAGGGTCAGGGGGACGTACACGCGCATGGCTGGGGTCGCTTTCGTAGTCGGAACGCCCTCAGGATACGTGCGGCATCCCCCTTTGGGGTTACGTGTCCCGGCCCCGCACCGTCCACCCGGCGCCCGCGCCTCACCCGGACCGGCCCGCCCCTCAAGCCCGCCCCGCACCGCCTCCACCACCCGGATAGGTGAATCCCCGACCCCGCCCCTCCGCACCCGTCGACGCTTGCGACGGCCCCGCCGCCCCCGTAGAAGATCCCCAGCAGAAGTTACCGCCCGGTACTGACCGGGCTCCGAAGCACGGGGGCGACAGCGATGAGCACGAACAGGACCAGGCCCGCCGGACGTCACGACGCCCGCAGGCCCGAAGCCGTACCCGCACAACGCCGCCGGACGCCCCAGCGCCTCCGGCCCCACCACTGGTTCGCCGAACGCCTCCTCGCGGTCCTCAGCGGCCAGCGCCCCGTCCACTGGATGCTGGGCCACACCATCGGCGACGCCTACGACCAGCTCGCCGAACTGGCCCCCGCCACCCCCCTCAGGAGCCGGGGCGCCCGCCCCGTCATCCGCATGTGCCACGGCGCCCAGCCGGCCCCCGGCGTCGTCGAGGCCTGCGCCAGCATCGCCGCCGGCGAACAGGTCCGCGCCATGGCCTTCCGCCTCGAACAGGGCCCCGACCTCCGCTGGCGCTGCGCAGCCGTGGAACTCGGCAACACCCCACTCCGCCACTCCTGACCCGCCCGCAACCACCCCCACCCGACGAAACCACGGAACATCCCATGAACGCCGCACAAGCCCCCAGAACCCTCCCCTCACGCCCAGACCTCCACCAGACCCCACCGAGGCCTCCAGGCGCCCCCCAGCCCCCTTCCCGACCCCACGCCGGAACCGGCCACCCCCACCCCTCAACCAAAACCCCCCGACCGAGCCCGCCTCCGCCTCCAGCCCCTCCCAGCCCCACCCACATCTGAGACGCAGGTCCAGAGCCGAGTCCGGCCCCTCCCCCAGCCCCACCCACACCTGAGACGCAGGTACAGGGCCGAGCCCGCCCCTCCCCAGCCCCGCCGGCGTTTGAGGCGCGGGGTCCGGGGCAGCGCCCCGGTTTCGGGAAGGGGCGGGGAGGGGATCAAGCCCGCCGCAGGCGCACCCCCACCCGCACCCGCACGCCCACCCACCGCACCCCCACCCCGCACAACGGCCGGGGCCGGACACCCCTAGGTGCCCGGCCCCGGCCGCAAACGCGAAACCGCCTACTTCTTGCGGCGACGCCCCCCACCACTCTTCTGCGCCTTGCGCCGCTCCGCCCGGGTGAGCCCGTCCGACTCGGACGCCGTACCACCGTCCCCGTTGGAGAAGTCGCCCTCGACGACCCCGCCCTCCCCGTCCACCGTGGGAGCGGAGAAGTGCAGCCGGTCCGGCCGCTGCGGAGCGTCGAGCCCCTTGGCCCGGATCTCCGGCCGCGCGGCCGGCACCGCGTCCTCCTTGGACAGCGACGTCGCCGCGTCCTGCACCGGAACCTCCTCGACCTGCTGCTCGACCTGGACCTCCAGGTTGAACAGGTAGCCGACGGACTCCTCCTTGATGCCCTCCATCATGGCGTTGAACATGTCGAAGCCCTCGCGCTGGTACTCGACCAGCGGGTCCTTCTGCGCCATGGCCCGCAGGCCGATGCCCTCCTGGAGGTAGTCCATCTCGTAGAGGTGCTCACGCCACTTGCGGTCCAGGACGGACAGCACCACACGCCGCTCCAGCTCACGCATGATGTCGGAGCCGAGCGTCTTCTCCCGCTCGTCGTACTGCTCGTGGATGTCTTCCTTGACGGACTCGGCGATGAACTCGGCCGTGACACCGGCCAGGTCCCCGGCCGTCTCCTCCAGCTCGGCGACGGTGACCTTCACCGGGTAGAGCTGCTTGAACGCGCCCCACAGCCGGTCCAGGTCCCACTCCTCGGCGAACCCTTCCGCCGTCTCCTGGCGGATGTAGTCGTCGATGGTGTCGTCCATGAAGTGGCGGATCTGCTCCTGCAGGTCCTCGCCCTCCAGGACGCGGCGCCGCTCGCCGTAGATGACCTCGCGCTGCCGGTTGAGGACCTCGTCGTACTTCAGGACGTTCTTGCGGGTCTCGAAGTTCTGCTGCTCGACCTGCGACTGCGCGGACGCGATGGCCCGGGTCACCATCTTGTTCTCGATCGGCACGTCGTCCGGCACGTTGGCCATCGACATCACGCGCTCGACCATCTGCGCCTTGAACAGACGCATCAGGTCGTCACCGAGCGACAGGTAGAAGCGGGACTCGCCCGGGTCGCCCTGACGGCCGGAACGACCGCGCAGCTGGTTGTCGATACGACGCGACTCGTGCCGCTCGGTACCGAGGACGTACAGCCCGCCGAGGTCCTTGACCTCCTCGAACTCCGCCTTCACGGCCTGCTCGGCCTTCTCCAGCGCGGCGGGCAGCGCGGCCGCCCACTCCTCGACGTGCTCCACCGGGTCCAGACCGCGCTGGCGCAGCTCCGCCTCGGCGAGGTCGTCGGGGTTGCCGCCGAGCTTGATGTCGGTGCCTCGTCCGGCCATGTTCGTCGCGACCGTGACGGCGCCCTTGCGGCCGGCCTGGGCGACGATCGTCGCCTCACGGTCGTGCTGCTTGGCGTTGAGGACCTCGTGCTGCACACCGCGCTTGGAGAGCTGCTGCGAGAGGTACTCGGACTTCTCGACCGAGGTGGTGCCGACCAGGATCGGCTGGCCCTTCTCGTGCTTCTCCGCGATGTCGTCGACGACGGCGGCGAACTTCGCGACCTCGGTGCGGTAGATCAGGTCCGACTGGTCGACGCGCTGCATCGGCCGGTTGGTCGGGATCGGGACGACGCCCAGCTTGTAGATCTGGTGGAACTCGGCGGCCTCGGTCATCGCCGTACCGGTCATGCCGGAGAGCTTGCTGTAGAGGCGGAAGAAGTTCTGCAGGGTGATCGTGGCGAGCGTCTGGTTCTCGTCCTTGATGTCCACCCCTTCCTTCGCCTCGATCGCCTGGTGCATGCCCTCGTTGTAGCGGCGGCCGGCGAGGATACGGCCGGTGTGCTCGTCGACGATCATGACTTCGCCGTCGATGACGACGTAGTCCTTGTCCTTCTTGAAGAGTTCCTTGGCCTTGATGGCGTTGTTGAGGTACCCGACGAGCGGCGTGTTCACCGACTCGTAGAGGTTCTCGATGCCCAGCCAGTCCTCGACCTTGGCGACACCGGGCTCGTGGATGGCCACGGTGCGCTTCTTCTCGTCGACCTCGTAGTCGCCGGTCTCCTCGATGCCCTTGAGGGGGTTGCCCGCCTCGCCCTTGGACAGGCGGGTGACCAGCTTGGCGAAGTCGCCGTACCACTTGGTGGCCTGGTCGGCGGGGCCGGAGATGATCAGCGGCGTACGGGCCTCGTCGACGAGGATCGAGTCGACCTCGTCGACGATCGCGAAGTTGTGGCCGCGCTGGACCAGCTCCTCCTGCGACCACGCCATGTTGTCGCGGAGGTAGTCGAAGCCGAACTCGTTGTTCGTTCCGTACGTGATGTCGCGGCCGTACTGCTCGCGGCGCTCGGCCGGCGTCATGTTGGCGATGATGCAGCCGACGTCGAGGCCGAGGAACTTGTGGACGCGGCCCATCATCTCGGAGTCGCGGGAGGCCAGGTAGTCGTTCACCGTGATCAGGTGGACGCCCTTGCCGGAGAGCGCGTTGAGGTACGCGGGCAGCGTGCCGACCAGGGTCTTGCCCTCACCGGTCTTCATCTCGGCCACATAGCCGAGGTGCAGCGCGGCGCCGCCCATGATCTGGACGTCGTAGTGGCGCTGGCCGAGCACGCGCTTGGCGGCCTCGCGGACGGTCGCGAAGGCCTCGGGGAGCAGGTCGTCGAGGCTCTCGCCGTCGGCGTACCGCTCCTTGTACTCGTCGGTGAGCGCCCGCAGCTCGGCGTCGGAGAGGTTGACGAAGTCCTCTTCGATGGAGCTGACCTGGTCCGCGATGCGGTGCAGTTTGCGCAGGATCTTGCCTTCGCCTGCACGCATGAGCTTGTTGAAGACGGACACTGAGGCTGGTCTCCTTGCCGGTCGGGCCTGGGCACTGGGTCGTGTGAGGACACTGGCGCGGGCACGGCAGGTGGGCCCCACCGCAACGGCCATCGTAAGCGAGGACCCGGCCGCGCCGGGAGGGCTGCCGCCGCGTTGACCCCGCAGCGCCCCTCCGAGTCAACGGACGAAGGGCACCGAAGGTGCCGGGAAGCACGAAAAGTACTCGCCCCGCGGCGCCCGCCTCACCAGAATCCGTCCATGGAGCCGATCACTCTCACCACCGAACGCCTGCTGCTTCGCCCCTTCGCCCCCGAGGACGCGGACGCGGTGTACGAGGCCTGTCAGGACCCCGCCGTCCAGCGCTGGACGGTCGTCCCCTCGCCGTACGCCCGCGACGACGCCGACACCTTCACCCGCCGCCTGGTGCCGGACGGCTGGCGCGACGACACCGCCTACAACTTCGCCGTGGTCCCGCACGAGGGCGGCGGGCTGGCCGGAGCGGTGGGCGTGAGCCGCCGCCCGGACCCGGGAACGTTCGAGGTGGGCTACTGGACGACCCGTGAGCACAGACGCCGCGGCTACACGACGGAGGCGGTGCTCGCCGTCGCCCGCTGGGCCTTCACCGCGCTGGGCTGCGACCGCCTGGAGTGGCGGGCCGAAGTGGGCAACGAGCCGTCGCGGGCCGTCGCGCTGCGCGCGGGCTTCCGCATGGAGGGCGACCAGCGCTCCGCCCTGGTCAACAAGGGGGTGCGGCGCGACGGCCGGCTGGGCTCGCTGCTCCCGTCCGACCTCGGTCTGCCGTCGGCCCTCGCGTACGTCCCGGACGGTGCCGCCGGTCCCCGGTGAGGGAGTGCCGCGACGGTGAACCGCCTTCCCGGCCCGACTGTCGGTGCCGCCCTCTAGGGTTCGGGTCATGACGCCTGTGCAGTCCCCCGCCGTCGAACTCTCCGCCGACCAGGCCCGCAGGATCGCGCTGCGGGCCCAGGGATTCCTGGGTGCCCCGGACCGCCGCTCCGGGGTGCCCGGCGTGCTGCGGCATCTGGGCGCGGTGCAGCTCGACACGATCTCCGTCCTCGCCCGCTCGCACGAGCTGATCCCGTACGCGCGCCTGGGCGCGGTCGGCCGCCGCCCCGTCGAGGAGGCGTACTGGTCGGGCGGCCGCGCCTTCGAGTACTGGTCGCACGCGGCCTGCATCCTCCCGGTCGAGGAGTGGCCCCACTTCGCGTTCCGCCGCCGCGCCTACCGCTCCCGCCCGCAGTGGCACCACGACCTTCCCGACGGGGCGTACGCGAGGGTCATCGACCAGCTGCGCGCCGAGGGCCCCCTGACGGCGACGGAGCTGGGCGGCGCGAAGAACGGCGGGGAGTGGTGGGACTGGTCGGCCTCGAAGGTGGCCGTCGAGCGCGCCCTGATGTACGGCGAGGTGGTCTGCACCGAGCGGCGCGGCTGGAAGCGGGTCTACGACCTGGCCGAGCGCGCCCTGCCGGACGCCGTGCTGCACGACGATCTGGACGACGCGGAGTGCCTGCGCCGGCTCGTGGCGCTGGCCGGGCAGTCGCTGGGCGTCGGCACCCGGGCGGACATCGCGGACTACCACCGCCTCAAGGGCGAGCAGTTCGACGCGGTGGTGGCGGACTCGGGGCTGGTTCCGGTGACGGTGCGGGGCTGGTCCAAGCCGGCCTGGGCCGATCCCGCGGCCCTGGCCTCGGAGCCCCGGGGGCGTCACCGTACGACGCTGCTCTCGCCGTTCGACTCACTGGTGTGGGAGCGGGCGCGGACCGAGCGGATCTTCGGCTTCACGCACCGCCTGGAGGCGTACGTTCCCAAGCCCAAGCGGATCCACGGCTACTTCGCGATGCCGCTGCTGGCGGGAGGCCGGCTCCGGGGGCGGGTCGACCCGGCGCGGGAGGGCACGACGCTGGTCGCCCGGCAGGTGTCGCTCGCGGACGCGAAGGCGGTCGAGCCGATGGCGCGGGCGCTGGCGGAGGCCGCCACGTGGGTGGGGTGCACGGACGTGCGGCTGGAGCGGGTCGACGCACCGGAGCTGCGCACGGCACTCGCCAAGGAGCTCGGCCGCGTGCCGGCCTGAGCACTCCCTCCGCGGAAGGGGCGCTACGGCCGGTTCACCGGATCTCCAGGATCTTCTCCCGCATGGCATAGACCACCGCTTCCATGCGGGAGTGCAGCTGGAGCTTCTCCAGAATGTTGCGGACGTGGTTCTTCACGGTGTTCTCGGAAATGAACAGCTCTTTCGCGATATCGCGATTGTTCATGCCCGTGGCGACGAGTTTCAGGACCTCCAGCTCGCGCTCGGTGAGCCGGGGCGCCGGAACGAGGCGCCGCTCGTCGGTCCGCTGGATCATCGACTTGAACTCGGTGAGCAGTTTGGACGCCATGGACGGACTGATCTGGGACTGCCCGTCGGCCACCGCGCGAATCGCGGTGGCGACCTCGTCCGTGGAGATCTCCTTGAGCAGATATCCGGTGGCACCGGCCTTGATCGCGTCGTAGAGGTCCGCCTCCTCGTCGCTGATCGTCAGCATGATGATCTTCGCGCTGGGGGCCACCTCCTTGATGGAGGTGCACGCCTCGATACCGCCGCGCTTGGGCATCCGGACGTCCATCAGAACGATGTCGGGCAGCAGATCGGCCGCCTTGTCGACCGCTTCGGCCCCGTCGCCCGCCTCGCCGACCACCTGGATGTCCTCCTCCTGCGCGAGGACGATCTCCAGCCCCCGGCGGAACAGGGCGTGGTCGTCGACCACCAGGACCCGGATCGGCTCCTTGCGGGAGCCTCCGTCGTCGTCCGCGGCGGCACGGGAGCGCCGCATCTCATCGGCATCGTGCGCGTCGCGTACGGGCCCGAAGGTGTCCGCCATCGTTCTTCCCCCTGAAGGCCACGGCCTGATTCGGACGGTCCGCCAACGGCAGTTCACAGCGCACCGATTGGCTTGGGCCGCCATGATTTCATGCCCGGACGGCGATGCGGTGATCCCGTGGTCGCACGGGGGTGCCCCTGGGGGCGCACAGGGCGCTCCAGGGGCACCACGAGGTGAGGGCGTCAGCCGCCCAGCGCACCGCCGGCGCCGCCCGCCTCGTCGGCGGCCAGCGGGTCGGTCCTCAGGTGGATGACACCGTAGTCGTAGGCGTGTCGCCGGTAGACGACACTCGGTTCCTTCGATTCGGAATCGACGAACAGATAGAAGTCGTGACCGACCAGCTCCATCTCGTAGAGCGCCTGGTCCAGTGACATGGGCGCCGCCACATGCGTCTTCTCTCGCATCACCAGCGGTCCTTCGCCCTGCACTTCGAGCGAACCGATCCTGGTGGTGGGTACGGGCCGGTCGCCCTCGTCGGCGACCAGCTCGCCGTCACCGTTGAACGACGCCGCGTCCGGCACCGTTTCGCCGACCTCCGCAGCGGGCGTACGACCCGATCCCCGGCGGCTGTAGCGCTTGTCGTGCTGCTTGCGCAGCCGCGCCTCCAGCTTGCCCGTGGCCAGGTCCAGCGCTGCGTACGGGTCGCCTGCGGCCGCTTCCGCCCTGATGACCGGTCCACGCGAGCGGAGCGTGATCTCCACCCGGTCGGAACGGTCCGCCTGACGAGGATTCGGCTCCTTGGACACCTCCACGTCGAGGCTGATCACCTTGCCGTCGAACTTCTGGATCTTGTCCAGCTTCAGCTTCTCGGCCACGTGCTTGCGGAACCGCTCGGGCACCTCGGTCTTGCGGCCCTTGACGACGATGTCCACGCAGAACTCCGTTCCCGGATCGCTCCGCTCCCTGGCGGAGCATCTCCCTTTTGCACCAGGCCCCGGTGATGTCCGGAGCCGCGGACTCGGTGACTTCCACCTCCTCCTCCCCCATCGGGGAGGTCTCCATCCCACCGAATTTCCGGTTTCGGTCCACCGGTGGGTCGCCTGCCCGAAACCTGGTGGTGCATTCGCCGAGGTCTGGCATTCACCATTCCTCACAACCGAACATAGCCTGCTCGGCGGGATGTCGGCACCCGCTACTCGCACGTACCTCCGTTCAGGTCTTTTTACCCTCTCATCACCTGCAACGATGCAAGTTCAGTTCCAGTTCCGGTTTATTTCGAAGGCGGAGGGAGAAGCGGCCACGACCGCCGCGTGGCGGACCCCGGAGGCGTCCCGGACCCCCGCCCGTCCCAGCGCCCCTGCCGCCTCGGTCAGCGAGGCCCCGGTGGTCAGCAGATCGTCCACCAGCACCACCCGCCCGGCGGCGAGCAGCCGCGCGCCACCGGGCACGACGCCCAGCGCACCGGTCAGATTGGCCAGCCGCTCCCGGGCCCCGAGCCCCGACTGGTCGGCCACCGGCCGCCGCTGCCGCAGCACCCCGGCCACCCGGGCGGGGATCCCGGCCCGGCGCAGCTCGGCGGCGGCCACCCACGCGATCCGCCGGGCGGGGTCGTGCCCGCGCGCGGCGACGGCACGACGGGCGGAGGGAACGGGCACGAGCAGCAGTGGCCGCGCGTCCGGCTCCTTCCCCGCGCCGGCCCGCACCGCACCCGCCAGCGCCCTGCCCGCGGCCCCGGCCAGACCGAGCGCACCGCGCTCCTTGTGGGCCAGCAGCACCGCGCGCACCGCGTTCTCGTACGCCGCCGCGGCGTGGACCACGGGCAGCCCGGCCGGCTCGGGATCGGGTCTCACCCGGCGCGGCGCCCCGCCGTACAGCTGCGCGCCGCATCTCTCGCACAGCTCCGTCCGCGGCGTGCCGCAGCCCCCGCAGACCACCGGCAGGACCAGTCCGGCGATCTCCCGCCACCACCCGCGCATGACTCCATGCTGCCCCCGCGGGGGCAGGGCGGCCACCCCTGTGGACAACGCCGGCCGAGGCCGTGTCCGCCGCCGGTGGTCAGCCCGGGTAGACCAGCGCGGAGCCGTCCTTGAGGCCCGTCTGCCAGTTCTCGCCGGGCATCAGCTTCACTATGCCGTCGCCGACCGTGTCCGCCATCAGCGGAAGCTGCTCGTCGTCGGCCGCGGCGATGGCCCGCACCTGGTTGACGCCGGGCAGCACGCCCGAGGTCGGCGTCGAACCGTCGGCCTGCACATAGCGGACCTGCTGGACCCCGCCCTCCTCCTTGCCGACCACCACGAGCCGGCTGCCGCCGGACCACGACATCGCGGTCACGTCCGCGAGCTGGGGCGCGGCCTGGCGCAGATCGACCACGGAGACCTGTCCGCCGTCCTCCGGGCCGGTGCGCTCGATCCGGCCGATGTGCAGCGTCGTACGGTCGTCGCGCGTCAGCAGCAGGGCGATGCGCACTCCGTCCGAGGACAGCCGCAGGGCCGTGATCCGGCTGCCGCCGAGGCTGGGCACGGTGACTTCCTCGGGTTTGCCCTTGCCGCCGGCCAGTCGCAGCAGCCGCGCGTTCCCCGGGTCCCGGTCGGCGACCCAGAGATCGCCACGACCGTCCCAGCTCGGGGCCGTCAGCCGGTCCTTGACGCGGGGGGCCTTGCTGGTGACCGACGGGAGGGGCAGATCGCCGTCCACGGCGAGGGAGGAGACGTAGAGCGCGTCCCCGTGCTGCGAGACGGCCGCCGCGGTCTGTTCGTCCCGGGCCACACCGACCGCGCTCACCCGCAGCGAACCGCTGCCGAAGGGGCCGGTGACGGGCTCCGGGGTGCCGCTGCCCCGGGTGCTGCCCGGAATGCGCTGGACATGGCCCTTGCCGTCGACGAAGTACTGGCTCTCCGGCCCGCCCGAGGAACCGGCCGGGGCGTACTCCTCCGCCTGGTCGGCGTCGAGCACGCACAGGGACGAACTGTCGGAACGCTGCAGTTCCACCTGCTCGACCCGCGCCGAGGTCAGGTCCCGCAGCGTGAAGAGGACCTGCGAGGCCATCATCCGGCAGGAGCTCTGCCCGACCCCGTCCGCCTTCTTGTTGAGCGGCACCTTGAGCACGTTGCGGTCGTCGGGGGTGAGCGAGGTGACCCCCTTGCGCAGCGCCGTACCGGCGGGGAAGCGCGATTCGACCACGGGGCTCAGCCACTCCGTCGGCCCGCTGAGCAGGCTGCGGACCGCCTGGGTCACGGTGTCGGTGCCGGTGGCGGGGTCGGTCCGGTTGCGCAGATAGACCGGGTCGGCGACCAGCGTGGACTTGGCGTCGCTGCGCCCCGTGGCGAAGTAGAACTTGTTGACCGAGCGGTAGAGCCGCTTGAAGTCGGACTGGCCGAGTATCAGTCCGTCCGGCACGAAGTCGATGCGCCACTCCTTGCCGTCCGGGCCGTTCTCCCGCACCAGGTGCAGCGTGCGGGAGAACTCCGTCGGCGCGAGCGGCTGGTAGGCGTTCTGGTCGTCGACCGTGGCCACCTTCTCGCCGGTCAGCGTGTAGGTCACCTCGTCGGTGCGGCGGTCGCCCTCGTGGATCGGGCGGTCGCTCCGGTTCGGGGCCTTGGCCAGCACCGTGGTCAGCGCGCCCGGCTTCCACCGGCTCGACGCCTCCTTGGTCAGGTACTGGCGCGTCGTACGGAAGTCCGAGTCGTCACTGGTCATCGACTCCAGGAAACCGTCGACCACCTCGTTGGGCGTGGCACCGTCACGCGGCGCCACGGCGTACACCTGGACCTGCGAGTCACCGGGCTGCGAGGCGTCCACCGCCTTCACGTCCCCGGTGACGGGCATGGAGCCGCAGGCGGTCAGCAACAGCATCCCGCCGCAGCCGAGCAGCACGGTCATGCCCGCCGCGTGTCCGCGGCCGTCACGGCGGCGGTCAGTGCCCACGAGTCGTGTCCTCCCGCCCCCGGTCCTGCCGGGGAGAGTCGTTGTGGCGGGCCGGGCGCTCCTCGGCGGAGCGCGGCACCACCCGGGCGCCGCTGCCCGGCAGTGCCGCCGGGTGCACCGAGGCCGGTGCGGTCCGGGCGGAGACGGGCAGCGCGGACCGGTCGGTGCCGGGCGGCTGCGTCGGAACCGTCATCAGCCGGTGCTCGCCGCCCCGGGCGGGTGTGCTCCCCGACCGCTCCCGGTTCTCCCGGTTGTTCCGCGAGTCCTCGGGCTCCAGCGGTATCGGCGAACCGCGGAGCGGTTCGTCCGCCGTACGCGGCAGCGTCAGCCGGAACTGAGAGCCGCCGCCCGGCTCGCCCCAGGCCTGCAGCCAGCCGCCGTGCAGACGCGCGTCCTCGACGGCGATGGACAGACCGAGTCCGGTGCCGCCGGTGGTCCGGGCGCGGGCCGGGTCGGCCCGCCAGAAGCGGTTGAAGACCCGTGTCGCCTCGCCGGGCTTCAGCCCCACGCCGTAGTCCCGGACGGCCACGGCGACCGCGCCTCCGGCCGCCCCCATCCGCACCACGACGTCACGGCCCTCACCGTGCTCGACGGCGTTGACGACCAGATTGCGCAGCACCCGCTCCACACGGCGCGCATCGGCCTCCGCGATCACCGGCTGCTCGTCGCCGACGACCCTGATCCGGGTCCCCTTGCGCTCGGCCAGCGGCTCGGCACCACCGATCACCCGCCGCACGACCTGGCGGAGGTCTATCGGCTCGGCCTCCAGCGCCGCGGCTCCCGCGTCGAACCGGCTGATCTCCAGCAGATCGGAGAGCAGCGACTCGAAACGGTCGAGCTGGTCGCCGAGCAGCTCCGCGGAGCGCGCGGTGACCGGGTCGAAGTCGACCCGTGCCTCATGGATGACGTCGGCGGCCATCCGTACGGTCGTCAGCGGGGTCCGCAGCTCGTGCGAGACGTCCGAGACGAACCGCCGCTGCATCCGGGACAGCTCCTCCAGCTGCTGGATCTTCAGCTGGAGGTTCTGCGCCATCTTGTTGAAGGCCTCGCCGAGCCGGGCGATGTCGTCCTCACCGGTGACCTTCATCCGTTCCTGGAGCCGCCCGGCCGACAGCCGTTCGGCGATGCCCGCCGCCATCCGCACGGGCGTGACGACCTGGCGCACCACGAACCACGCGATGGCCCCGAGCAGCACGACCACGAACAGTCCCGCGGTCGCCAGCGTGCCCTTGACCAGGTTCAGCGACTTCTCCTCCTGCGTCAGCGGGAAGACGTAGTACAGCTGGTACGGATTGCGCTCGACGTCGTAGAGCCGCTTGCCCACGACGAGGCCGGGCTGCGACTCGTGGCCGTTGGAGTACTTGATCCGGGAGTACGTCTGGTACGCCCCCGAGCCCTTGTTCACCGAGTCGCGCAGCTTCTGCGGAATGCTCGCCGCCTCGACGCTGCCGGAACCGCGCGGCGCACGGGACCCCTCGTCCGCGCTGAGCGCCACCACGTTGAACGCGTTCTTCCCGCCACTGGCGAGCTGGTCGACCAGCTCGGTCCGCCAGGAGTTGTTGGTCGTCGCCCCGTCGGTTCCCTCGTTGTTCTGGCCGTTGACGTTGAGGGGCGCGTTGGCCTTCTCCTGGGCGGCGGAGAAACCACCCGCGGCCTGGGTCTGGGCGGCCTTGCTCTTGGCGTCCAGCAGACCGTTGCGCACCTGCCCGATCACGACGAGACCGAGCAGCAGCACCACTCCGAGCGACATCAGCAGCGTGCCGGCGACGACCCGCAGCTGGAGGTTGCGCCGCCACAGCCGGACCGCGGGCAGCAGCGGACGCCGCACCCAGCGCATCAGGAGCCTGGGCAGCGGCCCGCCGGGCGCCCGGTCCTGGAACAACCGGCCGCCCTGCAGGAAGCGCCCCAACGGAGACGACGTGTGCCCCGAACCGGCAGCCCGCTCCGTACGGACTCCCGGCTCCCCGGGCTTCGGAGCAGCGCTGCCCAGGGTCATATCAGCTCGGTCCGGCCTTGTAACCGACACCGCGGACGGTCACCACGATCTCCGGCCGCTCCGGGTCCTTCTCGACCTTGGAGCGGAGCCGCTGCACGTGCACGTTCACCAACCGGGTGTCGGCGGCGTGGCGGTAGCCCCAGACCTGCTCCAGGAGCACCTCACGGGTGAAGACCTGCCACGGCTTCCGGGCGAGCGCGACCAGCAGGTCGAACTCCAGCGGGGTCAGGGCGATGGACTGCCCGTCCCTCTTCACCGAGTGACCGGCCACGTCTATGACCAGGTCACCGATGGTGAGCTGCTCCGGTGCCGGCTCCTCGGACCTGCGCAGACGTGCCCTGATCCGGGCCACCAGCTCCTTCGGTTTGAACGGCTTGACGATGTAGTCGTCGGCCCCGGACTCCAGGCCCACCACCACGTCAACCGTGTCGCTCTTGGCAGTGAGCATGACGATCGGCACGCCGGATTCGGCCCTGATGAGCCTGCAGACCTCGATGCCGTCCCGTCCGGGCAGCATGAGGTCGAGCAGGACCAGGTCCGGCTTCGCTTCACGAAATGCAGCAAGTGCCTTGTCGCCGTCCGCTACGAACGACGGCTCGAAACCCTCACCACGCAGCACAATCCCGAGCATCTCGGCCAGTGCGGTGTCGTCGTCGACGACAAGGACGCGTCCCTTCATAATCGACATCATCCCATTAGCTAATCGTTACCTGCGATGATCTGGCACACAGCTCTGCCAGCCCGACCCCCGTGACCGGGGAGATTACGCCCTCTTCCGTGACGATCGCCGTGACGAGTTCCGGCGGTGTGATGTCGAACGCGGGGTTGTACGCCGGGGTTCCCACCGGTGCCACGGGCACCGGCCCACCCCCACGCCCTCCGGCCGCCCCCTGCGGGAATGTGACCTCCGTCACTTCACTCGCGGCGCGCTGCTCGACCGTGATCGCCGCACCGTCCGCAGTCCGCAGATCCACGGTCGTGGTCGGCGCCACCACGATGAACGGCACATGGTGGTACTTCGCCAGCACCGCCAGCGGATAGCTCCCCACCTTGTTGGCCACCGACCCGTCCGCGGCGATGCGGTCCGCCCCGATGAGCACCGCGTCCACCTCCCCCGCGGCGAACAGCGACCCCGCCGCGTTGTCCGTGAGCAGGCTGTACGGCATGCCGTTGCGCGCCGCCTCGTACGCGGTCAGCCGGGCGCCCTGCAGCAGCGGACGGGTCTCGTCCACCCACAGGCACCTGAGCCGGCTCGCCCGGTGCGCTCCGAGTGCCACCGCGAAGGCCGTGCCCTCACCGCCCGAGACCAGCGCCCCGGTATTGCAGTGCGTGAGAAGCCGGTGACTTCCGCCCGGCAGCAGCTCGTCGAGCAGGGCCAGCCCGTACTCCGCCATGCGCCCGCTGGCCTCGGCGTCCTCCCGGTGCAGCGCCCTGGCCTCCGCCAGAGCGGCCCCGGCGGCCTGCTCGGGACCGGCGCCCTTCTCCACGGCCGCCCAGTACGCCCCGGCGGCCCGGCTGACGCCGTACCCGAGGTTCACCGCGGTGGGCCGCGCCTGCTCCAGCAGCTCCGCGGCCTCGGCGACGTCGTACCCCCGCACGGCGGCGAGAGCCACTCCGTAGGCCCCCGCGATGCCCAGCAGGGGCGCCCCCCGCACCGCGAGCGTCCGGATGGCCTCCACCAGCGCCGGAACATCGGTACACGCCAGTTCGGCCTCCTCGGCCGGCAGCCGGGTCTGGTCGAGGAGCACCAGCACGGGCCCTTCCGGCGGCTCGTCCCAGCGGAGTACGGGAAGGGCGGCGGGCTCGCTGCCCACCGGCGTTTGCGCATCCTGATCAGCCATCCGCCCAGTCTGCCCCGCCCGTCACTCGCACAGGAAGAAACCGCCGAGATACCAGGGAGATCCGGGGCCCGGCCCGCACCGGAGTGACGCGTGGCACGATGGCTGCCAACCTGACGCCCCGATACGCGGACAGGACCGTGAAGGAGCGAGCAATGAACGACACTCCGGGCTGGGCCTCGCCCGGATCCGCCCCCTCCGACGACCAGGAGCCGGGCGTCCCCCGCCCCTCCGGTCCCGCCGACGGCTCCCCCGCGGGGAACTGGTCCTCCGCGCAGCCGCCGGCCGGGCAGTGGTCCCCGCCGAGCGCTTCCACGCCCGGACCCGGCGTCCCGACTCCTCCCCCCGGCTGGGGTGTCCCCCCTCAGGGCCCCGGCCGGCACTACCCGCCGGCCGCGGCCAAGCCCGGTGTCATCCCCCTGCGCCCCCTGGGCGTCGGCGAGATCCTGGACGGCGCCGTGTCCGCCATGCGGGCCCACTGGCGCACCGTCCTCGGCATCACGCTCGCCGTGTCGGTGGTCGCCCAGACCGCCAATCTGCTCATCCAGCGCTATCTCCTGCCGGACCCCCCGGCGATCGACCGGAACGCGACCGGCTCGGAAGCCCTGCGGCAGGCGACCGAAGCCTTCCGCTCCAGCCTCCTGAACGCCACGCCTCCGATGCTCATCGGCATGCTCGCCACGATCTTCACGACCGCCGTGCTGACCGTGGTGATCAGCCGCTCGGTACTCGGCCGGCCCGTCACGCTCGGCGACGCCTGGGCCGAGGCCCGGTCCCGGCTGCTCCCGCTGCTGGGTCTGACGGTCCTCCTGGCCCTCATCGCGGGCGCGATCATGACCGTGGGCATCCTGCCGGGCTTCCTGCTGGGCGACACGGCTGGTGTCGGGCTCGCCTTCCTCGGGCTGCTGGCCGCGATCGTGGTCTTTCTCTGGCTGATGGTCCGCCTCTCCCTTGCCTCCCCCGCCCTGATGCTGGAACGGCAGTCGATCGCCGCCTCGATGCGACGCTCCGCCAAGCTCGTGCGCGGCGCCTGGTGGCGCGTCTTCGGCATCCTGGCGCTCACCGTCCTGCTGACCTTCGTCGTGACGCTGGTCATCGGCATCCCGTTCGGGCTGATCGCCGCAAGCGTCGACGGAGGCGGTCTGAGCGCCTTCGCCACGGGCGAGACCACCGAATTCGGCTGGCCCTTCCTGATCGTCTCGGCCATCGGCGACGTGGTCATCTCCACGATCACCTACCCGCTGTCCGCAGGCGTCGTGGCCCTCCTCTACGTGGATCAGCGCATCCGCCGCGAGGCCCTGGACCTCGAACTCGCACGGGCAGCCGGGCTGCCGGGCTACGACGACAGGAGCTGACACCGTGTCGGGGGCGGGAGGTACTACAGCGGCACGGCTGATCATCCGGGCGGGCGGTGACGTACCCGTGGACACTCCACGGGTACCCGCACGCGAGGCGGCACAGCGCGAACTGTCCGATCCGAAGTACCACGAGAACGATCCGAACCTGCTCCAACGAGCGATGGACCACCTGTGGACCTGGATCGGCGACCTCCTCTCCGCCGCCTCCGGCGCCGCCCCGGGCGGCCCCGTCGGACTGGTCGTCCTCGTGCTGATCGTCATCGCCCTCGTCGCCGCGCTCGTATGGCGCCTCGGTTCACCACGGCGCATCCCGACGCCACGGGACGCCCTCTTCGAGAGCGGCCCCCGCAGCGCCTCGGAACACCGCACCGCCGCCGACGCGCACGCCGCCGCAGGCCGCTGGAACCAGGCCGTCCAGGAGCGGATGCGGGCGATCGTCCGCTCTCTGGAGGAACGCGCCCTCCTTGACCCGCGCCCCGGGCGCACCGCCGACGAGGCCGCCGCGGAGGCCGGCCGCGTCCTGCCCGGCCACGCCCCCCGACTCCGTTCCGCCGCGCGGGAGTTCGACGACGTCACATACGGCGGTCGCTTCGCCGGCCGGCAGGCGTACCTCGCCCTCCGGACCCTTGACCTCGACCTCGAATCCACCACTCCGGACCTGGCCGGCGCGCACCCGGGAGCCGCCGGATGAGCACGGCCACCACCGCTCCCTCCACCTCCGCCTCGCCCACCGCGCGCCAGGTCTGGACCCGCGCCCGTGGGGTGCTGCTGGCCCTCGTGGTCCTCCTCGTCGCAGCCACGGCTCTGGCCGCCACCCGTTCCGGCGAGCAGCACGGCCGGCTCGACCCCCGCTCCGCCGACCGCTACGGCAGCCGGGCCGTGGCCGAACTCCTCAAGGACCGTGGCGTGTCCGTCAGCGTGGTCACCACCCTCGAAGCCGCCATGACCCCGGCGGGTCCCGACACCACGCTGCTCGTCAGCGCCCCCAACCTGCTGACACCGAACCAGCGGCACACGCTCCACGGGGCGACCGCCGGCGCGGGGGGCCGCACCGTGCTCCTGGCCCCCGGCCCCGCCGCGGCGAGCGAGCTGGCCCCCGGGGTCCGTGTCGGCTCCCCCGCCCAGGTCATCCCCCGACCTCCGGAGTGTTCGCTGCCCGCCGCCCTTCGAGCGGGCCCGGCGGAAACAGGCGACTTCCGCTACACGGCCGACGGCCCGGACTTCCTCGCGTGCTACCCGGTGGACACGACGTCCTCCCTGCTCGTCCTCCGCGAGAGGGAAGCGGGCGACACCGTTCTGCTGGGCGCCCCCGACCTGCTGTACAACGAACGTCTCGACCACGAGGGCAACGCCTCCCTTGCTCTCCAACTTCTCGGCTCCCGACCACATCTCGTCTGGTACATCCCTTCACTCAGCGACCCCTCCGCCGGAAACGGCGGCGAAGGAGATGGCAACGGCGCGGACAGCGACGGGACGGAAGGCGAGAGCGGCTTCGTCGATCTCATTCCGTCGGGCTGGCTCTGGGGCACCCTCCAACTCGCCCTCGCCGCCGTGCTGGCCGCGATCTGGCGGGCCCGGCGTCTGGGCCCGGTGATCGTGGAACGGCTGCCCGTCGCCATCCGGGCCTCCGAGTCCACCGAGGGACGCGCCCGTCTCCAGCGCAAGGCCAACGCCCGGGACCGTGCGGCCGCGTCCTTGCGCCGGGCCACCCGCACACGGCTGGCCCCTCTCGTCGGCGTCCCCCTCCGCGACGCCCACTCCCCCGCGGAACTCCTTCCGGCCGTTTCCGTACGCCTCGGCCCCTCCGACAGCGATCTCCACGCGCTGCTGTTCGGTCAGGCCCCCACCGACGACGCGGCCCTCGTGCTTCTGGCTGATCGACTCGACACCCTCGAAAGAGAGGTCCGTACCTCATGAGCGCCCCGCTCCCCACTCCCGCCCAGGCCACCGGCACCGTCGCCGACGATGCCGCGGCCCGCGCCTCCCTGGAGGCGCTGCGCTCCGAGATCGCCAAGGCCGTGGTCGGCCAGGACCCGGCGGTCACCGGACTCGTCGTCGCCCTCCTCTGCCGCGGCCACGTACTGCTCGAAGGTGTCCCCGGGGTGGCCAAGACACTCCTGGTGCGCGCGCTCGCGGCGTCACTGGAACTCGACACCAAGCGCGTCCAGTTCACCCCCGATCTGATGCCGAGCGACGTCACCGGCTCGCTCGTCTACGACGCCCGCACGGCGGAGTTCTCCTTCCAGCCCGGCCCGGTGTTCACCCATCTGCTGCTGGCCGACGAGATCAACCGGACGCCCCCCAAGACCCAGTCCTCGCTGCTTGAGGCGATGGAGGAACGACAGATCACGGTCGACGGGGTCTCCCGCCCCCTGCCGGACCCCTTCCTCGTCGCCGCCACACAGAACCCCGTCGAGTACGAGGGCACCTACCCCCTGCCCGAGGCCCAACTGGACCGTTTCCTGCTCAAGCTGACGGTGCCGCTGCCCTCCCGCGACGACGAGATCAGCGTCCTGACCCGTCATGCCCAGGGCTTCAATCCCCGCGACCTGGACGCGGCGGGCATACGCCCCGTCGCCGGACCCGCCGATCTGGAAGCCGCACGAGCGGCCGTCGCCAGGACCTCGGTCTCGCCGGAGATCGCCGGCTATGTC
This sequence comes from Streptomyces sp. NPDC024555, assembly GCF_055559335.1. Classification (NCBI taxonomy): domain Bacteria; kingdom Bacillati; phylum Actinomycetota; class Actinomycetes; order Kitasatosporales; family Streptomycetaceae; genus Streptomyces; species Streptomyces sp. NPDC024555. The sequence continues at coordinate 68,693 of NZ_JBVHKV010000033.1, forward strand.
GTCGATATCTGTCGTGCCACGCGTGAATCCCCCTCGCTCACCCTCGGCGTCTCACCCCGAGGTGCTACCGCTCTGCTGTCCACGGCCCGCGCGTGGGCCTGGCTGACCGGTCGCGACTACGTCACCCCCGACGACGTGAAGGCGCTCGCTCTCCCCACGCTTCGGCACCGCATCCAATTGCGACCGGAGGCGGAGATGGAGGGAGTCACCCCGGACTCCGTCATCACCGCTGTCCTCGCTCATGTCCCCGTACCCCGTTGAGGCGGTGAACCGTGGCCCTCACCGGACGCTCCGCCCTACTGGCCGCCCTGGGGTCACTCCCTGTAGGCATCCTGGCCCCGAGCTGGACGGGCCTGCTCGCGGTCAATGCCCCGCTCTCGCTAGCAATTCTGTGCGACTATGCCCTGGCAGCGCCAGTGCGACCGCTGCAGTTCACCCGATCCGGTGATACAACCGTTCGACTCGGCGAAGCGGCCGAGGTGCAACTCACCGTAGTCAATCCTTCCCGCCGCCGGCTCCGCGCACACCTGCGGGACGCCTGGCCGCCCAGCAGCTGGCTGCCCGGCACGGCCCATGACGCGTCCCGCCACACGCTCGACGTCCCGGCCGGCGAACGTCGCCGCGTCACCTCGCTCCTGCGTCCCACGCGCCGCGGTGACCGCCGCGCGGAGCAGGTCACCGTCCGGTCCTACGGCCCGCTGGGCCTTGCCGCGCGCCAGGGGAACCATCGGGTCCCATGGACTGTGCGCGTGCTCCCCGCGTTCTCCAGCCGCAAGCACCTGCCGTCCCGACTCGCCCGTCTGCGCGAACTCGACGGGCGCACGAGCGTCCTCACCCGGGGTGAGGGCACGGAGTTCGACAGCCTGCGCCCCTATGTGCCGGGCGACGACACCAGGTCGATCGACTGGCGGGCCACGGCCCGTCAGTCGGCGGTGGCGGTGAGGACGTGGCGTCCGGAACGCGACCGTCACATCCTGGTGGTCCTGGACACCGGCCGTACGTCGGCCGGCCGGGTCGGCGACGTGCCCCGTCTCGACGCGTCCATGGATGCGACGCTGCTTCTGACCGCCCTCGCCTCACGTGCGGGCGACCGTGTGGACGTTCTCGCCTATGACCGCCGGGTCCGGGCCCACGTCCGGGGCGGCGGAGCCTCGGGCGACGTCTTGTCGGCCGTGGTGGAGGCGCTGTCGCCCCTGGAGCCGGAGCTGGTGGAGACGGATGCCCGTGGTCTCTGCGTCGCGGCTTCGGCGCACGCGCCGCGCAGGTCGTTGATCGTCCTGTTGACCAGCCTGGACGCGGCGCCCATCGAGGAGGGGCTCCTCCCTGTGCTTCCACGTCTCACTCGGCGCCACACCGTACTGGTGGCTGCGGTACGCGATCCGCGTATCGAGGAGATGGCCGGTGCCAGGGGCACGGTGGACGCGGTGTACGAGGCAGCTGCCGGGGCCCGAGCCCAGGATCAGCGTCGCCGGACGGCCGAGCAGTTGCAGCGGCACGGAGTAGTGGTCGTCGATGCGACACCTGCCGCTCTCGCGCCGGCGCTTGCGGATGCCTATCTGTCTCTCAAGGCATCCGGGCGCCTCTAGGCGCGCCAGGCCAGGCCCCAGACGCAAAAGGACCCGGGTCGCACCAGCCAGCGAAGAACTGGTCCGATGCGACCCGGGTCCGAAAGGGCCCTGAAACGCAGAAAAGCCCCGTGCCATCGGCACGGGGCTTTCCCACAATGATTGTTCGGCGGCGTCCTACTCTCCCACAGGGTCCCCCCTG
>NZ_JBVHKV010000034.1:0-67638 GCF_055559335.1 Streptomyces sp. NPDC024555
GCGAACGTCCCAGAAGCCAGGAAAAGAACAACAGGCACAGAACATACTGCCCAGCAGACACAGCCAGTCGGACACCGGCCTGGGTCCCGGTGACCCCAGGGGCTGTCGGTTTTTTACTGGAGTACGACGGTGACGCCGCGTTCGCGGAGGATGTTCACGGTCTCCTCGAAGTAGGACTGGGTGCCGAGGTGGTGCAGGATGTGTCCGGCGAGGGCGTGGCGGGTGGTGTCGGCGTGGTGCCAGACGAGGGTGAACGGGGGGACGGCACGGGGTCCGCCGCTCAGGGAGTCGGCGATCGAGTCCAGGCATGTCCCGTAGTTGGTGCCGGGGCCGAGCAGGGCTTCGCCGAGTGCCAGGAGCAGGCCGTTGCTGTCGGTGGCGTGCTGTCCGTCCAGGTGGTACGTCCCGCCGGAGAGGCCCACCGGCCTGTTCGGGCCGGTGGTGGTGAGGCTCAGCCACTCGGAGCGGCCCGCGGTATCGAACTGTGCCCATTGGTTGGGCCGTGTGGGGACGCCGTCGTACCAGATCTCCCAGACGGGGCGGGCGGCCGGGGTGGGGCGGTCGTCGCCGGGGTCGGTGAGGGTGATGTCGATCAGGGTTCCTTCGAGGACGGACGGGCGTGCCTGGACGGTGTGCGGGTCGAGGCGGTAGCTGGTCATCGCTCGGCCGTGGCGGTCGAGGGGCAGGAGCGTGATCGGGGTGCCCTTCTGAGGGAGCGGGCGGCGCAGCAGGGCCAGGAGTGGTGCGGCGGGTTCGCAGCCGATCAGGTGCACGGGCTGGGTGGGGCGCTGCGGGTGCGGGGGGTGCAGGCCGTCGACGCGGTGGCAGCTGTCCGGTGGGCTGTTTCCGTGGAGCGAGGGGAACCACAGGTCGAACCTCGGGTTCGAGGGCAGGAGTTTCCTGCCCCGGTGGCCGTCCTGTCTTCCGACGCCGGTGCCTATGACGATGTCCACGCGCCGGGCGTCGTCTGGTGTGGGCCGCTGGGCCAGGACGATGGTGTCCTCCAGGTCCCAGAAGCGGGCCGGGCCGTCGGTTGTGGGGTTCACGGGCTCGATCGAGAGGAGTCCCTGTCCCAGTAGCCGTCGGGGTTCGGTGCTGTTCGTCACGGCTTGGGCCAGCAGGCTCTCGCGTGGGCAGCCGCGCAGCGTGAGGACTTCTCGTGGCAGTGGAGGCGTGTCCGTGAACAGGCCCTCGGTCTGTGCGCACCGCCCCCACAGCACGCCTTCCTCATCGCCCTCGGTGTCCTCCCCCGCCAGGAGGTACCGGACCGGGAAGTCGCGCTCCCACCTCGTGTGTTCCTCGGGCCGCACGCTTCTCCCCTTGCTGTTGGGTCGTCTTGGCGCGCCCACCCTAGGGCTCGCTGCCGCCGGAGCCCTCCGGATCCCGCGGGCGTGGCGTCCGTGTTTCCCGGGTGGCCGGTGCCTCGTGCCGGTGGCTTTGGAGATGTTCACCGGTGGTTGTGGCCGGTGCTGTCGCTTCGTGGCGAGGGCTGGGTGGGGCTGTGCGGGTGCGGGTGCGGGTGCGGGTCGGCGGGCGGGGGTCTTCAGGTGTTCGTGCTGTTCCCCCTTCCGGCCGCGGTCACGGGGGCGACGACGGCACGGGTGGGAGGGAGGGGTGGGTGGGTGGGGTGGGTGGTCTGCTGGTCGTGTTGTCTCGTCCGTTCCAGCCAGGGGCCGAACTCGCTCTCCAGGACGAGCCGTCCGAGTTTGCGGTACTCCGCGAGGACGGCTTGGACCAGTTGCCCGGTGTCCAGCGGGCGGCCGGACTCCGCTGCCTGGTAGGCGGCCGTGACCGCGCAGGCCCGGATCGAGCCGCCGGTCAGCTCGAACCGTTCCGCGCATGTGCGCAGGTCCAGGTCCGTGGTGCGCGGGATGTGCGGGCCCAGGCAGCGCTCCCACAGGGCCAGGCGCTGCGGGGCGTCGGGGACGGGGAAGTCGGCGACGACGTCGAGGCGGCGGGTGAATGCCTCGTCGAGGTTGGCCCGCAGGTTGGTGGTGAGTACGGCGATGCCGTCGAAGGACTCGACGCGCTGGAGCAGGTAGGCGGACTCGACGTTCGCGTGCCGGTCCTGGGCGTCCTTGACCTGCGAGCGTTTCCCGAACACGGCGTCCGCCTCGTCGAAGAGGAGTACCGCGTTGACCTCGGATGCCTCGACGAAGATCCGTTCCAGGTTCTTCTCGGTCTCGCCGACGTATTTGTCGACCACGGACGACAGGTCGACGACGTACAGTTCCATGCCCAGGTCCGCCGCGACGGCCTCGGCGGACATGGTCTTGCCGGTTCCGGATTCCCCGGCGAACAGTGCGACGATGCCCCGGCCCCGGCCGCCGCCCGGGCGCATCCGCCACTGTCCCAGGACCTGGTCGCGGTGGCGGGCGCGCAGAGCGAGGTCGGACAGCTGGCGGTGGGTCGCCGGGGGCAGCACGAGGTCGTCCCAGCCCACGGCGGGCTCGATACGCCGGGCGAGGCGGGCGAGCCCGGCACCGTTCTGCGCCCGGACGGCTGTCCGCAGATCGGCGGGCTCCACGGGGCGGCCTTCCAGGGCGGCCAGCCGGACGGCCACGCCGGCTGCCCGGCTGATCTGTCCGGAGTCCAGCCGGTAGGCCCGGGTGACGTCCGCGAGGCGGGTGTTTGTCTCTTCCGTCCCGGCGGCCAGCCCGGCGCCGGCGCCGGCACCGGTGGGTGGGGCAGGGGTATCGGTGGGTGGAGCAGCTGCACCGGTGGGTGGGGCAGCTGCACTGGCCGTAGTGAGCCCGGCAGCAGCACCGGTGGGCGTGGCAGCGGCACCGGCCAGCACAGTGGCGGCGCCGGCCGTAGTGAGCCCGATGGTGGCGCCGGCCCCGGCCAGCACGGTGGCAGCGCCTGCACCGGTGGCGCCGGTGAGCCCGGCAGTGGCCGTGGTGAGTGCGGTGCGCCACTGCCGGAGTGTGTCCGCCGGGTCCGGCGGCGGGACCGGGACCGTCACCGGGCTCGCGCCGGCCCACAACGGGTCCCAGTGCTTCCGCCCGTACACGAGCAGTGGCGGTCCGCCGTCCATGGCCGTACACAGTGCCCCGACGAGGGCGGCGCCCTTGGGCTGCTGGGGGTTCAGTGTCTCCAGCGGGCCCAGGACGAGCCCGGCGCCGTTCAGCCGTGCCTCGGTCGCCAGTATCCGTACGGTCCGCTCCGGTTCGGGGGCTGCCGCCAGTGCGGCCGCGTCCACCAGGAGCGGGCGCAGCCCGGACGCGGTGAGCGCGCCGGTGGCGACGCGGGCCGGGTCGCCGCCCCGGTCCAGCAGGTGGGTGAACCCGCTCCCGGTGCGGGCGGCGGCCGCGACCCGCCGGACCAGGGGGCAGCCGTCCGGTTCCGTGTCGGGGCGGGCCGCCCTGGCCAGGCCGTGCAGCCGGGCGTCCGGCTCGTCGTCGCCGAGCAGGTGCGCGGTGATCCGGTCCGGGACGCGCAGCAGCCGCGACAGCAACGGCCCTTCGGGCTCCAGTACCTCCACCAGGCCGCCCGCGACGAGCGGCGCGGACGGTGCGAACCGGAACCTGGCCGGGCCCGCGCCGGGCAGCCCGGACAGTTCGAGGGCCAGACCGATCGTGGCGCGGCGCCGGGTCAGGTCGTCGTTGAGATAGCCGTAGAGCCGCTCGAACCGTGCGTCGATGTCCGGTGCCATCGCGACGAGCAGGAGATCGACGTCCGGGCCGGCCAGCGCGAACCGCTCGGCCAGCCCCGCGATCCGCCCCCGCTCGGGTGGTGCGCCGGGACCGAGGTCCGGTACGGGCAGGAACGCGTCGCGTGTGTCCAGGACCCGTTCGACGGCGGCGGGCGTGAGGTACTGCCCGCGCAGCGGGTCGTCCGGTGCCGGATCGTTCTCGTGTCGCAGGGCTACGGCGTGCCGGACGCGCCGCTCGATATGACCGAGGCGTTCCCAGAGCTCGGTAACGGCCGTATCGGGCCGTTGTTGTGTGACGGTCACCGGGCGGCCCCGCGCCCGCGTCTGCGCCGGCCCGGTGGCAGCCGGCGTTCACGTTCGGCAGCGAAGCCCTCACCCGCCGGGTCCGTCGCGCCGTCCCCGTAACGCAGACGGCGGCCCGGCTCCGCCGCCTCGCCGTCGACGGCGGGAGACGTGCGGACGAGCAGCCCCTCCGTGACCGGGGGTCCGGCGGGCTCCACCTCACCCGACAGCGGCGCCCACACCCGTACATCGATCGCGGCCTTCAACTCACCACCGAGCGCGGACCACACATCGACCATGGACGGGCGGTCACCCGAACCCGCCGAAGCGGCCTCCAGCCCGACCGCGAGACCCAGCTCCGCAAGACTGCCCGTGAGCATACGGGCGGGCAGCACCCGCGTACGGATCAGACAACGCAACACCTCGGAGAGCAGGCGGTGTTCGTCCTGCGGACGGTTGGTCCACACCGTCACCAAATAAGTCAGCTCGAACCAGCGCGGGGGCGTGCGGCGGCCGGTGACCAGGCCCTCGGCGTCGTACTCCTCGGACGTGCCGCTGCTGCGGCGCGTCGCGTCCTCGCGGATGCCGTAGAGGAAGATGCTCACCGTGGGCGCGTTGCGGCGGGCGGACCAGTCCTTCGTCGGGGCGTCGAAGACGAGGTCGACACCGCTGTCCTCAAGGCCTGCGTCCACCAGCAGCAGCCGCAGTCCCTCGTCCACCTCATGGATCACCGCTGCCCCCTCCCGCCCGGCCCGACCCGATCACGGATCGTCGGCGCACCCGCCTCGCACGACGGCACCGGTTCGTGGGTCATCGGCGTCCCATCTCGTCCGGCGGAGCCAGGTTGCCCGTCACCACGAGGAAGTCCGTCTTCACCGGGGAGAAGCCGGGGCCGGAGGCGGTGATGGTGCGTGGTCCGGTCCGGTCCTTGACCAGGATCAGGAGCTGGGCGATGAAGGTGCCGTCGTGGCCGGGCCGGGTCGGGGCGGCGGCTGCGGTGATCCCGGGGTTCCAGGTGAGTTCCACGGGTGCGCCGGGTGGGAAGTCCTTGCCGCGTACGGAGGTGACGAAGCCGGGTTTGCCGATTTCGGGTACGGAGACGATCCGGGGCTGGAGGATGCGCAGCGGGGTGCGGGAGACGTTGTCGTTCCGGTTCGCGTCGGTGCCGGTGGTCGTCAGGGTGGCGGTGATACGGGTGGTGGCGGGGTGGTCGGGGGCGAGGACGATACGCAGGACCGTGGAGGCGCCCGGTGCGAGGTCGGGCAGGACACAGGCCTGGTTGGTGCAGCCTGCCGGGAGCGTGGACACGGGGATCCGGGCGGGGAGCCCGAGTTGTAGGCGCAGGCCGGTGGCCAGGGCGTTCTCGCCGTTGCGGACAGTGTAGGTGACCACGATCCGGCCGCCGACGTAGCCGGGGGCCGGCTGGGCGCGGACGACGACGCCGGGGCCGGCCTCGGGTGCGGGCGGCAGAGCCGGCGGCCGGCCGGCGGGGGGCTGGGCGGCGGGGGGTGGCAGCTTGGGCGGGGTGGGCGGGTGCGTCCCGGTCGGCGGGCCGGGCAGCTCGGGCGGGACACTGACCCGCAGGAAGGTGCGGGTCGCGTTGTCCGTGGGGTTGGGGTCCACGACCGCGCCGTTGACCGACCAGCCGATCTCCCAGGGACCGTTGACGACGCCCGTCAGCCGCACGGTGACCGGCACCGTGGCACCGGGCGCCAGCAGGCCCACGGCACAGACCGGCGAACCGGTGGTACAGGGGCCCGTGGGGGTGCTCATGCCGTCCAGGCGGACGCCCGGCGGGAGGTCGGCGATCAGGGTCGTGCCGGGGGAAGGGGCCGGGCCGTTGTTGGTGACGGTGACCGTGACGGACACCGTGGAGCCGGTCTCCACGGTCGGTGCGGTGGGCGGTGCGGTGACGGCCAGGTCCACCTTCTGCTGGAAGGCGGGCTCCTTCTGACGGCCGGGCAGTTGCGCGGTGAGCGGAGTCAGGGTCCCGGTAGCGAGGACCAGCTCGGACAGTTCCTCGGGAGAGTTCGGGGCCCGGCCCCGGCGGTGGCTGAGGACCAGCCGGGAAGCGTCCGGGGACCAGGCCACATCACGCGGCTGGTAGGGGCCGGTCGCCTCGACGTCCGGGATCTGCGCACCACAGGCGGCAGGGTCGTTACTGCGGCCGGTGGGCAGCACGACCCGGCAGTCCTCACCGTCCAGGGAAGTGACGACCACGCTGGCGCGCTGGTTGATCTGGTCCGCGCGGTCCTTGCGGTTGAACGCGACGGACCTGCCGTCCGGTGAGAACGCGGGGCTGTCGTCGATGACCTTGCACTCACCCGGGCACCCGCCCATACGGCTGAGGTCCTGCTGCTGTTCCAGCGCCTTCACCGGGGCGGTCCAGACGTGCTTGATACCGCCCAGACCCCGGATGACCTCGGCCCGGGTGAAAGCCAGCACGGTACCGTCCGGCGACCAGGCCGGCTGCGCGTCAACACCGGAGACCTCACCGGCCGGCGGCACGACCTCGCCGGTGATCCGCCCGGAAGCCACGTCCGCGACGAGGACCCGGCTCGACCAGACACCGTCCGCACCGGGCGTCGACCGGGTGAAAGCAATCCTCGTGCCGTCCGGGGAGAACGAGGGGTCGGTGTCACGGTCCCCCGCACCGCGCCCGTCCAGCTCCATCACCGCAGGGTGCGTCCCGTCCGTATCGGCGAGCCAGATCCGCTGGACCCGCCGCCCGTCGACCGTCTCGAACCGGGTCAGAGCGATACGACGCCCGTCGGGCGTGTAGGTCTGACGCTCCGTCCACGGGTCGTAGCCGTCGGCCGGGTGGAACAACGGATCCACGGCCGGGTCGTCACTGGTGTTCGTCAGAGCCCTCGGGTCCTCACGCAGCACGTCCAGGCGCAGATCGCGCGGGTCGGAACCGTCCTGCCGCATGTCCTGGAGCGTGACCAGGACCGGATCCTTCGTAGTCCTGCGGGTCACGACCGCGGTCCACGAGTCCCGGGAGCCGAGCACCGCCGGGGTCTCCACCTGACGGTCCTCGGTGAGCACCATGAGCGGCGCCGGATCACCGAGCGACACGATCCGGTAGACGTGGTCGTAGACGGAACACCCGCAGTCCGTGTTCGGGCTGAGGAAGAGCAGGCCCTCGCCGTCGGGCAGCCAGGCCGGTGACCGGGTGCCCCAGTCGTCACCGAGCCCGGTCAGTACGGGCCGGGCGGTCCCGGGCCCGTCGGTGACCCGCAGCCGGTGGCCGGTGTCCGTGTCGGAGGCCGGTTCGACGTGCACGGTGTAGGCGACGCGGGAGGCGTGCGCGGTGTCGCCCACCGGGTTCCACTCGGGCTCGTCCGCGTCGCCCTCCGCGCTGTTGCTCAGGCAGGTGACCGGGCCTCCGTCCACGTCACGTGCGTAGATCTGCGTGCCCCGTTCCGGGCCGCCGTCGCTCGCGTACGCGATCCGGGTGCCGTCCGGGGAGAGCGTCGGGGACGTCTCGTCGGCGGGGGTGTCCGTCAGCTGCTTCAACGTTTCGGGGTCCTCGACGTCCACCGACCACAGGTCCCGGTGGCCGCTGTTGCCCGGCGAGTCGAAGACCACGGTCCGTCCGTCGTCGGAGAGTTCGGGGTGCGCGGCGTCCATGCCCGTGGTCAGCCGCCGTACGGTGCCGTCCGCACTGCGCAGGTAGACCTGCGGGCGCGCCTCGTCCCGGAGGCTGGTGAACACCAGCGCCCCACCGCGCCCGTAGGCGTCCTGGTCGTAGTGGGCCGGGACACCGGCCCCGAACAGGTCCGCGGTCGCGGTCTCCGAGGTGACCCGGCCCAGGCTGCGGTGCCCGGTACCGGCGAAGGCGATCCGCCCGGTGTCGTCCGCCGCCCCCGGCGCGGCCGCGGCGGCCGGCTGGGCGCCGTGCGGGGCGGACACGGACCCCGCGACCAGCAAGGGCGTCAGCAGCACCACCGCACCGCACAGCCGGCGCAACCGGGCACCCCTCGCCGGGCCACCAGGACCGCCCACGGTCCACCTCACAGTCTGGATCTGGATCGATGGTTCTCCACATCGAGCATCGCGGGCAAGAGGGCGTGGGAACAGGGCCCGGAGTACCCCGGGGGCGGGCAACCACGGGTGCCCTTTGCGTGCGGCCGGTCATGTCGTGGGGTGGCGCTCCGCGAGGCGGTTTCGCTGGCTGACCCGGACTTCGTCCCGGACCCCTTCGAGCATGCGGCCGATGAACGTGAGGTCCGCCATGAGCTGGTCGTAGCCGGACTGGGCCTGGATGTCCCGGAACTCGACGCGCCGCGCGCCGGTGTCGGCGGCGGCCATGTGTTCCAGATTGACGGCCTGGTAGTGCAGCCGGTCCTCCGGGTCGGCGTCGACCTTCTCCCGGACGTTGTCCCCCGCCCGTGCGTGCAGGGGGAAATCGACCATCAGCCGCTGGAGCCTGCCGATCGCCCCCGGCAGGTCCACACCACCGTTCTCCGCGTCGCTCAGGACGGAATCGAGACAGCGGGTGACCTGGTCGAGATAGCTCGGGTCCTGCGTGGGCAGATCACCGGTCCACGGTGCCTGCGACACGTCCTTCTCCCGCGGCCCCTGGCCGAAGTGCTCGACCCAGGACACCCAGCCGGTCTCCCACTGCCGCATCGACTCGACGAAGAGCTCGACGCTGCCGCCGAACGTCGTCCCACTGTCCAGGGAGAGGTGACCGCCGCCGCCGGACGCGCTCTGTTCCACGCGCAGACCGCTCTGCTGGGCCAGATCGAAGATGTGCCTGCGGATGATGAACTCCACGTGCGACTGCTCCAGGTCCGCGACGGACGTCGGGGCGGTCAGCGTCTCCAGACACGAGTTGTCCATGCTGATCTTCCACCACCACTTCCCGCCCGACTCACTGACGTACGTGAACTTCGTGGCGAACTGCCCCTTGACCCTCTCGCCGTCGCCGCCGTCCCGGCTCACGGTGAACCCGGCGGGTGCCGGGGCAGCCATCACCCGGTCGGCCCACTCGTTGATCTTCCGCTCGGCGTACGTGATCGCCGCCTTGGCCCCGTTGTCCTTCGCGCCCTTCTTCTTGCGGTTCTCGACGTCCACGGCCAGGGCAGTCTTGCCCTCCGCCGTTCCGTCGAGCGTGCTGTCCGTGAACGTGAACTCGGTACCGGCCCTGCTCGTCGGCAGCGGAAGGCCCGAGTTCACCGTCTCGCCCACGACGGCCGAGGTCAGCTGCTCCTGCTCCATGATGTTCAGCTGCCGCAGGACGGCGGTCAGGGGCGTGTCCACCTCGTCTCCCGCCACCGCCGGGTTCTTCGACGCCTGCCACACGACCGGCCACGCGTCCTTGATGCCCATGTCCGCGGGCACCTTGCCCACATTCCTCTTCGTCAGCGCCGCGTAGGCCATCAGGATGTCCTTCGCCCTGGCCTGCACGTGCGTCAGGGCCTCGCGCCGCCAGGCGGCCGCGTCGTCACCCGCGACCGGCTCCATGAATCGCTGAACCGCCGCACCGCCCGAGCCCCCCGCACCCCCGTGCGCGCGGGACTCCTCCCCCGCGTACGGGTGGCCCGCCCGCCGCAGCAGGTGCAGGGCTGCCCCGTTGCCCAGGGTGCGCTGGATACCGAGGAGCCCGGCCCGCTCCACGGGGGCCGGGCCACGCGAAGACGCGGGCCGGGTCTCGACGGTCCGGTCGGCGCGCTGCTCACGCTGGGACAACGGTCTGCCTTTCCACGAACGGTCACCACCACGACACCCGTCCGGGACACACCCGGGCAAGAGACCCCGGGGCAGACCCCGGCACACCGGCCCCGGCCGCACGGCCGCGTCCGGGCACCGAGAAGGCAACGACCGCTGCCCTCCCGGTGCCCGGCCGTGCGTCACCGGTGCCCGGCCGTGCGTCAGATGAGCCCGTGCCGCATCGCGTACCCGACCGCATGGGCCCGGTTACGCAGGTTGAGCCGGGTCGCGACCTCGTGCAGCACGTTCTTGACGGTGCGTTCGGAGTACGAGGTCTTCTGCGCGATCTCCGCCGTGCCGTACCCCTCCGAGACCAGCCGGATCATCTCCGCCTCACGCGTCGTGAGGGTCGACAGCGAGAGGCCCCTCGGGTCCAGAACCGAACGGTGCAGGCTGCTGACGTGATCGATGAGCCTGCCGAGGAGATCACCGGGAAGGACCCCCTCACCCTTCGCGACGGCTGTGACGAGGTGGACCAGCCGGTCCTGGTCGGCCTCCCCGCGCCGCAGCACGGCGGCCACTCCGTACTCGATCAGGGTCTGGAGGGCACCCGCCTCGAAGTACCCGACGACGAGCCCGGTCCGGGTCGCGGTATTGCGCTGGAGACGGTGCAGGAGCTGGACGGCCGGCTCGTTCACCATGTCCACCACCACCAGGGAGACCTGGGCCCGGTCCGCCTCCTCCTCCGGGACCAGCTCGATCTCCGGGCGCCGGCGCAGCTGGTGCACCACCCCGGTCCTGAGGATCAGGTCCTCGGCATACACCGCCACCGAGACCCGGCCGGACCCCGGAGCAGGTATGCCGGACGCCGCAGCGGGCATGCCGGACGCCTGAACGGGTATGCCGGACGCCGGGGCGGGTATGCCGGACGCGGGCTGCTCGGGCGGGACGGGAGTACGCGGACCTGACATCCCCCTCGTCCCCACCGCCCCCGCCGCCCCCGTCGTCGTGTCTGTCGTGATCGTGGTCATGTGCTCGTCCTTCTGGGCCGCTTCCGCCGGATTCCGTCAATTGCCCCGTGCCGTACGCGTACGTCACACGTCCGCAAGGCGACCTGGCCCGCGGCACCAGCACCCGCACCGACAACCGGCCATGCCCGGCCCCGGAGAACCCCGGCCGGCCCACGCCACCGCCACGCCCCGGGGGCGGGTGTGCCCCCGGGGCACCCACAGTGCCCGCGCGTTGCCCTCGCGCCCCTGCTGCCGGAGGTGCGGCGCGGCCTAGCGTCGCAGGGTGACCACATCTGCCGAACTCGCAATGCCCACGGTGACGGTGACGCCCGGCACCGAAGCGACGACCACCCTGACCGTGCGCAACGACGGCGACATCGTCGAGGCGTACACCCTGGACGTGGTCGGCGACTGTGCGGCGTGGACGACGGTGGAACCGGCCCGGGTCTCCCTCTACCCCGGCACCTCCGAAGTCGTCACGGTCCGGTTCGCGCCGCCCCGGTCCCACGAGGTTCCGGCCGGTGAGAAGCCCCTGGGGATACGGGTGCTGCCCGCCGAGCACCCCGAGTCGGTGGCCGTTCCCGAGATGACGGTGGTGGTCGAGCCCTTCCGGGAGCTGCGGGCACGGCTGGAACCGGGGCGTCGCCGGGGCTGGCTGCGGGCCCGTTTCCGTACCGCCGTACAGAACCGTGGGAACGCTCCCATGGAAGCGCTGCTCACCGCCCGGCAGCCCGGTGAGGAGCTGCGCCTGGCGTTCACGCCGGAGCGCCGGACGCTGGAGCCGGGCGAGTCGGCGGAGGTGGCGCTGCGGGTCCGGGCCCGGAAGCTGATCTGGTTCGGCGCGCCGGCCACCTGGCCGTTCGAGGTCGAGGCCGTGGCCGGGGAGCCGGCGGCGGCCGGTACGCCGGCCGAGGACGCCCGGGACACCAAGGATGCCCGAGACGTCCGGGACGTCCGGCCGGAGCCTCTGCCGGGCGAGTTCGCCCAACTCCCGCTGCTGCCGAAGTGGTTGCTGATCCTGCTCGCGGCGGTGCTCGCGCTGCTGCTCGCCTGGTTCGCGCTGGTGCGCCCCGCCGTCCGCAGCACCGCCAAGGAGGCGGGTGCCAAGGCCGCCCAGGAGGAGAACCGGCAGCCCCGGCAGGGCGGCGCGGCGTCCGGCGGCACCGGCGGCGGCCAGGGGCAGCCCGAGGGGCAGGGGGCAACGGCCGGCGCCGACGGTTCCGGCGGCTCCACGGGCGGCTCCGGCTCGACCGGCGGCAGCGGCGGCAATGGTGGCGGTGGTGGCGGGAACGGCCGGCAGAGCTCGGAGACGATCGACGTCCAGACCGGCGCCGGGGGCGAGGAGACCGGCACCTATGTGGTCCCGGAAGGCAAGACTTTCGGTGTCACGGACATCGTCGTGGCCAATTTCCAGGGCGACGAAGGGCTGCTGACGATCTCTTTCGGCCAACGGAAGATCACCACCATTGCCCTGGAGACGTTCAGGAACCAGGACTATCACTGGGTCACCCCCATTCAGATACCGGAGAAGGCGGCGGTCACCGTTTCCGTGACCTGTTCCAAGCCTGGGACTCCGGCCACCGGCAAGCAGGCTTCCGGGTGTCACCAAGTACTCAATGTCAGTGGCGTGCTGAGCGATGTTTCGCGAGAGGAACGATAGCGCCGGACTCCTGGAGCTCTGTTCCGGTTGTGTGAACAGACGGGTTTCCCACCTGCGAGGATGCGCCATTGCGCGTTCATCCGGGTGTGTCCCTTCACACAGCCGGACACACCCGGAACGGCTGGACGCCCGCATTCGCGCAGCACGGGCGGAAGGCTGATTCGGGCGTTTCCCGGGTGATTCCCCGTCATTTCCCTGTGCGGAGAATGGACTGGACCACGGGGTCTCGCGCTCGGCGGAGCGGATCCGGTCTCATTCGGTTCCCGGGAACGACCGGGAAAATCCAGCCGATCTCGCCGACCGGCTCGATAATTTCTGGCTGAAACTAATCCCACGCGCCCGGTGTCCGGACGCACCGTCCCGGAAAGGCAGCCCCACTGCCCCCCGCCCGGGACTTTGAGGCCTACTGCCCGCGCGCGCCCCCTGGCAAGACTGGGCGGGCGAACGTCTGACCAGCCGAAGGAGCGAGCATGCCGTCGTACCTCACCCCAGGTGTATACGTGGAGGAGGTGCAGTCCGGAGCACGGCCCATCGAGGGCGTCGGCACCGCGGTCGCCGCCTTCGTCGGCTTCGCGGAGACCGGCCCCTTCCACCGGCCGACGCTGGTGACCAGCTGGGACCAGTACGTTTCGACGTTCGGCACCTTCACCCCGGACACGTATCTGACGCTCGCCGTCCACGGGTTCTTCAGCAACGGCGGCGGCGCCGCGTACATCGTCCGGATCGGCGGCCCCGCCGAGGACGCCCCGGGGGACGGCACGCCCGCGGCGGCCCCCTCCGTGGCCGTCGGCGGCTTCCTGGTCTCGGCCCGGCCGGGCGCCGGCGACGGGATCTCCATCGAGGTCGCCGACGCCGAGGGCGAGAACCCGCCGGAGGACCGCTTCCGCCTGCTGGTCCGTCAGGGCGGCAAGGTGGTGGAGACCTTCGACACCTCCGTACGCAAGAACGTCAAGGGCTACCTGGTCACCCAGGCCCGTCAGTCCAAGCTCATCGAGGTCACCGAGCAGCCCGGTACGGCGCAGTCCCGCCCCGAGAAGCAGAGCCTCACCCTCGCGCCCGCCGCCCCGGACACGAGCGCCACCGGCCGGAGCGGCCCCACCGAGTACGTGGGCGACGCCTCGGCCCGTACGGGCATCGCGGCCCTTGAGGCGATCGACGAGATCACCATGGTCGCCGTCCCCGACCTGATGAGCGCCCACCAGCGCGGCGACATCGACGACGAGGGGGTCAGGGCCGTCCAGCTCGCGCTCATCGCGCACTGCGAGCAGATGGGCGACCGGGTCGCCGTCCTGGACACCCCGCCCGGGATGAACGCCCAGCGCGTCCGCACCTGGCGCAACGACGAGGCCGGTTACGACTCGCGCTACGCGACCGTGTACTACCCCTGGCTGAAGGTCCTCGACCCGGCCACCGGCCGCCAGACCCTGATGCCGCCCAGCGGCCACGTCGCCGGGGTCTGGGCCCGCAGCGACGGCGAGCGCGGTGTGCACAAGGCCCCCGCCAACGAGGTCGTCCGGGGCGCGCTCGACCTGGAACTGCGCCTGAGCCGGGGCGAGCAGGACCTCCTCAACCCGATCGGCGTCAACTGCGTGCGCGCGTTCCCCGGCCGGGGCATCCGGATCTGGGGCGCCCGCACCCTCTCCTCCGACCCGGCCTGGCGCTACCTCAACGTCCGCCGGCTCTTCAACTACCTGGAGGAGTCCATCCTCCTGGGCACCCAGTGGGTCGTCTTCGAGCCGAACGACGACCGCCTCTGGTCGAGCATCCGGCGCAACGTCACCGCGTTCCTCTCCGAGGAATGGCGCCGGGGCGCGCTCTTCGGCCGTACGGCGGAGGAGGCGTTCTACGTCAAGTGCGACCGGGACAACAACCCGCAGGAGTCCATCGACCTGGGCCAGGTCGTCTGTGAGATCGGCGTCGCGCCGGTGAAGCCGGCGGAGTTCGTCGTCTTCCGGCTCTCGCAGTTCTCGGACAGCACGAGCCTCGTGGACGAGTGACGGCCGTCCCCCTACGCGGTGACCCAGCAGGCGACAACGAACGGAACAGGTGACACAGAGTCATGGCAGAGGGCGACGCTCTTTCCACTCACGTCTTCGGCGTGCAGCTCGGCGGCTATCTCGTGGAGTCGATCCAGGAGATCAGCGGTCTGACCGTCGAGGAGGAGGTGGTGGAGGTCCGGCAGGTGACCTCCACCGGCAAGCAGATCATCCGCAAGCAGCCCGGCGCCCGCCAGGCCGGCGAGGTGACGATCACGCGCGGGCTCGACAAGAGCAGCGAGTTCACCAAGTGGATCAAGGAGACGCTGAACAACGGCGCCGTCGACACCGCGCGGCAGAACCTCACCATCGAGATCAAGGACTCCAAGGGCGACACCGTCCGCCGCATCCAGCTGATGCAGGGCTGGGCCAGCCGCTGGGAGGGTCCCTCGCTGAAGGCCGGCGAGTCCAGCGCGGCGACCGAGACGGTCACCATCACCTTCGAGGAGATCGTCGTCGAATGAGGCGCAGGACCGTTTCCGGCGGCGGCCTCGACGAGGTCCTGGACAGTCTCGCCGCCGCCTCGCCCGCCCCGGCCGAGGCTCCGGCCGCCGCGCCGGCGCCGCCCCCGGCCGCCCGCAGACCGGACGAGTTCGACTTCGAGCTGCCGCGCGGTTACGTGGACGACGAGGGCCGGACGCACCGGACCGGGACGATGCGGCTCGCCACCGCCCGCGACGAGCTCCGCCCGCAGATCGACCTCCGGGTCAAGGAGAACCCCGCGTACCTGAGCGTGGTGCTCCTCAGCCAGGTCATCACCCGGCTCGGCACGATCACCGACGTGCACGTGGGGGTGGTCGAGCGGATGTACGCGACCGACGTGGCGTTCCTCCAGGACTTCTACCGCCGCATCAACAGCGAGGGGCACACCCACGCGGCGGTCACCTGCCCGCTGTGCCAGGGCTCGTTCGAGGTGGACCTGTCGGGTGAGCGCCTGGGGGAATCGTGACGTACGCGCCTTCCCGGCTGCGGGAGGAGATCGCGTACATCGCCTACCACTTCCACTGGCAGCGCGAGGAGATCCTCGACCTCACGCACGGTGAGCGGCAGGAATGGGTGAGGGAGATAGCGCGGATCAACACCCGCGTGAACGAGAACGGGTGAGGGCGTGGAGTTGAAGGGCTGGTTCCGGAGGCGTCCGGCGGCGGGCGTCCCCGACGCGGGCCGGGCTTCCGAGCCCGGTACCGGGGACGCCCCGGCACCGGGCCCCGCCTCCCCGCTTCCCGGCGCGGACTGGGACGGCGGCTGGCGCCGGGTCGCGCCCCAGGCGGTGACCGTCGCCCGGTCCTCGATCGGCGTCAGCGACGGTCTGCGTTTCCGGTCCGGCCTGGCGTCCTGGCAGAACGTGGCCTACAGCGACGGCGACCTCGGCCACGCCGTGCTCCCGTCCGCCCCGGTGGGGCGGATTCACGGCGTGACCCGGCCCCCGGGCACGCCGCGGGTGGCGCCCCCGGGGGCGCCGTTGGTACTGCGGGCGGTCGCACCCCCGCCACCGGACGGGGAGACGCCCGCGACGCCGGTGAGCGGCGGTACGGGTACGGAGCGGGGCCCGGCGTCCACCGGCCGCCCCGGTGCGGGTACGGCCCCGGGCCCGATGTCCGGCAGCCGCCCCCGTACGGCTACGGCCCCGGGACCGGCGTCCAGCGGCCGCCCCGGCACGGAGCCCCGGACCGGGCACAGGCGCGTCGTCCGTGCCGTGCCCGGGTCGGCGACCGGCGCCCCTGTCCCGGTCTCGCGTCAGCAGGAGAACCCCGCCCCGGTTCGCGCCCGGCGCACCGCGCCCCCGCTGGTCGTCGCCCGGCGCCCGGCGGCGGCCACCCCGCGCGACGTGGCCGCCGTCCCGTCGTCCGGGGTGCCCGCGCCCGTCGCGGCGGCGAAGGCGCCTCCGGTACGTGCGGGTCTGGGCGAGCCCCTGAGCGCGCTGCCGCCCGGCTCGGTCCCGTCCGCGCCGGAGTCGCCGGTGGTCCGGCGGCGGGTCGACGCGTCCGCCGAGCCTGCGGTACACCCTGGACCGGGCGGACCGCCCTCCGGCGCGGGGGCGGTGCTGCCGGTGGTCCAGCGGCGGGCGGACACGCCCTCGTCGGTCGTTCCCGTCGTACGTCCCCGGCTGGGCGAGGCCCCGGGTGAACTGCCGTCCGGGGCGGGCCTGTCGGCGCCGGGGGCGGAGGCAGCCCCGTCCGCTTTCTCCGTCCCGTCCGTTCCGTCCGCTTCCTCTGCCCCTTCCGCCCCTTCCGCTCCCGAGCTGCCGGTGGTGCAGCGGCAGGTGGACGCGTCCGCGTCCGTTGGGCCTGCGGTACGTCGTGGGCCGGGCGACGGGTCGAGGGCGGGAGTCCCTTCCTCGCCGGAGGCGAACGCCGGGGCACAGCGGCGGTCCGCCGCGCCTCCGGTACGTCCTGCCCTGGGTGAACCGCTGGGTGGACGGCACTCCGTGGGCAGCCCGGCACACCCGTCCGCCTCCGCCGGACCGACGGCCGGCCCCTCCGTACACCCCACCTCGGGCGGGGAGCCGTCCTCCACCACGCCACCGGGCGGGCCCGAACTGCCCGTCGTCCAGCGCCACGCGGACGCGCCCGCGTCCCCCGGTCCGGCGGCGGATTCCTCCGTACGCCCGACCTTGGGCGGGCAGCCGCCCGTAACGGTTCCCGCCGGGGAGGCGGGCGCCCCGGCCGGGCCCGCCCTGCCGGTGGTTCAGCGCGAGGCGGACGCGTCCGCCACCGCCGTGCCCGTGGTCCACCGCCCGGCGGACGCGCCCGCCGGGTCCTCCGTACACCCCACTCCGGGCGGGCAGCCGTCGATGGCGATACCGGAGAGGCCTGAACTGCCGGTCGTCCAGCGCCAGACGGACACGTCCGTCCCCGCCGTGCCCCCGGCATCCCCCGCACCGATGCCCGCCATGCGCCCCGCCCTGGGCAAGCCCCTTCGTGAAATGCCCGCAGGGGCGGCCCCGTTCGTCCCGCGCACCCGCGACGGGGCCGCCGACCCGGTGGCCCCCGCGCTGCCCGTGGTCCAACGGCAGATGCCCGACAGCTCCGCCACGCGCCCGGCACCGGAGCCCGATGCCACGATCCGTCCGGCAGCGGGCCCCGCGCACCCGGCCCCGGGCGCCCCGCCCACCGGGCCCGGCTCCCGGGCCCGCACCCGGGGCGGTCTCGGTGCGCCCCTGTCGGCCCTCCCGCCGACTGCGGGTGCCGCGGGCGCTGCCCCGCGCGGGACGCCTGGCGGGCTCGCCCTCCCGCGCGCCGGGGAACCCGGTCCGCCCACAATGCCGCTCAGGGCCGCACCCACCGCACCCACCGCACAACGTGCCGCCGTTCGGGTCCGCCCGGTCCCCGGCCGGGGCGTTTTCCGAAGTGCCCCGGTCCAGCGTGCCCGTGCGCTCCTCGTGGCGCGGACGCTCGCTGTGCGTACCGGCGCCGCCGAGGGGTTCACGGCGCCTGCGTCAGCAGGAGCGAACCGGCCCGTCGTACCGGCCGTCTGGCGGCGCGACACCCCGCGCCCGCACGAGACCGGGGAGGCGCGGCCCGTCGTCCAGCGCGTCGCCGCCGCCCCGGTCGCGCCGCCGCGCGCGCACGCCCCGCTCCCGGCCCGGTCCGTCGCGCCGTGGGAACCGCCCGTCCCGGCCGGCCTCGCGCCGGAATCCGCCCCCCGGGCCCCGGTGGTCCGCCCGCATCCGGCCGGCACCCCGCGCCCCGTCGGTTCCGTCGCGCCCGTGCAGCGCCTCGCGATGCCGGTCGTGGCGGAGGCCGAGCCGGAGGGGGGTGCCCCCTCCGCCGTACGGCCGACGGCCCCCCGGACCGCCCAGCCGGCGCCCGCGCGGGCCCACTCGCAGGCGGTGCAGCGCGCCGTCGCGCAAGCCGGTCTGAGCGGTGTCCCGGTGACCGTCGTGCAGCGGCAGCCCGCCCCGCGTCCGGCGCCCGAGCGGCCCGCCGAGCCCGCCCCGGACGTGGACGTGGAAGACCTCGCCCGGCGCCTCATCGACCCCGTCGCCCGGCTGCTCAGGGCCGACCTGCGGCGGGGCCGCGAACGTTCCGGACGTCCGTACGACGGCCGCCGCTGACAAGGAAGACCACGGATGACCGACAACATCTTCGCGACGAGCGTGTTCTTCAAGCTCACCATCGGCGGGAGCGATCTCGGCGCGTTCCACACCTGTTCGGGGCTGGGCGCCGAGGTGGAGATCGAGAGTTACGCGGAGGGCGGCAACAACGGGTACACCTGGCAGCTGCCGGGGCGGATCACCTGGACCAACATCACACTGACCCGCCCGGTCACCGCCGACACCCTCAAGATCGCGCGCTGGCTGAACGAGACGACGCAGCGCGTCGAGCGCAAGGACGGCGAGATCGTCGCCCTGCGCCCCGACCTCAGCCGGATCGTCAGCTGGCAGGTCCAGGGGATCGTGCCGGTCCGCTGGCAGGGGCCGTCCTTCGACCCGGCCAGCTCGCAGGCCGCGGTCGAGACGCTGGAGATCGCGCACGAGGGGCTGGTGCCCTCCTGATGCGTCGCCAAGAAACGATCCCGGAAGGAGGGACCCCGTGCCAGCCGCTGCCCGCACGAGCCGTGCCCGCGCCCAGCTGACCATCATGGAGCCGCCGTCGGACGTCGGGGCCAAGCCCGGCGGGACGCTCGCCCGGCTCACGCTCCAGTTCAACCCGGCGACGCTCTCGCTGCGCAAGTCCACCGAGTGGCGCCGCACCCCGTCCCGCACGGCGGGCGAGTCCGCGCTGCCCGAATTCGTGGGCAGCGGGCCGCGCTCGCTGTCCCTGGACGTGTTCCTGGACGCGACCGCCACGCACGACAACTCCGTGGAGCGGGCGGTCGAGCAGCTGATGACGGCCTGTGTGCCGACGCCGAGCAGTCTGGGCCGGAAGAAGCCGTCGAGCCCGTGGGTGCGGTTCGACTGGGGGACGTCCAGGACGACGTCGTTCGACGGGGTGCTCTCCAGCCTCTCCGTCTCGTACACGCTGTTCGACGTCGACGGGAAGCCGCTGCGCGCCACCTGCTCGCTGTCGATCGAGGAGGCGAGCGTCGACCCGGCCGGGCAGAACCCGACGTCCGGGTCGCGGGAGGCACGGCGTACGCACACGGTCGTCGCGGGGGACAGTCTGCCGCTGCTGGCCTGGCGGGAGTACGGCGATGCCACGGCCTGGCGCACCATCGCGGAGGCGAACGGCATCGACGACCCCATGCACCTGCCCCCGGGCAGCGAACTCCTGGTGCCCGCGCTGGAGGACCCCGCGGCCGGGGACGGCGCGCCGGAGGCCGCCCGATGACCGGCCCCGCCCGCTCCTTCGCCGCGGACCCCATCGTGGAGGCGCCCGCCGAGCTGCCCCAGGCGTGGGCCGCCCAGCTGGTGAGCTGCGCGGTGGACGAGAACATCGGACTGCCCGACAGTGCCGTGCTGACGTACCGCGATCCGTACCACACGCTGCTCACCGCCACCGGGATCACCATCGGCACCGAGGTGAGGATCTCCGTGGTCACCGTCCAGGAGCGGGCGCGCGAGCGGCTGTTCACGGGGGAGGTGACCGCGCTGGAGCTGGACAGCGACACCACCGGATCGTTCACCGTCGTCCGCGCGTTCTCCAAGGCGCACCGGCTGCGGCGCGGCCGCAAGGTGGTCGCGTACCGGAACATGAAGGCCGCCGACATCGTCCGCAAGGTCGCCGCCGGGGCCGGGCTGCCGTGCGGGAAGGTCGAGGCGGCCCCGGTGACGTACAAGCAGCTGACCCAGCCGAACGTCTCGGACTGGGACTTCCTCCAGTACCTCGCGGGGGAATGCGGCGCGCACGTCCGGGTGGACGAGAAGGGCGTGCTCCAGTTCGTGAGGCCGAAGCCGGCCTCCTCGGCGCCCGCGCCGTCCACCTCCGCGGCCAAGCATCCGATGGTGCTGGAGTACGGCCGCAATCTGCTGGCGCTGCGGGCCGTGCTGACCGGGTCGGACGGGGCGGACAGTGTGGAGGTGCGCGGCTGGGACGTGGAGAACAAGGTCCGGCTGGTCGCCCGTGAGCAGGCCGTCCGCTCCGACACCGTGGTTCCGGGTGCGAGCCCGTCGTCGGCCGCCGCCCTGTTCGGGAAGAACGCCCGGATGACCGTCGCGGACACCCCGTACCGCACCCAGGCCGAGGCCCGCGCGGTCGCCGGTGCCGTGGCCGGACGGGTCGCCTCGGGCTTCGGCGAGATCGAGGCGGTCGCGGAGGGCAATCCGAAGCTGCGGGCCGGCGAACCGGTCGCGCTCGGGAACGTCGGCCCCGCGTTCGCCGGGCGCTACACCGCGACCGCCGCCCACCACACCCTGGACCCGCACGGCGGCTACCGTACGACCGTCCTGGTCAGCACCGACCCGGACCGCTCGCTGACCGGGCTCACCGCCGGGCCGGGCGCGCCCCCGCCCGGCCCCCGGATGCCGGGGCTCGCGATCGGCGTCGTCACGGACATCCGCGAGGGCCGGGGCAGGGAACGCGGTTCGGTGCGGCTGAAGTTCCCCTGGCTGGACGACACCTACGTCACGGACTGGGTGCGTACGGTGCAGTGGGGCGGGCAGGGCGGTGGCGGGGTGTTCAGCCCCGAGGTCAACGACGAGGTGCTGGTGGGCTTCGAGCAGGGCCTGATCGACAGCCCGTATGTGCTCGGCGGGCTCTACAACGGCGTCGACAAGCCGTCCCCCCACGATGTCCCGCTCGTGGACCCGACGAGCGGCAAGGTCAACCGGCGCTCCCTGGTGTCCCGTTCGGGCAACCGGATCGAGCTGCTGGACACCCCGCGCGGCCCGTCCGGTGTGCGGCTGGCCACGGGGGACGAGCAGCTGGAGGTCGTGCTGGACGAGCGGCGCGGCGAGATCGCGCTGAAGGTGTACGCGCGCGGTACCTCCCGGGTCCTCAGCTCCCTGTCGCTCGGCCGCACCGGGATCACGCTCGACGCGGGCGCCGGAGACGTCCAGGTGAAGGGCCGGTCGGTGACCGTCGCCGGGAAGACCGGCGTCACCGTCGACGGCGGTCTTCTCGCCGTCCTGAAGGCCGCTCTCATCCGCATCAACTGACGCCCCGCCCCCCGCCTTATCGAGGAGATCACCAGCCATGCCCCAGGCAGCCCGTACGGGCGACCCCACCGTCCACGGGGGCGTCATCGGCACCCCGCCCCCCGGCGCGGTCGCCGTCGCCACCGTGCTCATCGGCGGCAGGCCGGCCGCCGTGACCGGAAGTCTGCACGTGTGCGTCGTGCCCCCGCACGCCCTGCTCGGGCCGGGGAACGTCGTCATGCCGAACCCGGCGGCGGCCGTCGGCGGCGCGGTCCTGATCGGCGGGCTGCCCGCCGCCCGCATGGGCGACACCACCACCTGCGGCGCGAAGATCATCGCGGGGGCGCCCAACGTCCTGATCGGGGGCCCGATATGAGCGAGCACGATTTCGTCGGGGGCGCGGTATGAGCGAGCACGGCTTCATAGGGCGCGGCTGGGGCTTCCCGCTGCGCGTCGGCGCCACGGGCGGGATCGGCATGGTCGAGCGCGAGCAGGAGATCGAGGAGGCCATCGGCCTGATCCTCGGCACCGCGCCCGGCGAGCGGCCCATGCGGCCCGAATTCGGCTGCGGCATCCACGAGTACGTCTTCGCGCCCGGTGACGGCGCAACGGCGGGGCGGATCGCCCACGAGGTGCGGACGTCCCTGGAGCGCTGGGAGCCGCGCATCGAGGTGCGGGACGTGGTCGTGGCGTACGACACCGTCGAGGAAGGCACGCTCTACATCGACGTGCACTACACCGTCCGGTCCACCAACGACCTGCGCAATCTCGTCTTCCCCTTCTACACGATCCCCGAGGCGGGAGCCCGCTGATGTCCCTGACCCCGCCCAATCTGGACGACCGCCGCTTCCAGCAGCTCGTGGACGAGGCCAAGCGGTACGTCCAGCAGCGCTCGCCCGAGTGGACCGACCACAATGTGTCGGACCCCGGGGTCACGCTGATCGAGACGTTCGCGTACATGGTCGACCAGCTCCTGTACCGGTTGAACCGGGTGCCGGACCGGAACTACTTCGCCTTCCTGGACCTGCTCGGCGTGCGGCTGTTCCCGCCGGCGGCCGCGCGGGCCGATGTCGACTTCTGGCTGTCCGCGCCGCAGCCGGACACCGTGCGCCTCCCGGCGGGTACGGAGGTGGCGACCGCGCGCGGCGAGACGGAGGAGGCGGTCGTCTTCTCGACCGGCGAGGAGCTGGCGATCGTGCCGAGTGCTCTCGTCCGCCTGGTCACGGTCCCGGCGTCCGGCGAGCAGACCGACCGCACCGGGCCGCTGGCCGAGGGCCGGGACATCCCCTGTTTCCAGGCCCGGCCGCAGCCCGGCGACGCCCTTCTGTTCGGGCTGCCCACCGCCGTGCCCCGGTGCATCGTCGCCGTACGTCTGGACAGCCGGGTCGAGGGCGTCGGCGTCGATCCCCGGCAGCCGCCGCTGGCCTGGGAGGCGTGGGACGGCGCCCGCTGGCTGCCCTGTGCGACCGGCACCGACTCCACCGGCGGGCTCAACAGGCCCGGGGAGGTCACGGTGTTCGTGCCCGCCGGGCACACCGAGTCCGTCACCGCGGGCATCCGGGCGGGCTGGCTGCGCTGCCGGGTCACCGAGGCCGCCCCCGGCCAGCCCTTCTACTCCGAGTCCCCGACGATCCGCGAGGCGGAGGTCTTCACGGTCGGCGGCACGGCCGGCGTCGAGCACGCGGAGACCGTGTACGACGTGCCGCTCGGCACGTCCGAGGGGGTCGCGGGCCAGACGTTCGCCGCGCCCAGGACGCCCGTCCTGCTCGACGGCGAACCGCCGCTCGTGGAGGTGTCGTCGGCCGACGGCTGGCAGGCCTGGACCCCGGTCGAGCACTTCGGCGCGTCCGGTCCGGGCGACCGGCATGTGCGGATCGACGCCGTCGCGGGCCTGTTCGCCTTCCCGCCCGAGGTGCGCGAGGCGGACGGCACCATGCGGGCGTACGGGGCGGTGCCCCCGAAGGGCGCGCACCTCCGCCTGGCCCGCTACCGCACGGGCGGCGGTGCCGCCGGCAATGTGGCGCGCGGCGCGATCCGTGTTCTGCGCAGCTCCGTCCCGTACGTCGCCGGGGTCGACAACCGGGAGGCGGCGCGCGGTGGCGTGGACGGCGAGACCGTCGAGAACGCGAAGGTCCGCGCGCCGCAGATCCTCCGCGTCCAGGAGCGTGCCGTCACCGCCGAGGACCACGAGGCGATCGCCTGCGAGGCCGCGCCCTCGCTGCGCCGGGTCCGCTGCCTGCCCGCCGCTCCGGGCGAGGGCGGCGCGGTCCGGGTCCTGGTCGTTCCGGACGCCGTCCCCGACGAGGGCGGCCGGCTCCGCTTCGAGCAGCTGATCCCGCCGGACGCCGTGCTCGCGGCCGTGGCCGGGCGGCTGGACGAACGGCGGCTCGTCGGCACCCGTCTGGTGGTCGAGCCCCCCGCCTACCAGGGCGTGACCGTCGTCGCCGGACTGGTCGCGGACGAGGGCGACACGGACCGCGTCCGGACCGCCGCGCTCGACGCGCTGTTCCGCCACATCGACCCGCTGAGGGGCGGCGCGGACGGCACCGGCTGGGCGTTCGGCAGGCCCGTGCAGTACGGGGAGGTGTTCGCCGTCCTCCAGGCCGTGCCCGGTGTCCGTCTCGTCGAGGAGGTACGCCTGTTCCCGGCCGACCCGCTCACCGGGCGGCGCGGCGGGGCGGTGGACCGCATCGACGTCGCCCCGAACGCCCTGGTCTTCTCCCACCAGCACCAGATCGCGGTCACCGCCGCCGGGGAGCGCCCATGACACGGGCCGCCGTCCCCGGCCTCCCCAGCCGCTACCCGATCGGCGCGCTGCTGCCCGCCCTGTACGCGGACGACGACCTCGCCCAGCGCTTCACTGCGGGCCTGGACACGGTTCTCGCCCCGGTCCTGTCCACGCTCGACAACCTCCCCGCCTACTTCGATCCCGCGCTGGCCCCGGACGACTTCCTGCCCTGGCTCTCCTCCTGGGTCGGCGCGGGCATCGATCCGGCCTGGCCGGAGGACCGCCGCCGCGCCGCGATCGCCCGCGCCGTGGAACTCCACCGCCGGCGTGGCACCCGCCAGGGCCTGGCGGACCAGCTGCGCCTCTGCTTCGGCGTGGAGGCGGACATCCGGGACGGCGGCGGCGTCACCTGGTCGTCCGCGCCCGGCTCCGCGCTGCCGCCCGCCCCGACGGGCGAACTGCTGGTGCGGGTCCGGCCCCTGACCGGCCGCGTGCCGGACGAGGCCCGCCTCCTGGCGGTGGTCCGTGCCTCCTGCCCGGCGCACCTGACGTGCCGGGTCGAGATCCTGCCGGGCACCCCGGCCGCCGACGAGACCGGGAGCCCGACATGACCCGCCCCTGCCCGACCTGCGGCGCCGCGAACGCGGAGAACGAGGACTTCTGCGGGAGTTGCGGTGCGTATCTGGGGTGGTCGACGCGGACACGGCCCGGGGGGCCGCCTCCGGGACCGGACCCGGACCCAGACCCGGGGGCGGATTCGGGGGCGGATTCGGGGACGGCTGCGGATTCGAACCCGGCCCCGGCAGCGCTCCCCGCGTCGGAGCCGTGCCCGGACCGGGCCGCGGATTCGGGGGCCGCGGCGGGGGCGGCTTCGCCTTCGGGGACGGGTACGGGTACAGGTCCGGGTACGGCTTCGCCTTCGGGTACGGCTCCGGGTACGGACCCGGCCCCCGCGTCGGACGACGAGCCGGAGCGGCGTACAGCCCCAAGCTCCGCCGCACCCGCGGTGCCTGCCCCATCCGCCGCACCCGAACGGGAACCGGCCCCCGCCCCGCGGCCGCCCGCGCCCGCCCCCGTACAGCCGGCGCGACCGCAACCGCCAGGGTCGGCGTCGGGGTCCGCGTCGGGGCCGGGACCGGAACCGGCCGAGGAGCCCGTGGGCGCGGTCCGGCCCGGCGTACCCGTCGTCGCCCGTCCCACCGTCAGGACGGCCGCGGTGGACGACGAACCGGACGGCGAGCCCTGCCCCAACTGCGGGACGAACAACCGTCCGGGCCGCACGTTCTGCCGCGCCTGCGCGCAGCCCCTGAAGCCGCGTGCCCAGGCGGCTCCGCTGCCGTGGTGGCGGACCAGGTGGCCGTTCAACCGCCGGGTGAGGGCGGGCTCGGGCCGGCTGCTGCGGGGCAGCCTGATCGCCCTGGTGGTGGCGGGCCTCCTGGTCGCGGGCTTCCTGCTGGTCCCGGCCGGGCGTTACGTCGTGGAGGACGTACGGGACAAGCTCGGCGGCGCGGGCGAGATCAGCCCGGTCGGGGTCTTCGCGAACGCGGCCGCCCCCGGGCACCCGGCGAAGGCGGCGGTGGACGGCGTGACGAACACGTACTGGGGTGCGCCGAAGACGGGGGACGCGCTGACGGCGGAGTTCGAGGACCCGTTCCGGCTGGTCGGGGTCACGGTCCACACGGGCGTCTCGACGAAGCCGGAGGTCTTCCAGAAGGGGGCCAGGCCGACCCGGGCGGACCTGAGCATCACGACGAAGGACGGGAAGGTCCACGAGAAGACGATGACCCTGGCCGACAAGCCGGGCGAGCAGACCCTGCGGATGGGCATCAGCGACGTCGTGTCGATCCGCTTCACGGTCCGCGAGGCCGCCGGCCGGGGCAGCGGACGCCCGATCGCCCTGGGCGAGATCGAGTACTTCAAGCGCACCTGAGAGCCGGGCTCCCGCCCTCACCGTGGGCACGGCCGACGGAACGTCCCCCAACGGCTGCGCTCCCGGGCCACTCAACTGTGCCCCGCCGGACCTGGAACCGCCCCCGCGGCCCGGGATATGCAGGGAGGGACACGCTCCCCCCAGGAAGAGGTCCCCATGCGCAGCCAGGACGGTGCCGAGAAGGCAGGTGCGGCGCGCGGGCCCGGAGGGGCCCGCAAGTCGGGGGCGCCGGCCGCCGCGCCCGCCACCGAGTGGCTCGCGCTGCAGGGCCGCGTCGGCAACGCGGCGGTCGTCCAGATGCTGCGGGCCGCCGGCCATCCGCACTGCGGCCACGAGGACGCGGAGCAGCCGGTGCAGCGTTCGGCCGTCGACGCCGTGCTGCGCTCCGCCGGTCGGCCGCTCGACGGCGCGGTCCGGTCCGAGATGGAGTCGCGGCTCGGGGCCGACTTCTCGGACGTCCGCGTCCACAGCGACGCCGCCGCACGAGCCTCGGCCGCCGAGGTCGGTGCGCGGGCCTACACCTCGGGGCACCACGTGGTCATCGGCGAGGGCGGGGCCGACAAGCACACGCTGGCCCATGAGCTGACCCATGTCATCCAGCAACGGCACGGGCCGGTCGCGGGCACCGACAACGGCTCCGGGCTGCGCGTGTCCGATCCGTCGGACCGGTTCGAGCGGGCGGCGGAGGCCAATGCGACGCGGGTGATGCGGGGCCCCGCCCCCGTACAGCGTGAGGAGGCCGGGGCCCCGGCCGCCACGCGTACCCGTCCCTCGGTCGTCCAGCGCGCTCCGCTCTCCGGCTACAACCAGCGGGTCGACTATCCGCAGGGGGCCCGCAGCGTGACGGTCAACGGTCAGGCGGGCGATGTGGGGATCGAGATGAAGGGTGACCTCTTCCCCGGCCACCTCGGTACGGGAGAGGCGCCCAAGGTGCAGCCCGCGTGGTGGCCGCCGAGCGGGACGCCGATCGGGGACTGGTTCAGGAACTACATGGTCCAGGGGCACCTCCTGAACCACAATCTGGGCGGTTCGGGCAAGCACCTGGAGAACCTGACCCCGCTGGTCAAGCAGGCCAACAGCCAGCACCACGCGAAGGTGGAGAAGGGCCTCAAGGCGGCCATTCTCCAGAACGGCTACACCGCCCGGTACCACGTGACGGCGGACTTCAGTTCCCACCCCACATCGGCCGATATGAAGATGACGCCGGGATCTCCGGAGGCGGTCGCCTTCGACACCGTCTACCGATTCGGCCTTCCCGGGAAGATCAGGGCGGAATACACCTTGTACGACGCCAAGGGCAAGGAAGTGGGTGGGGACGCGTGGGAGATCGAGAACAACAACATGTAGGACGTCACGTGAGCGACACACGGCAACGGCTCGACGCGCTGGTCGCCTCTCTCCGCGAGAACCCTCGCGTCGAGCTGCTGAACCACGCGCTGACCGATCCCCTGCCCGCCGCCCGGCTGTCCCGGGTCATCGAGGAGTCGGGCGCCCGGCTCCCCGCCGGAGTGGAGGACTTCTACCGGCAGGTCGGGTCCTTCACGCTCGACTGGCGGTCCGCCGCGGGCGACGGGCAGGGCCGCGGCGCGATCGACGTGCTGCCCCTCGACCGCGTGCTCGGGGACTGGAGCGGGGTGACCTGGTTCCCCCGGGGCGACCAGGAATTCCGCCCCGTCGTCCCCTTCGACTTCTTCACCCCGGAAGCGTGCGTGGCATTCGAGCGGGGCGAGGACGGCGTCTTCTCCGAGCAGGTCAGCTACCACTACTTCGGTGAGGAACTGGCGTCCACCGGCCGCACCTTCGCCGAGTACGTCGATCTCCTGATCGCCTCACGCGGATACTGGTACTGGCCCACGGCCCTGTGCGCCGGATACGAGGACAGCGCGGAGGTCGCGGACTTCCGCCGCACCATGCCGCTGCTCTTCCCGGACCACGACGACGCGCTGTTCCACCCTGTGCCGCAGGAGCGCTAGTGCTCTGACCAGGAGGGTTCGCCGGGTCGGTGGTCGCGACGGGGAGAGGAACAGCGGCAGAAGGACGACTCAGGAGACGGACGGCTCGATCTCCCCCGCGAAGACGATGACCTGGTCGATGAGGCTCCGCCGCAGATGGACGACGTCCGTTCCCGCCAGGCGGGGTCCTCCCTCGGGCGTGGCGAAAACCCACTGGTACCGGGCCCATTCGTCAGGCATGTCCACCGCTGAGCAGCGCACCATCGTCCCGGTCCCCGCCGGGTGGCGCCGGATGTCCAGCACGAACCGCTCGACCGCCGCGATTCCCTCGCTGCGGCCCAAGGGTCCCCAGAAGACCACGTCCGAGGTCAGGGCCTGGGAGAGCAGGGCAGTCACATAGCTGTCGTCCGAGGCGTTGAACGCGGAGATGAACGTGTCGATCGCGGAGCGTGCGGTCTCTTCCTGCATGCCCCAGTAATACCAGCCGCTTCGCGTGCGCTCGTCCCACGAGCCGCCTTTCGATCGCGCTGGACCAGCCCGTCCGATTCATCCGGCAGACCGTCGGCTGTACGGCCCGGACGGCCGGTCCTCGCCGGCCCCGGCCGGCCCCCGCCGGCCCCGGCCGTCCGGTGAGGGTGTTACCTTGGGTGCCAGAGCGATGATCAGTTCGCTCACGGAGACATGAGGAGGTGTGTTGATGACTGTCATGGAGACCACTGCCGTGTGCGGTGCTCGGATCATCCTCACCTCCCGGGCCTCGTCCTGACCTTGGGCTGTCCTGCTCCTTCGTAGGAGCGTTTTCGGCACGCCTTCGTCCGACGGGGTCCCCGTTCAAGGGTCTCCCTCGTGTTTTTTCATCACTCTCTTCTCCCTCCCTCCGCTCTCTCTTCCCATGAGCGCGTTCTGACGTCGGCTGGCTACGGCTGGGACGCCGGCCGTGAGCGCGCCTTCGCCCTGTCGCGGGCCGAACGCGCCCACAGTGGCGTCGTCACCGAGACGGGTCCCGTCCGCCGAGCAGTCCCCCACTTCAAGGCCTGACGGAAAGGAATCTGGTCATGGACCTTCCCCGTATCTTCACCATCCGCGAGAGCGGCCACCGCATCCACAACCCGCTGACCGCCGAGAAATTCGCCACCCTGGGCGCGTCCCTCCGTCTCCCCGCCGGGACCCGGGTCCTCGATCTGGCCAGCGGCTCCGGCGAAATGCTGTGCACCTGGGCACGCGACCTGGGCTTCACCGGCACGGGCGTCGACATCAGCACACTCTTCACCCAGCAGGCGCAGGCGCGCGCCGTCGAACTCGGGGTCGCCGACCGGGTCGAGTTCGTCCACGGCGACGCAGCCGGGCACGTCGCGGGCCGGCCCGTCGACCTCGCCGCGTGCGTCGGCGCCACCTGGATCGGAGGCGGCGTCGCCGGAACGGTCGAACTGCTCCAGCGCAGCCTGCGCCCCGGAGGCCTGATGCTGATCGGCGAGCCCTTCTGGCGGCAGACCCCTCCGGACGAGGACACCGCCAGGGCCTGCCACGCCACCTCGCTCGCCGACTTCCTCGAACTCCACGCACTGATCGGACAGTTCCAGGACCTCGGCTACGACGTCGTGGAAATGACGCTGGCCGACCAGGACAGCTGGGACCGCTACGCCGCGGCCCAATGGCTCACCATGCGCCGCTGGCTCGACGAGAACCCGGACGACGAACTGGCCCCCGACGTGAGGAAAGAACTCACCACCGAGCCCGCCCAGTACGCGCGCTACGGGCGTGAGTACCTCGGCTGGGGAGTCTTCGCCCTCATGAAGCGCTGACCCCGTCGCTCCGCGCGGGCCCGGACGGGATGCCGTCCGGGCCCGCCGCGATGGGCGAGGGAGCGGGGTACGGCTTCGCGGACGCCGACGGCGGGACAGGCCGGGGCAGCAGGTCCTACGGGGTGGGCGCGGCCGTAGGCCCCTGGACTTCCAGGACGACGGCCGTGCCGCCGACGGTCCGGTCCTCGTGCATGGTGATCGTGTGGCCGGGCCGGAGGTGTCGCCACTGCGAGGGGTCGAGGGGTGCGAGCCGTACGGAGGAACGCTCGCCCGGCCCCAGGGTGGGAGTGAAATCGACCCACAGGGCGGCGATATTGAGCGCTTCCTCACCGGTCGGTGCGCGGTTTCCGATGCTCCACATCGGCCGGAGCACTCCGGCTCCGGAGAACGGCGTCCGCCGTGTGCTCTCACCGGCCGGCCGAAGCGTGAGATCGGCCCGGATGATCCCGTTCCGGGTCTCGTAGCACCGCCAGCGGCACCAGGCCGCGCTCCTCTCCAGCCGCATCTGCTCCGCGGCCGTGGCGAGGTCTTCCCAGAAGCCGAGTGGAAGGGGGCGGACGTCGCCGAGTTCCTCCAGCAGGCCAAGGGCCACCTCCCATTCGTCGTGGACGAGGTAGTCCCAGACATCGTCGATCGTGATGTCGTTCCCGGTGGCGATCCCCGCGGGAACCAGCAGGGAGGCGGCTTCCAGCAGTTCGGGGACGTCCATGCGGTGATTGTGGACCATCCGGCCGGCGGCCCCTGAACCGCTTCACACACAGCGGGCGCGGCAGCCCGTGCGGTCATCGCCGCGTGCCGCCGGGCCGGTGCCGTTGGGTCAGAAGGTGGCGGGTCGGGGGGCGGTGGGTCCGGGGGCGGTGGCCCGGAGGCGGTGGTCAGCAGTTGCGGATGGACCAGACGGGCGACCAGTCCGTGCGGTGCTTCGAGGAGTCGCCGGCGTAGAAGGCGACGAGTTCATCGCCGTCCTCGTCGTAGAAGACCGAGCGGGTGGACCGGCCTCCTGTCTGCTCGTTCCAGTAGGGGCCCCAGTCCTCCCAGTTGGAGAGGTAGTAGCGGGCGCATGTTCCGAGGCGGAAGATCTCCCAGTTGTCCGTCGTCAGGTCCCAGACCGCGGTGCAGAGGTTCCCACTGCCGCAGGTCCAGGAGCCGCCGGGCTCGACGTGGATGCTGGGATGACGACCCGTACGGACCGCGTGGAACGCCCCCCGCCCGACCGGATCCAACACCGTCGGAGCACGGCCCGGACCCGTCGGCGACGGTTGAGCCAGCATCCTGACGGCCGCACTCACGGGGAACCTCTGACGTCCGAGGCCGCGTCGCCTTGACCTGGCCGTTGTCGAGTTTCTCCGCCACGGCGTCGTCGTCGTACGGGAGCAACCCACCGCCTCCGGGCCCTCCGGCAGGCTCGAACTGCGTGTCCGTGGAGGATCTCCGAGGCCGGACCGGCCGGTGAAGGAGGGAGTACGTCTGGGTTGCGAGTCGGCGACGGACCGTTCGGAAGGATGTCTTTCGGGCGATCGTGGGGGCATGCCCGATCATGACGACGAACGGTCTTCGACGCCCGGCGCGGAGGGCGCGTTCTCCGGGGGGTGTGTGCTGCTGCTCGTTCTGGTGGCGGATGTGGCGGCCGCGCTGTTGGTCGCCATCGTGCTCGCCGTTCGAGGCCTGCACCGGATGGACGGTGGCTCCGGGCAGACGGCTGATGGCGGGGCGTCGCAGGACTGGGCTCCGGTGCTGGGTTTCGGTGTGCTGTCCCTGGTGGTCGGCGTAACGGCCGTCGTACTGCTGCGGATCGAGCACCGCGTGACCGGGGTGGTGCAGATGATGCTCTGCTTCCTTGTGGCGCTCTTCGCGCTGGCGTCCTGGCCGTGACGGCCGCGGCTCCCGTGCGGTCGGGGCAGCCGGCGCGGTGAAGACCCGGGCAGGACGGTGGTGCTGGAGCAGGCGTGCGGGAGATGTCGACACGGCGGGGGGTCGGTCCCAGGCCGGTTTACGGGGGGGGCCGCGCCGGGCCCCTCAAGGTCACAGGTCGCGTTCGCGCAGGCCATGCCTTCGTAAAGCCACTCTGCGCCGGTCGCGACCGGACTCATGATCACGAAGCCGAATTCGAATGTCTGATCGTGGGGAGTGTGTCGTGAGCCGTAGATGGGTGAAGATCCTGGGGATCACGCTGGCCGTACTCGCGGTCCTCTTCACTGCTGCCGACCGGCTCGCGGTCCACTTCGCGAACAAGGAGATCACTCAGCTCGCGAAGGGAAACTACGGATACGGCAACACGACCGACAGCTATGTCGACCTGTCGATCAAAGGCTTTCCCTTCCTCACCCAGGCGGCCGGCGGCTCCTTCGATCACGTGACGCTGGACGCCGGAAAGTTCTTCGTCAGCAGTACGACCGACGCGAGGGGCGGCTACCTCCACATCGACCGGCTCCACCTCGATCTCAACGACGTGCACGTGGCCTCCCTGTCGGGCCGCAGCGCCGAGGCGAACCTCGTCACGGGCACGCTGACGCTCTCCTACAAGGAGCTGTCCGAGGCGTTGTCGCGGCTGGTGGGAGGCGGTGCCCCGGGAGGCACCCGGCTGACGGTCTCGCCGGACTCCGGGTCGAACGGCCAGGAGGCACACGTCAAGGTGTCGGGGACGGTCGCGGGCAAGCCGGTCGACAGCGCGGGCACGGTCCTGGCCCAGGGCGACGAAGTGGGCTTCCACGTCCCCGGGCTGGACGAGAGCGATGTCGCCTGGTCGGTCTCCCTTCCGGTCAACACCGGGTTCGCCGAGGCCCGTGCGGCCGAGAACGGGCTGGAGGTCGGCATCGTCGGGCATCAGGTCCGTCTCGGGTCGACGCGTATGTGAGGGTGGGATCCGCTCAGCGGGCGGAGCGCGTACGTTGCCTTGGATCGCATGTCTTCGAGGGGGCGTCGTTCTGCTCCCGGAGGCTCCTGGCGGGAAGGGGGTATGGCCGTCGGCAGTGCGGGCCGCGTGATCACCGCCTGGACCAAAATGATCATCCCCGAAGCGGCTCATCCACGCATTTCCCGCGACCAGCAACCTGGCGTCGAACGGCATCTGCCGCACGGTCGGCTTCACCTTCGTCGGAGAGCGGAGCCTGGAGTTCGCCGGTCGCGTTCTGGAGACCCGTCACTGGGTGATCGACCCGAGCACCACGGTGCCCTCGAAACCGTTGGACCGCTGATCAGGCGACCTGCCAGGCTTCGTTCGTGGAGATTCTCGATGTGCTGGCCGGCATGGCGAAGACGGCCCGGCTGGGTCCGGTGTTCGCCGGGGCCGACTGGAACGATGTGACCGGGGCGCTCGGCGAGCCGTGGGACATCGGGACGATGAGCCGGAAGAGGAAGTGGCCGCGGCTCTTCGCCTACGGGGACCTTGAGCTGAGCGTCTGCCACTGCCGCAGGGTCTCCCTCATCTGTGTGCAGACCTGGCGTGACGTCGTGGAGCTCCCTGCGTCGGTTGCCGGTGGGACGGGCGTCTTTCCGGCGGGGCTGACGTACGCGGACGTCGTTTCCGGGCTGGACGCGGCCGGCTGTGCCTGGGAGCCGTACGACGCGCTGACCTTCGGCGGCCAGTGCTCGCTCACGGCGACCGGGTCGGGAGCGAACTTCGTCTTCGAGATCCCCGAGGGCGGGGAACCCGTGCTGAACGTCATGGGGCTGCCCGACGACGGACACGCCTGCGTGGGGCGGAGCACCGGCAGCGCCACCGCCGACGTCTCGGCGGGCGCACCGGACCGGGGGCGCGCGGAGTGAGCAGTTTTCTGACCCATCGGGGGCGCGTGCACGACGTCCGGTTGCCGCTCCATCGGCGGCACAGCGCGCTGCGCACGTGCCTCACCGTTTTTGCTCCTTACGGCTTGCGGGCGACCTATCACCACCTCACGCTCAGCGCCGCGATCCCCCGACGGCTGGAGGCGGACCCGGGCGCGCTGGGGCGGGCGGTGGAGGAGTTGCACGAGGCGCGGGTGCTGTGGCTGGTCCGGGCGGAGGCGTATGACGCGCAGCGTCGGGCGGAGAAGCGGGCCGGGCGGCGGGCCGTGCCGAGCCCTCGGCCGTGGTGGCTGCGGAGCTGGTGGGACGGGCCGGAGCGGGCGTGGTTCGACGACCCGTTCCGCCATCCTTCGCTGCGCCTGCCGGAGTACGTCCGGCGGCAGAACTCGTTGTTGGACGGTGCCGATCCGGCCGGCTGTCCGGCGTGCGGGGACGAGGGGCCGCGCGTGCTGAGCTCGACCGGGCACGGCTGGGTCGAGTGGTGCCGTGGCTGCGCGTGGGTGCTGACGCCGTGCCCGTGCGGCCGGCGGCACCCGGTCGTACCGGAGACCCCGTTCCGCTGGAACAGCATCTGGCGGCGGGCGCACATGAGCGATGACGGCATGCCGAATCCGCACTGGCCTGCCGGCCGGACAGACAGTCGGATGCGGCACGGCGAACGCTCGGGGAACGGAGACGCGGCGCACCGCGCGTGACCGGCCCCCGGCCGCGCGTGACCGGCCCCCGGCCGTGCGGGCCCGGCGTACCACCACGGTTCCGGGGACGGGCGAACGGACGGCTGGTGTCCTTACGCCGGAAGGCGTCTCGGTCCCGTGCGGGTGTCCGGTGCTGACTGCTCCGGTGGGTGCGGGGAGCCGGTGAGGACGAGGCCCGTCTCGTAGGCGAGGATGACCAGTTGGGCGCGGTCGCGGACGCCGAGTTTGGCGATGGCGCGGGTGACGTGGGTCTTGGCGGTGAGCGGGCTGATGACGAGCTGTGAGGCGATCTGGTCGTTGGACAGGCCGGTGGCGATGAGGCGGGTGACCTCGCGTTCCCGCGCGGTGAGGACGGCGAGTTGTCCGGCGGTGTCGGTGGGGGTGGTGGGGCGGTGCGCGAACTGTTCGATCACGCGTCGGGTCGCGCCCGGTGAGAGGAGGGCGTCGCCGGCCGCCACCGCGCGGACGGCCTGGCGCAGGTCGTCCGGTTCGGTCTCCTTGGTGAGGAAGCCGCTCGCGCCCGCGCGCAGGGCCGCGAAGACGTAGTCGTCGGTCTCGAAGGTGGTGAGGACGATGACGCGGCAGTCCGCCAGTTCGGGGTCGCCGACGATCGTCCGGGTGGCGGTGAGACCGTCCGTTCCGGGCATGCGGATGTCCATGAGGACGACGTCGGGGCGGAGGGCGCGGGCCGCGCGGACCGCCTCGTCACCGGTGCCCGCCTCGCCGACGACCCGGATGTCCTCGGCGCGGGCGAGGAGGCTGCCGAATCCCGCGCGTACCAGGGCCTGGTCGTCGGCGAGGAGCACCTTGATCGTCATGGGCGGAAGCCTGGCACAGGGATGGCGGCGCGCACGAGCCACCCGTCGCCCTTTGTGCGCGGTCCGGCGGAGAAGTCCCCGCCGAGCGCGCGGACCCGTTCGTCCATTCCTCGGATCCCGTGCCCGGCCGGTGCGGCTGGGTGCACGGGGGTGCGGCCGTCGTCGGTGACCTGTATCTCCACCCTGCCGTCGCCGCACCGGATGGCGACCTCGGCGCGTGAGGCCTCCGCGTGGCGGGCGGTATTGGTGAGGGCTTCCTGGGCGATGCGGTGGACGGCTAGGGAGACCGGTGCGGGGACGGTGGCGAGGTCGCCCGTCGTGTCCAGGCGGATGTCCAGGTCCGTCGAGCGCATGCGGTCGACGAGCGCGGTGATCTCGGCGACGCCGGCCGTGGGTTCCGCCGGGCGGCCCTCTCCCGGCGCGCGCAGCACATGGACGAGGGCGCGGAGGTCCCGGAGGGCCTCGGTGCGGACCTGTTGCGCGGTGGAGAGGGCGTCGCGTGCCTCGTCCGGGGAGTCGTCCAGGGCCTCGGCCGCGACCCTGAGCTGGAGCCCGACGACGGTGAGGGTGTGTCCGACGACGTCGTGGAGTTCCCGGGCGATGTCCAGGCGGGCCTCCGCGATCCGCCGGCCGGCCTCCAGGTCCCGTTCCCGAGCGGCCCGCAGCAGGCGCTCGTCGAGTTCGGCGCACCAGCGGAGGCGGTTGCGGTGGGCGGCGGCGGCGGCGAGAAGCACCGCGAGCCAGAGAGCCTCGGGGCCCAGGGAGTCGAGGGCCTCGCGCGCGGTGGCGCCGCCGGCGCTCGTCTCCCAGGCTGCGGCGAAGGCCAGTTCGGCCAGGCCCACGCCGGCCGCCCAGGGCAGGCCGGGCCGGCCGGGCCGGTCGTCGGCGGCCAGGGTGGCGTACGCGGCGGAGGCCGGCCACACCCAGCCGGCATCGGTGAGGCCGCTGGTGCGGAACACCACGACGGCCTGGACGCCGAGCAGCAGCACGACGAGCGGACGGCGTCGGCGTACCAGGAGCAGAGCGCCCAGCCAGAGGGCGAGCGGCAGGGTTCCCGCGGCGTCCGTTCGGCCGCCGAGCCGGACGGTGACGGCCAGGACGGCGACGGCGGTCCCGGCGGCGAGGAGCCCGTCGACGAGCCGGGCCGTGCGGGGGGTGGCGGGAGTGCGGCCGGCTGGTCGGTCCATGCGCCGATCATGCACGACGGTCCCTCCCCCACTCGGGGCGGGCGCCCGCCACCGTCAGTGCGAGCGCCACCCATCCGAAGTCCACGACGAGGACGAGGCGTTCGGCGAGACCGACGAGCGTGGGGGCGCCGCCCAGTCCGAGCGACGGGCCGCCGTCCATCACGTCGACGAGGAAGACCGCGAGCGCCACCGTGGCAGCGGCCGAAGCGACGGTCAGCGTGTTCAGGGCCGTGCGCAGCCCGGGGCGCCGGGCCATGAGGGTCCGGCGGAGCAGCACGGCGGCGGCCGGCAGGGCCGCGAAGGCGAGGAAGGCGGCGTTTCCGTGGACGAGTTCGGAGAGGGAGGGCCGGCTCCATCTGCCGGGCGGGTCCGCCGGGAAGACGGCCGCGACCAGGATGCCCGCCGTCCACACCGCGAGCGCGGCCCGGCCCGCACGCCCGGTTCCGCCTCCCAGCCGTGCCACGAGGACGGCGGAGGCGGCTCCGACGGCCAGCAGCGCCGCCGGGACGAG
Source organism: Streptomyces sp. NPDC024555 (assembly GCF_055559335.1). Lineage (NCBI taxonomy): Bacteria > Bacillati > Actinomycetota > Actinomycetes > Kitasatosporales > Streptomycetaceae > Streptomyces > Streptomyces sp. NPDC024555. Next base: position 36,726 of record NZ_JBVHKV010000034.1, read on the forward strand.
CCAGCCCGCCGTGCCGTGCACGTACCGGCTGAGCGTCTCGCTCACCAGGTCGTACTCCGGGTTGAGTGTCTCCACCATGGCCATGGCCAGGGCCCCGATGCCGATCAGGGCGAGCGGAGCCCGTGCCCCCGCGGCCGGAGCCGTGTGCGTCGCCGTCATGCGTCCTCCTGGGTGTCGTTCCGGTGATCCAGAACCTACGGAGGGGGCGGGGGCGGCCGCGTCGTCCCGATGCTGACACCGTGCTGTACACCGGTCGGTGCTGTTGTCCGGTCGGGCTGCACCGTTCGGTGTACGTACGGGGGCGGCGCGGCGGCCGGCACGGTGCTGCGGCTTCCCGCGCGACGATCACCTCGTGCGGCAGCGGAGCGGGATCCGCCGGACGCACGGCCCTAGACGGGGAACAGGGGAAACGCGAAGAGCCACGTACCGAGGTGGTAGAAGGCCCAGAGGCCGTTGACGGTGACGCAGGCGAGCGCCAGGGGGCGGTGGGGGTCGGGGGGTGTTGTGCGGGTGCGGCGTATGGCGGTCAGAAGGCCGAGCAGGATGGGGGCGTACATCACCGCGTAGGCCAGGGCGCCGCCGAGGCCGACGGTGCCGCTGGTGCCGCTTCTGTAGAGCGGGGTGAGCAGGTGGGAGAAGGTGAGCCATCCGGCGAGATGGCCGACGGGGGCGGCGGCGAGGGAGGCTCGGAGGGGCCAGTCCGGCGGGGGCGCGCTGCCCGGGGCCGATGCGGTGGGGGGAAAGGGCGGAGGAGCGGGGACGTGGGGGCGGGACGCGATGGCGGGGCCGAGGGGGCGGGGCGCTGTGGCGGGTCGGAGGGGGACGGTGGTCCGCGCGGCGGCGAGGACGAGGGAGCGCATCTGACGGGCGGTGGCGGGTCTTCTCGCGGGGTCCTTCTCCAGGGCGCGGGAGACGAGGTCCTGGACCGGCCCGGGGACCGTGATTCCCAGGTCGGACAGGAGCGGGGGCGGGGTGTGGACGTGGTGGTACAGCAGGGCCGCTTCGGCCCCGGCGTCGAAGGGGCGCCGTCCGCTGAGGAGTTCGAAGAGGAGGATCCCGGTCGAGTAGAGGTCGCTGCGGTGGTCGAGTTCTCTTCCCTGGGCCTGCTCGGGCGACATGTAGGGGGCGGTGCCCATGACGGTTCCGGTGCGGGTGACCGGGGCGGTGTCCGCGGCGGCGCTCCGGGCGATGCCGAAGTCCAGGACCTTCACCGTGCCGTCCCGGGCCACCATGACGTTGGCCGGTTTGATGTCCCGGTGGACGAGTCCGGCGTCGTGGCTGGCGGCCAGGCCGTCCAGGATGTCCGCGGCGATCCGTAACGCCTCGGGCACGGCCGTCGGACCGGTGGACACGACCTCGCTCAGCGGGCGGCCGTGGACGAACTCCATGACCAGGTACGGGGTGGGGTCGCCGCCGTGTACGGGTTCCTCGCCGATGTCGTGGATCGCGATCACATTGCGGTGGTTGAGCGCGGCGACGGCGCGTGCCTCGCGGCGGAACCTCCTGCGGAAGTCCTCGCCCGTGGCCGTGCGGTCCATGAGCTTCACCGCGACCTCGCGCCCCAGGGCGGTGTCCGTGGCCTGGTAGACCGCGGCCATCCCGCCCCGGCCGACGGACCGGACCAGGCGGTAGCGGCCCCGACCGACCGATTCCACTGTCTCGTCCACGCGTCCTCCGATCGGCTGCGGTGTGCGGCCATGACGATGGCAGGACACGGCCGACGCGAACAAGGTGCCGCCGGCGGAAGTCGGCAGGATGCGGACCGGTCGTGCGGGGCGTTTGCCCGGTGGGCGTTTCGTGGGGACGATGGGCGGCATGACGTATTGAAGAGCGCACGGCGGGCGGGACCGCTGGCTCAAGACCGGACACTGGGAGGCGATTCCGGGCGGCGGGTGGGTCTGTGCGGAGTGCGGGGCGGGGGTCCGCTCGTATCAGTACCGGCTGTATCCGCCGGGGTCGGCCCTGTTCGAGCGGTGCGTGGGGTTCGTGTGGTGCTCCGGGTGCCGGGTCTACTCCGGATCGATGGTGCGGGTGCCGGGGGAACGGGTCCTGGTGGACGCGTTGGCGTCGCTGGCGCCCGAGCGGCGGGAGCGGCTGGAGCGCAGTGAGTACCGGCTGATCGCCTATCTGGACGGGTGGGTCTCCCCCTGAGCCGGGCCCGGGGGGAGACCTCGCCGGCGGCGCGGGCCGTGGGTCAGGGGGCCAGGGTGCGGGCGGTGAAGGCGTCCACGCCGTCGACGACGGCTTCGCAGCGGGGGGAGCGGAAGAGGTCGAAGTTGTGCTGGGCGCCGGGGAGTTCGGCGTAGACGACGGGGTTGCGGGAGGTGCGGCGCAGCTCGGCGGCGAAGTGCCGGGCGCCTTCCACGGTGCCCAGGGCGTCGTTGGTGCCGTGGGCGATGAAGAAGGGGGGTGCGTCGGGGTTGATGTAGCCCTGGGGCTGCATGGGTGGGGCGGGTTCGTCGGGCGGGGTGCCGAAGTAGTGGCCGTAGAAGCCGTAGAAGCAGATGGCCCCGGTGACGGTGGTGTCGGACGATTCGAAGCCGGGCTGGAACCTCGGGTCGTTCGGGGTGAGGGCGCAGAGGCCGGCCATGTTGGCTCCGGCGGAGCTGCCCGCGACGAAGAGCCGGGCCGGGTCGGCGCCGTACTGCGAGCCCTGTTCGCGCATCCAGGCGATGACCTTCTTGGCGTCGATCTGGTGGCCGGGGAACGTCGTCTCGGGGCGCAGGCGGTAGTTGGCGCTGACGCAGACCCAGCCCTGGGAGGCGAGGCGCTGGAGCAGGGGGCGTGCCTCGCGGCTCTTGGCTCCGCGGGAGTACTGGCCGCCGTGGAAGTAGACCAGGACCGGGGCGTTCTGCGGGGTGTCGCGGCGGTGGTAGAGGTCCAGGAGGTTGCGGCGGCCGGCGTCGCCGTAGCTGAGGTTGCGGACGACGCGTACGTCGCGCTGCGCCATGTACGCCGGGAGCAGCAGGATGCGGGTCCAGGGGCGGTGGCGGCGCAGGGGGGTGTTGACGTGGTCGCGCCAGTCGGCGCCCAGGCCCTCGTCGAGGGCCTGGGTGACGGGGCGGTCCGAGCGGGTCCCCAGCCAGAAGGAGTACGCGAGGGCGAGGGCGGTGAGGGCGGCGACGGCGACGGTCACCCGGGCGCCGGTGGATCCCAGGTCTCCCTGGCCCGCGGCCAGGGCCGTGGACGCCGCCAGGAAGTAGATGCCGAAGTGGGGCACCTCGTTGATGATCATGCCGAACAAGAAGCTCATTCCCGCGAGTCGGCGGGGCCGGCGCGGTGCGACGACGGCGAAGAACGCGCACCACGCGATGAGCACAGTCGTCGCTAAGTATCCCAGAGGCATGGTGATCACCGTACCCGCGTCAACTCTGGGAAACTCCCTGGCCCTTCCTCCCTTAGCGTGGCCCGGTCATGGAGGTGACAACACATGGCTCTGGCGTCCATCTTTGGTACGAATCTGTTCCGGTACGAGCCGGGCGGGGTGATTGATTTCTACGACCAGTACGCGGCGGTGCGCGAGTCGTTCGCGCAGGCCTCGGCGTGGACCGGGCTCGACGTCGAGGCCCTGGTGCGGCAGAACGGGGACTACGACGACGAGGTCCGGCGGCGGGCGGTGTCGATCGGGCTGGCGGCCGCGCAGCTGGGCATCCAGGACGTGCTCGCCGAGAAGGGGCTGCGCCCGCACATGGCCGGCGGGATGAGCCTGGGCGGCATGGTGAGTGCGTGCGTGACGGGGGCGTGCGAGCGGCAGGAGCTGATGGGGCTGCTGATCCGCGGCGAGCTGCGTCCGCCGCAGGAGGAGCCCGCGGCCGGGGAGACGGTGCGGGCGGAAGGCATCGCCTCGGCGTATCTCGGCGCGGACGACGACCCGGAGGAGGTGTGCGCGCGGCACGAGGGCGTCTTCGTGGCCTGCGACTTCGGATGGGACGCGGAGCGCAGACTGCGGATCGTGATGCTGAGCGGATACCGGGACGCGCTGGAGAAGCTGAGCGCGGACTCGGGCGGGATGATCACGGTCACCGAGGGCGCGGACGTGGCGGAGCACTGTCCGTTGCGTGCCCCGGCCCAGGCGGTGACCCGGGACTACATCGCGACGATGCCGTTCACCGATCCCGTCCTGCCGCTGTGCTCGGCTCTGGAGCAGCGCACGCTGACCGGGGCCGGTGAGGTGCGGGACATGTTCACGGACAATGTCGTCGCGCCGATCAGCGTGGTGCACCTGGTGCGGGAGATGGAGCACCATGGGGCGCGGCTGGGGCTGGTCGTGGGGCCGTCGCCGATTCTGAGCGCGCTGCACTACCCGTTCCCGGTGGTCTTCGTGGACACCCCGGAGGCGGTGCCGAAGGCCGTCGCGGCGGTGTTCGAGCACGGGGTGCCGCTGCGGCGCTGAGAACCGGGGGCGGGGCGTACGGGCGCGGTGGCGGTCAGTCGGCCACCGCGCCCAGCCATTCCCGCACGGCCTGGGCGGTGGTCGCGGCGTGCTTCTCCATCAGGGTGAAGTGGTTGCCGGGGACGTCGAGGGTGGTGTGCGCGGTCTTCCACTCGGTGCGCCAGTCGCCGGCGGCGAGTGCGGGCGCGAGGGGTTCGGTGGCGCGTACGAGCAGGACGGGGGTCTCCAGCGGTTCGGGGTCCGCCTGGGCGAAGAGGTCGCCGTACCAGCTCATGGCGGTGAGCCGGGTGAAGTCCAGCCGGGCGAAGGGGCTCTGGCGGGCGTGGAGTCCTTCGACGAGTGCCTCGCGGAACGCGGGCGCGGTGGGTGAGGACTCCAGGGCGGCCGGGGGGTAGGTGTCGAGGAGGACGACGGCGGCCGGGGGTGTGCCGGCGGCTTCGAGGAGTCCGGCGGCGGTGTGGGCGATGACGCCGCCGGAGGAGGAGCCGACGAGGACGAACGGGGCTCCGCCGGCGCAGCGCAGGGCCTGTTCGGCCTGGGCCTCGGCGAGTTCGCGCCGGGTGGGCGGGAGCGGTGCGTCCGGCTCGAATCCGGGGTTGGGCAGGGCCCATACGGGGTGGTGGCCGCGCAGGGGCGCGGCGAAGCGGGTGTATTCGTGGGGGCCGCCGAGGGCCACGTGCGAGCTGACGCAGATCAGTGCGGGTGCGGTGCCGCTGGTGGCGAGCGCGACGGGTGCGACGGGGGCGGTGCCGCGGGGGCGGAGGCGGGCCGCGCTGCGCAGCAGGGCGAAGCCCTCGTCGGTGCGGCCGTCCGCGCAGGCCCGGCGGAAGAGGTCGGCGACGGGGTCGGGGCGGGCGTCCGGGTCCTCGGGGGCGGTCGCGTCCGGGGCGGTTCCGTCGGCGGTGTCGTCGAGGCGTTCGGCGAGGTGGCCGGCGAGCGCGTCGGCGGTGGGGTGCTCGAAGACGAGGGCGGTGGGCAGGCGCAGGGCGGTGGCCCCGGCGAGCCGGTTGCGCAGTTCCACGGCGGTCAGGGAGTCGAATCCGGCTTCGGTCAGGGTCTGGGTGGGGGTGACGGATTCGGGCCCGGGGAAGCCGAGGACGGCGGCGACCTCCTGGCGGACCAGGTCGACGAGGGCGCGGTGGCGTTCGTCCGGGGTGAGGCCGGCGAGGCGGTTGCGCAAGGTCGCCCCGTCGGTGGCGGGGGTGGTGGTGCGGCGGGCCGGGCCGCGTACCAGTCCGCGCAGCAGGGGCGTACGGGTGGAGCGCAGCCGGGTGGTGTCGAAGCGGGCGGCGATCAGCAGGCCGTCGTCGTGGGTGCCGGACAGGGCGAGCGCGGCGTCGAACAGGGCGGCGCCCTGTTCGGGGGTGAGCGGGCGTCCGGCGCCGGAGGCGAGCCGGGCGCGGTCGGCGGCGGCCAGATCGGCGGCGAGTCCCGGTCCGTCGTCGGGCTGTTCCCACAGGCCCCAGGCGATCGAGAGTCCGGGCAGGCCCTGGGCGCGGCGCTGCCGCATGATGGCGTCGAGGAAGGCGTTGGCGGCGGCGTAGTTGGCCTGGCCGGCTCCGCCGAGGACGCCCGCGAGGGAGGAGAAGGTGAGGAAGGGGGTCGCCTCGTCGCCCCGGGCGCGCAGGAGTTCGGTGAGGTGGACCAGGGCGTCGGCCTTGGGCCGCAGTGCCGCGGTCAGCTGCTCGGGGGTGAGCGAGGTGATCACGCCGTCGTCGAGGACGCCTGCGGCGTGGATCACGGCGGCGAGGGGCCGGTCGATGCGGTCCAGGAGCGCGGCGAGGGCGGCGCGGTCGGAGACGTCGCAGGCGACGGCCGTCACCTCGGCGCCGTGGGGCGCGAGTTCGTCCGGCAGTCCGCCCGCCGCTCCCCCGCGGGCGGCCAGGACGATGTGCCGGACGCCGTGCGCGTGGACGAGGTGGCGGGTGATGACCTGGCCGATCATGCCGGTGCCGCCGGTGATCAGGACGGTGCCCTCGGGGTCGAGTACGAGTGGCTGCGCGGTGGGGGCACCTGGCGCCGCCCGGGTCAGGAGCGGGGTGAGAACGGTGCCGTCGCGCAGGGCGAACTGCTCCTCGGCGGGTCCGGCGGCGGTCATGGCGGCGGCCAGGAGCCGCAGTTCGGCCGTCGTGTCGCCTGCGGGGTCGGTGTCGAGGTCGGCCAGGACGATGCGGCCGGGATGCTCGGACTGGGCGGAGCGGACGAGTCCCCATACGGCGGCGTGCACCGGGTCGGTGACCTCGCCCGCGCCGCTGCCGACGGCCGCGCCCCGGGTGGTGAGGACGAGGCGGGCGGGGGCGAGGGCGTCCTCGGCCAGCCACTGCCGGACGAGACGCAGCGCCCGCGCGGTGGCCTGGTGCACCGCGTCGGCCCCGGCGGTGTGCGGGGCGGGCGGGCACGGCAGGAGTACGTAGTCCGGTACGGGTGCGCCCTCGGCCACGGCGGCGGCGAGGGCGGCCGGGTCGGCGTGGGTGTGCGGGGGCGTAGCGGCCACGGGGGCCGGGTCGGCGTGGGTGGGCCGCGACGTACCGGCCACGGCGGCCGGGTCGGCGTGGGTGGGCCGCGACGCACCGGCCACGGCTGCGGCGAAGGTGGCTGGATCAACGTAGTTACGCCGGGACGCACCGGCCGGATCCGCAGAGGTGCCTTCCGACGTACCGGGGTCCAGCACCGCCCAGTGGGCCGCCCCGGCGGGGGCGGGGGCCGGGAGGGGCAGGGGGTTCCAGGTCACGCGCAGGAGGGCGTCGCGGACGAGGGCGGCGTGGGCGGTGTGCGGTGCGGCGGGGCGGGTTTCGAGCGCGCCGATCGTCACCACGGGGGCGCCGGAGGGGTCGGTGGCGTGGAGGGCGACCTCGCCGCCGGGGCCGTGCCGCAGGGTGACCCGTACGGTGGTGGCGCCGTTGCCGTACAGGCGTACCCCGCTCCAGGCGAACGGCAGGCGCAGCGGTCCGTCGGCCGCGTCCACGACATCGGGGTGGAGGCAGGCGTCGAGCAGGGCCGGGTGGATACCGAATCCGCGGTCGCGGCCCGCCTCCTCGGGCAGGGTGATCTCGGCGAAGGTCTCGGATCCGCGCCGCCAGGCGGCGCGCAGTCCCTGGAAGGCGGGGCCGTAGCCGAGGCCGCCGTCCGCGAGGTGGTCGTACACCCCGTCCAGGTCGACGGGTTCGGCGCCCGGGGGCGGCCAGGCCTCCGGGGTGGTGGCGGGGGCGCCGGCCGGGGCCGTGGTGAGGTGGCCGGTGGCGTGCCGGGTCCAGACGGGGTCGTCGTCGGGGGTGCCGGGGACGGTCTCGCAGGCGTGGACGGTGACGGGGCGGCGGCCGGTGGCGTCGGGTTCGGCGACCCGGACCTGGACGCGGACCTCGGCGGTGCCGGTCTCGGGCAGCACGAGGGGGGTCTCGATGGCGAGGTCGTCGAGGACGTCGGTGCCGGTCTCGGCGCCCGCGCGCAGGGCGAGTTCGACGAAGCCGGTGCCGGGGAAGAGGACGGAGCCGCCCACGACGTGGTCGGCCAGCCAGGGCTGGGTGCGGGGCGAGAGGACTCCGGTGAGGACGGTGGCGTCGCCGTCGGCGAGGCTGAGGACGGCGCCGAGCAGCGGGTGGTCCGCCGGGTGCTGTCCCCAGGCGGCGGGGTCGGCGGTGAGCGGTCCGGCGTCCAACCAGTAGCGCCCGCGCTGGAAGGGGTAGGTGGGCAGGTCGACGGGGCGGGGGCGGTGATCCCGGAACGCGGCGGTCCAGTCGGCGTCCACGCCCCGGACCCAGGCTTCGGCGAGGCTGGTCAGGAAGCGGCCGGGGCCGCCGTCGCGGCGGCGCAGCGAGCCGGTCACCACGGCCGTCCCGGGGGCGAGGTCGGTGACGGCGGCGGTGAGGACCGGGTGCGAGGAGACCTCGACGAACGCGGTGTGCCCCTGTTCGGCGAGGCGCCGGACGGCGTCGGCGAAGCGTACGGGGCTGCGCAGGTTGCGCAGCCAGTAGGAGCCGTCCATGGTCGGCGGGTCGGCCGGTTCGCCGGTGACCGTGGACATCATGGGGACGGTGCCCCGGCGGGGGGTGAGGCCGGCGAGGTCGGTGGTGAGGCGGTCGGCGAGGGCGTCCATGGCCGGGGAGTGCGAGGCGTAGTCGACGGCGATGCGCCGGGCGCGTACGCCCTGTTCGTCGCACCGGGTCACCAGGGCGTCGACGGCGGCCGGGGTGCCGGAGACGACGACCTGGGCGGGGCCGTTGACGGCGGCGACGGACACGCCGTCGGTGAGGAGTTCCTCGACGCGGTCGGCGGGCAGGGTCACCGAGGCCATGGCGCCGGGGCCGGCGAGTTCGGCGATGGCGCGGCTGCGGAGGCAGACGATCCGGGCGGCGTCGCGCAGCGAGAGGACTCCGGCGACGCAGGCGGCGGCGATCTCGCCCTGGGAGTGGCCGACGACGGCGGCCGGTTCCACGCCGAAGGTGCTCCAGAGCCGGGCGAGCGCGACCATGACGGCGAAGGACGCGGGCTGGACGACGTCGACGCGGTCCAGCGGTGGTGCGCCGGGCGTTTCGCGCAGGACGTCGGTGAGCGACCAGTCGACGAACTCCGACAGGGCGCTTTCGCATTCGGCGAGGCGGGCGGCGAACTCCGGTGAGGCGTCGGCCAGTTCGGTGCCCATGCCGGCCCATTGCGCGCCCTGGCCGGGGAAGACGAACACGGGCCGGGTGCTGCCGGCCGGGTCCGCGACGCCCTCCACGAGCTGGTCGGCGCTCTCGCCCGCGGCCAGCCGGCGCAGGGTGGTGGTGTGGTCGCCGAGGACGACGGCGCGGTGGTCGAAGCGGGCCCGGCCGGTGGCCAGCGCGCGGCCCACATCGGCGGGGGCGGCGCCGTCGGCGGCGGGCGCGGCCGCGAGGGCGGCGGCCTGGGTGCGCAGGGCGGGGCCGGTGCGCGCCGACAGGGTCCAGGGGGCGGGGCCGTGGGCGGTGGGCGGCTCGGGTACGGGGTCGTCGGGTGCCTGTTCCAGGATCAGGTGCGCGTTGGTGCCGCTGGCGCCGAATCCGGAGACGCCGGCGCGGCGCGGGCGGTCGCCGGGGACGGTCCAGGGCCGGGCGGCGGTGAGCAGTTCGACCGTGCCGGCGGACCAGTCGACGAGGGGGGACGGTTCGTCGATGTGCAGCGTTCCGGGGAGCGTCCCGTGGTGCAGGGCCATCACCATTTTGATGACGCCGGCGACTCCGGCGGCGGCCTGGGCGTGCCCGATGTTGGATTTGACGGTGCCCAGCCACAGCGGGTGGCCTTCGGGGCGGTCCTGGCCGTACGTGGCGATGAGGGCCTGGGCCTCGATGGGGTCGCCGAGCCGGGTGGCGGTGCCGTGGGCCTCGACGGCGTCGACGTCCTGCGGGGTGAGGGCGGCGTCGGCCAGGGCCTGGCGGATGACGCGCTGCTGGGCGGGGCCGGAGGGGGCGGTCAGTCCGTTGGACGCGCCGTCCTGGTTGACGGCGGAGCCCTTGATGACGGCCCGGACGCGGTGGCCGTGGCGGCGGGCGTCCGAGAGCCGTTCCAGCAGGAGCAGTCCGACGCCTTCGCCGAAGGTCGTGCCGTCGGCGGCGGCGGAGAAGGGGCTGCACCGGCCGCTGACGGACAGGGCCTGCTGGCGGCCGAACTCGATGAACGGCGACGGCGTGGACATCACCGTCACCCCGCCGGCCAGCGCCATCGTGCATTCGCCGTCCCGGAGCGACCGGGTGGCCAGGTGCAGGGCCACGAGCGAGGAGGAGCAGGCGGTGTCCACGGTCATCGCGGGGCCTTCGAGCCCGAGGGTGTACGCGATGCGGCCGGCCGCGACGCTGCCCGCGCTGCCGTTGCCGAGATAGCCCTCAAGGCCCTCGGGGGCCGGGCGGCCGAGCAGCCGCGCCCCGTACTCCCCGGCCATGGCACCGGCGAAGACGCCGGTGCGGGTGCCCTTGAGGGAGGTCGGGGCGATGCCCGCGCGTTCGCAGGCCTCCCAGGCGCATTCCAGCAGCAGCCGCTGCTGGGGGTCCATGGCCAGGGCCTCGCGGGGGCTGATGCCGAAGAAGGCGGGGTCGAAGAGGTCGGCCCCGTCGAGGAATCCCCCGGTGCGGGCGTATCCGGCGTCCGCTTGCTGTCCTCCGGTGCCGGCCGGCGCCCAGCCCCGGTCCTCGGGGTAGGGGCCGACGGCGTCCGTGCCCTCGGTCACCAGCCGCCACAGCTCCTCGGGGGAGGTGACGCCGCCGGGGAAGCGGCAGGCGATGCCGACGATGGCGATGTCGTCCGCGGAGGAGCCGCCGTCCGGTTCCGTGCCGTCGGGCACGTCCGGTACGGGGGCGGTTCCGGCCAGTTCCGCGCCGAGGCGGGCGGCGACGGCCGCCGGGGTCGGGCAGTCGTAGACGAGGGTCGCGGGGAGCCGGAGTCCGGTGGCGGCGGCGAACCGGTCGCGCATGCGCACGGCCATCACCGAGTCGAAGCCCAGTTCGCGGAACGCTGCGTCGGCGAGGACGGCGGCGGGCTGTCCGAGCAGGGCGCCGACCTCGCGTCTGACCAGGTCGAGGAGCAGGTCCTCGCGGATCCCGGCCGGGGCGTCCGCCAGCCGTCTCGCCCAGGCCCCGGCGTCGTCCCCGGTCTCCTCCGGGGCGGGGCCGTCGTCCGGGCGCGAGAGCACCAGCCGTCCCGGGACGCCCGCCAGGGCCGGGCGCATGACCTTGCCCAGGGCGGTGCGCGGGAGCCGGTCCACCTCCCACACCTCGTGGGGGACCTTGTAGTACGACAGCCGGGCGCGGCAGGCGTCGATGAGTCCGGCGGCGTCGAAGCCCTCGGGGCCGGGCACGACGTAGGCGGCCGGGATCTCGCCGAGCAGCGGGTGCGGCCGTCCGGCGACGGCGACCTCCGCGATGCCGGGCAGCGGGGCGATGGCCGCCTCGACCTCGCCGGGGTGGATGTTCTCGCCGCCGCGGATGATGAGTTCCTTGACGCGGCCGGTGATGGTGAGGAAGCCGGCGTCGTCGACGCGGGCCAGGTCGCCGGTGCGGTAGCGGCCGTCGCGGAGGACGGCGGCGGTGGCCTCGGGGTGGTTGTGGTAGCCGAGCATGACGGCGGGGCTCTCGACCCAGACCTCGCCCTCGGCGCCGGGGGGCACGGGCCGGCCGGTGGTGGTGTCGAGCAGGTGGAGGGTGAGTCCGGGGACGGCCGGTCCGCAGGAGCCGGGGACGCGGGGTCCGGTGGGGGCGTTGGAGGCGATGGGGCCGCCGGTCTCGGTGGAACCGTAGCTGTCCAGCAGCCGGATGCCGAAGGTGTCCTCGAAGTCCTGGTGGAGTCCGGCGGGGCAGGCGGCGCCGGCGACCATGGCGACCCGGGGGCCGGGGGTGCCGAGCCCGTCGTCCGCGGCGGCCCGCAGGAGCTGCTGGTAGACGGTGGGGACGGCGCAGAAGAACGTGGTGGCGTCCTCGCGCAGGGCGGCGGCGATGTCGTCGGCGGACAGCCCGTCGACGATGTGGGCGGTGGCGCCGACGGCGACGACGCCGAGCACGCACAGGTTGTGCGCCACGGTGTGCGAGAGGGGCAGCGGCCACAGGACGCGGTCGCTCTCGTCCAGGCCGAGTACGGGGGCGTAGCAGGCGGCCACGCCCCACAGGGCCATCCGGTGGGTGGAGAGCACGCCCTTGGGTTTTCCGGTGGTGCCGGAGGTGTAGAGCATCCAGGCGGTGTCGTCGAGTGCGGCGTCGTCGCGGGCGGGCCGGGGCGGTTCGCTGTCGGCGAGGGTGTCGAACAGCACGGTGCCGGGGGGCGGCGGTCCGTCCCCGGTGACGACGACGCGGAGCCCCGGGTGCCGTCCGGCGAGGCGCTGGACCTGGTCCAGGTGGTGGGGGTCGGTGATGAGGACCACGGCACCGCTGTCGGAGAGCAGGTGTTCCAGTTCCTCGTCGGTGGCGTGCGGGTTGAGCGGGGCGCCGACGCCGGCGGCGCGGGCGATCGCGAGGTAGCTCTCCACGGCTTCGACGCGGTTGCCGAGCAGCAGCGCGGCGGTCTCGCCGCGGCCCAGGCCCAGGTGGGCGAGGTGGCCGGCGAGGCGGCGGGTGCGCAGGTCGAGTGCGTCGTAGCCGACGGACCGCCACGCGTCACGGAACGCGGTCTTCCCGCCGAGGCGTTCGGCGTGGGCCGGCAGCAGTTCGTGAAGGGGCCTGATGAGCTCGGTGCGCAGCATCCGCCGCCCCCGCCTTTCTTTCACTGTTCCATGGGTGGGGCGGGCTCAGTAGAGGCCTTCGGGCATCTCCGAACTGACGCGGAGCGGCTGGACGTTGGCGACGCCGTCGCACGGCCACGCCTCGGGGGTCCGGTAGCGGACGGCCTGGTCGCGTTCGAGGATGTTCGGCAGGAACAGGTCCTCGTGGAGGACGGTGAGCCGTACCCGCCCCACCTCGTCGTAGTCGACGACGCGGCCGGGGTCGGTCCGGTCGACGACGGTCATGGTGATGTGGGGGTAGTTGGGCACGTAGGGGAGGGTGTCGCCGCCGTCGGGCGTGGGCAGTCCGTTGGCGCAGCCGAGGGTGTTGCCGTACGTGGTGGCGATGATGCCGCCGGGCATGGCCTCGGCGAAGCGGCGGTAGGCGTCGGAGGTGAGCTGGGTGCCGCCGAGGTAGACGCCGGAGAGCCGTGCCATGAGTTCGGGGCGGCGGTTGATCAGGGCGTGCACGGTGGCGGGGGTGGAGCGCAGGTAGTCGACGGGCACGGTTTCGAGGATGTCGGTGATCTGCTCGATGACGTGGTCGACGTACTCCTCCATCTCCAGCAGCCGGCCGGAGCGGATGAGGGTCTTGATCCAGCGGGTGTCGAGGTCGACGGAGTAGACGGCGGCCCCGCACATGTCGGCGAGGTAGTCCGCCTCCTCGCCCACGATGTGGGGGCCGGAGGGGCAGGCGTCGATCCAGGTGGCGCCGGGGCGGAAGCCCGCCGTGCGGGAGCCGTGGAGGCGCCAGGCGGCCCAGTGGGTCTCCATGGCGTCGGTGTAGAGGATGCGCGAGGGCCGGCCGGTGGTGCCGCCGGACTCCCAGACGCGGCCGGCGAGCGGGCGGGCGACGGCTCCGGGGACGAGGTCGGCCGGGTCGATGTCCCGCAGGACGGCGAGGTCGAAGTGGCCGAAGGCGGCCAGGTCGTCGTATCCGGCGAGACCGAGGGGGTCGAAGTCCAGCTCCGTACGGCGCTTGAGCCAGTAGGGGGAGCCGTGTTCGGGGTCGAAGTGGCGGCGCAGCACGCGCCGCGTCCACTCGTCCAGGTCCTGTGCCAGCCAGCCATCGGTCAGCGACCGCGACTCCTGCGTACTCATCGTCACCGACATGACGGCAGTATCGGCGGGGACCTGATAGGGGATCCCCTAGTGCGGCCGCCCTGGGTGACCAGGGCTTTGGACGGCGTGCCTACTGTGCTTGTGTGCGTGCCCCGTGGAGCGCCCTTCGAGGAGATGAGTGATGGCCGTCGAGACTGAGACCGCCGATGTCGTCATCGTCGGCGGCGGCCCGGTGGGGCTGCTGCTCGCGTGCGAGCTGGGGATGGCGGGGGTGCGTCCGGTCGTTCTGGAGCGGCTGCCCGAGCCGAGTACGGAGATCAAGGCCAACGGTCTGATCGGCCAGGTGGTCCGGTTCCTCGACCACCGCGGGCTGTCCGAGCGGTTCGAGGGGGTGTCCGGGGCGCCCGGGACGGTGCCGGGGTATCTCTTCGGCGCGCTGCCGCTGGATCTCTCGGTGCTGGAGACCAATCCGCTGACGGTCCTGCCGGCGACGCAGCAGCGTATCGAGCAGGTGCTGCGGGGCCGTGCCGAGGAGCTGGGCGTGGAGATACGCCGGGGCCACGAGCTGACCGGTCTGCGCCAGGACGAGGAGCGGGTGACCGCCGAGGTGCGGGCGGCGGACGGCGCGTACGAGCTGTCGGCCCGGTATCTGGTCGGCTGCGACGGCGGGAAGAGCACCGTCCGCAAGGGGGCGGGGATCGTGTTCGCCGGGGAGCCGGGGCACGATCTGGTCTCGCGGGCCGCGTACGCCACCGTGCCCGCCTCGGTGCTGGTTCCGGGGACCGGTGAGCTGGAGGTGCCCGGAGTCGGCCGGATCAGTCCGGTGTTCACGTTCACCCGCACCCGGAACGGCATCTTCGCCTTCGCCGCGCTGCCGGACGGCAACCACCGGCTGCTGACCCTGGAGTGGGGTGCGCCGCCGGAGGGCGACGACGCCCCGATGACGCTGGGCGACATGCGGGACAGTGTGGCCCGGGTGCTGGGGACGGAGGTGCCGCTGGCCGAGCCGTCCGGGCCGGGGCCGCACATGCTGCGGCGGCTCGTGGGCCGCAACACGCGGCTGGCGGAGCGGTACCGCAGCGGGCGGGTGTTCGTCGCCGGGGACGCCGCGCACGTCCACTCCGCGGTGGGCGGCCCGGGGCTCAACCTCGGTCTCCAGGACGCCGCGAACCTGGGCTGGAAGCTGGCCGCCGAGGTCCGGGGCTGGGCGCCCGAAGGGCTGCTGGACAGCTACCACACCGAGCGGCACGCGGCCGGGCTGCGGGTCTTCATGCACACCCAGGCCCAGACGGCGCTGATGACGCCGGGGCCCGAAGTGACGGCGCTGCGCGAGCTGTTCGGCGAGCTGCTGCACTCCCCGGAGAACATCCGGCACCTCGCCTCCCTGCTCGCCGGGGACGACGTCCGCTACCCCGCGACCGGGGACCATCCGCTGGCCGGCCGCTTCGCGCCGGATCTGGCGCTGGGGACGGGGGCGGGTCCCGCGCGGCTCGCCGGCCTGATGCGGTCGGGGCGGCCGGTCCTGCTGGACCTGGGCGCGGAGCCGCGGCTGACGGAGGTGGCGGCGGGCTGGAAGGACCGGGTCGACGTCGTCGCCGCCCGGTGCACGCGGCCGCCGTCGCGGGCGCTGCTGGTGCGGCCCGACGGGTACGTCGCCTGGGCGGCGGCCGACGGTGAGCCGTGCGAGGAGGCCCGTGCGGGGCTGGGACGCGCCCTGGAGGCGTCGTTCGGCCGCCCCGGTGGTGACGACGGCGCGGCAGGATAGGCACCGGCGGCGCTCCGGCGCGGACGTCGGGTTCGATGGTGACGGCAGGGCCTGATCCGGCCTGATCCGAACGAAAGGCCCCGGGGGCATCGACGTGCGCGCACGCGGCATCAACTACGACACCGGGTTCCTTCCCGGGGACCAGTTCACCCGTAAGTCCTTCCGGCCGGACGTGGTCCGGCGCGAGATGGCGGTGATCGCGGACGAGCTGCACTGCGATGTGGTGCGGGTGTCGGGGCGGGAGCCGGAGCGGCTGGAGCTGGCGGCCCGGTGCGCGGCGGACGCGGGCCTGGAGGTGTGGTTCGCGCCGTTCCCCGTCGATCTGCCGGCCGCGGCCCTGCTGCCGTTCTTCGCGGACTGTGCGCGGCGGGCCGAGGGGGTGCGGAGCGCGGGCGCCGAGGTGGTGTTCGTGACGGGCTGTGAGATCAGTGTGTTCTGCGGCGGATTCTTCCCCGGGAACACCTTCGGCCACCGCATCCACACGATGGCGTCGGATCCGCAGTGGTGGTCGTCGCTGGGCCGGGTGTCCGAGCGGGTGAACACCGTCCTGGCCGAGGCGGCGGCGACCGTGCGGGCGCGTTTCGGCGGGCGGCTCACGTATGCCTCGGGTCCGTGGGAGGCGGTGGACTGGGAGCCGTTCGATCTGGTGGGCACGGACGCCTACCGCGCGGCGCACAACGCCGGTACGTTCCGTACGCACCTGCGGGAGTTGTTCCGCCACGGCAAGCCCGTCGCCGTCACCGAGTTCGGCACGTGCGCCTACCGGGGCGCGGGGGATCTCGGGGGGATGGCGTGGAACCTGCCGCCGGGCGGGGTGGTGCCGGACGAGGACGAGCAGGTCCGCTATCTCGACGAGCTGCTGACGGTCTTCGAGGAGGAGGGCGTGGACACCGCGCTCTGGTTCTCCTTCGCCGGCTACGACCGGCCCGGCGAGGCCGATCCGACGTCGTACGGTGTGGTCCGGATGCTCGACGCGGTCCGCTGGGAGCCGAAGCGGGTCTTCCACGCGATGGCGGAGCGGTACGGGCGCGGCTGACGGCCCGGCGGCGGGCCGGGCCGGCCACGGCACCGGTCCGGCGACGGCAACGGCCCGGGGCCGCGACGGTCCGGTGACCGGAACGGGCCGGGAGGGTGCGGGCCGGGTGCGTCAAGCGGGCGCCGGGCATGTCTGGTTCTTGTCCCGGTCCCCCGCTCCGCGCGGCCCACCGCGCGCCGCGCTGAAATACCGTCGGGCGCGTGACTGATGACGCGGCGGACACGGATGTCCTGGTAGTCGGGTACGGCCCTGTGGGGCAGGTTCTGTCGATCCTGCTCGCCCAGCGCGGCTGGCGGGTGACCGTGGTGGAGAAGTATCTGGAGCCCTACAACCTGCCCCGTGCGGTCTCCTTCGACCGTCACGTCGGCCGGATCCTCGGCACGATCGGTGTGGCGGACGCGCTCTTCCCGGTCAGCGAGCCGACCAAGGACTACGTGGTCGTCAACGGCGACGGCCAGACGCTGATGCACTTCGAGCTGAACCAGGACGACCGCTACCGCTGGCCGGAGGCGACCTCGTTCTACCAGCCGGGCCTGGAGTCCGCGCTGGTCGGGCGCGGCGACGAACTGCCGTCGCTCACGGTGCTGCGCGGCTACGAGGCCGTCGGGCTGACCGAGAAGGACGACTCCGTCCATCTGACGGTGCGGTCGGCGGACGGGGAGCGGACGCTGACGGCGCGGTGGCTGGTGGGCTGCGACGGCGCGAACAGCTTCGTGCGCGACCACGCGGGCTTCGCCGTCTCGGCGTCCGACTACGCGGCGGACTGGATGGCGTGCGACGTGATGCCGCACGACCCCGAGCAGTTCCCCTCGCAGAACGTCCAGGTCGCCGATCCGGCGCAGCCCCGGGTCGACCTGTCGGCCGGGCCCTCCCACAGCCGCTGGGAGTTCATCCGCATGCCCGGTCAGTCCTTCGAGGACTTCGACACGGTGGAGAACGCCTGGCGGCTGCTGACGCACTTCGGGATCGACCGGGGCAACGCGACGCTCCAGCGGTACGTCGCGTACACCTGTCTGGCCCGCAACACCGACCAGTGGCGCTCCGAGGGCCCCGGCCGGGTGTTCATCGCCGGTGACGCCGCCCATGTGATGCCGCCGCACGCGGGGCAGGGCATGTGCACGGGGATCCGGGACGTGGCGAACCTGGCGTGGAAGCTGGATCTGGTGCTGTCGGGGGCGGCCGGTGAGGACCTCCTGGACTCGTACGAGGCCGAGCGGCGGCCCGACGCGCAGCGGACCATCGACATGTCGGTGAACCTCGCGCAGCTGATCGGCATCGTCGATCCGGCGGTGGCGGGGTACCGCGACAGTGCCCTGCTGGCGGTGCGCGGTTCGGACGAGGCTCCGTCGCGCGATCCGGAGGCGTTCGCGCGCCCCGGTGAGGAGGCGCTGCGCGAGGGACTGTTCCGGGACGGTGCGGAGGCCGGGCTGTTCGCGGGCGCGGACAGCCGGATCGTTCCGCAGGCCCGGACGGGCGGGGGCGGCGGGGAGCTGTGCGGGGGCGCGTTCGTGCTGCTGTGCGCGCAGGACCCGGCGGCGCTGGTGGATCCGGTGCTGGCGGACCGGCTGGGGGCGCTGGGCGGTTCGGTCGTCCATCTGACGCCGGAGGTCGACGTCGACGGCACGTACGCGGACTGGCTGCGGGACGAGGTGGGCGCGCCGGTGGCGCTGGTCCGCCCGGACTTCCATGTGTACGGGGCGGCCCGGACCCGGGCCGGGACCGACGAGCTGCTGAACGGGCTGCTGGCGGAGCTGCCGGCCCGGAGGTGACGGCGCGTCACCCGTCCCGCTGTCCACGTCCCGCACGTCCGCCACGCTGATCACCGAGCGCCGCACGAGTCCCGCACTACCGGCACTGCATCAGTATCCAGCCACCGGCTCCTAGGCTGCTGAGCGCTCACCGATACACACAAATCGGGGAAGGTGTGGCGGACATGTTCCATGCGGAGACAAGCACCAGGAGCGATTTTCCCCAGACGGCCGGGGACGAGTCCGTCCCCGCGCGAAGACCGCTCCACGCCGTCGCCGACGTGCGGGAATCGACGCCGTCCCTGTTCACGTCGGAGATCCGGAGCGACGAGTACAGCGATGTGGTGCTCTCGCTCTACGAACGGTCGGGGGTGGGGCTCGCGATACTCGATCCGACGCTGCGGGTGCGGTCCGTCAACAGTGCGTTCAGCACGCAGTGCGGCCGCTATCCGGACGATATCCGCGAGCGGAGTTTCGCGGAGTTCCTGCATCCGAGCGTGCGCCAGCACGTGCTGCGCCAGTTCGGCCGGCTCGTCCAGGAGCACCACGCGCCCGTGATCAGCCGGTCCATCGCGATGTGGTTCCACGACACCGCGGTCTCCGGCAAGCTCGCGGCGTTCCCGGTGCGGGACGAGAGCGGCCGGGTCAAGATGATCATGGCGCAGTTCACTCCGGAGGAGCCGGCCGACGACCGGCAGGAGCTGGTCGGCTCGCAGCGCAAGCTGACGGCGCTCACCGCGAAGGTCCTGGAGGGGGTGGCGGCCGGCGATCCGACCGTACGGCTGGCGGCCAAGCTCTTCCTCAGCCGGCAGGGCGTCGAGTACCACGTGAGCATCCTGCTGCGGCAGTTCAAGGTGCCCAACCGCACCGCGCTGGCGGCGAAGGCCTACTCGATGGGCATGTTCAGCATCGGCTGCTGGCCGCCGAAGATCCTTCCCGAGTACATCCGCCCCGACCGCCAGGGCGCCGAACGCACCCGGGGCGCCCGCCAGGACGGCGGCTGACCCCCGGGGCTCCCGCCCCCGCGAGGCCCCGGGGGCGGCGGCCCACGACCCGGCTCAGCGGCGCGCGGCCACCTTCTCCACGTAGTCCGCCGCGAGCACCGGTCCGTCCACGGCGCGCATCGCCCGGCCCAGCGAGCCGACCCGGTCGCGGACGCCCGTATCGGCCGCGAGCCGGTCCACCTCGGCGCGGATCCGCTCCCCGCTCGCCTCGGCCCGCGGCACGTGGACACCGAGCCCCAGCTCCCGGATCCGGTCGGCGACGAGCCGCTGCTCGGGCATGTGGGGCACGGCGACGACCGGCGTCCCGAAGTACATGGACTCCATGACGCTGTTCATCCCGGCGTGCGACACGAACGCGTCGGCGTGCTCCAGGACGGCCAGCTGCGGCACCCAGCGGTGCAGCCGGACGTTGTCCGGGACCGGGGGCAGGTCGTCGCGATCGGCCAGGTCGCCCGCCGAGACGATGACGTTCCAGTCGCTGCCGGCGAAGGCCTCCGCCCAGGTGCGCAGCGTGTCCTGCTGGTGGTCGAAGCTGAAGCTGCCGAGGGAGACCAGGAGCAGCGGCCGGCCGTCGCCTGGAGGCTGCCAGGCGGGGTCCTCGCCGCGGTCGCCGAGGCAGGCCCCGACGAAGGCGAAGCTGTCGTCGAAGGTCTCCTCGGCGGGCTGGAAGCGCCGGGGCAGGAACACCAGGTTGGCGTCGTCGGCCGCCGCGTTGAACTCCTCCAGGGTGACGTCGCCGAGGCCGTGGTCGCCGAGCAGCTTGCCCTGTTTGACGAAGAAGTCGACGAGCGCGGGGTGTTCCCGGTCGATCTCGTCCGCGTAGAGCGCGCCGATCTGCTGGGTCAGCGAATAGTGCTCGTTGGAGGCGAAGGTCGCGAAGAGTTCGATCGCGGGGCGCCGCCATTTGCGGGCCAGGACCCGGCCGGCGGCGAAGGTGCTGACGTCGTAGAGCAGCACGTCGGGGATGTCGTCGCCGAAGCCGGCCTCGTAGAGCGGGACGGTCGCGATGGCCTCGTCGATCGAGCGGACCGGCTCGCGCACCATGTAGTCGGCGTCCACCCGGTCGGGCAGCTTGCGGGAGGCCAGCCACGACTCGTACTCCAGCACGGTCGCCCCGGCCGCGGCGGCCAGCGGCGCGAAGCGCGCGTTGGTCGCGAAGGTGACGCGGTGACCGCGGCGCACCAGCTCCGAGACGACGGGGAGCGTCGTGTTGATGTGTCCGAACGCGGGGAACGGCAGAAACGCCACATGGTACGAGGACATGCTCAGCAGCTTGCCAGCGGCGCCGGTCCCGGCTCCCCCGTGCCCGGCCAACACTGGGCCTTTCACCAGTCCGTTGCTGCAGTTCGCCGTGGAGTTCGGGAGAACACCTGGTGTCCTGCCGACGGTGTGGTTCCGTGCGCGCGCGCCGTGCTCCCGTGGGTCCGACGACCCGTTCGCGAGGAGAGAGCGAGATGCCGTGATCCACCCTGCAGATTACGCCGGTCCACGGGAATCCCACCGGCACGAGCGCAGCCCCGGACTGGAGGTCTTCTCACGCGGATGGCCCGACCAGGCCCCCGACACGGTCTGCGGCTGGGGCTCCAGCGAGCCGCACACCCAGCTGGTCCGCAAGGGACTGCGCACCATCATCGAGACGTACGGCGTGCGGACGCTCAACGACGCCGGCTGCGGCGACCTGGCGTGGATGAGCACGATGGACCTCGACGGCGTCGACTACATCGGCTACGACGTCCACGAGCGGGCCACCTGGCCCGAGCTGCGGCAGCGGGGCTACCGGCTGGAGGTCGTCGACATCACGTCGACGGTGCTGCGCCGGGCCGATCTGCTGATCTGCCGCGATGTGTTCATCCATCTGCCCAACGACATGATCCTGCCCGCGCTGGAGCGGTTCCGCGGCTCCTGCCGGTATCTGCTCACCACGAGCTACGCCAGCGAGCCCGTCACCGAGCAGGGCGCGTTCTCCAACGGGGCGCGGATGGCGGAGCCGAGCCTGCGGCACGCCAAGCTCGATCTGACGCTGCCTCCGTTCGGTCTGGGGCAGCCGCTGGACCTCATCCCGGAGAACTCCCCGAACAAGTACCTCGGCCTCTGGGACCTGACCCGCTAGCCGCTCCGCCGAAGGAACAGGAATCATGGCAAGCCCTCTGGAACTCGCCCATTCGCCGTGCCCCAACGACACGTTCGCCTTCCACGCGTGGACGGCCGGACTGCTGCCCGGGGCGCCCCCCGTCGACCTCACCGTCGCCGATATCGACGTCACCAACGGGATGGCGGCACGGGGCGAGCTGGACGTACTGAAGATCTCCTACGCGGCGCTGCCGTATGTGCTGGACCGGTACGCGCTGCTGCCCTGCGGCGGCGCGCTCGGCCACGGCTGCGGGCCGCTGCTGCTCACCCGTACGGCCTGCGCGCCCGGTGATCTCGCCGGGCGCGTCGTCGCGATCCCGACCGAGCGGTCCACCGCCTTCCTGCTGTTCCGGCTCTGGGCCGAACAGGCCCTGCCGGGGCAGGAGATACGCACGGTGGTGATGCCGTTCGACCGGATCATGCCGGCCGTCCGGGACGGTGAGGTGGACGCGGGCCTCGTCATCCACGAGGCCCGTTTCACGTTCCACACGTACGGGCTGCACCGTCTCGTCGATCTCGGCGAGGCGTGGGAGGAGCGGACCGGGCTGCCCATTCCGCTCGGGGCGATCGTGGCCCGGCGCTCCCTGGGGGCCGGGCGGCTCGCGGAGCTGGCCACGACCGTCCGCGCCTCCGTCCGGCACGCCTGGGCGGATCCCGAGGCGTCGCGGGAGCATGTGCGCTCCCATGCGCAGGAGCTCGCGCCCGAGGTGCAGAAGCAGCACATCGAGCTGTACGTCAACGAGTACACCGAGGAACTCGGCGCGGGCGGGCTCGCCGCGGTCCGCTCCCTCCTGGAGCGGGCGGCACAGGCGGGGGCCGTCCCGGCGGTCCCGTCCGACGCGCTGGAGCCGGTGCCCTTCGCCCGGTGAGGCGGGGGCGGCCCTGGGGCGTGTGCCCAGGACCGCTCCCCGTCAGGGTGCCGCGTGGCCCGGGGCCGCCGCGGTGGTGCGGGCGGCCATGACGGCCTCCAGGCGGTCGGCGACGGCTACGGCCCCGGGGGCCGTACGCACGTGCCGGCTGAGCGCTTCGACCCGGCGGCGCGTCGCGGGGTCGCCGGCGATGGCTTCGACGGCGGCGCGCAGGGTCTCCCCGTCGAGGTCGGCGGGGTCGAGGGCGCGGCCCAGGCCGAGGTCGACGACCTGTCGCGCGGTGGCGTTCTGGTCCTGCTGCTGCGGCACCACGACGGCCGGGACCCCTTGGTGGAAGGCCTCCATCAGGCTTCCGGTGCCGCCCTGGCAGACGAACGCGGTGGCGTGCGCGAGGACCTTGAGGTGCGGGATCCAGGAGCGGGCCTCGACGTTGGGCGGCAGGGGCCCGAGGTCCGCCGGGTCGGTGCCGCGGCCGAGCGTCATCACGACGTGCCAGGGGGTGCCGGCGAAGGCCTCGGCGCAGCGCCGGAAGAAGCCGGGGCGGCGGTTGACGGAGGTGCCGAGCGAGACGAGCAGCAGGGGCGGGTCGCCGGCCGGGGGTTCCCAGGCCCCGTCGAAGTCCGCCGCGCGCAGACAGGGGCCGGCGAACAGGTAGTCGTCGCCGAAGGTGTCGCCCTTCATCTGGAACTCCCGGACGACGAACGAGAGGTTGAGCACGGCGTCGTCGCCGTCGGCGGGGCGGTCGGCGAACAGCGGGGCTACGCCGGCCGCCTCGACGCGCGCGGTGAGTTCGGCGGCCAGATCGCGCAGCCGGGGGTCGTCGGGGTCGACGGGGGCGCGCGAGGGGTCGTCCTCGGTGCCGTTCTGCGGCACCTGCGCGTTGGTGCCGAATCCGGCGTAGGTCCGGACGAGGGGGACCCCGTGGCGCCGGCTGACGGCGGCAGCCGTGTCGGAGGCGAGGGCGTCGTGCACGACCAGGTCGGGCGGGTCGGCGGCCGCCGCGTCCAGGGCGGCTTCCAGCGGGGCGAAGCTCTCCCGGAGGAAGGCCAGGAGCATCGTCGTCGCGCTCTCCTCGGAGGTGATGGTCTGCGGGAACACCGAGGGGTACGTGACGACGCGGGCCCCGGTGTCCGCGACGGTGGCGGCGTAGCGCTCGGAGACGACGTAGGTGACGCGGTGGCCGCGGCGCACCAGTTCCTCGGTCATGCCGAGGGTGGCCTTGAGGTGCCCGTAGGCGGGGAATCCCAGCCACAGCACATGGCGTCCGCTCCGCCCGGGGGCGGTGGGGTCAGCCGGGGACATGGCTCCTCCTGGTCCCGGCCGGTTCGGGCCGGCTGCGGGCGGGTGCGCCGGCCCGGTCCAGGACCGTGGCGAGCACGGTGGCCTGGCGGACGGCGTCGGCGGCGTGCGGGGCGCGGGCGGCGGGGTCGGCGCAGGCCTCGGCGAAGGCGGTGACCGCGCGCAGGAACTGGTCGGCGGCGGGCACGGTGATGTCCTCGGTGTGCTCTCCGCGGCGCAGGCGCAGCAGGGTGGGCCGGCCGGGGGGCGGGGTGAACGCCCAGTCGACCTCGACGCGTCCTTCGCTGCCCCAGAGCGCGTAGGTGTTGCGGTAGGCGTGGTCCAGGCCGAAGTCGCACTGGGCGGTGAGGCCGGTGTCGTCGGCGAGGAGGACGGAGCCGGACATGTCGCAGCCGCCGTCCTCGTCGTACCCGAGGCGGGCGCCGAGGACGTCGAGGCCGTCGCCGAGGAAGAGCTGGGCGGCGCGCAGCGGGTAGCAGCCGGTCTCGCGGAGCGCGCCGCCGGCCAGCGGGACGCTGTAGCGGATGAGCGCGGGGTCGGCCCTGGGGATGCCGAAGGAGGCGGTGAGGACGCGGGGGGTGCCGAGGGCGCCCTCGGCGACGAGGTCGCGCACGCGCTGGTGCTGGGGGTGGTGGAGGAAGGCGAAGTTCTCCATGAAGGCGAGGCCGCGTTCCCGGGCGTGCCGGGCCAGGTGCTGGGCGGCCGCGGTGCTCACGGTGAGGGACTTCTCCACGAGGACGTGCTTGCCGGCCCGCAGGGCGGCTTCCGCCCAGGCTTCGTGCAGGGCGTTGGGCAGGGGGATGTAGACGGCGCCGATGTCGTCGCGGGCCAGGAGCCGTTCGTAGCCGGTGACCGCTTCGCAGCCGAAGCGGTCGGCGAAGGCGCGGGCCTTGTCGGGGGTGCGGCTGGCGACCGCGACGAGCCGCAGCCGGGGGCAGCCGAGCAGGGCGGGGACGGTGCGGCGCCAGGCGATGTCGGCGGCGCCGAGGACGGCGATGCCGGTCGGTTCGGCGTCAGACACGGCGCCTCCCGCGGGCCGTGCCCGGGGCGGGGGCGGTCGCGGAGGTGTGGGGCGGTGGCTGCATGGTGTCCCTCTTCTCGCTGGCTGCGGTGCGTGGGCGCGGCCGGCCCGGGGCGGCCCCGGGCCGGGCGCGCTCAGTGGTGCTTGCCGACGAACTCGCGGATGGAGGCGACCATGTAGTCGGTCATCTCGGCGGTGATGCCCGGGTACACGCCGATCCAGAAGGTGCGTTCCATGATGATGTCGCTGTTCTCCAGTCCGCCGCTGACCCGGTGCTCGACATCGAGGTAGGCGGGGTGGCGGACCAGGTTCCCGGCGAAGAGCAGCCGGGTGCCGATGCGGCGGGCGTTGAGGAACTCGACGAGTTCGGCGCGGCGGAACGGGGCGTCCTCGGTGAGGGTGAGGACGAACGCGAACCAGCTGGGGTCGCTGCCGGGGGTGGCCTCGGGCAGCAGCAGCCCGGGGACGCCTTCGAGTCCGTCGCGCAGCCGCTGCCAGTTGCGCTTGCGGGCGGCGGTGAAGTCGTCGATCCTGCCGAGCTGGCTGAGGCCGAGCGCGGCCTGGAGGTCGGTCGACTTCAGGTTGTAGCCGATGTGGGAGAAAATGTACTTGTGGTCGTAGCCGTGCGGCAGTTCGCCCATCTGGTACGTGAAGCGCTTGAGGCATTTGTTGTCCTCGCCCGGCTCGCACCAGCAGTCGCGTCCCCAGTCGCGCATCGACTCGGTGATCCGGGCCAGTTCCACGCTGTTGGACAGGACGCAGCCGCCTTCGCCCATGGCGAGGTGGTGGGCCGGGTAGAAGCTCACGGTGGCGTAGTCGCCGAAGGTGCCGGTCTTGCGGCCCTGGTACGTCGACATGAGGGCGTCGCAGTTGTCCTCGACGAGGAACAGGTCCCGGTCCTCGGCGAGCTGGGCTATCTCGGTCGCCTGGAAGGGATTGCCGAGGGTGTGCGCCATCATGATGGCCTTCGTGCGCGGGCCGATGGCGGCCTCGACCCGTTCCAGGGTGGTGTTGTACGTGCCGAGGTCGACGTCGACGAAGACGGGGACCAGTCCGCACTGGATGATCGGGTTGACGGTGGTGGGCCAGCCGGCGGCGACGGTGATGACCTCGTCGCCGGGGCGCAGCCTGCGGTCCTCCAGCTCGGGCACGGTGAGCGAGGCGAGCGCCAGGAGGTTGGCGGAGGAGCCGGAGTTGGTCAGATGGGCCTTGCGGACGCCGACCGCCTTGGCGAACTTCCGCTCGAAGCGCAGGGCGGTGGCGCCGGAGGCGATGCGCAGGTTCAGCGCGTGCTCCACGAGCGTGGCGCGGTCGTCCTCGTCGAGGACCGCGCCGGCCGGGAGGATGGGGGTGACGCCCGGGACGAACTCCTGCCCGGAGGCGTCCTGGTCCCGGTGGTATTTACGGGTCAGCTCGATGATGGACCGCGCGTCGGCGTCCGTCATGGATGCCCTCCTCGTCCGCTGTGGTGGTCGTGTGGTGGTCGGTCGCTGTGGTGGGGTGCGGGGACGCGGATGCTGTCCCACAGGGCGTGCAGGGCGTCCGAGACGGTGCGGGCCGGGGCCCAGCCGAGGGCGCGGCGTGCCAGGGCGATGTCCAGGGGCCGTTCGCCGGCTCCGGTGTCGCGGCGGTCGGCGGACGGGGGGACGCGCAGGACGGCCGGGGCGGGCACATCGGCCGCGGCGATCCGGACCAGCGCGTCGACCGCGTCGCTCATCGGGACGAGGCTGCCCGAGCCGATGTTGACGACGGGCGGCAGGGAGCCGGCGCGCGCCGCGCACAGCACGGCGTCGGCGACGTCGCGGATGTCGACGATCTCGCGGCGTACGCCGTCCAGGGGCGGCAGCCGCACCTCGTCGGGGCCGGCGGCGAGCTGCCGGGCGAGTCCGCCGAGCAGTCCGGCGGCGGGGGCGTGCGGGCCGATGGCGATCGGGATGCGGAACACGGTGGCGTCGATCCGTCCCCGCGCGGCGGCGCGGACGACGGCCTCGGTGCCGGCGAGTTTGGTCTGCGCGTACCGGCCGGCGGGGCGCGGCGTCAGGGTCTCGGCGAGGGTCGCGTCGGGGTGGGCGCCGTACTCGTAGACCGTGCCGATGTGGACGAGCCGGACGGCTCCGGGCAGGGCGGCCACGGCGTCGACGAGGCGTTCGACGAGGGTGGTGTTGCCGGCGGTGAGCTGTTCGTCGGTGACGTTCCACAGGGCGCCCGCGGCGTTGACGACGAGGTCGGGGCGCAGGGCGGCGAGCGCGGCGGCGAGGTCGGCGGGGTCGCCGCGGTCGAGGTCCAGGGCCACCGGGCGGCAGCCCTCGGGCAGGCCGCGGCCGGTGCGGGCGACGGCGGCCACCGGCCGTCCGGCGTCGCGCAGCGCGGCGCACAGGGTGCGGCCGACGAAGCCGCCGGCGCCGAGCACCACGGCGGCCGGCCGGCCCGCGGAACCCACTGGGTCCATCGTCGAGTCCCCGGAATTCTCTGGTCCGTTGGAGCGACGGCCCGGCCGGGCGGTCGCCTGTGCCGCCACTATCCACGCGACGCCGGGATGCACACACCCGTGGCGGTGCCATGCACCCAAACTCTGGGTGTTTCCCCCGATGACCGGTCCGGGTCCGCCGCGCGCGGGACGGCCGGACGACTCTGGGGAGGGCCCTGATCCTCGCCGCTCCCAGGAGTCCGCCGTGCGCGTGCTGTTCGTGACGATTCCCGAGAAGTCCCATCTCTTCTGCATGACGCCGATCGCGTGGGCGATGCGGGCCGCCGGGCACGAGGTCCGGGTGGCCAGCTGCGAGGAGCTGGTCGACGTGATCGCCCGGACCGGTATGACGGCCGTGGCGGCGGGCCGCAACGAGGGGATCAGCGCGGCGATGACGTCGAACCGCCAGTCCCAGGAGGAGTGGGAGGCGGCCAGCTGGAACGAGCTGGATCCGGCGAAGCTGAGCTACGAGGACGAGCTGGAACGGGCCCAGATGGCCACGTACGGCAGCGCGATGTACAACGAGCCGATGATCGACGAGCTGGTGGACTTCGCCCGCTCGTGGCGGCCGGACCTGGTGGTCTGGGACCCGCTCACGTACGCCGGTCCGCTGGTCGCGGGTGTGGTGGGGGCCGCGCATGTGCGGTCGCTGTGCTTCGCCGACGTGTGGGTGATGAAGCGCCGGCTGTTCCGGGATCTGGCGGCGGGGGTGCCCGAGGACAAGCGCCGGGATCCGCTGGCCGAGTGGCTGGGCGGCCGGGCGGAGGAGTTCGGGGGCGCGTTCACCGAGGAGTTCACGACCGGTCAGCTCACCCTGGACCCGTTGCCGGAGAGCCTGGCGCTGGACACGGGGGCCCCGCGGACGCCGGTGCGGTTCGTGCCGTACAACGGCCCGGCGGTCGTCCCGGACTGGCTGCGCACCCCGCCGGAGCGGCCCCGGGTCTGTATGAGCCTGGGCGCCTCCAACACCGAGCGCTACGGCGGCGACTACGTGCCCAAGGGGCAGATCCTGGAGGCCCTGGCCGAGCTGGACGCCGAGGTGGTCGCCGCGCTGCTGCCCGCGCAGATCGAGGAGCTGGGCCCGGTGCCCGGCAATGTGCGCGTGGTGCAGTCGGTGCCGCTGCACGCCCTGCTGCCGAGCTGTTCCCTGCTGATCCACCACGGCGGTTTCGGCAGCTACGCGAACGCCCTGGTGTACGGCGTGCCGCAGCTCACCGTGACCACGCCGGTCGCCGACCAGCTGTACCGGGGCGCCGGTCTTGAGGAGCAGGGCGCCGGTCTGCTCCTGCCCCACGACCGGGCGGTGCCGGAAGCGGTCGTGGAGAAGGTGTCCCGCATCCTGTCCAACGCCTCCTTCACGGACGGCGCGGCCCGACTGCGCGACGAGGCACTGGCGCACCCGTCGCCGTCCGAGGTGGTCCCGGTTTTGGAGCGGCTGACGGAGGAGCGCCGCGCGGCTCCGTGGCGGGCGTGACGGCTCCGTTCACCTGCTGATCTCTCGGCCTGGTCCGCGTCACCCGATCAGCCTCGAGAAGTATCACGTTGCGTAGTAGCTATCCGACGACGCCCAGGTAGCCGGCCATCTCGCGCATCTCTGCTGTGAGGGTGCGCTTCCGTTTGCCCAGGATCTCTTGCATGGTCTCGGCGGCCATGTTCTGGTGCCGCATCCACTCCGGTGCCGCATCCCGGGCTCGGGTCAGCTCATCCAGGGCTGCTCACAGGTCTCCGGTCCGGGTGTGGGCGCGTGCCACGTCGAGGGTGAAGCGGTTTCCGTCGTTCGCACTGGGCCGGCCCAAGCGTTTCCACGCCTTGGGCGACAACTCTTCCTGTTCGCCCGCCTTGCGCACCACGGCGCGGGCGTCTCCTACGACCATGGAGTCTTCGAGGGCCTTCATCGCCGCTGTGACCGGGCCGAAGACGGACCAGTGCCGGGAGACGTTGCGGTGCGACGTACCGACGGCGGCTGCCGCCACGCGGGCTGCCTTCCGGTATTCCTTGGCCGCATCCGGGCGGTTGTTACGGACGGCTGCGGCTGCGGCCTCCATCGCGATACCGCCCCGGACTGCGTAGTGGTCCGGCTCGGCCCCGGTGATCTTCGGTTCCACCGCGTCCATGCTCTGGGCGGCGATCCGCTCCGCCTCGTCGAGTCGGCCCTGCCGCACCAGCAGCCAGCACATGCCGCCGACGCCCGAGCCTGCCGCGAGCATGTCCCCGGCCTGCCGGGCATCCGTGATCGCGCGGGCCAGGGCGGTGTAGGCGATGTCGTACTGCCGAACCTGGGTGAGGTAGGTACCGGCCAGGCGCAGCGCCTCGGCGCGGGCCAGTAGGGCCTGCCTGTGCTTGTCACCACTGCCGTAGTAGGCAACGGCCCTCGCTGCATCGCGCAGCAGGTCCGGCAGTTGAGCCGCGACGCTCTTGTAGCTGTCGGAGAAGTACAGGACCCGCGCGTCTGCCACCGTGCGGCTGAAGGCACGCAGGTTGGGTTCCTCGTCCAACACTTCGGCGTCCTGGTCCACGAGCCCGACGGCTGGAGTGAGTACGGAACGAAGCTGGATCAGGTCCACCCGGTTCGGTTCCTCCACGCGGCCCACGGGTTCCGGGGCGTCGGCCGCCATCAGCGTGCCGGTGGTCACGTCCAGCGCGCGGGCAAGGGTATGAAGGGTCTCCATGCGGACCGTGCCGCCCTGCTCGACTTTGCGGACGGTGCCCGGCGAGACGCCTGCGGCGTAAGCCAGTTCTTCCTGGCTCATCCCGGCCCGGCGCCAGTACTTGCGGACGTTGTCCGCCAGTACCGTAGTCATCGGCTGACCACCTCCAGCGCCACGGTACGCCGGTCCGGCGAGTCAACCGAGGGCTATCGAGCAGATACCCGGTGTTCGCCTACAGCCCGTTCGCCCTGCTCCAAGCTGAGCTCCACCACCGGCAGCACGCCGTCATCGAGCAAGTGATCGCGGACGGCAAGTCCGGCCCGCTCGCCCACCTACCCCCTGCCGCTTCCAGGCCAACCACGCCTGGCTGACCACGTGGGCGATCGCGTTCAACCTGCTGCGGGCCGCCGGTGCCCCGGCCTCCACATTCCACGCCAGGGCCACCACCGCAACCCTGCGGGCCCACCTCGTCAACGCTCCGGCCCTCACAAGCCCGTTCGGCCCGCCGCCTGACGCTCCATCTCCCCGGCCGATGGCCCTGGCAGTACGCCTTCACCGACCTGTTCGACACCGCGCACGCACCACCGAACCGATCACCGACCGACCACCCCGCCCCGCCCCGACAGGGCCCAACCCGGAACAGACGTGGAAGAGCTGCACAGACCAGCGGACACCGCACGCCCTCCAACCGGCCACCCCGGCACGACCGCCGAAACGATCACCCGGCAATCAACTCGGTGGATCCGGGCTCAGGCGTCGAGTCCCCCGCCCTGCGGCCAGACCCGCTATTGAGCCGGAACCGATGGGTTTCCTACTGGATCGTGTAGCGGACGTGGCGGGCGGCGAAGTAGCCGCAGACGATGTGGGGTTGCTTCTGGCGTCGCCGCAGGAAGCGGCGGGTCTCGTGGGCGAGGTCGTCGGCTGAGGTGGCTCGGGCCGCGTGGACGTGGTGCTTCAGATCGGCGTTCAACAGCTCGTCGGGATTAAGCTCAGGGCTGTATCCGGGCACCAGATGCAGTTCGACGCGCCCGGCGTTCTCGGCGAGCCAGGCCCCGACGGCTTTGCTGCGGTGGACCGGATGCCGGTCGGCGATCACGTGGACCCTGCGGCCGGCGTGCCGGGCGAGGCGGTCGAGGAACGCGCAGAACACCTGTGAGGTGAACCTGCCGGGGAAGACAGTGAGCGTTTTCAGAGTGGCCACCGGTCGAGTGATGGTGCGGTGTGGGATCGGGGGCGCAACGGACAGGGCTCCCGTGCCGTTGAGGGAGGTGTTC
>NZ_JBVHKV010000035.1:0-7394 GCF_055559335.1 Streptomyces sp. NPDC024555
GGCGAGCTTGACGCCGTCGACGTCACCGACCTTGAGGGCGGTCACGCCGTTGTCCGGGACGATGGTGGCCAGGCCCAGGCCGAGCACGACGGTGTCGGCCCGGTCGATGGTGATGGGCTGGTCCACGTGGTAGATCCCGGGCGTGAACAGCAGGTGCAGCCCCTGCTTCACCGCCGCGTTGATCGTCTCCGCCGTCGCGCCCGGCTTCACCACGTAGAACTGGTCGAGACCGATCGACTCGCCCTGCGGGGTGCCGTTCCAGGAGACGCCGCGTGCGTTGGTGCGCTTGGCCGGGACGAACACCTTGTAGTCGTCGCCGTCCAGATACAGGAACGGCTTCTCCCGGGAGACCGGGGTGTTCTCCAGCGTGGTGTACGGCGGCTCGGGGAAGCTCTGGGCGGGGGCGCCCTCGACGCCGGAGAACGTCATGTTCCAGACGCCGTTGCCCCAGCTGCCGATCGAGCTGTCGCGGGTGTACCACTGCTGCTGCGAGTACGGGCCGACCTGTCCGTCGATCTTGCTGTCGGCGATGTAGCCGCCGCTCGCCCAGCCGTAGCCGTCCGGCGCGAGGTTGAGTCCGCCCTTGACGTGCATCCGGCGGAAGGGGGCGGCCTGGGAGACGGCCCAGCGGTCGGTGCCGTTGACCGGGTTGAGGGCCAGGTTCTCCGCCGAACGCCAGAAGTTCTGGGTGGCGTTGCCGTTGAACCAGCCCGCGTCCACGGTGACATCACCGTTGAACGTGGTGTCGTCCGGCTTCAGACCGAGACCGGCGATCTGGGTGTAGAACCCGATCTGCGCGTTGATGTTGTCGTACGTGCCGGGCTTGAACATCAGCGCGTAGCGGCCGTCGCCGAACTGGGCCGACTCCTGCTGCTTGAACACCGCGTCGACCTTGCCCTGGATGTCGGGCGTCGACGGATCGAACACCATGACATTCGGGCCGAGGTCGCCGCCTCCCTCGATGGCCTGCGCGTCCTCGCCGAAGGCGGTCTGCGCCGTGGGGACGGCCATGAGGAGGGAGACGGCGAATGCGGCGAACCCGAACGTGCGGGTCCGGCGGCGGTGGCGGGGGGCCGTGGGGGGTCCCGTGGGGGGTGCTGTGGGGGATTCCGTGGGGGGAACATGCATGGGTGTACGTCTCCTGAGTTGTGGAACGGATGACGCGACGAGCACCGGAATCACGCTCTGAGAGCGCTCTCCGACGGGTGTTGATGCTTCCGCCGTCACCCGGGAAACGTCAAGAGGTGTGCATCAGGAGCCTCAGTGGATCCGCATGATCGCAACAAATAACGTCTGTGGAACGGCAATTGAGCTGTTCTGTGCATGGTTGGGGGTGTGGCCGGCTTCAGAAGATGATGTGGAGAACAGGCGGGGATCCCGGTCGCGGTGCCCGGGGTGCCACCCCCTAGGGTCGTGCGTCATGGCGGACTTGACGCGGGTGACCGGAGCGACCAGGGCCTACTACGACACGGTGGCCGAGGAGTACGCGCCCCGGGTGCGCGAGGCCTTCGCCCGCGATGTGTGGGGGCGGGCCATGCTCGCCGGGTTCGCCGAGGAAGTACGGGGCGACGGCGGCGGACCGGTCGCCGATCTCGGCTGCGGGCCGGGCCATGTGACGGCCCATCTGGAGAGCCTGGGGCTGGACGCGTCCGGCATCGACCTCTCGCCCGGCATGGTCGCCGTGGCCCGGCGCGCCCACCCCGGTCTGCGGTTCGAGGTCGGCTCCATGGACGCCCTGCCGCTGCCGGACGGGGAGCTGGGCGGCGCCGTCGCCTGGTGGTCGATCATGCACACGCCTCCGGACCTGCTGGACGTCCTCCTCGCCGAGTTCCACCGGGTGCTGGCCCCCGGCGGCCGGCTGCTCCTCGGCTTCCACGCCGGGGACGACGGCTCCTACACCGGCCGCCCGCGCGAGGGCGGCGTCGCCTACGCCATCCATCTGCTCGACCCCGGCCGGGTCGCCGCCCTCATGGAGCGCGCCGGATTCACCGTCACCGCCCGGATGGAGGGCGAGGGCGGCACCTGGCCCTGGGCCTGCCTGGCCGGTCGGCGGCCACCGCTCGGCGAGGACGCCGGAGCCGCCGGACCCTGATCCCGGCCGCCGTCCCGCAACCGCCCTCGGGCATACCGGCCCGTTCCCCCGCCGCCGCCCCGCGCACCGGGCGCGCAACGAACCACGGAAGAGGCCTGGCCGGCACCTCGGTCAGGTGAGGTGCCGGCCAGGGGTCGGGGGCCCGGGTCAGGGGCGCGGTGCGGGGGCCCGGGTGATGCGGGCGATCGCCTCCACGGTCAGGGCCCGGTCGTGCGGGTCGGTCTCCAGGGCGCGGTGGATGGACAGACCCTCGATCAGCGCGTCCAGCTGACGGGCGGTCGCCGGGTCGAAGTGCCACTCCAGGGCGACCCGGCTGCGCCGCATCCACTCCCGCGTCAGCTCGCGGAAGGCGGGCTTGCGGGCGGCCAGGGTGTACAGCTCATGGGTGAGTACCAGCTCGCGCTGGTTTCCGCCGGACAGATGGTGGACCAGATCGGCCACCGCCTCCCGGGCCTCGTCGGGTGTCGTGGCCGCGCCCAGCCGCTCCTCGAAGACGGCGACGATGCCGCTGGAGAAGCGCGTGAACGCCTCCCGCAGCAGCTCGTCCATCCCGGCGAAGTGGTACGTCATCGAGCCGAGCGGCACCCCCGCGAGGGCGGCGACCTTCCGGTGCGAGGTCCCGGCGACCCCCTCCCGCGCGATCAGGTCGAGCGTCGCGGTGATGATGCGCTCCCGCCGCTCGGGATCGGTCTGTCCGGTCGCCACGCTGTCGCCCTCGCAAAGGTCTAGATGGAGCGGATCACCCGGGCCGGATTGCCCACGGCGACCACGTTGGCGGGGACGTCCTTGGTGACGACGGCTCCCGCGCCGATGACGCTGTTGTCCCCGATGGTCACCCCGGCCAGCACGATCGCCCCGCCGCCGAGCCAGACATTGTCGCCGATCGTGATCGGCCGCGCCGCCTCCAGCTTGTCGCGGCGCGGCTCCGGCTCCACCGGGTGGGTGGGCGTGAGCAGTTGGACGTTCGGCCCGATCTGGCAGTCGCGGCCGATGGTGATCGGGGCGACGTCCAGGGCGGTGAGGTTGTAGTTGACGAACGTGTCCTCGCCGACCGTGAGGTACGACCCGTAGTCCACGTACAGCGGCGGCCGGATGTGCGCCCCGGCGCCCAGCCCGCCCAGCAGCTCGGCGAGCAGCGGCTGCGCGGCGTCCGGGTCCTCGGCGTACGCGGCGAGGTACCGGGCGGAGAGGCGGACCGCCCGCTTCTGCGCCTCGACGATCTGCGGGTCGTCCGCGATGTACAGGTCTCCGGCGAGCATCCGCTCGTGGTTCGTACGGGGGTCACCCGCGAAGTGGTCCGTCATGGGTACGAGCGTACACTCCAAGGCGTACGGTCGTACGCTCGTACGGCACACCGCTCTCCGAACCCATCCGCAGGGGCCCGCTTCATGGATGCCGCCACACGCCGCTGGCGTGCCGCACTGTTCCTCTTCATGCTCGCCGCCGGAACCGGCATGGCCTCCTGGGTCGCGCGCACCCCGGCCGTCCGGGACGGGCTCGACGTCTCCACCGGCGCGATGGGGCTCGTCCTGTTCGGGCTGTCCACCGGTTCGATGGCCGGAGTCACGGCATCCGGACCGCTGGTACGCCGCCACGGCGGCCGGGCGACGATCCTCGGCGGCACCGTCCTCATCGTGGCCGGGCTGCTCGTCGTCGCGGCGGGCACCGCGCTGCCCCAGGCGGCTGTCGTCTTCGGCGGACTGGCCCTGTTCGGCGGCGGGATGGGGATGAGCGAGGTGGCCTTCAACATCGAGGGGGCCGCCGTCGAGACGGTCATCGGCCGGTCCGTCCTGCCCGTCCTGCACGGCTGCTTCAGCCTGGGCACGGTCGTCGGGGCGCTCCTCGGCATGGCGCTCACCGCCGCCGCGCTCCCCGTCGGCTGGCACCTCGCGCTCGTCGCCGTCCTCATAGCCGCGGCCGGGACCCGCGCCGTCCTCGCCATCCCGCCCGGCACCGGCAAGGAGACCGCACCGGCCGCCACCGGCCGGGAGGAGGACCGGGGCGGACAGCTGCGGGTGTGGCGGGACCGCCGGCTCGTCCTGATCGGCGTGATCGTGCTCGCCACGGCCTTCGCCGAGGGCGCGGCCAACGACTGGCTGCCGCTGCTGATGGTCGACGGCTACGACGTGAGCGCCACCGTCGGTTCGCTGACCTTCCTGCTCTTCGCCGCCTCGATGACCCTCGGCCGCTTCGTCGGCGGCCCCCTCCTGGAGCGGTACGGCAGGGTCCTGGCCGTCCGGCTCAGCTGTGTGACCGCCGCGCTCGGCCTCGCGGTGGTGATCGTGGCGCCGAGCCCGGTGATGGCGGGCGCCGCCGCGGTGCTCTGGGGGCTCGGCGCCTCGCTCGGCTTCCCCGTCACGGTCTCCGCGGCCGGCGACCACCCGCACGACGCGGCGGCCCGCGTCGCGGCCGTCTCCACCGCCGGCTACTTCGCCTTCCTCGTCGGCCCGCCCTCGCTCGGCTTCCTCGCCGACCACATCGGACTGCGGCTGACCATGGGCGTCGTCCTCGTCCTGGTGGCCGTCGCCGCCGCGCTGGCCGGGGCGCTGCGCACCGAGCACGACACCCCGGACGCGGACGGGGGCACGGACCCGGGCGCGGTCCGCGACCCGGGCGCGGACCCGGACGCCCGGCCCGCGCCGGTCACTCCCTGACGGCCGCCCCCTCCGACGCGTCCCACAGCGCGGTGCTGTGGGCGGCGACCAGCGCCCCGATCCGCGCGACCAGCTCACCGGCCGGCAGCGGACCGGGCCGGCGCCCGTCCCTCAGCCGCGGCGCCACCCGCCCGTCGGCGGCCTCCGACGCCCCGATCACCGCCTGGTACGGCACCAGCCGCGCCTGGCGGATCCGGGCCCCCAGACTGCCCAGCTCCCGGCCCCTGACCTCCGCGCGCAGCCCGGCCGCGGCACACCGCCGCACCAGCTCCTCGGCGGCGGGCCGCTGCTCGTCGGAGACCGGCAGGGCCACCAGCTGGACGGGGGAGAGCCAGCCGGGGAACGCCCCGCCGTGCCGCTCGACGAGATGGGCGACGGCCCGCTCCACACTGCCGAGGACGCTGCGGTGCACCATGACCGGGCGGTGCCTGGCCCCGTCGGCGCCGATGTAGTGCAGACCGAAGCGTTCCGGCTGGTGGAAGTCGATCTGGACGGTCGACAGGGTCGATTCCCGGCCCGCCGCGTCCGCCACCTGGACGTCGATCTTCGGACCGTAGAACGCGGCCTCGCCCTCGGCCGCCTCGTACGGCAGCCCGGACGCCTCCAGGACCCCGGTCAGCAGCGCGGTCGAGCGCTCCCACAGCTCCGGCGCGGCCACGTACTTCCCGCCGGGCCCCGGCAGCGAGAGCCGGAAGCGGGCCGGCTCGATGCCGAGCGCCCCGTACGCCCGCCGGATCAGCTCCAGCGCGTCCCGCGCCTCACCGGCCACCTGCTCCAGGGTGCAGAAGATGTGCGCGTCGTTCAGCTGGATGGCCCGCACCCGGGTCAGTCCGCCGAGCACCCCGGACAGCTCCGCCCGGTACATCCCGCCCAGCTCCGCCATCCGCAGCGGCAGTTCGCGGTAGCTGTGCGCCCGGGAGCGGAAGATCACGGCGTGGTGCGGGCACAGGCTCGGCCGCAGCACCACCTGTTCACCGCCCAGCTCCATCGGCGGGAACATGTCCTCGCTGTAGTGCGCCCAGTGCCCGGAGATCTCGTACAGCTCCCGTTTCCCGAGCACCGGCGAGTACACGTGCCGGTAGCCGGCCCGCTGCTCGGCGGTGCGGATGTACTCCTCCAGGGTGTGCCGCAGCACGGCGCCGTCCGGCAGCCAGTACGGAAGGCCCGCCCCGATCAGCGGGTCGGTGTCGAACAGCTCCAGCTCACGGCCGAGCCTGCGGTGGTCGTGCATGACGGTCTCCTCGCGGACGAGGGACGGACGACCGCACGGCGAAGCCCCGGGGCGTCCGCCCCGGGGCTTCTCACTGGTCAGCAGTCAGCGCGCCGGGACACTCTCCGGCGTCGTCGTCCTCATGTCGGCGCGCTTCATGCGCGGGACGCTAGCAGCGTCCCCTCGCGCGGCGCACCGCCTTTTCCGCGCGGCCACCGCGGCTCAGCCCTTCCGGGAGGAGTCGAGGTGGGCGAACACGACCACGTTGTCCACGTAGTCCTTCGCCTTGCGGTCGTAGGTGCCGCCGCAGGTGATCAGCCGCAGCTGGGCGTCGGGGGTGTCGGCGTACACCCGCTTGTCGGGGAAGTTCGCCTTGCTGAACGTCTCCACGGTGTCGACCTTGAACGTGGCCACCGTGCCGTCGGCGCGCGTGATGTCGACCGTGGAGCCGGGCCGCAGGAACCGCAGCTGGAGGAAGACGGCCGGACCGGTCGTCGTGTCGACGTGGCCCGCGACGATGGAGGCGCCGCGCTCGCCGGGTGTCGCACCGTCCTTGAACCAGCCGACCAGGTTCTTGTCGTTCGGCGGCGGCGCGTCCAGCCGCCCGGACGGCCCGATCGACAGCGGTGTGAACGGGGCGTCCACCGCGATCGCCGGGATCTTCAGCCGTGTCGGCACCGAACGGGACAGGGCCGGCGTCGCGGCGCTCGGGGACGCCTGGCGGGGGACGGCCGCGGCCGGGGAGGAGGCGGGGGCCGGGGCGGCGGGCGCGGCGGCCGCGGGCGGGGCGGGTGGTTTGTCGTCGGCAGAGGAGCCGAACGAGTTGTAGATCAGCAGCATGCCGACGCCGGCCGCGACGGCCGGCCACAGCAGGGTGCGGCCGAGCGTGGCGGTCTCGGAGGAGGGGGCGGCGGGAGCGGCGGTGGGGGAACCGGGCGACTGCGGGGCGGCCATGGGAACGGAGCCTTTCGTCCGTACGGGGGAGGGGAGGGGGCTCCTCGCGGGAAGCGCCCTGGGCCCGTCCTCCGGATCACAACCGGACGGGTCCGGCGCGCCCGCGCCCGGTCCGGGCGGGAGCCCCGGGGAAACGACGGCGCCGCGGCCGCCGTCCGGGGGGACGGCGGCCGCGACAGCGAAGCGGCCGGGTCAGGCCATCGCGCCACCCGTCGCCTGACGGCGGCGCAGCTTGTACGCACCGACGCCGACACCGCCGAGGAGCAGCAGCGAACCGGCGGCCAGACCGCCACCGGTCATGGCCATCGCGCCACCACCCGTGTGCATCCCGCCGCTGGGCTTGTCCTTCTTCCAGCCCTCGTCGGTCTTGCCGCCCTCGTCCTTGCCCGGCTGCCACTCCTTGGCGACCGTGGACGACAGCGCACCGCCGCCGGCGTGCATCCCGCCGCTGGGCTTGTCCTTGTACTTGCCGCCCTCGTCGTTC
>NZ_JBVHKV010000035.1:7485-47903 GCF_055559335.1 Streptomyces sp. NPDC024555
CGTCGTTCCCGGGCTGCCATTCGGTGACGGTCTTGGCGAGGGCGCCGCCGCCGGTGTGGACGCCGCCGCTGGGCTTGTCCTTGTACTTGCCGCCCTCGTCGTTCCCGGGCTGCCATTCGGTGACGGTCTTGGCGAGGGCGCCGCCGCCGGTGTGGACGCCGCCGCTGGGCTTGTCCTTGTACTTGCCGCCCTCGTCCTTGCCGGGCTGCCACTCCGTGACGGCCTTCGCGAGGGCGCCGCCGCCGGTGTGGACACCGCCGCTCGGCTTGTCCTTCTTCCAGCCGCCGTCCTCGCTGCTGGAGGACGAACCGCTGTCGTGCTCCCAGTCGCCGGCCGCGAGGGCGTAGGCGGAGGGAGCGGAGAGAGTCAGTAC
Organism: Streptomyces sp. NPDC024555; assembly: GCF_055559335.1. Taxonomy (NCBI): domain Bacteria; kingdom Bacillati; phylum Actinomycetota; class Actinomycetes; order Kitasatosporales; family Streptomycetaceae; genus Streptomyces; species Streptomyces sp. NPDC024555. The sequence goes on from NZ_JBVHKV010000035.1 coordinate 7,859, forward strand.
GGCCGAGACGGCGGCCGTGGCGAACAGTGTGCGGGCAGAGCGCATCTGAACACGTGTCCTTTCGTGGCGACTGCGGAGCGTGACGGGGTGTCAGCCCAGAGGGACGCAGCGGCTACGTGATCCACCGTCAGCCCGGATCCCGGGGCGCGCCATCGGAGAGCTCCGCATTGGAGCGACGGCATGGGCCCATCGAGTGGCCGGGCCCGGATAATCACCCGTTGGACGGCACGCCGCGCCGGGCGGAGGTTTGGCGGGACCCGTGTCCCCCGTTCGCTGACGGCGCCTCACCGCCGTACCGGGCGCGGAAAAGGGTTTGCACGCCGCTCCGGCCCGCTGCTGTACTCGGCGGACCAGCCACAGAACCGGGAGACGCCCATGCGCCGAGCTCACATGTTCACCACGACGGGAATCCACACCACCGCCGAGAACATGGAGTTCTGTGCACACGCTGAATCTGGGCATCCTGGCGCACGTCGACGCCGGTAAGACCAGCCTGACCGAGCGGCTGCTCCACACCGCCGGAATCATCGACGAGATCGGCCGCGTCGACGACGGGAACACCCGGACCGACTCCCTCGCCCTCGAACGGCGGCGCGGGATCACCATCAAGTCCGCGGTCGTCTCGTTCCCCCTCGACGACGTCACCGTCAACCTGATCGACACCCCCGGTCACCCGGACTTCATCGCCGAGGTGGAACGGGTCCTCGGTGTGCTCGACGGAGCCGTGCTGGTGGTCTCCGCCGTCGAGGGCGTCCAGGCGCAGACCCGCGTCCTGATGCGCACGCTCCAGCGGCTCCGCATCCCCACGCTGATCTTCGTCAACAAGACCGACCGGGCCGGAGCCCGCTACGCGCCCGTCCTGCGCGAGATCGCCGACCGGCTCACGCCCCGCGCGGTCGCCATGGGTCCCGCTCCCACCGGACTCGGCACCCGTGCCGCGCACGGCCCGGCCCACGCCGACGACGACCCCGTCCTCACCGCCCGCCTGACCGACCTGCTCACCCGGCACGACGACGCCCTGCTCGCCGCGTACGTGGAGGGCGACGGGTACCTCGCCCCCGGACGGCTCCGCCGCGCCCTGGCCGAGCAGACCGGACGGGCCCTGGTCCACCCGGTCTACGCCGGTTCGGCGTTCACCGGGGCCGGGACCGACGACCTGGTCCGGGGCATCAGGGAGCTGCTGCCCGGGGCGCAGGGCGATCCCGAAGGGGAGGTCTCCGGCACGGTGTTCAAGGTCGAACGCGGCCGGTCCGGCGAGAAGCTCGCCTGGGTGCGGATGTTCTCCGGCACCGTGCGCACCCGCGACCGGCTGCCCTTCGGGCCGGGCCCCGGCGCCCTCTCGGAGGACCGGGTCACCGGCATCCGGGTCTTCGACGGCGGGACCGACACCCCCGCCGGATCCGTCGGCCCGGGACGGATCGCGAAGCTCACCGGGCTCGGCGCCGTCCGCATCGGCGACACCCTCGGCACCACCGGGACGGCCGGCCCCGCCCACCACTTCGCCCCGCCCACCCTGGAGTCCGTCGTCGTCCCCGCCGCCCCGGCCGGCCGCGGCGATCTGCACGCCGCGCTCGCCCAGCTCGCCGAACAGGACCCGCTGATCGGCCTGCGCCAGGACGACGTCCGCGAGGAGATCTCGGTCTCCCTCTACGGCGAGGTGCAGAAGGAGGTCGTCCAGGCCACGCTCGCCGAGGAGTACGGCATCGGCGTCACCTTCCGCGCGACCACCACCATCTGCCTGGAACGGCCCACCGGCTCCGGAGCCGCGTACGAGATCATCGACACGGGCGACAACCCCTTCCTGGCCACGGTCGGTCTGCGCGTCGACCCCCTCCCGCCCGGCAGCGGGGTGCGCTACGGACGGGAGGTAGAGCTGGGCTCCATGCCGTACTCCCTGATGCGGGCCGTCGAGGACACCGTCGTCGAGACGCTCGCCCAGGGGCTGTACGGCTGGCGCGTCACCGACTGCGCGGTCACGATGACGCACTCCGGCTACTGGCCCCGCCAGAGCCACGCGCACGGCACCTTCGACAAGTCCATGTCGAGCACCGCCGGGGACTTCCGCCTGCTGACCCCGCTGGTCCTGATGGACGCGCTGAGAAGGGCCGGAACCACGGTGTACGAACCGGTGCACCGCTTCCGCGCCGAGATCCCCGCCGACGCCCTCGGGCCGCTGCTGCCCGTCCTCGCCCGGCTGCGGGCCGTCCCCGGCCCGCCGTCCCCCGACGGCACGGTCTGCGTCCTGGAGGGCGAGATCCCCGCCGACCGGGTCCACGACCTGCAGCAGCGGCTGCCCGGACTGACCCGGGGCGAAGGCGTCCTGGAGACCGCCTTCCACACCCACCGCCCCGTCACCGGCACCCCGCCGCACCGCTCCCGCACCGACCACAACCCCCTCGACCGCAAGGAGTACCTGATCCACACCGTCCGCCGCACCGGCACCGGAGGCGGTCCGGGCTGACCCGGACCGGAGCCCGCGCCCCGTCAGTTCAGCAGCGCCCGCGCCGCCCTGGCCTGGTGGCGCACCGACTCCGCGGCGGCCGGATCGACCGCCGCGACCACCTCCGCGTACGCGTCCATCTCCGCCGCCCCGCGCCCGAACTCCCCGGACTGCACCAGCAGCCGGGCGCGTTCCAGGCGCAGGGCGGCGGGATGCGAGGGCAGCAGCAGCGACAGCTCCACCGCCCACAGCCCCACGTCCGTGCGCTCCGGCCGGGCCGCCGCCCAGGCCCGGATGTTGTTCAGGATCCGCAGCACGATCTCCAGCGGCCGGGCCGGCTCCCGCACGGCCGCGTCGAGCCGTTCCCCGGTCGCCCCCGTCACCAGCAGCTCCGCGTCCTGCTCCGACAGCGGCCGGCCCCCGGCGAACGGATCGGCCAGCACCCCCTCGGCCGGATCGCCGAAGCCGACGACGAAATGGCCCGGCAGCGCCACCCCGTACACCGGCGCCCCGGCCCGCCGCGCGACCTCGATCCACACCACCGACAGCAGGATCGGCAGCCCGCGCCGGCGCCGCAGCACCTCGTGCAGCAGCGAGGACTCCAGCCGCCGGTAGTCCGCCGCCGCACCCTCGAAACCATGGCGCTCACCCAGCAGTTCGGCCAGCGCCGACGCCCAGGCGCGCCCGCCGCGCAGCCCGTACGGAAGCTGCCCGGCGAGCGCGTCCAGCTCGATCTGCGCCGCGTCCATGGCGGCCGCGTCCAGTGCGGGATCGGCCTCCGCCGCCAGCAGCAGACAGAGCAGCGCCAGATCCGGCCGCTCCGCCCGCGCCTCCTCGGCGAACCTGCGGCGCCGCGCCTGACGGCCGTCCTCCTCCCCGGCCACGGCTACGCCGCCCGGAAGTGGTGGTACAGGTGGTGCGTCACGAAGCCCATCCCGTCGTACAGCGACCGCGCGCCGTCGTTGTCCGTCTCGACCTGGAGCCAGGCGGCCGAGGCGCCCTCGTCCGCCGCCTGCCGGGCGAGCGCGGTCATCACGGCGGTGGCCAGCCCCTGTCTGCGGTGCTCGGGAGCCACCTCGACGGCCATGAAACCGGCCCACCGCCCGTCCACCACACAGCGCCCGATCGCGGCCGGCGCGGTGTCGCCGCCGGTCCCGGGCACGGTCGCGAACCACACCGAGGGCCCGCTGTCCAGCACGGCGGTCACCTCGGGCCCGGGGGCGGTGGAGCGCTGGTAGCGGGAGAGCCAGGCGTCGTCCACCGCGCGGCTCAGCCGCACCCGGCCCACCTCGGCCGGCAGATCGCCGATCGGGGCGAGCGCCGCGATCCGCACCTGCGCCGACACCTCGCGCCGCCAGCCGTGCTCCTCCAGCCCCGCGCACAGCCGCTCCTGGGTGTCCCCGCCGCCCGTCGCCGCCTGCACATAGGCGGGCAGGCCACGCGCCGCGTACCACTGCCGGACCCGTTCCAGCGCCTCCGGCAGCGGCAGACCCGGATCCCCGAGCGGCAGGGCGGAGTTGGCGCGCCGGGTGAATCCGGCGGCGGCGCGCAGCCGCCACTCGCCCAGCGGCTCGCTCTCCACCGGCTGCCAGGCGCGGGCGTACACGGGGGCGAGTTCGGCGAAGGAGGCGGCGGGGCCGCGACGCCGCGCGGGGGCGGCCGGCACGACCTTCCCCGCGACCAGAGCGGACTCCTCGATGCGGACCGACACGCCGTCCTTGGGTGTGACGGAGAGCACACCGTCGTTCCAGGATGTGAGAACTCCGACCGTATCGGTGAATTTCGCGCCCCCGGGGCCGTCTTCGGTCAGGCGTCGGACCGATACCCGTTTACCCACGTCAGCCGGTGCAATTCGGACCTCCAGCCGTCCGCCCATGGTGAATTCCACAGCTCTGTCCGCCCCTCCTGTTCGGATCGTGCCCGGGAACGGAGATACTAGGTGCGGGCATCGACGACGCCGCGCTCCCGCGCGAGAGCCAACGCCCTACCGAGGAGGAACGACAGCGTGACCTACGTCATCGCGCAGCCTTGTGTCGACGTCAAGGACAAGGCCTGCATCGAAGAGTGCCCCGTCGACTGCATCTACGAGGGCCAGCGGTCCTTGTACATCCACCCGGACGAGTGCGTCGACTGTGGAGCCTGTGAGCCGGTCTGCCCGGTCGAGGCGATCTTCTACGAGGACGACACCCCGGAGGAGTGGAAGGACTACTACAAGGCGAACGTCGAGTTCTTCGACGACCTCGGGTCGCCCGGTGGTGCCTCCAAGCTGGGCCTGATCGAGCGCGACCACGCGTTCATCGCCGCCCTGCCGCCGCAGAACCAGTAGCAGCGTCCCGGCGCGTGCGTCACCCCGGTCCCGTACGGCTCGCTCCGTACGGGACCGCGGTGTTTCCCCGTCGTCCCGTGTCACCCCGTGTGCACCCCGTACGAGAAAGCAGAGATCCGTGTCCGCAGTCTCCTCCCGTCTCCCCGTCTTCCCGTGGGACCGGCTCGCGCCCTACAAGTCGACGGCGGAGAGCCACCCGGACGGCATCGTCGACCTGTCCGTCGGCACGCCCGTCGACCCGGTGCCCGAGCTGATCCGTGAGGCGCTGGTCGCCGCCGCGGACAGCCCCGGCTATCCGACGGTGTGGGGGACGGCCGCGCTGCGGGACGCCCTCACCGGCTGGGTGGAGCGACGCCTGGGCGCCGCGGGCGTCACCCACGAGAACGTGCTGCCGGTCGTCGGCTCCAAGGAACTGGTGGCCTGGCTGCCGACCCAGCTGGGCCTGGGCCCCGGCGACCGGGTCGCCTACCCGCGCCTGGCCTACCCGACGTACGAGGTCGGCGCCCGGCTCTGCGGCGCCGAGCCGGTGGTCTACGACGACCCGACCGAGCTGGACCCGGCCGGCCTCAAGCTGCTCTGGCTCAACTCGCCGTCCAACCCGACCGGCCGGGTCCTCGCCAAGGACGAGCTGATCCGCATCGTCGCCTGGGCGCGCGAGCACGGGGTGCTGGTCTTCAGCGACGAGTGCTACCTGGAGCTGGGCTGGGAGGCCGAGCCGGTCTCCGTGCTCCACCCGGACGTCTGCGGCGGTACGTACGAGGGCCTCGTCGCCGTGCACTCGCTGTCGAAGCGGTCCAACCTGGCCGGCTACCGCGCCGCGTTCGTCGCGGGCGACGCGGCCGTGCTGAGCGAACTGCTGCTGATCCGCAAGCACGGCGGCATGATGACGCCCGCGCCCGTCCAGGCGGCGACCGTCGCGGCGCTCGGCGACGACGCGCACGTGGCCGAGCAGCGCCGCCGCTACGCGGACCGCCGCGCGGCCCTGCGCACCGCCCTGGAGTCCCACGGCTTCCGGATCGAGCACAGCGAGGCGAGCCTCTACCTGTGGGCCACCCGCGACGAGCCCTGCTGGGACACCGTGGCCCATCTGGCCGAGCTGGGCATCCTGGTGGCACCCGGCGACTTCTACGGACCGGCGGGCGACCGCTTCGTCCGCGTGGCCTTCACCGCCACCGACGAGCGCGTCGCCGCCGCCGTCAAGCGGCTGGGCTGACCACGGCGAAGGGCCCCGGGAGCGGATGCTCCCGGGGCCCTTCGCCGTGTGCGGGTCAGCCGCCGATCGGCAGACCGCCCATGAGCTGACCGCCGGCCGGGGCGCCCTTGGCCGCGCCGCCGAGCGCGTCGGTCGCCCCGCCCTGGACGGTCTTGCCGACGCCGGCGGCGGCCGGGGCGGCCTGCTTGCCGGCCTCGCCGAGGGTCTTGCCCGCCACCGGCAGCGCCGTGTCGACGACCTTGGCGCCGGCCGGTCCGGCGACGTCGCCGGCCGCGCCGTCCACCGCCTGGCCGAGCCCGGCACCCTCGACGCTGGTGAGGCCGCCGAGGTCCGGGGCCAGCTCCGCGGCACCCGCGGCTCCGGCCGCACCGACCACGGGTGCCGCACCCGCCGCGAGCAGCAGCGCGGTGCGGGCGATCCGGCGGGTCAGGGGGAGGGACATGATGCTCCTTCGACGGGGAGGGGAAAGTCGTGGTGTCCGTGGACCGGACGCCATGACAACCGCCCCGGGGCAGGGGGAGGTTGCGGTGCCCCCGGGTAAAGACTGGGTAACGCGTCACATAATCCGCAGCGGAGGAACCCGGGCGGACCCGGCATTCCGCAGCCTCGCGCCGAACCGTCACTTCCCATACGCCCCAAGGGAAACAGCCGATACGCGAGAAGCCGCGCGCGCGACCGCCCGGCACACGTCGGCGCACCCACCGGATCCCCCGTGCGGGCGATGTCTCGTACGGGGGTTCACGGGGCGGATCGGGGGACGGGGGGCTGCGCGGTCGCCGCGCGCGCCCGGGAAGGTCTGTGTCCGGGAGGGCGCCGGGACCGTCCGCCGGGCGCCCGGGGACGTCCCGCCGGTCCCCGGCCGGGGCCGCACGGCTGGCCGGCGGGCGCTACCGCAGCAGGCGCATCCGGACCGTCGCGCTGTCGGACGCCTTGCCGTCCTTCGCGCGCTCCGTCCGCCAGCCCGACTCCGACGTCCACCGCCGGCCCGCGTACGCGACCTCGTCGATGCCGAGCGCCTCGGACTGCGCCACCGCCCAGTGCGCCAGCTCCCAGCCGTGCTGCGGGGCGCCGTCCTTCGCGGAGCGGCGGGCCCGGTCCACCGGCACCGAGAGCGCCGCGTCCGCCTTCGCCCCGGCGGCCCCGGACGTCCCGTCCGCCGCGTCCCCCGCCGGGAGGACGTCCTTGCCGAAGGAACGGACGAGCGCGGTCCGCAGCTTCTCCGGGCGGCCCGTGCCGGCCGTGCTCCGCGGCGGCTCGCAGTTCAGCGCGGCGGGCGTGCGGCCGGTCAGCGCGGCGGCCAGCAGCGCGGCGTCCGGCTCGTGCTTCGCGTACGCCTGCGGGAAGCCGCTGCGCTGGACGCGCTGCGCGGCGACGGTGAGCGGCAGCCGCGAATAGCCCGGCACCTCGGCCAGATGCGCGTAGAACTTCCCGGCCGAGTACACCGGGTCCAGGATCTGCGCCTCCGTGCCCCAGCCCTGCGAGGGGCGCTGCTGGAAGAGGCCCAGCGAGTCCCGGTCGCCGTGCTCGATGTTGCGCAGCCCGGACTCCTGCATCGCCGTCGCCAGTGCGATCGTCACGGCCCGCTCCGGCATGCCGCGCGTGGTGCCCACCGCGGAGATCGTCGCGGCGTTCGCCGCCTGCTCGGCCGTCAGCCGGTACGTCCGCGACCCGCCCGCGGAGCCGTCGGCCGACTCCACCGTGCACTGCTCCGAGCCCCGGCTGCCGGTCAGATACTGGGCGGTCAGATAACCGGCCACGGCGACGAGCACGGCGAAGGCCGCCGTGAGGCGCAGACGGCGGCTGCGGGCGGTGTGTCGGCGGGCGGGAGAAACGGTCCGGGGCACGGGGCCACCGTACGCGAGCCGTCTGTGGGTGTCCGGGGCCGCGTTCGCTTATGTACCGCGCGAGGGGGCGTGCGGCAACGTACTAGGGTCATGGCCATGGCCGACAGCACCCTTGACCTCACCCTGGACGGGCCCGCGCTCACCGCGCGGCTCGTCGACTTCCCCTCCGTCAGCGGAGGGGAGAAGGACCTCGCCGACGCCATCGAGGCGGCGCTGCGCCCCCTGGGACACCTGACCGTCGACCGGCACGGCAACAACATCGTCGCCAGGACCGATCTGGGCCGCGCCGAACGCGTCGTCCTGGCCGGCCACATCGACACCGTGCCGATCGCGGACAACGTGCCCTCCCGGCTCGACGAGAACGGGCTGCTCTGGGGCTGCGGCAGCTCCGACATGAAGTCGGGCGTCGCCGTCCAGCTGAGGATCGCCGCGACCGTGCCCGAGCCCAACCGCGACCTCACCTTCGTCTTCTACGACAACGAGGAGGTCGCCGCCCACCTCAACGGACTCGGCCACATCGCCGAGGCCCACCCCGACTGGCTGGCGGCGGACTTCGCCGTCCTCCTGGAGGGCTCCGACGCCGAGGTCGAGGGCGGCTGCCAGGGCACCCTGCGCGTCTTCCTGCGCCTGGAGGGGGAGCGGGCCCACTCCGCGCGCAGCTGGATGGGGTCCAACGCGATCCACGCCGCCACCCCCGTGCTCGCCCGGCTGGCCGCGTACGAACCGCGCCGGCCGGTGATCGACGGCCTCGAATACCACGAGGGCCTCAACGCCGTCCGCATCGAGGGCGGCGTCGCCACCAACGTCATCCCCGACGCCTGCACCGTCGTCGTGAACTACCGCTACGCCCCGGACCTCTCCGAGGAGCAGGCCCTGGCCCACGTCCACGAGGTCTTCGAGGGCTGCGGCGTCGCCGAGTTCGTCGTCGACGACCACTCGGGCGCGGCCATGCCCGGCCTCTCGCACCCGGCGGCCAAGGCGTTCATGGAGGCCGTCGGCGGCACCGCCCGGCCCAAGTTCGGTTGGACGGACGTCGCGCGCTTCGGCTCGCTGGGCGTCCCCGCGGTGAACTACGGCCCCGGCGACCCGATCCTCGCCCACAAGCGCGAGGAGCACGTCCGGACCGACCGGATCGTGCACTGCGAGGAACGCCTCCGCTCCTGGCTCACCGGCTGACCCACGGCATTCCCCTGCCCGTAACCTCCGGCGATCTACGCTGGGCCTGAGACGGGGCGTCGCAGGACGCCCCCGACGTCGGCGGAGGGAGCAGGTCATGGGCAACCCCGAGGATGCGCGGATCCCCGAAGGTGCGGAGATCCCCGAGGGTGCGGTCAGGCCGGAGGAACAGCGACTCGGCCCGGTGCTGCGCCGCAGGGACCAGGTGCAGCCCGGCACCACCGATCAGCGGCTGCTGGACTCCGAGGGCGACTCGGAGTGGGTGCACACCGACCCCTGGCGGGTGATGCGCATCCAGTCGGAGTTCGTCGAGGGCTTCGGCGCGCTCGCCGAGCTGCCGAGCGCGATCAGCGTCTTCGGCTCGGCGCGCACCGCCGCGGGAACCCCGGAGTACGAGGCGGGCGTGCGGATCGGCCGGGCGCTGGTCGACGCGGGCTTCGCGGTGATCACCGGCGGCGGCCCCGGTGCCATGGAGGCGGCGAACCGGGGCGCCCGGGAGGCCAGTGGCATCTCGGTGGGCCTCGGCATCGAGCTGCCGTTCGAGTCGGGGCTCAACCCGCACGTCGACATCGGGGTGAACTTCCGCTACTTCTTCGTCCGGAAGACGATGTTCGTGAAGTACGCCCAGGGCTTCGTCGTGCTCCCCGGCGGCCTCGGCACCCTCGACGAGCTGTTCGAGGCGCTCACCCTCGTCCAGACCGGCAAGGTCACCCGCTTCCCGATCGTGCTGTTCGGTACGGAGTACTGGGGCGGCCTGGTCGACTGGCTCCGGGACACCGTGGTCGCCCAGGGCAAGGCGTCGGACAAGGACCTGCTGCTCTTCCACGTCACGGACGACGTGGACGAGGCGGTCAACCTGGTGACCAAGGAGGTCGGTCGCTAGGCCCCTGGGCCGCGTACACCGCGTACGGCGGGGGCGGGCCTCCCGTCCCCGTCCGTCGTGCCCGTCACGCCAGTCCGCGCCGGGCGACGGCGGGCGGGCGGTGGCCGGCGAGGGACGCCACCATGTCCAGGACGTCGCGGGTCTCGGCCACCTCGTGCACCCGGTAGACCCGCGCCCCCAGCCACGCCGAGACCGCCGTCGTCGCCAGCGTGCCGAGCAGCCGCTCCTTGACCGGGCGGTCCAGCGTCTCGCCGACGAAGTCCTTGTTGGAGAGCGAGACGAGCACCGGCCACCCCGTCTCCGTCATCTCGCCGAGGCGGCGGGTGGCCTCCAGGGAGTGCCGGGTGTTCTTCCCGAAGTCGTGACCGGGGTCGATCATGATCCCGTCGGGCCGGACGCCCAGCGCCACGGCCCGTTCGGCCAGCCCCGTGGTCACCCGCAGGATGTCCTCCATCACGTCCGCGTACCCCGTCCGGTGCGGCCGCGTCCGGGGCTCGGCGCCGCCCGCGTGGGTGCACACCAGCCCCGCCCCGTACCGGGCCGCGACCTCCGCGAGTTTCGGGTCGACCCCGCCCCAGGCGTCGTTCAGCAGGTCCGCGCCCGCCTCGCAGACCGCCGCGCCCACGTCGTGGCGCCAGGTGTCGACGCTGATCACCACGTCCGGGTGGCGCCGGCGCACCTCCGCGACGAAACCGACCGTGCGGCGGGCCTCCTCCTCGGCGGTGACCTCATCGCCGGGACCGGCCTTCACCCCGCCGATGTCGATGATCGCGGCGCCGTCGGACACCGCCCGCCCGACCCGCTCCAGCGCGGGCTCGTCGTCGAAGGTGGCGCCCTGGTCGTAGAAGGAGTCGGGGGTGCGGTTGACGATCGCCATGATCACCGGTTCGTGCGCGCCGAACTCGCGCCGGCCCAGCCTGAGCACACCGCTTCGCATCCCGTGTCTCTCCCTCGAATCCGCCCGGAAGATCGCTCCCGGGACCGACTGCGACCCTAACTGTCGGTGCTGCATGGCACGATCGGACCCGGACGAATTCCGCTCCCGGGGAGATACGCGTGTTCTGGTTCTTGCTGCTCGCGATGGTGGTGGTCGTGGCCGCGGTCACGCTGGCGGTGGTCGGGGGAGGGAGGAGCGCCATTCTTCAGGACGTGGCGCCCGAACTGCTGACGGACCCGCTGCCCGAGAACCGGCCGGTCGGCCGGGCGGACGTGGAGGCGCTCCGGCTGCCCGTCGCCCCGCGCGGTTACCGGATGGCGGACGTGGACGACGCCCTGAGCCGGCTCGGCGCCGAGCTGGCCGAGCGCGACGCCCGGATCGCGGAGCTGGAATCGGCCCTCGCCGGCGCCCAGGCCGTACGGTCCGGCGGACCCGACCTCCTCAAGGAGACGGACGAGCGCCCCAGGGCCCCCTGGGAGGCCCCGGAGCGGCCCCCGATGCCCCCGGCCGTTCCCCCGGCCGACGAGGAGGACGGCCGATGAGCGGCGGGACCGAACCGGCGGCCGACGGCCGTCCGCGCTGCCCGTGGGGCCTGTCCACCGAGGACTACCTCACGTACCACGACACCGAATGGGGCCGCCCGGTCCACGGCGACGACGCCCTGTTCGAGCGGCTCTGCCTGGAGGCCTTCCAGTCCGGCCTCTCCTGGCTGACGATCCTGCGCCGCCGCGAGGGCTTCCGCTCCGCCTTCGCCGGGTTCAGCATCCCGAAGGTCGCCGAGTTCACCGACACCGACCGGGAACGGCTCCTGGCCGACGAGGGCATCATCCGCAACCGGGCCAAGGTCGACGCCACCCTCGCCAACGCCCGTGAGCTGGCCGGCTGGGCCGAGGGCGAGCTGGACGAGCTGATCTGGTCCTACGCCCCCGACGCCGCGGACCGCCCCGCCCCGCGCACCCTCGCCGACGTGCCGGCCGTCACCCCGGAGTCCACGGCACTGGCGAAGGACCTCAAGAAGCGCGGACTGCGCTTCATCGGCCCGACCACGGCCTACGCCCTGATGCAGGCCTGCGGCCTGGTCGACGACCACCTCGCCGACTGCGTGGCCCGGGGCGGGGGCGTCACGCCCTAGCGGCCGACGTACTTCGGGTTCCGGTCCTTGTCGAGGAAGGCCTGGACCGCGATCGCGTGGTCCTCCGAGACACCGGCCGCGGTCTGGAGCTCGTCCTCCTTCTCCAGGGCCTCGTCCAGGCTGTGGGAGGCCCCGTAGGCCAGGGACTCCTTGAGCGCGGCGTACGCCACCGTGGGCCCGGCGGCCAGGGCGCGGGCCACGGCGGTCGCCTCGGCGAGGAGGTCGGCGGCGGGCACCAGACGGTTGACGACGCCCAGGTCGTAGGCGTCCTGGGCGGAGATCGAGCGCGGGAAGAGCAGCAGGTCGGCGGCGCGGCTGTGGCCTATCAGCCGGGGAAGCGTCCAGGAGACGCCCGAGTCCGCCGTGAGGGCGACTCCGGCGAACGAGGTGTTGAACGAGGCGGTGTCGGCGGCGATCCGGTAGTCGCAGGCGAGCGCGAAACCGAAGCCCGCGCCGGCCGCTGCCCCGTTGATTCCGGCCACGACGGGCTTCCGCATCCCGGTCAGCGCCCGCACGATCGGGTTGTAGTGCTCCTGGACGGTGCTGAGCGCGTTGCCGCCCTCCGTCTCCCGGGCCTCGGCCAGCTTGCCCAGGTGCTCCTTGAGGTCCTGGCCGACGCAGAAGGCGCGTCCGCCGGCCGCCGTGAGCAGCACCGCCCGTACGGCGGTGTCGGCCTCGGCCGTCCGCAGCGCGTCACGCAGGGCGACCTTGGCCGCCGTGTTCATGGCGTTCATCGCGTCGGGGCGGTTGATCGTGATCGTCGCCAGCCCGTCGCTGACCTCGTAGAGCACGGCGTCCTCGTGATCGGCCATCTGCGGCCCCCTTCGCGTCTCGTTCACCAAGCGTGTCCAGGCAAGCATGGCCGACTTCCGCGAAGGCCGACATGTGAGCTGCGTCTAACAATTCCGCTCCGATGGTGGGCGGAAGGTGGGCGGAAGAGGGCGGAGTATCGCAGCCGGATCGCCGAATTGGGTGGTTTTGACTGAGCGCGTTGCTCAAGCGATGCAGAGCGATGTTGGTCATTGGGGCCGGTGATGCGGGATAATGGCCTGGAAGCAATGTGTTCGATGCCGGTGAGGCAGCGCCTGTCATGGGGCCGCCGGTTGCGATTGAGCTGGTTTCAGGAAGGGGAACGAGCATGGCGGCCATGAAGCCGCGGACGGGCGACGGCCCGCTCGAGGTGACAAAGGAGGGGCGGGGCATCGTCATGCGCGTTCCGCTCGAAGGCGGCGGTCGGCTTGTTGTGGAGCTGACGCCGGACGAGGCCGATGCACTCGGCGATGCCCTCAAGAAGGTCGTCGGCTAGCACCGCGTCCACACTTCACCGCTGCCCGGCACGGCATCCGTGCCGGGCAGCGGTGCGTCCGGGGACGGGAAGGGTCTCCTGGGGCGGCGGATCAGCCGCGGCGGACCGCGCAGAGCAGGCCGTCGCCGACCGGCAGCAGCGTCGCCAGCAGCTCCTGGCTCTCGCGGACCGTGCGCAGCAGCTCGCGCAGGCGCAGCACCTCGGCCGGCTGGGCGGCCGAATCGATCGTGCGGCCGTCCGCGAAGACACCCTCGAAGCAGACCAGACCGCCAGGTCGCAGCAGGCGCAACGATTCAGCGAGACAGTCCAGGCACTCCAGCCGGTCGCCGTCGCAGAACACCAGGTCGTAGCCGCCGTCCGCCAGCCGGGGAAGGACGTCCAGGGCGCGGCCGGGGATGAACCGGGCCCGGTTGGCCGCGAAGCCCGCGGCCCGGAAGGCCTCCCGGGCGAACTGCTGGCGCTCGGGTTCGGGATCGACCGTCGTCAGCACCCCGTCCGGCCGCATCCCGTGCAGCAGATAGATGCCGGACACGCCCGTCCCGGTGCCGATCTCGGCCACCGCCTTGGCGTCCGTGGAGGCAGCGAGAAGGCGCAACGCGGCGCCGGTGCCCGGTGACACCGAGCGGAGCCCTGCCTCCCGTGCCCGGTCCCGGGCCCAGCGCAGTGCTTCGTCCTCGGCGACAAAGGCGTCGGCGAACGCCCAGCTCGTCTGCCGGTTGGCGGTAATGACCCTCTCCTGTCCCCATAGTTGGCGCAACGGTGACTGTATCCGCTGCGCCCGGGAACCCGCAGATGGGACCGGGCGTTATGGGGAGAGCGGGGGAAAGCGTGTGGACCGGGCCCGCGGATCGGGCCCGGGACCGGCGGCGAGGCCCGGGGAGATCCCCGGCCCCAGCAGGAAAAAGGCTTATCCGGAGCTAACGGGCGAGGTGGCTATGGTAGGGGCTCCACTGGACACCACCAGAGCCGATAGGGGAGGTGCGGCTGCGCCTGTGGATCGGGGAGGAGTGCTGCGGCGCTTTCTCAGGTCGGCCGGCGAGCCGAAATCCGTGACCAACATTGCTGACCGTTCTTCCAACGACTCCGCAACGACCGCGACCTTCGCCTCGGATGCGGAATCCCAGGCGTGGACGCCGCCCACATGGGAAGAGATCGTCAGCACGCACAGCGGTCGGGTCTACCGCCTCGCCTACCGTCTGACGGGCAACCAGCACGACGCCGAGGACCTCACCCAGGAGGTCTTCGTCCGGGTGTTCCGCTCGCTGTCGACGTACACCCCCGGCACCTTCGAGGGCTGGCTGCACCGCATCACGACCAACCTCTTCCTGGACATGGTGCGCCGCAAGCAGCGCATCCGCTTCGACTCCCTCGGCGACGACGCCGCCGAGCGGCTGCCGAGCCGCGAGCCCTCCCCGCAGCAGGTCTTCAACGACACCCATTTCGACGCCGACGTCCAGCAGGCGCTGGACACCCTCGCGCCCGAGTTCCGTGCCGCCGTCGTGCTCTGCGACATCGAGGGACTCTCGTACGAGGAGATCGCCGCGACCCTCGGCGTGAAGCTCGGCACCGTGCGCAGCCGTATCCACCGCGGGCGCTCGCACCTGCGCAAGGCGCTGCGCCACCGTTCGCCCGAGGCCCGTGCCGAGCAGCGCTCGCTGGCCGGCGCCGTCGTGACAGGGGAGGTCGGAACGGCGTGAGTGGCACAGGTCCGACCCCCGCGGAACACCACCTGGGGGACCGCCTCGCCGCGCTGGTCGACGGGGAGCTGAAGCACGACGCCCGCGAGCGGGTGCTCGCCCATCTCGCGACCTGCGGCAAGTGCAAGGCCGAGGCGGCCGCCCAGCGGCGCCTGAAGAGTGTCTTCGCACAGTCCGCCCCGCCCTCGCCCTCCGAGGGCTTCCTCGCCCGCCTCCAGGGCCTTCCCGGCGGACCGGGGGGTGACGCCGACGGTCCGGGAAGAGCCCTGGGCGACCCCGGGCGCTTCGGCCGCGGCGTCTTCCCCGTCGCACGGCCCCCGGCCGGCCCCGGCGAGGGCCCCGGCCCCGTTGACGGTTTCGGCTACCTCCCCACGCTGCACGGCTCGACCGCCGTGCTGCCCGAGGCCGGGACGGGCTTCCGGATCCACGAGGTCGGCCGCGAGGCCGACCGCTCGCCGTGGCGCGGACGCCGGTTCGCCTTCGCCGCGGCCAGTGCCGTGTCCCTGGCCGCCATCGCGCTCGGCGGGGCCCTGCCCACCGGCTCGTCCGGCTCGGACACCACCGCGCGCGGCGGGGCGGGCCGCAGCGTGGCCCCGCTCAACGCGGACGCCCGCGCCCAGAGCGGCGGCGTCAGCCGCCGGGGCGGCGGCCACAACCTGCTGGGCACCGGCGACCACCGGGCCGGCCTCGCGGTCAACGCCGCCCCGCTGGCCTTCTCCGCGACGCCCTCCGCGGCCGGTGCCGCGTTCGGCCGCGGCCCGTTCGCCCTGCCCGTGCAGACGACCGTGTCCGCGCCCTCGCCGATACGCCCCGACGGGACGAACCCCTTGTTCGCCGCGGCCCTCGGCAGCAGGCTGTCGGTCCCGCCCTCGCCCGATCCGTCCCGTACGCCCACGTCCGCCGCCGGGCTTCCGGCCTCCTCCGACCACGGACTCCCGCTCGCGCCCCGTCGCTGACACCGGTTCCGGCGCACGGGGCCGCGCAGGCCAACCGCAAACCTGGTTGAATTCCGGCAGGATTTCCGGAGGGGCGCTCCGCAGGGGGCGTGCAGAGGCCGGTTCGCGGCGGTTGCGGGGAGAGCATGGACGACGGGAAGACCACCGAGCCCAGGGCGAAGTGGTGGAGCCGGCCCTCGACGGGGCGCGGCACGCACACGGCGCCTCAGGACCCGTCGTCCGTCGAGGACACGGTGGAGCCGGTGGACACCCCCGTGGAGCCCGGCGCCCCGCGTGACGCGGTGCCCGCCGGGCCCCCGGCGGATCCGGCACCGGCCGCCGGGCCGGACCTCCGGAAGGCGCCCGTGGCGGACGCCCCGGCCCCCGAGGCCGCGCCCGTCGCGCCGCACGCCGCACCGCCCGTCGAGCCCCCGGCCCAGGCCCCGGCCGTCTCCGGGGCCGCGCCGGTTCCGGGCCCCGACCCGGCCGTCGCGCCGCAGACCGCGCAGCCGCTGCACGAGCCGGACCAGTACAGCACCCCGCCCTACGGCGGCCCCGGCCCCTGGGCCCCCGCACCCCCGGTGCAGCGGCCGACCCCGGCGCACGGCACTCCGGTGCCCCCGCCGTACGCGGGTACCAACGGGGCGGGCCTGGCGATGCCGCCCGGCACCACGCCCCCGTACGGCACCACACCCCCGCCGCACCCGCAGCCCGGCCCCGTACCGCCGCATCCGCAGCCCCCGTCGCCGCAGTGGGGCCAGTACGACCCCTGGGGTGCGCCCCGGCAGCCGCTCGTCACGCAGCCGGGCCCGCCGCTCGGGAGCGACCGCGGACCCCGGCGCAGGGGACGCGGGACCGTGCTCGTCGGCGCCCTGCTCCTCGCCCTGGTGGCGGGCGGCATAGGCGGCGGCATAGGCGCCTACATCGAGCGCAACGGCGGCTTCACCCGGATCGAACTGCCCCAGGACGACGCCGACGCGGGCGGCCGCGCCCCCGACAGCGTCGCCGGCATAGCGGCCAGCGCCCTGCCCAGCGTCGTCACCTTGCACGTCAGCGGCAGCAGCGAATCGGGCACCGGCACCGGCTTCGTCCTCGACGACCGGGGCCACATCCTCACCAACAACCACGTGGTCGCCCCCGCCGGTTCGTCCGGCCGGATCACCGTGACGTTCAGCGGCGGCGAGACCGCCGAGGCCGAGATCGTCGGCAAGGACAGCGGCTACGACCTCGCCGTCGTCAAGGTCGACGGGGTCTCCGGGCTGAAGCCGCTGCCCCTGGGCAACTCCGACAACGTCCGGGTCGGCGACCCGGTGGTGGCGATCGGCGCCCCGTTCGACCTGTCCAACACCGTCACCTCCGGGATCATCAGCGCCAAGGACCGGCCGATCACCGCCGGCGGGGAGAAGGGCGACGGCAGCGACATCAGCTACGTCGACGCCCTCCAGACCGACGCCCCGATCAACCCGGGCAACTCCGGCGGCCCGCTGGTGGACACCCACGCCCACGTCATCGGCATCAACAGCGCCATCCGCGCCGCCGACAGCGGCTCCGCCACCGAGGGCGGCCAGGCCGGTTCCATCGGGCTCGGCTTCGCCATCCCGATCAACCAGGGCAAGCGGGTCGCCGAGGAGCTGATCAACACCGGACGCGCCACCCACCCGGTGATCGGTGTGACTCTCGACATGAAGTACACCGGTGACGGCGCCAAGGTCGGGCCCAAGGGCGCGGACGGCACGTCCTCCGTGACCGGGGGCGGTCCGGGGGCCAAGGCCGGCATCCGGCCGGGCGACGTCATCACCGCCGTGGACGGCAAGCGCGTGCACAACGGGGAGGAGCTGATCGTGAAGATCCGGGCCCACCGTCCGGGCGACCGGCTGAAGCTCACGGTGAGCCGCGGTGGTAAAGACCTGTCCATGACTGTGACGCTCGGCTCGGCAACCGGCGCGTGACGGCCATGTGGAGCTACCGCGCGGACAGTTTCGCCGGGTACCGTGTGGCGTGTCCGGACCTCATCCGACCTGGTCGCGGAGAACACGAGGAGCCGCAAGGTGTTCAATGACATAGGCGCACTTGAGCTGGTCACGCTCGCCGTCATCGGCGTGCTCATCTTCGGCCCGGACAAGCTCCCCAAGGTCATCCAGGACGCCTCGCGCTTCATCCGCAAGATCCGTGAGTTCTCGGAGAGCGCCAAGGAGGACATCCGCACGGAGCTCGGGCCGGAGTTCAAGGACTTCGAGTTCGAGGACCTCAATCCCAAGACGTTCGTCCGCAAGCAGCTCATGGACGGCAACGACGACCTGGGGCTGAAGGAGATCCGGGAGAGCTTCGACCTCCGCAAGGAGATCACCGAGGTCACCGACGCGGTGAACGGGCGGGAGACCGCGTCCGTCGAGGCGAAGAGCGGCGTGTCGGGCGCGGGCGCGGCGGCGGTCACGGCGGCCAACGGCTCCCCGGGCGCCCCCGACCTGCTGAAGAAGCGCGAGCAGCCGGCCAAGGACGACCACCCGCCGTTCGACGCCGACGCCACCTGACCCCGGTCAATCCCGGCTCGTCCGGACGCTGTCGCTATTCTCCATCTGTCCGGTGGTGAGGACGCCCGCGGGGGGCGGGCCGCTCCGGACCTGACGATCGAGGAGGCGGCCGGGCAGATGGAGACGACGAGTCGGGTGGGCGCGGAGGACGCGCCGGACACAGCCACGGCGGAAGGGGTGCCGGAGGCCCGGCTCGCGGTCGACGGCTATCTGCGGGCACCGTTCCCCTGGTACGGACTGGACGAGGCCTTCACCGGCCCCCGCTGGCTGATGCAGGTCGGCACCGCCGCGGACGGCACGGTGCAGCACGGCTCCACCGGCCACGGCGAGGAGCCCTCCGTGCGCGGCGAGGCCGGCGCGGACAAGCAGCGCTTCGCGGCGGTCGTGACGGTCGCCAGCAGCCCCGTGCGGCGCAGCGGCGACGGCACCGGGGTCCTGGAGGCCACCACGGTCTCCTCCGCGGCCTGGCTGGCCGGCTCCGGACTGCTGGCCTACACCTGGCCCCCGCAGCTGGACCACAGCCTGCGCGACGACTGGCTGGCGCAGCAGACCGAGACGGCGTTCGAGCTCGCCGACGATCTGGAGGGCCCGGCCTGGTCGGTGCTCTCCCTGCCGGTCGACGGGGTGCCGGTGCCCTTCCACTACCGCGAGTCCGAGTTCGGCTGGGTGCTCGCCGGTTCCGCGCAGGGCGTGCACATCGGCGCCTACGGGCGCGGCATGAGCGCCTACGGGCTGGGCTTCTCGGTGGTCCAGGACATCACCTCGTACGCGTAGCGCCACCGCCGTACGCGCGAGAGGCCGGAGCCCGCGGGCTCCGGCCTCTCGTGTCCGCGCGCCCCGGAGGGCGCCCGGCTCAGAACTTGTTGCGCGGGGTGAGGCCCAGCGACATGCCGGACAGGCCGCGCTGACGGCCGCCCAGCTTCTGCGCGATGGTGCGCAGGGCCTTGCCGGCCGGGGAGTCGGGGTCGGACAGGACGACGGGCTTGCCCTCGTCGCCGCCCTCGCGGAGCCGTACGTCGATCGGGATCGCGCCGAGCACCGGCACCTCGGCGCCGACGGTCCGCGTCAGCCCCTCGGCGACCTTCGCGCCGCCGCCCGAGCCGAAGACGTCGACCATCTCGTCGCAGTGCGGGCACGGCATGCCCGACATGTTCTCGACGACACCGGCGATCTTCTGGTGCGTCTGCACCGCGATCGAACCGGCCCGCTCGGCCACCTCGGCCGCGGCCTGCTGCGGGGTCGTGACGACCAGGATCTCCGCGTTCGGCACGAGCTGGGCGACGGAGATCGCGATGTCACCGGTGCCCGGCGGCAGGTCCAGCAGCAGGACGTCCAGATCGCCCCAGAACACATCGGCGAGGAACTGCTGGAGCGCGCGGTGGAGCATCGGGCCGCGCCAGACCACCGGGGCGTTGCCCGGGGTGAACATGCCGATGGAGATGACCTTCACGCCGTGCGAGGACGGCGGCATGATCATGTTCTCGACCTGGGTGGGCTTCCCGTCCACGCCGAGCATCCGGGGCACGCTGTGCCCGTAGATGTCCGCGTCCACGACGCCGACCTTGAGGCCGTCGGCGGCCATCGCGGCCGCCAGGTTCACCGTCACCGAGGACTTGCCGACGCCGCCCTTGCCGGAGGCGACCGCGTACACCCGGGTCAGCGAACCGGGCTTGGCGAACGGCACCTCGCGCTCGGCGGTGCCGCCGCGCAGCGAGGCCGCCAGCTCCTTGCGCTGGTCGTCGCTCATCACGTCGAGCGTGACCTCGACCCGGGAGACGCCCTCGACGCGGGCCACCGCCTCCGTCACGTTCGACGTGATCGTCTCGCGCATCGGACAGCCGGAGACGGTCAGGTACACCGTGACAGCGACCACACCGTCAGGATCGATATCGACCGATTTCACCATGCCCAGCTCGGTGATCGGGCGGTGGATCTCCGGGTCGTTCACTGTCGCCAGTGCCTCAAGCACCGCGTCTTCCGTAGCCATACGGACGATGGTACGGCGCCCGGCGCTACGCGCGGGTAGCCCGGTCAGCGGTCTTCGTCACTCTCGGCGGAGACCAGGGAGCGCCGCTCCTCCAGCTCCCTCATCAGGTCCTCCAGCTCGGACCGGATCCAGTCGCGGGTGGCCACCTCGCCCAGGCCCATCCGCAGCGCGGCGATCTCCCTGGTCAGGTACTCGGTGTCGGCGATGGAGCGCTCGTTCTGCTTGCGGTCCTGCTCGTGGGTGACCCGGTCGCGGTCGTCCTGGCGGTTCTGCGCCAGCAGGATCAGCGGGGCCGCGTACGAGGCCTGGAGCGAGAGCATCAGCGTCAGGAAGATGAAGGGGTACTCGTCGAAGCGCAGTTCCGTGGGCGCGAAGATGTTCCACACCACCCACACGATGATGATCAGCGTCATCCAGACGATGAACCGCCCGGTGCCCAGGAAGCGCGCGATCCGCTCCGAGAACCGGCCGAACGCCTCGGGGTCGTACTCCGGCAGCAGTCTGCGGCGGGGCGCCTTCGGCTGGTCGAGCCGGTACCTGGGGGCGCGGGTCAGGGCCGTCGAGCCGTTCGACGCCCTGGAGCGGTCCTCACCGGCCATGGAGCACCCCCTCGCGGCCGTGGAAGTCCGTCTCCCGCCAGTCGTCGGGCAGCAGGTGGTCCAGGACGTCGTCGACCGTCACGGCGCCGAGCAGCGAACCGCTCTCGTCCACCACCGGCACCGAGACCAGGTTGTACGCGGCGAGATAACTGGTCACCACCGACAGCGGCGTCTCGGGGGTCAGCGCCACCAGATCGCTGTCGACGATCGAGCTGACCAGGGTGAACGGCGGATCGCGCAGCAGCCGCTGGAAGTGCACCGTGCCGAGGTACTTGCCGGTGGGCGTCTCGTCGGGCGACCGGCACACGTAGACCTGCGCGGCCAGCGACGGCGACAGGTCCGACTGGCGGACCCGGGCCAGCGCGTCGGCCACCGTCGCGTCCGGGCGCAGGATGATCGGCTCGGTCGTCATCAGACCGCCCGCGGTCCGCTCCTCGTACGACATCAGGCGCCGCACATCGGCCGCGTCGTCCGGGCGCATCAGCGTCAGCAGCCGCTCCTTGTCCGCCTCGGGCAGTCCGGAGAGCAGATCGGCCGCGTCGTCGGGGTCCATGGCCTCCAGGACGTCGGCGGCGCGCTCCTCCTTCAGCTTGCCGATGATCTCCACCTGGTCGTCCTCGGGCAGCTCCTCCAGGACGTCGGCGAGACGGTCGTCGTCCAGGGCGGCGGCGACCTCGGCCCGGCGCTTGGGGGAGAGGTGGTGCAGGGCGTTGGCCACGTCGGTGGGGCGCAGCTTCTCGAACGTGGCGACCAGCGACTCCGCTCCCTGCCCGTGCTCCTCCAGGGAGAAGCCGCGCACCGCCGACCACTCGACGGTCAGCGTCTCGCCCTTGCGGCGCAGCGCCCCGCCCCGGCCCTTGCGGACGAAGTACTTGTCGATCTCCCAGTCGCGGCGGGCCGGCAGCTGCTGGATGGCCACGTCCAGGATGGTGACCTCCTCGCCGGTCTCCACCAGCTGGACCCGCCGGTCGAGGAACTCGCCGAGCACCAGACGTTCGGTGGGCCGCTGTTCGAAGCGGCGCATGTTGACCACACCGGTGGTGATGACCTGGCCCGACTCGACGCCGGTCACCCGGGTCATCGGCAGGAAGATCCGCCGCCGGCTCACCACCTCGACCACCATGCCGAGCAGCCGCGGCGGCCGGCCGCCGACGCGGAGCATCGCCACCAGATCGCGGACGCGCCCCACCTGGTCGCCGTTGGGGTCGAAGACCGGAACGCCGGACAGATGGGAGACGAAGACCCGGGGCGTGCCTGGTGCCATGGGTGCGCCTCCTCGTTCACCGCCCGGCCGCGGGCGGCGGCTCCGGGCCGCGGTCCGGCCGTTCCCGCACGTGTACGACGTGATCAGGCTAGCCCGTACCGCCGCGGGCCGCCCCGGCGAGCGGTCCGTACGGCTCTGCGCGGGCACCCGGGGCGGCCCGGGTACGCTGCCGTCTGCCACCCCCGCCACGCAGATGAGAGGCAGTGCGCCTGTGACCTCTTCCGTCCGGCCCGTCCGGGCCCGCCGCCGGACCGCCGTCCTCGCCGTGCTGCTCTGCGGGGGGCTGTCCACGGCCCTGACCGCGTGCGCGGGCGAGGACCCGGACAAGGGGACCAACGGCGTCGCCAAGCTGACCGGACCGCAGATCGAGGAGAAGGCGCGCACCGCCGCGGACGCCGCGGACACCGTGCGGCTGGCCGGGACGCTGGTCAGCAAGGGCGGCACGTACAAGATCGACATGCGGCTCAAGAACAAGGGCGGCACCGGCTCCGTCACCTCGAAGAACAGCACCTTCGAGCTGCTGCGGATCGGCGACGAGCTCTATCTGAAGGCCGGCGCGGGCTTCTGGAACCACGAGGACGACGGCAAGACCAGCGACGCGGGGGGCGCCGCCGCGGGCAAGCTGGAGGGCAAGTACGTCAAGGTCCCCGAGGACGACCCCACGTACAAGCAGCTGCGCGGTTTCACCGACAAGAAGGTGCTGCTCGACGGGATGCTCACGCTGCACGGCACGGTCGGCAAGGGGGACCGGGGCACGGTCGGCGAGATGCGCACCATCCGGATCCTGGGCGGCAAGGGCGAGGGCGGGGCGCTCGACGTCTCCCTGGAGGGCACGCCGTACCCGCTGAGTTTCGCCCGGGGCGGCGGCGGGGGCGTGGTCACCCTGGCCGACTGGGGCAAGGACTTCCCGCTCGCGGCCCCGGCCGAGGACGACACCGTCGACTACGGCAAGCAGCTGCCCAAGACGTCCTCCCAGGGCGTGTCCGGAAAGTAGCGCCGTCCGCCCATTCCCGTCTGCCGGGCGACGCCGTGCACGCCCGGGTCACCGGCGGCGCAGCGACCGCTTCAGCAGGCGCGGCAGACCGGCCGGGACCGGCAGCCGGGTGGTCGCGGGGCTCGGCAGCGGGGCCGCGGCCCCGGAGTCCGCGGACAGCTCCGTGCGCGCGTCCAGCGGTGCGAGCCGGACGATCCGGCACTCGCGCGCCCAGCGCTCCGGCATCCGCTCCGCGTCCGGTGCGTTGAGCCGCTTGCCCTTCAGCTCGTCGACGGCCGCCCGCCACTCCTCGGAGTCCGGCACGAGCTGGGTCACCGAGGCGGACCAGGCGACCAGGCGGCCGCCCTTGTCCTTGGAGCGGACGGTCACCTCGGCGGTGGCGCCGTCGGTGAGCCCGGCCGGGAAGGGCTGCTCACCGGGGCCGTCGCCGACCAGATGGGCGGCCCCCTCGTGCCACACGTGCCACAGGGCGCGCGCGGGACCGGTGCCGCGCACCCAGATGAGGCCCGACTTCTTGGTGGCCTCCTCGACGAGGGCCGGTCCCAGCAGCGCGTCAGCAGCAGTCATGGGGCAGAGCTTAGGCCCTGGGCCGGTACGGGGGGCCTGGGACAATGCCTAGGCCGAACGTCCCGGCCCGGGGCGCGCGGTGCGTCAGAGCCAGCCGTTGCGCTTGAGCATCCGGTGGATGGAGAAACAGACCACCCCGATGAAGCCCATGACCATCAGATAGCCGTACTTCCACTCCAGCTCGGGCATGTGCTTGAAGTTCATCCCGTAGACGCCGCAGATCATCGTCGGCACGGCGACGATCGCCGCCCAGGAGGTGATCTTGCGCATGTCCTCGTTCTGCGCGACCGTCGCCTGCGCCAGATTGGCCTGGAGGATCGAGTTCAGCAGTTCGTCGAAGCCGATGACCTCCTCCTGCACCCGGACCAGGTGGTCGGCGACGTCCCGGAAGTACTTCTGGATGTCCGGGTCGATGAGCCGCATCGGCCGCTCGCTCAGCAGCTGCATGGGGCGCAGCAGCGGGGACACGGCCCGCTTGAACTCCAGCACCTCGCGCTTGAGCTGGTAGATCCGCCCCGCGTCGGAGCCGCGCGGGCTGCCCTTGTCCGGGGTGGAGAAGACCTCGATCTCCACCTCGTCGATGTCGTCCTGGACGGCGGAGGCCACCGCGATGTACCCGTCGACGACGTGGTCGGCGATGGAGTGCAGCACCGCGGAGGGGCCCTTGGCGAGCAGTTCGGGGTCGTCCTGGAGCCGGTGGCGCAGCGCGCGCAGCGATCCGTGGCCGCCGTGCCGGACGGTGATGACGAAGTCCCGGCCGGTGAAGCACATCACCTCGCCGGTCTCCACGACCTCGCTGGTCGCGGTGAGTTCGGCGTGCTCGACGTAGTGGATCGTCTTGAAGACGGTGAACAGGGTGTCGTCGTAGCGCTCCAGCTTCGGCCGCTGGTGGGCGTGGACGGCGTCCTCGACGGCGAGCGGGTGCAGCCCGAACTCCCGGGCGATGCCCGCGAATTCCTCCTCGGTCGGCTCGTGCAGACCGATCCAGGCGAAGCCGCCGTGCTCCCGGACGCGGAGCATCGCCTCGTGCGGGGTGCGGCAGGTGCCGTCCCCGTCGGTGAGGCGGCGTCCGTCGCGGTAGACCGCGCAGTCGACGACGGCGCTGGAGGCGGACGGGTCGCGGGTGGTGTCGTAGGCGTTGTGCAGGGTGGCGGGCTTGCGCAGGGACGGGCGCACCACGGCGCGAAGGTCACGGATCATCGACATGGCTGACTCCTTCACGGAGGGCCGTCGGGCAGGCCTGGCACAGCCCGGAATGGGGACGTGGGCTCACGTCCGCAAAGCGGGCGGCACCGTGCGGGCACGACGACGGCGTTCGCTACAGACAGGCAAAAGGGGTGTGCTCTTCCGTCGCGCGACAAGCCGGAGGTCTGGACCGGAAAGGCGTCAGATCACAGAAGAAGAGTGCCGAGCGGAAGAGCGGCTGGTACTGCACGGTCGACTTGGATCCACCGCAGCCCCACCTCCTCCGGTCGGTCCCCCGTGGGGGATGACGTTGTGCCGGGACTGAGAGCGACGCTTCTGCGTGCTGTCCCGACCGGCACCCCAGGCTAGCAGCCGCTCCAGGGTCAATCCCTTACTTTGCCCGTTCCATACGCGACCTATGCTCGCCGCATGGCAGAAATTCTTGCGCTGGTCGAGGCACGTCTGCGGACGGCCCTGGGTGAACCGGACGCACGTGCGGCAGTGACGTTTCTCGGGACGGACCGGATCGAGGTTCTCCGCTTCATCGACGGGGACGTGGTGAGATACGCCACCCTCGGCATGTCCGCCCAGCCGATGGCCGATCCGACGTCCGTGGTCGCCGATCCGGTCGAGGGGCCGCGCGCGGAGCTGGTCCTCTCGGTGCGGCTCGGCCTCGCCGACACCGACCAGGTGCTGCGCAAGCTCGCGGTGCTGGCCGCCTCGCCCCAGGTGGAGGGGCTGGTCGTGGCCCCCGGCGCCTCCCTGGACGTGGGCGAACCTCTGTGGCCCGGCGCGCCGTTCACCTCCGTGCTCGTCGCGGAGCCGGGCGGGCTGGTGGAGGACCTGGAGCCGGGCGGCGGGATGGACCCGGTCCACTTCCTGCCGCTGCTGCCGATGACGCCCAACGAGGCCGCCTGGAAGCGGGTGCACGGCGCCCAGGAGCTCCAGGAGCGCTGGCTCTCGCACGGCACGGACCTGCGGGACCCGCTGCGGGGTTCGGTGGCGCTGGACTGACGGGGGTACGGAGGCGGTACGGCGACGGGGCGGGCCCCGGCCGTACGCGAAAGCCCCGCCGCGCGGCCAGGAGGGGGAGCCGCGGGCGGGGCGGTGCGGGGGCGGCCGGTGGCCGTCCGGGCCGCGTCAGTCGGCGAAGACCGTGACGCCGTCCTCGGTGGCGTGCTTCGGCTCCAGTTCCTCCGCCTCGTGGGTCAGGGCCGACCGGCGGACCCAGACGACGGCCGCGCCGACGAGCGCCGCCGCGGCGGCGACCACGAACGGGATGTGGATGTCGCTCCACTCCTCGATCTTCGGGGCGAGGTAGGGCGCGGCGGCGGCCGCGAACCAGCGGACGAAGTTGTAGCCCGCGCTGGCCACCGGGCGCGGGGCGTCGGAGACCCCGAGCGCCAGCTCCGTGTAGACGGTGTTGTTCATGCCGATGAAGGCGCCGGAGACGATGGTGCAGACGATCGCCGTGGTGTGGTCGCCGTACCCGAGGACCACCAGGTCCGCGGCGAGCAGTACCAGCGAGGCGCCGAGCACCTTGAGCGAGCCGAACCGCTCCTGGAGCCGGGGCGCGACGAGCACCGAGAAGACCGCGAGCAGCAGGCCCCAGGCGAAGAACACGGCACCGGACTTGTACGGCGTCATGTTCAGCACGAACGGGGTGAAGGCCAGGATCGTGAAGAACGCGTAGTTGTAGAAGAACGCGGAGGCCGCGACGGAGGCGAGCCCGCGGTGGCCGAGCGCCCTGACGGGGTCGAGCAGGGACGTCTTGCGGGCCGGCCTGGGCTGTTCCTTCAGGAACGCCGTGATGCAGATGAAGCCGATCGCCATCAGCGCGGCCGTCCCGAAGAACGGGTAGCGCCAGCTGGCGTCGCCGAGGAGCGCGCCGAGCAGCGGTCCGCAGGCCATGCCGAGGCCGAGCGCCGACTCGTACAGCAGGATCGCCGCCGAGCTGCCGCCGGCCGCCGCGCCCACGATCACGGCGAGGGCCGTCGAGACGAACAGCGCGTTGCCGAGCCCCCAGCCCGCCCGGAAGCCGACGAGTTCGGCGACGGAGGAGGAGGTGCCGGAGAGCGCGGCGAAGACCACGACCAGCGCGAGACCGGCGAGCAGCGTCTTGCGGCCGCCGATGCGGCTGGAGACGAAGCCGGTCACCAGCATCGCGAAGGCGGTGATCAGGAAGTAGGAGGTGAAGAGCAGCGACACCTGGCTCGGCGTCGCGTCCAGGCCCTTCGCGATGGACGGCAGGATCGGGTCCACCAGGCCGATGCCCATGAACGCGACGACGGATGCGCCCGCTGTGGCCCAGACGGCCTTCGGCTGGCGCAGGATGCCGGCCGTTCCCTGTTCGAAGGGATCCTCTCCCCGCATGGACTTCTCGCTCTCCACTAGATCGATGTGTTATGCACAGAATAAGTTAGAGCGCCTAATGGATGCAAACTACATCTAAATCTGCAGGTGGGAGCCACGCTGCGGAAGGGTGATCGTCCTTGACGCGGCGACGGCCGGGGAGGACCGTGGGTCGCTATGAGGGGCGAACCCAGTTGCCCGAAGTGCGGAGGCCGGGTCAGGGCGCCCGGTCTCTTTGCCGACACCTGGCAGTGCGACGAGCACGGCAGCGTGCATCCGTTGCAGCCGGTGATCCCGCCCAGCGTCGAAGGGCTCGGCGTCGTCGTGCACCGTGCCCGGGTGCCGGTGTGGATGCCCTGGCCGCTGCCCGTGGGCTGGCTCTTCACCGGCGTGGCCTGCGCGGGCGACGACCGCAGCGGCGGCCGCGCCACCGCCGTCGCCTGCTCCGGACCCGGACCGCTCGGCGGTGTCGGGGAGCTGCTGCTCGTCGCCGAGGAGCTGGGGGTCGGACTCGGGGCGCGGTACGCGGGCGTCGAGGGCCCCGACCCCGGGCCGGGCCTGGCCGTCGACGGACCGCCCGATGTGAAGGTGCTCGCCGCCGGCCGGCCGTCCCCGCTCTGGCATGTGAAGGACGCCCCCGCCGACCGGGCGGTCTTCGCCGGTGAGGCACGCGGACTCTGGCTCTGGGCGATCGTCTGGCCCGAGCAGTCGGGACTCCTGATGTACGACGAACTCGTGCTGACCGATCTGCGCGACGCCGGGGGAGAGGTCGACCTGGTGCCGTGCGGCGCGCTCACGCCCCGGCTGCTGACCGGACCCTGACCGTCCGGAAGGGGTCCGGCCGCCGGTTATCCTTGAGCGTCCCCCAACCGGCCCGCGAGCACTGGAGTCCGCGTCGTGCGCATCGACCTGCACACCCACTCCACCGCGTCCGACGGCACGGACACCCCCGCCGGCCTGGTGCGCAACGCGGCGGCCGCCGGCCTCGACGTCGTCGCCCTCACCGACCACGACACGGTCCGCGGGCACGCCGAGGCCCTGGCCGCCCTCCCCGAGGGGCTCACCCTCGTCACCGGCGCCGAGCTCTCCTGCCGCCTCGACGGCGTCGGACTGCACATGCTGGCCTACCTCTTCGACCCGGACGAGCCCGAACTGGCCCGCGAGCGCGAGCTGGTGCGCGACGACCGGGTGCCGCGCGCCCGCACCATGGTCCGCAGGCTCCAGGAGCTGGGCGTCCCCGTCACCTGGGAGCAGGTCGCCCGGATCGCCGGTGACGGCTCCGTCGGCCGGCCGCACATCGCCACCGCCCTCGTCGAACTCGGCGTCGTCGAGACCGTCTCCGACGCCTTCACGCCCCAGTGGCTCGCCGACGGCGGACGCGCGTACGCCGAGAAGCACGAACTCGACCCCTTCGACGCGATCCGGCTGGTCAAGGCCGCCGGCGGCGTCACCGTCTTCGCCCACCCGGGCGCCGTCAAGCGCGGCGCCGTCGTCCCCGAGTCCGCGATCGCCGAACTGGCCGCGGCCGGACTCGACGGCATCGAGGTGGACCACACCGACCACGACGAGCCCACCCGGGCCCGGCTGCGCGGCCTCGCCCGCGAGCTGAACCTGCTGACCACCGGGTCGAGCGACTACCACGGCAGCCGCAAGACCGTGACGCTCGGCGCCTGCACCACCGACCCGGAGATCTACGGCGAGATCACCCGGCGCGCCACGGGAGCCTTCCCGGTGCCGGGCGCCGGCGGACCCGTCACCGCGTAACCGCACCCGCTCCGCTCCGTACCGCCCCGTCCGCGTCACCGCACGACGGCCGGGCGGTACCTCCCGGCGCGCCCCGTCACCGCCTCCCGCGATCTCCGGGAGGCTGTCGGCGCGCCACCCCACCCCCCGCTCTCTCCTCGCAAGGCTCACCGTGTTCGACGTCGCTGTCTTCGGATCCCTTTTTCTCACCCTTTTTGTGATTATGGATCCACCCGGGATCACCCCGATCTTCCTCGCCCTCACCGCCGGCCGGCCCGCCCGGATCCAGCGCAGGATGGCGCTCCAGGCCGTCGCCGTCGCCTTCGGCGTGATCGCCGTCTTCGGTGTGCTCGGCCAGCAGATCCTGGACTATCTCCATGTCTCCGTCCCCGCCCTGATGATCGCGGGCGGGCTGCTCCTGCTGCTCATCGCGCTCGACCTGCTGACCGGCAAGACCGACGAGCCGACCCAGACCAAGGACGTCAACGTCGCGCTCGTCCCGCTCGGCATGCCGCTGCTCGCCGGACCCGGCGCGATCGTCTCGGTGATCCTCGCGGTGCAGCACGCCGACGGCGTGTCCGGTCAGATCTCCGTCTGGACCGCGATCATCGCCATGCACGTCGTGCTCTGGCTGACCATGCGCTACTCGCTGCTGATCATCCGGGTCATCAAGGACGGCGGCGTCGTCCTGGTCACCCGACTCGCCGGCATGATGCTGTCCGCCATCGCCGTCCAGCAGATCATCAACGGCGTCACCCAGGTCATCCAGGACGCCTGACCGGCCCCGCACAGCACGGCGCCCCCGCACGGACCTTCCGTACGGGGGCGCTTCGTCTTTACTTCACTACCGTGTTACGAAGCCGGGCTTTCGGCCGGGCGGATGTAGATGCGCTGGCCCATGGAGGCGGCCTGCTGCACGATCCGCTTGACGGAGGCGGCGTCCACGACGGTGCTGTCCACGGCGGTACCGTCGACATCGTCGAGTCGCATGATCTCGAAGCGCATACGGCTTCCCTTCGTCTGATCCTCCTGATGGAGAACTGCTGGGAGGACGGATGAACCGTCCGCAAGGATGTGGGGCGCGGGCAAGGCTCTCTCGCGTCCCATGGGGTGACAACGACTTGTCTCCTGCAATCATTCCCTACGCTAAGGAAAAGTTTTGGATGTCTAAGTACCAGCGAGTAACCGGCCGTGCGCGGACGACGACATCCACGGCGGGGCCCGTATGAACGAGGACGGGATCGCCGAGCGCCTGGACCTCGCCAACGCCCTGCTCCAGCGGATGCTCGCCGAGGTGTCGAAGACCCCCTCGACCCATGCGATCTTCGTGGACGCCGGCTATGTCTACGCCGCGGCCGGGCTGCTCGTCACCGGCACCGAGGACCGGCGCTCCTTCGACCTCGACGCCGAAGGACTGATCGAGGCCTTCATCGACAAGGCCCGCACCATCTTCGCCGACAGCCGGCTGCTGCGCGTGTACTGGTACGACGGCGCCCGGCGGCGGATCCACACGCCCGAGCAGCAGTCCATCGCCGAACTCCCCGACGTCAAGGTCCGGCTGGGCAACCTCAACGCCAACAACCAGCAGAAGGGCGTCGACTCCCTCATCCGCACCGACCTCGAATCCCTCGCCCGCCACCGCGCCATCAGCGACGCCGCCCTCGTCGGCGGGGACGAGGACCTGGTGTCGGCCGTCGAGGCCGCGCAGGGGTACGGGGCCCGTGTCCATCTCTGGGGCATCGAGGCCGGGGAGGGCCGCAACCAGGCCGAACCGCTGCTCTGGGAGGTCGACAGCCAGCGCACCTTCGACCTCGACTTCTGCCGCCCCTACGTGACCAGACGGCCCGTCACCACCTTCGAGGAGGACACCCCCGCGCCCTCGCGCGAGAACGTCCGCTTCGTCGGCGCCCAGATCGCCGCGGAATGGCTCGCCACCCGGGGCCGGGCCGCCCTCGCCGATCTGCTGCCGGGCCACCCCTATCTGCCGGGCTCGGTCGACCAGGACCTCCTCGTCGAGGCCGAACGGCGCCTCCAGCACTCACTGCGCGGCCACGCCCCGCTGCGCCGCGCGCTGCGCGACGGCTTCTGGCAGCACCTCCAGGGACAGTACTGACGGGTGCGGGCGGGCCCCTCGCCGCCTACAGACCGTCCCAGAAGGCGACGAGCGCGGCGGCGGTCGGTCCGGGGCGGCCGGTGTTGGGGGAGTGCTCGGCGCCCGCGATCCGGGTCCGGTGCGCGCCGAGGCGCCCGGCCATCGCGTCCAGCAGCGGCACCGGCCACACGTCGTCGCTCTCGCCGGAGATCACATGGACGGGCAGCCCGGTGGCGGCCAGCTCGGCCACCCGGTCCGGCTCGGTCGCCAGCTGCCGTCCGGTGGCGATCAGCTGTTCGGGACGGTTGCGCAGCCAGCGCCGCCGCAGCTCCTCGCCGCCGGTCTCCGCCTCGGCCGGCGGGTCGAAGGCGCGCATCGCCGCCCACACGTCGTCCATGGTCATGGTGGCCAGCGCGTCGCCCAGGATCTTCACCTTGATCTGCTGCGCCTCGACGACCTCGGCCGGCCCGGACGACATCAGGGTGAGCGAACGGAAGGGGCCGCGGTCCAGCAGGACGGCCGCCCGCGCGATCTGCCCGCCCAGCGAATGGCCGAGCAGGTCCACCCCGCCCGCCGTGCCGAGCGCGGCCGTCTGGGCCAGCACGTCCCGGGCCAGTTCCTCCTGCGCGTACGTCTCCGGGCGGTCCGTCCCCTCCGTCTCGTACTGGCCGCGGCCGTCGACGCTCACCGCCCGGTACCCGGCCGCGGTGAGCGGCTCCAGGAGGGCGATGAAGTCCTCCTTGCTGCCGGTGTACCCGGGCAGCAGCAGTACGGTGCCGCGCGGGTCCCGGTCCGGTACGGCGTCCAGGACGGCGAAGTCCCCGCGCGCGGTGCGCAGGGTGCGGGGGCGGGCGCAGGGGGGCGGGACGAAGGTCGGTGGCCGGCTCATGGCACGAGGGTAGAACGCCTGCCGCCGGGCCGCGTCCGGGGTGCGGCAGGGGCGGTGCGCGTACGGGGCCGCGCCGTGCGGGTGCGGCCGTCGTGGGGCCGAAAACGCCGGACGGGCCCGGGGGAATCGATCCCCGGGCCCGTCCGGCGTTTCACGCGTGGTGCGCTCAGCCCTCGGCCTTCGCCGCGGTGGTGCGCGGCGAGCGGCGGCGGCGCGGCTTGGCCTCGCCCTCGGCGGCGGCCGGGGCCTCCGCCACGGTCTCCGTCTTCGGCTTGGCGGCCGCACGGGTGCGGCGGCGCGTCCGGGACTCCGGCTCCGGCTCCGAGATCGGCGCGATCTGGAAGTCGACCTCGTCCTCGGCGGGCTTGATCACCCGGCGGCGGCGCGGCTTGGTCACCGTCGGCGCCTCGGCCACGGGCTCGGACACCGGCGCGATCTGGAAGTCCACCTCGTCGGCGGCCGGCTTGACCGTCCGGGTGCGGCGGCGGCGCGGCTTGGCCTCGGCCACCGTCTCCGCCTCGGTGTCGATGACGACCTCGGGCTTGGCGGCCCGGCTGCGGGTCCGCTTCCTCGGCGCGGCCTCCGCCTCGGGCTCGGCCACCACGACCGGCGCCTCGGCCACGGCCACCGCGCTCTCGGCGGCGCCCTCCGCGACCTCGGCGACGTCCGCGACGGACACCCGGCCGCGCCGGCGGCGGCGCGGGGTGCGCGGCTCGGCCGGTGCGTCGGCGGCGGGGGTCTCCACGGCCTCGGCGGCCGGTGCGGGCACCGTCGCGGCGCCCTCGCCCTCACCCACGGCGCTGCCGCCCCGGGTGCGCCGGCGCTGGCGCGGGGTGCGCGGGGGGCGCTCCTCGCGGGTCGCGGGCGCCGGGGCCGAGCGGCGGCCCCGGCCGCCCGTCTCGCCCAGGTCCTCGATCTCCTCGGCCTTCAGACCGGCACGGGTCCGCTCGGCACGGGGCAGGACGCCCTTGGTGCCGGCCGGGATGTCCAGGTCCTCGTAGAGGTGCGGGGAGGTGGAGTACGTCTCGGCCGGGTCCGGGAAGTTCAGGTCCAGGGCCTTGTTGATCAGCTGCCAGCGCGGGATGTCGTCCCAGTCGACCAGCGTGATCGCGATGCCCTTGGCACCCGCGCGGCCGGTGCGGCCGATCCGGTGCAGATAGGTCTTCTCGTCCTCGGGGGACTGGTAGTTGATGACGTGCGTCACGCCCTCGACGTCGATACCGCGGGCGGCGACGTCGGTGCAGACGAGCACGTCGACCTTGCCGTTGCGGAAGGCGCGCAGCGCCTGCTCGCGGGCGCCCTGGCCGAGGTCGCCGTGGACGGCGCCGGAGGCGAAGCCGCGCTTCTCCAGCTGCTCGGCGATGTCCGCCGCGGTGCGCTTGGTGCGGCAGAAGATCATCGCGAGTCCGCGGCCCTTGGCCTGCAGGATGCGCGAGACCATCTCGGGCTTGTCCATCGAGTGGGCGCGGTAGACGTACTGCGCCGTGTTCTTGACGGTCGTGCCCTCGTCGTCGGGCGAGGTGGCGTTGATGTGCGTCGGCTGCGACATGTAGCGGCGGGCCAGCGAGATGACCGCGCCCGGCATGGTCGCCGAGAACAGCATCGTCTGGCGCTTCGCCGGCAGCATCGTGATGATGCGCTCGACGTCGGGCAGGAAGCCCAGGTCCAGCATCTCGTCGGCCTCGTCGAGGACGAGCGCGCGGACCTTGGAGAGGTCCAGCTTGCGCTGGCCCGCGAGGTCGAGGAGCCGGCCCGGGGTGCCGACGATCACGTCGACGCCCTTCTTCAGGGCCTCGACCTGCGGCTCGTACGCCCGGCCGCCGTAGATCGCCAGCACGCGGACGTTGCGCACCTTGCCGGCGGTCAGCAGGTCGTTGGTGACCTGCTGGCACAGCTCACGGGTGGGAACGACGATCAGTGCCTGGGGGGAGTCCGTCAGCTCCTCCGGCTTCGCGCGGCCCGCCTCGACATCGGCGAGGACGGTGACGCGCTCCAGCAGCGGAAGGCCGAAGCCGAGCGTCTTGCCGGTGCCGGTCTTGGCCTGGCCGATGACGTCGGAGCCGGAGAGGGCGACGGGGAGCGTGAGCTCCTGGATGGGGAAGGGGGACGTGATGCCGACGGCCTCAAGGGCCTCGGCCGTCTCGGAAAGAATCCCGAGGTCTCGGAACGTAGTCAGGGTGCTGCCTCTTCTGTGAAACGCGGTCCGAGGCGAACGAAGGGGGTCGTACCGTGCCGGGGTTGGTCATCCGGCCGTGGGGCCGGGTGGCGCGGGACCACTGCCGTCGCTCGAGCGTCGTGCCGCTGAGGGGGCCCCTCATCTGCGGCCGTGCGTGTCGCACGCACCGCGTGGAGGGCTGTCGGGTCGGAGCCGATCGGGCCACCGACCGGGCATCCTCATTCAATTTCGCGCAACGAGCAGCTGCAAAATGCTCAGTAAGCGCATTACCACTGTACCCCGGATTCGCGCATCTGTGTTGGGTGAATTCATCGGCACCGTGTGACGTGGGCCGGCGGCCGGACCCTTCGGCCCCTGGCGGGGCGGGCTATTCTGCGGTGCATGGAGACGCCTGACAACGCCACTGACGCACCCGCATCCACCCGAGTCGCCGACCAGGACTGGGCCACCGCGTCCGCGGAGCCGCAGTACCGGGCCGCCGTCGTCGATCTGCTGGGCGCCCTCGCCTACGGGGAGCTGGCGGCCTTCGAGCGGCTCGCGGAGGACGCGAAGCTGGCGCCGACCCTGGCCGACAAGGC
This sequence comes from Streptomyces sp. NPDC024555, assembly GCF_055559335.1. NCBI lineage: Bacteria > Bacillati > Actinomycetota > Actinomycetes > Kitasatosporales > Streptomycetaceae > Streptomyces > Streptomyces sp. NPDC024555. The sequence goes on from NZ_JBVHKV010000035.1 coordinate 42,705, forward strand.
GGCCCTGGCGAAGATGGCGTCCGCGGAGTTCCACCACTTCGAGCGGCTCACCGACCGGCTGACCGCCATCGAGGTCGAGCCCACCGGCGCCATGGAGCCGTTCGCCAGGGCCCTCGACGACTTCCACCGCCAGACCGCGCCCTCGGACTGGCTGGAGGGCCTGGTCAAGGCGTACGTGGGCGACTCGATCGCCAGCGACTTCTACCGCGAGGTCGCCGTCCGGCTCGACTCGGACACCCGCTCGCTCGTCCTCGCCGTGCTCGACGACACCGGCCACGGCAACTTCGCCGTCGAGAAGGTCCGCGCCGCGATCGAGGAGGACCCGAGGGTCGGCGGCCGGCTCGCGCTCTGGGCCCGGCGGCTGATGGGCGAGGCGCTCTCCCAGGCGCAGCGCGTGGTCGCCGACCGCGACGCGCTCTCCACCATGCTGGTGGGCGGGGTGGCCGACGGCTTCGACCTCGCCGAGGTCGGCCGGATGTTCTCCCGGATCACCGAGGCGCACACCAAGCGGATGGCCGCCCTGGGGCTGGCCGCGTAGGGAGAGAAGGGGGAGGGGGCCCGCGCCCCCTCGGACCGCTCGGCGGTGCGTCAGAGTCAGACCGCCGCCGACCGGCCCAGCCGGCCGCTGCGCGGCCTGAGCAGCAGCGACAGCGTCACCGCGGAGATCAGCACCGAACCCACCAGGGTCGCCGCCGTGTGCCCCGGGCCGAGCACCGAGTGCGTGAGATACGCGCCGAACAGGGCCCCCAGCGCACCGGTCGGCAGCACGGCGCGACGGGAGGGCAGCCGCGGCGAGAAGCCGCGCAGCGCCGCCCAGGACAGGACGAGCCCGAGCACGACGGAGCCCAGGGTTTCCAGGATCACGGACGATCACCTCGCAGACGCGGGCCGGGCAAATCGGTCGAGGCCGTCCTACCCCCGGGCGGCGGAACGCAACCCTCCCGCGGACAGCCTTCGCCCAGCCGACGCACAGGAATGGGGAAATCCCTCGGACCCCGTACCGGCGTGTTTCGGACATCCGCGCCGCGGGGCGAGGGAAACGGGGCGCGGGAAACGGAGAGCGGCCCGGTGGGAATCCCACCGGGCCGCTCCCGCGGTCTTCGCGTCCGGACGCGCTACAGCGTGCCGAACCCCACCCGTCGGGCGCTGGGCTCGCCGATCTCCACATAGGCGATCCGGTCGGCCGGCACCAGGACCTTCCGGCCCTTCTCGTCCGTGAGGCTGAGCAGCTGCGCCTTGCCGGTCAGCGCCTCGGAAACCGCGCTCTCGACCTCTGCGGCGGAAAGCCCGCTCTCCAGAACGATCTCCCGGGGCGTGTGCTGCACCCCGATCTTGACCTCCACGGCTATGTCCCTCCGACGGTCAGTCCCTGCGCGGTGAGCCGCGCCGTACGCAGGACACATTAGCCCGCTGAGGGGACGGGACCGGGCCCGGCGGGCCACGCCCGCAGCGAACACCCGCGCCGGGATCGGGTCAGTGCTGCTCGATGCCGTGCAGCGGGAAGCCCGCGATGCCCCGCCAGGCCAGCGAGGTCAGCAGCTGGACCGCGGTGTCGCGCGGGATCGCCGACCGGCTGGAGAGCCAGTAGCGGGCGACCACCTGGGAGACCCCGCCGAGACCGACCGCGAGGAGCATGGACTCGTCCTTGGACAGCCCGGTGTCACCGGCGATCACGTCCGAGATCGCCTCGGCGCACTGGAGGGAGACCCGGTCGACCCGCTCGCGCACGGCCGGCTCGTTGGTCAGGTCCGACTCGAAGACCAGCCGGAACGCCCCGCCCTCGTCCTCCACGTACGCGAAGTAGGCGTCCATCGTCGCGGCGACGCGCAGCTTGTTGTCCGTGGTCGAGGCCAGCGCCGTGCGCACGGCGTGGAGCAGGGACTCGCAGTGCTGGTCGAGCAGGGCCAGATAGAGCTCCAGCTTGCCCGGGAAGTGCTGGTAGAGGACCGGCTTGCTGACCCCGGCCCGTTCCGCGATGTCGTCCATGGCCGCGGAGTGGTAGCCCTGCGCGACGAAGACCTCCTGCGCGGCGCCCAGCAGCTGGTTGCGTCGCGCGCGGCGGGGCAGGCGGGTGCCCCTCGGGCGCGCGGCCTCGGTCTGCTCGATGGCTGTCACGCCGCCTCCCAGAATTGTGTTCGGACCCAGCAGTTCGGTGCACGCTGCGCCATACCGTCATCGTACTTTTGGGTAACCCTGGTATGCGCGGCGCGGACGCAGAATTTCACGGACCGGACGACTGCGGTAGCCACAGATTCACCGGCCTCCGCCGCATAGCGGGACGTTTCAGCGGTAATCGTCCTCATCCTGTGTGACGACCCGGGCCTGCTCCGCCGCGTCCGCCTCGTCGGCGTCGTCCCGGCCGACGTCCGTCAGCGGTTCGTCGCGCTGCGGGCTCAGGTCCGCCCGCTGCTCGGCGGCGTCCGCCTCGGGCGTCTCCTGGTCCGGTTCGTCCGGCTGTACGTCCGCGAAGGTCTCCGGGTCGTTGGGGTCGGCCGTCATGGGGCGCTCCCTTTCCTCGGCTTCGGGTCCTCAGCTTCGAGCCTAGGCTCTGCCCGGAATTCCGGCGCGGAGGGGAGCGGAGGGGAGCGGTGCACCCGGAGCCGGGACGGTGCGCACGCGTGCGAACGTTGTGACGGCGAACACATGAACCCCGGTGTGATCGTCTCGTAACATTGCCGCATGTCTTCGACCGAGCTGCCGGGAGTCCGCGGCGCCGCCGCGGCGGTGTCCCCCACGGTGAGCACCGTCAAGGTCGCGGAGGGCGAGGCGATGCGCTCCGTCACGCTCCCCGGGCTGACGCTGGCGCTCCGTTCGCGACGGCCGGAGCGGCCCGGACTGCCTCCGGCCCTCTTCGTGCACGGCCTCGGCGGCTCCTCGCAGAACTGGTCGGCGCTGATGCCGCTGCTCCAGGACGTGCTGGACTGCGAGGCCGTCGACCTGCCCGGTTTCGGGGACTCCCCGCCGCCGGACGACGGCAACTACTCGGTCACCGGCCACGCGCGGGCGGTGATCCGGCTGCTGGACGCCGGCGGGCGCGGACCCGTCCACCTGTTCGGCAATTCGCTGGGCGGCGCGGTGGCCACCCGGGTCGCGGCCGTCCGCCCCGATCTGGTGCGCACCCTCACCCTGGTCTCGCCCGCGCTCCCCGAGATCCGCGTGCAGTGGTCGGCCGCGCCGACCGGACTGCTCGCTGTTCCGGGAGTCGTCTCCCTGTTCGCCCGGATGACCCGCGACTGGACCGCCGAGGACCGCACCCGCGGAGTCATGGCACTCTGTTACGGCGATCCGGCGCGCGTCTCCGCGGCGGGCTTCCGCGACGCGGTGGCCGAAATGGAGCGGCGGCTGGCGCTGCCGTACTTCTGGGACGCCATGGCGCGCTCGGCACGTGGCATCGTCGACGCGTACACCCTGGGCGGACAGCACGGGCTCTGGCGACAGGCGGAGCGGGTGCTGGCCCCGACCCAGCTGGTGTACGGGGGGCGGGACCGGCTCGTCTCGTACCGGATGGCACGCAGGGCGTCCGCGGCCTTCCGCGACGCGCGCCTGCTGACACTGCCCGACGCCGGGCACGTGGCGATGATGGAGTACCCGGAGGCGGTCGCCCAGGCGTTCCGGGAACTGCTCGACGAATGCGGCGGGAGCTGATCCGGGGCGTGGGACGACACAGTCGAAGGGGCCCTGCGCCCGAGGCGCCCGGCACCGGGCCCGCACCGGCGAACCCGGAAGCGGGGCCCGGCAGCGCTCCGCCCGTCGCCGGCAGCGGCCGGCGCAGACGGCCCGTCGGCACCCCTTCCGACGAGGACTTCGACCCGTTCCGGGCCGGGGCCGAGGTGCGCGGCGGCCACCCCGAGCACCGTGAACCCGGTGGCGGCTGGGGCACGGGCCCCCTCGCCCGGTACGGCGAGCGGCCCGCCCCGTCGCACGGCACGGGCTCCGGCGCGGCCGTGCGGCCCCCGGCGCCCGGCGGTGCCCGTGGCCCGCGGACGGCGGACGGCCCGGGAGGGCCGCTGATACCGGGCCCGCGCAGGGAGTTCGTCGAGGCCTTCGACAGCCCGCCGACGGTGCCCGCGCCGCGCCGGGACGCGGCGCCCCCGGCCGATCCGTACCGCTCGGTCACCGAATGGGACGAGCAGCCGCCGGAGGACGGCGGCGCCTCCGGCAAGGCGGCCAGGGGCGGGCGGGGCCGGACCTTCACGGGCATCGCGGCCGCCGCGGTGACCACCGTGCTCGCCGTCGTGGTGGCCGGCCAGGTCGCGCAGGACGGTTCCGGCGGCCGGAGCGGCGAGGCACGGGCCGCGGGCGTGGACCGGGACGAGTCCGGCGACGCCTCGCGCTCCGACACCCGCAACACCCCGGCGCCCGAGAGCGTGGCGGCCAAGCCCCTCACGTACGAGCAGAAAATGGCCAAACCGTATCCGCTGGCGGCGAAGCTGGAGGGCCCGGGGACGTTCGAGACGGTCCCCGGACGGGCGAAGGCGCCCGGCAAGGGGACGGTGCACCGCTACCGGATCGACGTCGAGAAGGGGCTCGGACTCGACCCGGCGCTCTTCGCGGACGCCGTCCAGAAGACGCTCAACGACGACCGGAGCTGGGCGCACGACGGCGCCATGACCTTCGAACGGATCTCCACCGGGGACCCGGACTTCGTCATCACGCTCGCCAGCCCCGGCACCACCGCGGACTGGTGCCGCAAATCGGGGCTCGACACCACCGAGGACAACGTCTCCTGCGACTCGGCGGCCACCGAGCGCGTGATGATCAACGCCTATCGCTGGGCCCAGGGTTCGTCCACCTTCGGACCGGACAAGCTCTTCGCCTACCGCCAGATGCTGATCAATCACGAGGTGGGCCACCGGCTCGGCCACAACCATGTGAGCTGCCGGACGCCGGGCAGCCTCGCACCGGTGATGCAGCAGCAGACCAAATCGCTCGACATCGACGGCATCGAGTGCCATCCCAACCCCTGGGTGTACCCGCGGGACTGACGCGCCCCGGGCCCGCTCGGCGGACCCGCCCGCGTGTGACCGGCTCCCTCCCTAGCGCGTCTAAACGCCATCAGGGCAGGAAAGTTACGCCGGTTCACCCCTTTCGGTGGTGGGGGGGGGGCCCCCCCCGCGCCCCCCCCCCCGGCGCCCCGGGGGGGGGTTGGGAGAGGGGGGGGGGGGGGGAGAGGGGTGTATTGGGTTTGTTGTTTTTTGG
>NZ_JBVHKV010000036.1:0-42139 GCF_055559335.1 Streptomyces sp. NPDC024555
CCGGGTGCGGGTCCTCGTACTGGACGTACTCGGGCCTGTGCCCGGTGCGGCGAGAGCGCGTGCATGGCCCCGCGGGGCAGGCGGCAGTGTGACGACAGGACCTAGCCGACGGCCAGCAGCCGCTCGTACGCCCCGCGCAGCCCGTCGGACGCCTCGTGCCCGGCGGGCTGCAGCGGTTCGCGGACCGGCCCCGCGTCCAGCAGCGCCTTGGCCGTGACCGTGCCGGGCAGGCCCGAGGCCATCATCAGTTCCGTGAGCGGCGTCAGCCGCGCGTTGAGCCGCGCCGCCCCGGCCGTGTCCCCGGCGTCGAAGGCGTCCAGGACGGCCCGCAGCGCACCGGGCGCCACATTGGCCACGGTGCTCACAAATCCGGCCCCGCCCACCGCGTACAGCGGCAGGTTCCACTCCTCGCACCCCGAGTAGTACGCGAGCGAGGTCGCCGCGATCACCTTCGTGCTGCCGAGCAGATCCATCGCGCAGTCCTTCACCGCGACCACGCGCGGATGCTCCGCGAGCCGCAGCATCGTCTCCGGCTCGATCCGGGTGCCGGTGCGGCCGGGGATGTCGTACAGCATCACGGGCAGTCCGCTCGCGTCGGCGACCCGCCGGAAGTGCGCCTCGACGGCGGCCTGCGGGGGCCGGCTGTAGTACGGGGTGACGACCAGCAGCCCGTCGGCACCGGCCTGTTCGGCCGCGCGGGCCTGCGCCACGGTGTGCCGGGTGTCCGCGGTGCCGATGCCCGCGATCAGCGGCACCCCCGGCCCCACCGCCTCCCGGACCGCGCGCAGCAGTGCGGTCTTCTCGGTGTCGGAGGTGGTCGGGGACTCCCCGGTGGTGCCGTTGAGCACCAGCCCGTCGCAGCCGGCGGCGACCAGACGGGACGCGTGCGCGGCGGCGGCGTCCGGGTCCAGGGCCCCGTCGGCGGTGAAGGGCGTGACCATGGCGCACAGGGCGCGGCCGAAGGGGCGGGGGCGGGAAACGTCGTGCGGTGTCATGTCCGCAGTCTCGGGCCCATCGACCATGAAGGTCTACTTAGATCTGCTCTGGATGAAGGTGAAGCAGAACTCAACTATCGCGCTGTTCTGGCATGATCGGCCGCAGACGCGGGGCGGGGCGACCAGGGGCGGGTGCGTGGGGATGCGGACGGCGGCGGACACGGGTAGGCGCGGGGCGGCGGCGGCGCTGGCGCTCACCGGAATGCTGGGACTCTCCGGGTGCGCCGGATTCCTCGTCCCGGCCGGCGAGGGCGAGCCCGGCCCCAGTCCCTCGCCCACCTCCTCCGGGGCGGTGCGCGCGACACCCCCGAGCCCGATCGACGTGGCGACACCCGGGGCGCCCCGTCCGGGAGCCCCCACCCCGCCCGCCCCCACGCCCACGCCCACCGCCACCGGCTGCCCGTCCTCGGGCCTCGTCGTCACCATGGGCCCCGTCGAGGCCGCCATGATGCACCGCGCCGTCGGCCTCACCCTGACCAACTGCGGCAGCGAGCCCCGGCGCGTCGACGGCTACCCCTCCGTCCAGGCCCTCGACGAGAACGGCGACCCGCTCCCCGTCAAGGTGAACCCCGGCGGCTCGTACTTCGGACCGGACAAGGGCCCCGAGTCGGTCATGCTCGCGCCCGGGAAGACCATGCGCTCCCTGCTCGTCTGGGTCTCCACCCCGACGGGCGGCGACCTGATCGAGGGCGACGCCCTGGAGATCGCCCCGGCCCCCGGCCTGGAAGCCCGGACCTTCCCGCTGGAGGGCAGCGACGTACGGCTCCTCGACGAGTTCAACATGACGGGCTGGCGCACGAAGATCGCCGGCTGACCGTCAGGAGGCGGGTGCACGCGGTCCGCCGGGCGCTCAGCGCCTGGCCATGTACAGCCCGAACGCCCTGTGCAGCACCCTGTTCACCGGGAAGTCCCACTCGCCGACGTACTCGGCGGCCTCCCCGCCCGTTCCCGCCTTGAAGCGGAGCAGGCCCACCAGATGGCTGCCCTCGTCCAGGGTGTCGGTGATGCCGCGCAGATCGTAGACGGCGGCGCCCCGCTCGTGCGCGTCGCTCATCATCCGCCACTGGACCGCGTTGCTGGGCTGCACCTCGCGGCGGCGGGCGGTGGACGCGCCGTAGGAGTACCAGACGTGGGAGCCGACCGTCAGCATCGTCGCCGCGGACAGCACCTCCCCGTCGTGATGGGCGAGGTACAGCCGCATCCGGCCGGGGTCCTCGGCGCGCAGCTCCGTCCACATGCGCTCGAAGTACGCGAGCGGACGGGGGATGAAGCGGTCGCGCTCGGCGGTCTCGCGGTACAGCTCGTAGAAGACCGGAAGATCCTCGGAATCCCCCTCGACGACCTTCACACCCGCCTTCTCGGCCTTCTTGATGTTCCGTCGCCACTGCTGGTTCAGCCCCTCGCGGACCTCGTCCAGCGAGCGGCCGGCCAACGGCACCTGGAACACGTACCGCGGCTGCCCGGCGCTGAACCCCGAGCCGTCGCCGCCGTCCGACACGGGCCGCCAGCCCAGAGCGCGCAGTTGCCTCTCGACCTCGGCGGCGCGCGGGTCCGTCGTGTCCGCCGGCACGTCCCGCAGCCGCACCGCCGCCGGATCCGCGATCGCCTCCTTGACCGTCCGCGCCTCCCAGCGCCGCCCGATCACCGGCGGGCCCATCCGGACCGTGAACGCGCCCCGCGTCCTGGCATGCGCCACCAGCGGCTCCAGCCACCGGCCCAACCCGCCCTCGTGCCACGGGACGACCGGCCCCTCCGGCAGATACGCCAGACAGCGTTTCAGCCGGGGGACCGGGCGGTACAGCACCAGCCCCGCCCCCACGATCCTTCCGTCGGGACCGGTCCAGCCGATGCTCTCCGCCCGCCAGTCCGGCTTCACCCCGCCCCACGACGGGACCTGCATATGGCTGGCCGAACCCTGTCCGGCGACGAACGCCAGATGCTGTTCGCGCGTGATCTCCCCGACCCTCAGCGTCATACGGTGCTCCGTTCCTCGTCCGGCCGGCCGGCCGGTCCGCCGGTGGTCCCAGTCTGGTTCGGCACACCCGGATGAGAGCGCGGACGCACCGCAGGGGTCCGCCGGTTGCGCGCACCACCGCCTTCTCCTCCGGGTGCCGGGCGGCGAGGGGCGAATTGCGTCTACGCTGGGGGGCCGCCCGACCCCGTACGCGACCGGGCCGCGGCCCGGTGACGCGTACGTCCCGCACGTTCCGAGGAGACCCCCCTGATGTCCGCAGAGCGCCCCACCCTGCCGCCGGTACGGCTGCACACCGAGGCCGAGCTGGCACGGGACGCGCTCGCCGCGCCGCTGCTCGCCCGCGCCGCCCGGCTCGCCCGCTGGGCCGGTCCCGGGACGAGGGTCGGCGCCGGCGGCGAACTCGTCGACGCGCAACTGCCCGCGGCGGCCGAGCACCTCGGCCTCGCGGCGGACGAGGACGGCGCGGCCGAGGCCAGCGAGGCCTGGCGGCTCGCGGTCGACACCGGCCTCGTCGAGGTCGAGGACCCGTCGCCCGACGCGGACCGGGACGAGGACGGCTTCGACGCGCAGGCGGAAGGGACCGTCACCGCGGGCGAGAACCTGGCGCTGCTGACCGGCGGTTCGCCCCAGGACGTCCTGTCCATCTGGCTCGACGGCCTGGAGGCCGCCCACGCCGACGCCACCGCCCCGGTCTTCGACGACCTCACCGACCTCGTCGGCGAGGACGGCTCCATCGACTTCGAGGCCCTGGACTGGGACCCGGAGAGCGAGGCCGAGTTCCTCGACGGGGTGCTCGGCAACCTCTACCTCCTCACCGTCGGCGAGGGCGCGGGCGACGCCCCCGTCCCGCTGCCCGCGCTCGCCGCCTCGATGATCGTGCCCGACGACATGGGCGAGCCCACGGACGACGTCCTTGAACAGGTGTCGGACGCGATGATGCGCCTGGACGACCAGTTCCGGGTCCTCGAACCGATCGGCATCGTCGAGTACCGGCCGGTGGACGAGGCCCTGCTCGTCGAGGAGAGCGAGGGGGACGCCCCGCCCGCCGACGACGAGGACGTCTCCCGCTACGGCATGGTCCGGCTCACCCCGCTCGGCGTCTACGGCATCCGGGCCCGGATGCTGGAGGCCGGAGTGGACGCCCCGGCCATCGGCGACCTCGCGGACAAGGGCGCCGACGCCCTGCTCGCCGGGATCGCCCGGTACCCCGAGGCCGCCGCCCGGGGCGAGATCGAACTCTGGCTCGCCCGGCACGGAGCCGAAGGCGCCGCCGCCGGACTCCTGGAGGCCGCCCGCGGCAACGACCCCGAGGCCCCGCTGCGCCGGCTCCACTGCCAGCAGGCCCTCGCCCTGGTCGGCGCGGAGGCCGAGGACGCCGTACGCGGGGTGCTGGGCGATCCGGAACTGGGCGGCCTCGCCCGCGTCTGGCTCGCCGAACGGGGGGCGAAGGACGTCCCCGCCCCCTCCGAGACCATGATCTTCTGGCTGGCCATCGACACGATCGCCGCCCAGCTGGAGGCCGACGGCGACCTCGACGAACTCCAGGGCCTCGTCGAGGGGCTCTCCGGCCAGCACAGCGGCTTCTTCGACGAGGCCTGGCGGGTGGACCACCCGGCGACCGCCGACGTCCTGGAGGCCGTGGGGCGCCTGCACAGCGACAAGAAGCAGGCCAAGGACGCCCGCAAGGCCGCGTTCAAGGCCCGCTCCCGGAGCGGCTCGGCCGGCTGAGCACGCCAGGGCCCCGACCGGGGAGACCGGCCGGGGCCTCCGGCCCGGGGCCGGGTGCGGAACCGGGGATGTTCACGGAAGGGCTTCCCTCGAAGTCGTCCGCAGTTCAACTGGTGTTGGGGCGGGGACGGGACCGTGATCGGGCCAACAACCCGCCCCAGCAGCACCAGGAGTACGTGATGGCCTTCACGCGCAGGGAATTCACCAGACAGTCCGCCCTCACCGGCGCCGGTATCGCCCTCACCGGAACCGTCTCCGCCCTGGCCACCGCACCCGGCGCCCTCGCCGCCGAGGACTCGAAGCACGGCCACGGACACGGTCACGACGAGCACGGGCACGGCCACGGTCACGACCGCGAGCCGGGCTACGGCCCGCTGCTCCCCGACCCCAAGGGCCTGCTCGCGCTGCCCGCCGGCTTCTCCTACAAGGTCATCACCCACTGCGGCGTCACCAAGCTGGAGAGCGGCGAGTACACCCCCTCCAACCACGACGGCACGGCCGCCTTCGAGGGCGCGCGCGGCGTGACCCTGCTCGTCAACAACCACGAGCTGAGCGGCACCCGGGCCGGCTGGGACCACCCGGTCCCGCTCACCGACGGCCTGGTCTACGACCCGATAGCCGCCGGCGGCTGCACCGTCGTGGAGACCCGCCGCGACGGCCGCACCGCCGAATGGGTCGGCATCGCCGGCACGTCCACCAACTGCGCCGGTGGCGCCACCCCGTGGGGCACCTGGCTCACCTGCGAGGAGACCGAGGACAAGGCCGGCAAGAACGGCCTGCTCAAGGACCACGGCTACGTCTTCGAGGTCGACCCCTACGACAAGCGCGCCAACCGCGACCCGCGCCCGATCAAGGCGTTCGGCCGGTACGCGCACGAGGCCGTCGTCATCGACCCCAAGCAGGGCCACGCCTACCTGACCGAGGACGCCTCCGGCCCCAACGGACTGCTCTACCGCTGGGTCCCGCCGCACGGCTTCAAGCACGGCCGCGGCAAGCTCCGCACCCTCGCCGACGACGCCGGTGTCCTCCAGGCCTTCAAGTGCTTCGACAAGGGCGGCCGGTTCGTCGACGACCTCTCCCGCGCCACGGCGATCGGCACCGTGTACGGCGTGGACTGGGTCGACGTGCCCGACCGCGACGCCAGGACCGTCTCCACGCGCAAGCAGTTCGGCGACAAGGAGATCACCCGCGCCCGCAAGCTCGAAGGCATGTGGTGGGGTGACGGCGGCACGTACATCGTCTCCTCGTTCGCCCGCGCCGAGAGCCCCGTGCAGCACGACGGACAGGTCTGGTTCTACGACCCGAAGCGGCGCACCCTCACCCTGAAGGTGCTCCTCGGCGTCAACGCCGACCCGTCCAAGGACGGCGCCTTCGACGGACCGGACAACATCACGGTCTCGCCCTACGGCGGGCTCGTCATCGCCGAGGACGGCGAGGGCGTCCAGCACCTCTTCGGGGCGACCGAGAGCGGCCGCACCTACCCGATCGCCCGCAACGAGCTGAACATCGGCTCGGCGGACGACCCGGAGTACAGCGAGTTCACCGGCGTCACCTTCTCGCCCGACGGCAGGACGCTGTTCGCCAACATCCAGACCCCCGGCATCATGGTGGCCATCACGGGGCCCTGGAAGCGCCAGCACAACAAGTAGGACCCCGCGCGGTCCGCGGGCGCCCCGGCGGCGGGCGGGGCCGGGCGCCCGCGGACCACGCGCGTCCCTACAGGGACTGGGCGGCCGGCTTCACCATGCCGCGCACCGTCCGCGACTTCACGAACTCGCCCATGGCCGTCATCTCCCACTCGCCCGAATACTGCCGGATCAGCTTGGCCATCATCACGCCGGTCTGCGGCTCGGCGTTGGTCAGGTCGAAGCGGACCAGCTCCTCGCCGGTGGCCGCGTCGAGCAGCCGGCAGTACGCCTTGGCGACCTCGGTGAACTTCTGGCCGGTGAACGAGTTGACCGTGAACACCAGCCCCGTCGCCTCCGGGGGGATCCGGCCCAGATCGACGACGATCACCTCGTCGTCCCCCGCGCCCTCGCCCGTGAGGTTGTCCCCGGAGTGCTTGATCGCCCCGCCCAGAATGGTGAGCTTGCCGAAGTAGCAGCTGTCCAGGTGGTTGCGGTTGGGGCCGTAGGCGATCACCGAGGCGTCGAGGTCGATGTCCTTGCCCCGGAACGCGGGCTCCCAGCCGAGCCCCATCTTGACCTGGGAGAGCAGCGGACGGCCGCCCTTGACCAGGGACACCGTCTCGTTCTTCCGCAGATCGACCCGGCCCTTGTCCAGATTGATCCGCCCGGGGGCGGCGGCCGGGGCCGGGGGAGCGGGCGGGGCGGCGGGCGGTGCCTGCGGAACCGGCGGGGCGGCGATCCTCGGGTCCACCGGGGCGGGCGCCGGCACCGGGGGTGCGACCGGGGCGGGCGCCGCCGCGGGCTCCTCCTCCACCGAGACCCCGAAGTCCGTGGCGATCCCGGCCAGCCCGTCGGCGTAGCCCTGGCCCACCGCCCGGACCTTCCAGGCGCCGCCGCGCCGGTAGACCTCCATGACGACCAGCGCCGTCTCCGCGCCCAGCCGGGGCGGGGTGAACGTGGCCAGCGGGCTGCCGTCGTCCGCGTTGCGCACGGTCGCGGTCGGCTCGATGCCCTGGAAGGTCTGGCCCGCCCCGTCCGGGCTCGCCGTGACGACGATCTTCTCGATGGCGGGCGGCACCGCGGCGGTGTCCACCACGATCGCGTCCGGCGCGGTGCCGCCGCCGGAGCGGTACGTCACGCCCGCACCGGCCGGCTGGTTGTAGAAGATGAAGTCGTCGTCGGAGCGCACCTTGCCGTCGGCGGTGAGCAGCAGGCCCGAGACGTCGAGCCGCACGGGGGCGGCGACGTCCACCGCCACGCGGACGGCGGGGAGAGGGAGGTTCGAGCCAGGTGTCATTGCGGTCATGTCCGACGTAACGAACGACCCGGCTTTGCCGTTCCCTTACCTTCCGGCTCCTTCGCCCGGACGGAGGCAGCGGTCGCGGCGGCCGTTCAGTACGGCCAGACCGGCGGATGGGTGCAGAAGTGCCCGCCGAGGTGGGCGTGATCCGGATTGTCCGGGTCCAGTTCGCCCTGCTCGGCGATCAGCTTCTCCGCGAACTCCTCGGAATCGTCCCTCGGCGCGTACCCCAGCGACCGGGCCGACGTCAGGTCCCACCACAGCCGGGTGTTGTCCGACGAGCCGTGGACCACGGTGTGCCCCACGTTCTCGGCGGTGAGCGCGGCGTCGAAGAGCCGGGCCCCGTCGCCGGGGCTCATCCACACCGACAGCATCCGCACCGAGGTCGGCTCCGGGAAGCAGGACCCGATGCGCACCGAGACGGTCTCCAGTCCGTGCCGGTCCCAGTAGAGCTGCGCCAGGTCCTCCCCGAACGACTTGGACAGTCCGTAGAAGGTGTCCGGGCGGCGCGGGGTCCCGATCGGGATCAGCGGGTCGCCCGGAAGCGGCCGGGGCGTGAAGCCGACGGCGTGGTTGGAGGAGGCGAAGACGATCCTCCGCACGCCCTCGGCGAGCGCGGCCTCGTACAGGTTGTACGTGCCCTCGATGTTCGCCCGGAGGATCTTGTCGAACGAGGCTTCCAGGGAGATGCCCGCAAGGTGGATGATCGCGTCGACGCCCCGTACGGCCTCGCGCAGTGCCTCCTTGTCCGCGAGGTCGGCGGTGATCGCGTCCGGTTCGCCCTCGATCGGCATCATGTCGAGCAGCCGGAGCGTGTAGCCGTGGGCGGGCAGCAGGTCCCGCATCAGGGTGCCTAGGCCGCCGGCGGCGCCGGTGAGCAGGACGGTGCGGGGGGCGGGCATACGGGGGCTCCTCGGTACGGGGGCGGCTTGGCTCGCCGGGTCCTTGGATGGGGTTCACATGCGTGGACAAATTAGGGAGCGGTGAGGGTCGGCGTCAAGGGGGGTTCGCGGCGCGTACCTCGACCGTTGGGCGGTTGGTATCCGCCTTGACCCCGCCGACCCTCTGCTCTAGCGTGAAGGCGTTCATGAATATGGACGCTAATCAGAAACGTGCACGCCTGAAGCCGCTCAGGGAGCGCCCCGTGACCTCAGCCCCTCTCGCCGCCCGGCTCACCGCCGTCGCCGGGCCCCTCTTCTTCCCCGTCACCGCGTACGGACCGGACGGTTCCGTCGATCTCGAAGCCTTCCGCGCGCATGTGCGCGCCGGTGTGGACGCCGGCGCGGCGGCCGTCTTCGCCTGCTGCGGCACGGGGGAGTTCCACGCCCTGACCCCGGAGGAGTTCCGCCTCCTGGTCGCCGCCGCCGTCGAGGAGACCGCGGGCGAGGTCCCCGTCGTCGCCGGCGCCGGCTACGGCACCGCGCTGGCCGTGCAGTTCGCGCGGCTCGCCGAGGAGGCCGGTGCCGACGGGCTGCTCGCCATGCCGCCGTACCTGGTCGTCGCCGACCAACGGGGACTGCTCGCCCACTACACGGCGCTCGCCGGGGCGACCGGCCTGGAGACGATCGTCTACCAGCGCGACAACGCCGTGTTCACGCCCGAGACCGTCGTCGCCCTCGCCCGGACCCCCGGCATCATCGGGCTGAAGGACGGCTACGGCGACCTGGACCTGATGCAGCGGATCGTCAGCGCCGTGCGCACCGGACTCCCGGACGGGGACTTCCTGTACTTCAACGGGCTGCCGACCGCCGAACTGACCGGTCTCGCCTACCGGGGCATCGGCGTCACGCTCTACTCCTCGGCGGTCTTCGCCTTCGCTCCCGACATCGCGCTGGCCTTCTACCGGGCGCTGGAGTCCGGTGACGACGACCGTGTCAACGCCCTGCTCGACACCTTCTACCGCCCGCTCGTCGAACTGCGGGCCAAGGGCCGCGGGTACGCCGTCTCGCTGGTCAAGGCCGCCGTCCGGCTCCAGGGCCTGGACGTCGGGGAGGTCCGCAGCCCCCTCACCGAGCCGCCGGCCGCGCACCTCAAGGAGCTGACGGAGATCATCGCGGCAGGCCGGGCCCTGCTGGACGGCGGGGAAGCGGAGGCGCGCGGATGAGGGCGTCGGCCTTCCTCTACCCCTGGGACGTCGTCGGGGACCCGGGCGCCGCCGCCCGGATCGCTGAGCTGGGCGTCCAGCAGGTGACGCTGGCCTCCGCCTACCACTCCACCCGGGCGCTGACCCCGCGTCACCCGGACCACCGCATCGTCACCGCCGAGCACGCGGCGGTGCTCTACCCGCCGGATCCGGCGCGCTGGGCGGGGCGGGCGCTGCGCCCGTACACCTCGTCGTGGGTGGCGTCGCAGGACGCCTACGCGGAGGCCGCCGAGGCACTGGCCGGGGCCGGTCTGGACGTGCACAGCTGGGTGGTGCTCGCGCACAACTCGCGGTTGGGCGCCGAACATCCGGACACCTCCGTGGTGAACGCCTACGGCGACCGCTATCCGTGGGCGCCGTGCGTCGCCCGGCCCGAGGTGCGGGCGTATCTGGTGGAGCTGGCCGCTGAGGCGGCCCCGCGCGCCGGGGCGCGGGGCACCGAGCTGGAGTCCTGCGGCTGGTACGGCTTCGCCCATCTGCACGCGCACGACAAGGTCGCCGGCGTCGGACTCGGCGACGCGGCCCAGTACCTGATGTCGCTGTGCTTCTGCTCCGTCTGCCGGGACGGGTACGGCGCGCGGGGGCTGGACGCCGGGGAGGCGGCCCGTGCCGTGCGCCGGGCGCTGGAGCCGGTCTGGGCCGGCGGGGCCGACCCGGGGGCCGGCTGGGACGCGGTGGAGAAGCTGCTCGGCGCGGATCTCGCGGCCGCCACGCTCGCCTTCCGCACCGAGGTGGCCCGGGGGCTCCAGGAGTCGGTGGTCGCCGCGGTGCGGGCCGCCGCCGCGCCGGACTTCCAGGTGCTGCTGCACGCGGACCCCGCCCCGTACCGCTGTGGTGCCAACGCCGGGGTGGACGCCGGGCACATCCTGTCCGTGGCCGACGGCGTGGTGCTGCCCTGCACGGGCGGGGACGCCGCCCGCGAGGCGGTGATCGGCCCGTTCGCCGGCCGGGAGGGCGTCGTCGCGGCCAACTTCACCGTGGTCGGGGGGATGGGCGGCAGCCCGGACACCCTGGAGCGCGACGCGGCGCACGCCGTCTCGCTCGGCGCGAACCAACTGCGCCTGTACCACGCGGGCCTGGCCCCGGACCGTGATCTGGAGGCCGTGCGCGCGGCGCTGTCACACCTCGGCGGCTGACGGCGGGCCGGCGGCGGCGCGGTCCCGCCGGCCCGTGACCAGCAGCGCGGCGGTCAGCAGGGCCGCCGCGCCGATCAGGGACAGCAGGACCGGGAGGTCCGTCACGGCGACCAGCCCCGCCCCGAGGGCCAGCGCGGCGGCGTTCGGGGCCATCATCAGGGTGCCGGCGGTGGCGGACGTCCGGCCGAGGAGCGCGTCCGGGGTCTCCCGCTGGACGGCCGTCATCGCGGCGATCAGGACGCAGGGCAGCCCCGTCCCGACGAGCCCGCAGGCGACCAGGGCCACCGTGTCGTCCGGGACCGCGCGCGCCACCACCGCCACCCCGAACACGGCGATGCCCGCCGCCGCGAAGACCCGTTCCCGCATCCGGCGCATGAGCGGTCCGGCGAGCAGCCCGATCGCGACGGAACCGGCGCCCTGGGCTACGGAGAGCACCCCGGCGTACGAGGGGGAGCGGTCCAGGGTGCGGTCCAGGACGGCGTACAGGGTGGCCCCGTTGAGACCGGCGCAGAGCATCGTGGCCCCCGCGGCGAGGACCAGCGGACGCAGGCTCGGCGACTCCCGGATGTGGCGCAGGCCGGCCGCCCAGCCGCCGCGCCGGTCCGTACGGGCCTCCTCGGCCCTTCCGCGGGTCCTGAGCAGGGCGTACAGCCCGGCGGCCAGCGCGAAGGACGCGGCGTCCAGGAGGGCCACCGCGCCGCCCCCGTAGCGGGCGTAGAGCGCGGCGCCGGTCAGCGGCGCGATCAGTTTCATGCCCTCGTTGGCGGTCATCCGCAGCCCGTTGAAGTCGCCGAGCAGCCGGCTCTCCACGGCCTGGGCGACCAGGGCCGATTCGGCCGCGTCCGTGAGCACGAAGCTCGTGCCGTACACCACGAGGACCGCGAACAGCAGCCAGATCCACCCGGCCGAGTCCACGGCGGTCAGGGTGGTCAGCAGCACGGCCATGACCAGGTTCGACCCGACGAGCAGGGCCTTGCGGGGCAGCCGGTCGGCGAGCGCGCCGAGCGGGGGCCCGAAGAGGACCGGCAGCCAGACCGCGAAGAGGGCGAGCGCCGCCAGACTGCTCGAACCCGTCAGCGACTTGACCCAGACCCCGGCCGCCAGCGTCATCGCCGAGCTGCCGAATCCGGAGACGACGATCGCCGTCAGGAACAGCGCGGCCGTCCGGTCCCCCAGGACCCGCCGTGCCGCCGACTCCGCCACCGTACCCACCCGAACCTCCCTGACCTGCACGTCCGTTACGCAGTCAGGCTGCGGGCTGAGGCCCGGGGCGGGCATCGGGCGGATGCCCTAGCCGGCCGGGGCGGCCGGGTGCGGGTCCGGGGGCCGGATAGGGCAGTTGCCGCGTTCCGCGAAGTTCTTCTGCGAGAAGCGTTGACGAAACATTCCCGGCGCCTCTAGCTTCATCGCGTCGTACTTCGTACGTCATATATGAGACGCGATACGCGAGATGCGAGAGCCCTTCACCCATGACCTTTGCGCCCACCCCGATTCCGTCCCGCACCCAGTACGTGCTGGAGGCGATCAAGCACGCGATCCTCACGGCGCAGCTGAGACCAGGGCAGGCGCTCGTCGAGACCGAACTCGCCGCGCGGTTCGGGGTGTCGAAGACCCCCGTCCGCGAGGCGCTCAAGACGCTCGCCGGCACCGGACTCGTCGTCATGAGCCAGTACAAGGGCGCGACCGTACGCCTCGTGGACGCGACCATGGCCCGCGAGGTGTACGACGTACGGCTGCTCCTCGAACCGGAGGCGCTGCGCCGCTCCATCACCCGCAGGGCCTCGCTCGACGAGGCCCAGGAGGCGCTGGAGCGGGCCGACTCCTCGGGTGACCAGGCCGACCGCTCGCTGGCCAACCGGGACTTCCACCGGGCGCTCTACCTGCCCTGCGGCAATCCGCTGCTGGCCCGGATGCTGGACGAGGTCCGCGACCAGGCCGCCCTGGTGTCGACCGTGGCCTGGTCGGCCAACCCGTCCTGGGAGCGGGAGGCGGCCGAGCACCGGGAGATCCTGCGGCTCGCGCTGGCCGCCGACGCGGACGCGGCGGTCCGGGCTCTGCACGACCACATCGCGTCGTTCGTCCGCCGCGCGTTCCCCGACGACGAAGACGGGGGTGACGCGGCGTGAACCGGCACACCGACGAAAGGCCTGTCCGCATGGACCTCACCCCGCTGAAGGCGGCCCTCGCAGATGTCGTGGCGATCCCGGTGACCCCGTTCGCCGAGGACGGCACCATCGACACGGACCGGCACCGCGCCCTGCTGCGCAGGCTCCTCGACGGCGGCGTGCGCATCCTCACCCCGAACGGCAACACCGGGGAGTTCTACGCCCTCACCCCCGAGGAGCGGCGCACCGTCACCGAGCTGACCATCGACGAGGCCGGGGACCGCGCCACGATCCTGGTCGGGGTGGGGCACGACGTGCCGACCGCGGTCGCCGCCGCCGAGCACGCCCGGGACGCCGGCGCGGCGATGGTGATGGTGCACCAGCCCGTCCACCCGTACGTCTCGCAGGACGGCTGGATCGACTACCACCGGGCGATCGCCGAGGCGGTCCCCGGACTCGGGGTCGTCCCCTACATCCGCAACCCGCAGCTCGACGGCTCCTGTCTGGCGGTGCTCGCCGACAGCTGCCCCAATGTCGTGGGCGTCAAGTACGCCGTCCCGGACGCCGCGCGCTTCGCCGCCTTCGCCCGGGACGCGGGACTGGAACGGTTCGTCTGGGTGGCCGGCCTCGCCGAGCTGTACGCGCCCTCGTACTTCTCGGCCGGCGCCACCGGCTTCACCTCCGGCCTCGTCAACGTGGCGCCCGGCGTCTCCCTGGCGATGCTGGAGGCGCTGCGGGCCGGCGACCACGCGGCCGCGATGAAGGTGTGGGAGCGCATCCGCCGCTTCGAGGAGCTGCGCGCCGACCGGCAGTCCGCCAACAACGTGACTGTCGTCAAGGAGGCCCTGGCCTCGCTCGGACTGTGCGACCGCGCGGTGCGCCCGCCCAGCCGGGTGCTGCCCGAGGCCCAGCGCGCCGAGGTCGCCGACGAGATCGCCGGGTGGTCCATATGACCGCCCGCATCGCCCCCGAGGAGCTGCGCAGCCACCAGTGGTACGGCACGGACGGGCTGCGCTCGTTCAGCCACCGCGCCCGCACCCGCCAGCTCGGCTACCTCCCCGAGGAGCACCTGGGCAAGCCGGTCGTCGCGATCCTCAACACCTGGTCCGACATCAACCCCTGCCACGTCCATCTGCGCGACCGGGCCCAGGCGGTCAAGCGCGGGGTCTGGCAGGCGGGCGGCTTCCCGCTGGAGTTCCCCGTCTCCACGCTCTCGGAGACGTTCCAGAAGCCGACCCCGATGCTCTACCGCAACATGCTGGCGATGGAGACCGAGGAACTGCTGCGCTCCTACCCGGTGGACGGGGCGGTGCTGCTGGGCGGCTGCGACAAGTCGACCCCGGCGCTGCTGATGGGCGCCGCCTCCGTCGACCTGCCGGCCGTCTTCGTGCCGGCCGGTCCGATGCTGCCGGGCCACTGGCGCAACGAGGTGCTGGGCTCGGGCACCGACATGTGGAAGTACTGGGACGACAAGCGGGCCGGACTCATCGGCGACTGCGAGATGGGCGAACTGGAGAACGGCCTCGCCCGGTCGCCCGGCCACTGCATGACGATGGGCACCGCGTCCACGCTGACCGCCGCCGCCGAGGCGCTGGGCGTCACCGTCCCCGGCGCCTCGTCCATCCCGGCCGTGGACTCCGGCCACGACCGGATGGCCGCCGCGTCCGGACTGCGGATCGTCGACCTGGTGTGGGAGCAGCGGAAGCTGTCGCGGATCCTCACGGCGGAGGCGTACGAGGACGCCGTCGCCACCGTCCTCGCGCTCGGCGGCTCCACCAACGCGGTCATCCATCTGATCGCCATGGCGGGCCGCTCCGGGGTGAAGCTCACCCTCGACGACTTCGACCGCATCGCCCGCACCGTGCCGGTGCTGGCCAATCTGCGCCCCGGCGGGAAGTACCTCATGGAGGACTTCCACTTCGCCGGCGGACTGCCCGGCTTCCTGGCCCGGATCGCCGATGTGCTGCACCTGGACCGGCCCACCGTCGCCCACGACACCCTGCGCGAACAGCTCGACGGGGCGCTCGTGCACAACGACGACGTCATACGGGAGCGCTCCGACGCCCTGGCCGAGGAGGGCGGCGTGGCGGTGCTGCGCGGCAACCTCTGCCCGGACGGGGCCGTCATCAAGCACATCGCCGCCGAACCGCACCTGCTGCGCCACACCGGTCCCGCGGTCGTCTTCGACGACTACCGGGAGATGCAGCGGACCATCAACGACCCGGCGCTGGCGCTGACTCCGGACCATGTGCTGGTCCTGCGCAACGCCGGCCCCAAGGGCGGTCCGGGGATGCCGGAGTACGGCATGCTGCCGATCCCCGACTACCTGCTGAAGCAGGGCGTCCGGGACATGGTGCGGATCTCCGACGCCCGGATGTCCGGCACCAGTTACGGCGCCTGCGTGCTGCACATCGCCCCCGAGTCCTTCGTCGGCGGCCCCCTCGCCCTCGTCCGCACTGGCGACTCGATCACCCTGGACGTCGGGGCGCGGCTGCTGAGCCTGGACGTGACCGAGGAGGAACTGGACCGCCGCCGGGCCGCGTGGACCCCGCCGCCCGCCCGGTACGGGCGCGGCTACGGGGCGCTGTACCAGGACCAGATCACCCAGGCCGACACCGGCTGCGACTTCGCCTTCCTGGCCCGGCCGGGAGAAGTCCCCGATCCGTACGCCGGCTGAACGGCCCCACGGAATTCGGGCGCCCCGCCCTGTTCGGCATACCGAACACCATGCGGCAAGCGCTTGCGCACTACACGCATCACCCCGCACGACACCCCCTGTGAACCCCCGGCACCACCCCGCACCCCCGTACCAGAGAGAACGGAGACGTGTCATGGCCCAAGCCTCCGCCGCGGCCACACCGCCCAAGGTGCCCAGGCGCCGCTCCGCGAACCCCCGCAGCCTGCCGTATCTGCTGATCGCCCCGGCGGGGCTGCTGATGCTGGGCTTCATCGCCTACCCGGTGCTCAGCGTCTTCTACTACAGCCTGCAGAACTACAACGTCACCAAGCCGTGGCGGAACGGCTTCGCGGGCCTCGACAACTTCACCCGGATCTTCACCGAGGACGACCAGTTCTGGACGACCCTGGGCTTCAGCGCCCAGTGGGTGGTCACCCAGGTCGCGCTCCAGCTCGCCCTCGGCCTCGGACTCGCCCTGATCGTCAACCAGACCTTCATCGGCCGGGGCATCTCCCGGGCCATGGTCTTCTCGCCCTGGGCCGTCTCCGGCGTGCTGACCAGCACCATCTGGATCCTGCTGTACAACTCCTCGACCGGCTTCAGCCGCTACCTCGCGGACGCCGGGATCGGCGAGTACGGCACCTCGGTGCTCTCCGACACCGGCACCGTCTTCTGGGCCGCCACCGTCGCCGAACTCTGGCGCGGCGTCCCCTTCTTCGCCATCCTCATCCTCGCCGACCTCCAGTCCGTCTCCAAGGAGCTGTACGAGGCGGCGGCGGTCGACGGCGCCGGGCGGCTGCGCCAGTTCTTCCACATCACGCTGCCCCACCTCAGGGACGCGATCATCCTCTCCACCCTGCTGCGCGGGGTCTGGGAGTTCAACAACGTCGACCTCCTCTACACCCTCACGGGCGGCGGACCGGCCGGCGAGACCACCACCCTGCCGCTCTACGTCGCCAACACCGGCATCGAGGGGCACGACTTCGGGTACGCCTCCGCGCTCACCACCGTCGCCTTCGTGATCCTCCTCTTCTGCTCGATCGTCTATCTGCGCCTGAGCAAGTTCGGAGGCGACCACAAGTGACTGCCGCACTCGCCGAGAAGAACGGCACCGACACCACCCGGCCACCCGCCCCGGACCCCGCCGCCCGCGCCCCGCGCCGCCGGCCCCGGCCCGGCCGCGAACGCGCCTTCGACGACGTGCCGCGCTGGCAGATCTACGTCCCGCTCGGCATCTACCTGGTCTTCACCCTCGTCCCGTTCTACTGGATGTTCCTCTTCGCCGTGCGCCCCGCGGGCTCCACCTCGCTGGTGCCCTGGCCCATGACCGGGGAGCACTTCTCCAAGGTCTGGAACGAACGCAGCTTCGCCGTCTTCTTCCAGAACAGCATGATCGTCGGGGTCTGCACCCTGATCTGCACCACCCTCGTCGCCCTGGCCGGCGGCTACGCGCTCGCCCGCTTCGACTTCAGGATCAAGGGCGGCTTCATGCTGGCCCTGCTCTGCTCCCAGTTCATCCCCGGCGCGCTGATGCTCGTCCCGCTCTTCGAGATCTTCAAGAACCTCCAGATGATCAACTCGCTGGGCAGCGTGGTCATCGCCGAGACGGTCTTCCAACTGCCGCTCTCCATCATCCTGATCAGCGGATTCATCAAGAACGTGCCGCCCTCCCTGGAGGAGGCCGCCTGGGTGGACGGCTGCTCCCGCTTCCGGGCCTTCTGCGCGGTCGTCCTGCCGCTGCTGCGCCCCGGACTCATCGCCGTCGGCTCCTTCGCCTTCGTGCACAGCTGGAACCACTTCCTGTTCGCCCTGATGTTCCTCAGCGAACAGGACAAGCAGACGATCCCGGTCGGCCTGAACACCCTCATCGGCGCGGACAGCGTCGACCTGGGCGCGCTCGCCGCGGGCGGAGTCATCGCCGCGGTCCCCGTGGTGATCGTCTTCGCCTTCATCCAGAAGTGGCTGATCACCGGCTTCAGCGCCGGCGCAGTGAAGGGGTGACGGACATGACGTCCCTGCCCACCGCACCCGTCCCGATCGTCCTCGCGGGAGCCCGCGGCCACGGCCGCTGGCACCTCGCCAACATCCGCCGCCTCCAGCACCGGGGCCTGGTCCGGCTCGCCGGAATCTGCGAACTGCGCCCCCTGGACGCCACCGAACTCGCCGCCTTCGCCGACGAACCCCCCGCCCAGTCGGACGACTTCGGCGCGCTCCTGGACTCCACCGGGGCCCGCGCCGCCGTCGTCTGCACCCCCATCCAGACCCACACCGCACTGGCGCTCACCGCCGCCGCCCGCGGCGTCCACCTCCTCCTGGAGAAGCCCCCCGCCGCCTCCCGCGCCGACTTCGACCGCATCCTCACCGGAGTGCGCGAGGCCGGGACCGCCTGCCAGATCGGCTTCCAGTCCTTCGGCTCGCACGCCGTGCCCGCCATCCGCGCACTGGTGAGCGGCGGGGCCATCGGCACGGTCCTCGGCTACGGGGCCGCCGGCGCCTGGGCCCGCGACGACGCCTACTACCGGCGGGCGCCCTGGGCCGGTCGGCGCCGCATCGGGGAGACCGACGTCGTCGACGGCGTACTGACCAACCCGCTCGCCCACGCCGTCGCCACCGCCCTCGCGCTCGCCGGCGACGGCACCGCGCACGAGGTCGCCTCCCTGGAGACCGAACTCTTCCGCGCGAACCCCATCGAGGCCGACGACACCTCGTGCGTCCGGATCACCACCACCGCCGGGCTCCCGGTCACCGCGGCCGTCACCCTCTGCGCCGAACAGGCCGGGGAACCCTATGTGATCGTCCACGGCGACCGCGGCCGCGTCACCTTCTGGTACAAGCAGGACCGCGTCCTGGTCCAGCGCGCCGGACACGGCCCCGAGGAGACCGTCCACGGCCGCACCGACCTGCTGGAGAACCTGGTCGCCCATCTGACCGGGGACACCCCGCTGCTCGTACCGCCGCACCGCACCGGCGCGTTCATGGAGGTCGTCGAGGCCGTACGCACCGCCCCCGAACCGCGCCCCCTGCCGGACGGCGCCTGGCACACCGCGCCCGGCACCGCCCCGGGCACCACCCGCCGGGTGGTGCGCGGCATCGACGCCCTGGTCGCGGCGGGCGCCGACACCCTCACGCTCTTCTCCGAACTCGGCGCCCCCTGGGCGCTCCCCACAGAGGTGAGCTCATCGTGACCACGACCACGACCGCCCTGCTGAGCTGCGCCGGCCGCCCCGTCGGCCGCTACACCTGCCCGCCGGCCACGGAGGGCCGCCCCTACCTCCATCCGGTCACCACGCTCGGCGGCACCCCCGTCACCGAGGAACGCCCCGCCGACCACGTCCACCACCTCGGCGCCTCCGTCGCCGTGCCGGACGTGGCCGGGTACAACTTCTGGGGCGGACGCACCTTCGTCCGGGGCCGGGGACCCACCGCGCTCGACAACCACGGCGTCCAGCGCCACCTGGGCTGGAAGCTCCGCGACCCGGACGGCTTCGTCGAGGAGCTGAGCTGGGAGGCCGACGGGACCGAGCTGCTGCGCGAGCACCGCACCGTCGCCACCGCCGCACTGGGCGACACCGCGTGGGCGCTGGACTTCTCCTTCTCGCTCACCAACCGGGGCGCCGACGAGCTGTCGATCGGCAGCCCGGCCACCAACGGCCGCCCCGGGGCCGGCTACGGCGGCTTCTTCTGGCGGGCCCCGAAGGAACCGGCCGCCCCCCTCCTCCTCACCGAGGACGGCGAGGGCGAGGAGGCCGTCCACGGGCGGGCCGCCGACTGGATCGCGATGAGCGGCGAGGACTGGACCCTGGTCTTCGCCGGGGCGACCGAGGAGACCCGCCGCGACCCGTGGTTCGTCCGCGGCGCCGAGTACCCGGGCGTCGGCTCCTCCCTCGCCGCCGACCGGCGCCTCTCCGTCCCGGCGGGCGCCACCGTCGTGCGCCGGATCGTCACCGTCGTCGCCGACGGGCGGCTCGACCGCGCCGCCGCCGCGGCCCTCGCCCGCCGGGCGGTGACCGCGTGAGCGCCGCCGCGACCCGCCCCTGGACCGCCGACCAGGGCGACGGCACCTACCGCAACCCGGTGCTGAACGCCGACTGGTCCGACCCCGACGTGGTGCGCGTCGGCGACGACTACTACCTCACCGCCTCCAGCTTCGGACGGGTCCCCGGACTGCCCCTGCTGCACTCGCGCGACCTGGTCAACTGGACGCTCATCGGCCACGCACTGGACCGGCTGGAGCCCGCCGCCGACTTCGCCGCGCCCCGCCACGACCGGGGGGTGTGGGCGCCGTCGCTGCGCCACCACGCCGGACGGTTCTGGATCTTCTGGGGCGACCCCGACCACGGCATCCAGCAGATCAGCGCCCAGGACATCCGCGGCCCCTGGACCGCGCCGCACCTGGTCAAGGCGGGCCGGGGCCTGATCGACGCCTGCCCGCTCTGGGACGAGGAGACCGGCGAGGCCTATCTGGTGCACGCCTGGGCCAAGTCCCGCTCCGGGATCAAGAACCGGCTCACCGGCCACCGGATGAGCCCCGACGGACGCGAACTCCTCGACGAGGGCAAGACCCTCGTCGACGCCGACACGATCCCCGGCTGGTTCACCCTGGAGGGCCCCAAGCTCTACCGGCGCGACGGCGAGTTCTGGATCCTCGCCCCGGCCGGCGGGGTGTCCACCGGATGGCAGGGCGCCTTCCGCTCCCGGGACTTCTTCGGACCGTACGAGGAACGCGTCGTCCTCGCCCAGGGCTCCACCGACGTCAACGGCCCCCACCAGGGCGGCTGGGTGACGACCCCGTCCGGAGAGGACTGGTTCCTGCACTTCCAGGACCGGGGCCCCTACGGGCGGGTGGTGCACCTCCAGCCGATGCGCTGGGACGCCGGGGACGGCGGCTGGCCGGTCATCGGCGACCGGGGCGAACCCGTCCGGGCGCACCGGAAGCCGGCCGCCCCCGAACAGACCGTCACGGCACCGGCCTCCAGCGACAGCTTCCCCGGCGGCCGGTACGGCCGGCAGTGGCAGTGGACCGCCAATCCGCGCCCCGGCCGGACCGTCGAGCACGCCGGCGACGGGCTGCTGCTCAGCTGCGTACGGACCGCGCACGCGCACGATCTGCGGGCCCTGCCGCATGTGCTCGTCCAGCGGCTGCCCGCCGAGACCTTCACCGCCGAGGTGGAGCTGAGCCTCGGCAGCGAGGTACCGGGGGCCAAGGCCGGACTGGCCGTGCTGGGCGACGCGTTCAGCTGGATCGGTCTGGAGCGGGCGGCCGACGGCGAGGAGGGCGGCGACGGCGGCGTACGGCTCGTGCACCGCTACGCCGAGTCCGTCGCCGAACGCGAACGCGACGCCGCGTACGCCCGGCCGGTGCCGGGGGCGAGCGTCCGGCTCCGCGTCGAGGTGGGTACGGGGGCGCGCTGCCGCTTCCTGGCCGACACCGGGGACGGGACCGGGTTCCGGCCCTCGGGCCAGGTCTTCGCCGCGATGCCGTGGCGCTGGGTCGGCGCCCTGCTCGGCCTGTTCGCCACCGCGCCGGAGGGCACCGGACCGGCCGGCACGGCCCGCTTCACCGCGTTCCGCACCACCGCCTGAACGGCGTGGAGCCGGCCCCGGGCCGGCTCCACGCGGAGCACCGAACCCCCCACTCACGCGCACCACCCGAGAGAACACGAGAGAGAAGAGCCGATCATGAACATCTCGAAGACGCGGCGCGGGCGGGCCACGGCCGCCGTCTCGCTGGCCGCGGTGCTCGCGCTGACCGCCACCGCCTGCGGGGACGACGGCAGCGACACCGGCACCGAGGGCAGCGGCAAGGGCGAGATCACCTTCTGGGACAACAACGGTGGTCCGCGCACCGCGATCTGGAACGAGATCATCAAGGACTTCGAGAAGAAGAACCCGGACATCAAGGTCAAGTACGTCCCGATCCCGATCGCGGACGTGCAGTCCAAGTACGACACCGCCATCGCGGGCGGCGGTCTGCCGGACGTCGGCGGCGTCGGCACCGCCTACCTGGCCAACATGGTCTCCCAGGAGGCCCTGGAACCGCTCAACGAGCGGATCAAGGGCTCCTCCCTGGACGGGAAGCTCGTCGAGGGCATGGTCGCGAGCGTCAAGGACGCGGCCGGCCGGGGCGACGAGATGTACTCCGTGCCGACCTCCGCGAACAACGGCGCCCTCTGGTACCGCACCGACCTGTTCGAGGCCGCCGGCCTGGAGGCCCCCACCACCTGGGCCAACTTCTACAAGGCGGCCGAGAAGCTCACCGACTCCAAGCACAACAAGTTCGGCTACACCATCCGGGGCGGCGCCGGTTCCATCGCCCAGGCGATCGACGCCGCGTACGGCCAGTCCGGCATCACGGAGTTCTGGAACGGCGACAAGACGACGCTCAACGACCCGAAGAACGTCGCCGCGCTGGAGAAGTACGCCGCGCTGTACAAGAAGACGACGCCCGCCGCCGACGTCAACAACGACTTCACCAAGATGGTCGCCCAGTGGGACACCGGCACCATCGGGATGCTGAGCCACAACCTCGGCTCCTACCAGGACCACCTGAAGGCCCTCGGCAAGGAGAAGTTCGCCGGCATCCCCAACCCGGTCGGTGACGGCGGCACCCGCGTCCAGGTCTCCAACCCCGTCGACGGGCTCGGCCTCTTCCGGTCCAGCAAGAACAAGACGGCCGCCTGGAAGTTCATCGAGTTCGCCGCCTCGCACGAGTCCAACAGCAAGTGGAACGAGTCCGCGGGCGCCATCCCGGCCAACACCGAGGCCGCCAAGGACCCGTGGATCAGCGCCGCCGAGCCGACCGAACTGGCGGCGAAGGCCCTCACCGACGGCTCCACCAAGATCGTGCAGCTGCCGTACTACCTGCCGGACTGGAACAACATCAGCAAGGCGGACAACGAGCCGGAGTTCCAGAAGCTGCTGCTCGGCAAGGTCACGGCCAAGGCCTTCCTCGACAAGATGGCCGACGAGCTGAACAAGGCCCAGGAGGAGTGGAAGAAGATCGGCAACGGCTGATCCACTCCGTCCGACACCCCGGTGACCGGGGGCCGGCGGCGGCGGACCCGTCCCGCCGCCGGCCCCCACCTCGAAAGGCCCCGCGCCCGCAAGGCCCCGGCCCCGTACCGCCGTGCGCCCGCGCACGCCCCGCTACGCACCCCGAGAGAGGCAGCTTCACCGTGTCACTCACCCGCAGGCAGACCGCCGCCGCCCTGGCCGCCCTGCCCCTCGCCCTCGCCACGGCCCACGCCGTGCCCGCCGCGGCCGACGACCGGCGCGGCCGCCCCCGCCCCCGTACCGTGCACATCGCCGGGGACTCCACCGCCGCCCAGAAGTACGCCGACGCCGCGCCCGAGACGGGCTGGGGCATGGCCCTTCCCTTCTTCCTGGGCCGCACCCTCACCGTCGCCAACCACGCGATGAACGGCCGCAGTTCCAAGAGCTTCATCGACGAGGGCCGGCTCGCCGCCCTGCTCGACGGGGTCCGCGCGGGCGATCTCGTCCTCGTCCAGTTCGGGCACAACGACGAGAAGACCGACGACCCGGCCCGCGGCACCGATCCGTACACCACCTTCCAGGACTGTCTGCGCCAGTACCTGGACGGGGCGCGCGCCCGGCACGCGCTGCCGGTCCTGCTCACGCCCGTCGAGCGCCGACGCTTCGCGGCGGACGGTACGGCCAGGCCCACCCACGGCGCGTATCCGGACGCGATGCGGCAGCTGGCCGCCGAGGAGGGCGTCCCCCTGCTCGACCTCCAGGCCCTCACCCTCGCCCGCTGGCAGGAACTGGGCCCGGACGCCACCGAGGCGTACTTCAACTGGCTGGAGCCCGGCCGGTCGCCCAACTACCCCGAGGGCCGGCAGGACAACACGCACTTCCAGCCCCGTGGCGCCATCGAGGTCGCGCGGCTCACCGCGCGGGCCCTGACCGCCGCCCGGGTCCTCGCCCCGCGCGACGTGCGCCGCACCGACGA
This sequence comes from Streptomyces sp. NPDC024555, assembly GCF_055559335.1. Lineage (NCBI taxonomy): Bacteria > Bacillati > Actinomycetota > Actinomycetes > Kitasatosporales > Streptomycetaceae > Streptomyces > Streptomyces sp. NPDC024555. Next base: position 23,657 of record NZ_JBVHKV010000036.1, read on the forward strand.
GCCGGTGCCCGCCGAGTGGATCAGCTGGCCGCAGCCGGTCTGAGGCACGCGCCCGGCCACCCCCCCACCCTCACGTCCTCATCACCTCATCACCTCACGAACGAAGGAACCGCCATGCCCGCACGCATGTGTCATGCTCGCGCCATAGCCCTGGTGATGGGCAGCGCCTCCCTGGCGCTCGCCCTGACCGTCCCCGCCCAGGCCGCCCCGAACGGGGGCGCCGCGCACCACCGGGGCATCGAACGCGCCGTCCTCCCGCAGGGCGACGGCTGGGCGTCCGCCGAGGGCTCCACCACCGGAGGCGCGGCGGCCACCCCCGACCACGTCTACACCGTGACCGACCGGGCCGAACTCATCGCCGCCTTCGAGGACGCCGGGGACGCACCGAAGATCATCAGGATCGACGGCACCGTCCACGGCAACGCCGACGCCGCGGGCGATCCCATCGGCTGCGAGGCCTACCAGACCGACGGCTACACCCTGGACAAGTACCTCGCCGCCTACGACCCGGACACCTGGGGCCGCACGGAGGTCCCGTCCGGACCCATGGAGGACGCCCGCCTGGCCTCCGCCAAGCGCCAGAAGGACGCCGTCAACGTCTACGTACCGTCCAACACCACCATCGTCGGCGTCGGCAAGGACGCCACGGTCATCGGCGCCAGCATCCAGATCCAGAACGTCTCCAACGTCATCGTCCGCAACATCACCTTCGAGGACACCTACGACTGCTTCCCCCAGTGGGACCCCACCGACGGGGACACCGGCCACTGGAACTCCGAGTACGACAACCTCGTCGTCTACGGCTCCGACCACGTCTGGGTCGACCACAACACCTTCAGCGACGGCGACCGCCACGACGCCGACCAGCCCCGCTACTTCGACGAGCTGTACCAGCAGCACGACGGGCTCTTCGACATCGTCAAGGGCGCCGACCTCGTCACCGCGTCCTACAACGTCCTCAAGGACCACGACAAGACGATGCTGATCGGCAACAGCGACAAGGCCGGGGACACCGACCGGGGGCACCTCCGCGTCACCCTGCACCACAACCTCTTCAAGGACCTCAACGAGCGCGCCCCCCGGGTCCGCTTCGGCCAGGTCGACTCCTACAACAACCACTTCGTCGCGACCAGGGGCAGCGTCTACGGCTACTCCTACGGCATCGGGGCCGAGTCGCACCTCGTCGCGGAGCACAACGCCTTCTCGCTCAGCGGCGAGTTCGACCGGGCGAAGATCCTCAAGAAGTGGTCCGAGTCCTCGCTCACCGCCGGGGACAACTACGTCAACGGCCGCCGGACCGACCTCGTCGCCGTCCACAACGCCGGAGTCCCCGCCGAGCAGCTCACCACGGGCGCCGGCTGGACCCCCACGCTGCGCAACCGCGTCGACCACCCGCTCCTCGTGCCCCTGGTCGTCGGGGTCTCGGCGGGCGCGGGCCGGATCCCCGGCGCCTGACCGGACGTCCCTCCGGGCCGGGACCCGTCCGCCGCCCGCGCGGCACCGGACGGGCCCCGGCCCCGCCCCCGTACACGCACCCCCGCCCCACCCGCGACCGTGCAAAGGATGGACCGCCCATGCCCAGCAGACGCCGTGCCCTGACCCTGTTCGCCGGCGGCGGCACCGCCCTCGCGCTCGCCGCCGCCCCCACCGCGCAGGCCCACGGCCTCCCCGCCTCCCGCCCCTTCGGGCGCCACGGCTCGCCCGCCCGCCGCCCCGACGCCGGCACCCTCTACGTCGACGCGCGCGGCCGGGGCGACCACACCACCGTCCAGGCCGCCGTGGACGCCGCGACCGGCACCGGCCGCACCCTGGTCATCGCCCCCGGCACCTACCGCGAGACCGTCGACATCCCGGCCGACCGCACCGGACTCACCCTGATCGGCGCGAGCGGCGACCCGCGCGACACCGTGATCGTCTTCGACCACGCCAACGGCACGCCCCGCCCCGACGGTTCGGGCACCTACGGCACCAGCGGCTCCGCCACCGTCACCGCCCGGCCCGCCGGACTCACCGCCTACGCGCTGACCTTCGCCAACGACTGGCTGCGCGCCGACCACCCGGCCTACACCGGGACCCAGGCCGTCGCGATCAAGGTGACCGGGGACCGCTCGGCGTTCCTCCGCTGCCGCTTCCTCGGCCACCAGGACACCCTGTACGCCGACTCCGCCTCCCTCACCGACGTCGCCCGCCAGTACTACCGCGACTGCTACGCCGAGGGGGACGTCGACTTCGTCTTCGGCCGCGCCAGTGCCGTCCTGGACCGCTGCCACTTCCGCACCCTCGCCCGCACCGACCTGGCCTCCGCCCCCTACGGCTTCGTCTTCGCGCCCAGCACCGCCGGGGCCAATCCGCACGGCTTCCTCGTGCTGCGCTCCCGCGTCACCAGCACCGCCCCGGACGGCTACTTCAAACTGGCCCGCCCCTGGGTCCCCTCGTCCGACCTCACCGCGCACCCCATGCTGACCGTCCGCGACAGCGTGCTCGGCGCGGGCATCGACACCGACGCGCCCTACGGGACCATGTCGGCCGGGTTCCCCTGGCAGGACCAGCGCTTCGCCGAGTACCGCAACACCGGACCCGGCGCCCGTGTCACCGTCCCCGCCAACCGCCCGCTGCTGACCGACGCCGAGGCCCGGCTGCACACCCCGGCCGCCTGGCTGGGCGACTGGCGGCCGTTCGCCTGAGCACGGCCGGAGCCCCGCCGGACGCCTCCGGCGGGGCTCCCGCCGCACGGGCACCGCGCCCCGGCCGTCACCGCGCGGGCGGACCGAACCCGTCGCCCACCGAGACCCGTTCGCCGGAGGCCCGGAGCGCGCGGACGGTCACGTAGTCGCCCGACGCGTCCCGCGCCCCCTCCGCGTGGTTGTACTGCCCGGCGAAGGTGTGCGTGCCCACGGGCACGGTCCGGCCCGGCCGCAGCGCCCACCGGTAGACCAGGAAGCCCCCGTCCTCGCTCGCCGACACGGTGAAGTCGTCCTCCGGCAGCGACCGCCAGGAACCGGTGGTGTTCACCCCGCCGGTGAGCGCGATCCGCAGCTCCACGGTGAGCGAGGTCAGCGGCTCCGCCGTTCTGACCGTCACATCGCTCTGCGCCCAGTACGCGTTGCTGTGCGGATCGACGACCGCGTCCGTCCACAGCGGCCCGTCCTCGGGACGCAGCGACCCCGGCCCGGGGGGCCGTGCGGCGTCGGGAGCGGGGGAGGACACGGCGGAGGACGGTGCCGGGGAGGACGGTGCGGGAGAGGACGGTGCGGGAGAGGACGCCGGGGGCGCCGCCACCCGCTTCCCGCTCCCCCCGTCCCCGTCGGCCGGGGCGACGACGAACGCCCCGAAGGCCAGCACCCCGCAGACCGCGGCCGTCGCCCCGGCGACCCGCAGCCACGGTGTCGCACGGCGCGGCGGGCGCACCGCACGGGACGGCCGGCGCGCCTCCTCCATCCCGCGCCCGACCCGGGCCAGCATCCGCTCGCGGTCCGGGCGGTGCGCCTCGGCGGCCACCCGCAGCCGGCCGGAAAGCTCCTCGTCGTTCACCGCTCTCCTCTGCTGCGCTGCGCCGCGACCGCCACCTCGACCTGGGCCGCGCCCGTGTCCGGACCCAGCAGCCGCTGGAGTTCCGCGACGGCCCGCGAGGTCTGGCTCTTCACCGTACCCACCGAGATCCCGAGCACCAGCGAGGTGTCCCGCTCCGAGAGGTCGAAGGCGTGCCGCAGCACCACGCACGCCCGCTTGCGGAACGGCAGCCGGCGCAGCGCGCCCTGCACGTCCACGACCGCCGACACGTCGGGCCCCTCGGCCGCGTCCCCGTCCCCGCCGTTGCGCGGTCCCCAGAACAGGGCGATCCGGCGCCGCTCGCGCACCGCGCTGCGGATCCGGGTGCGCGCCAGATTGGCGACGACCCCCCGCGCGTACGCCACCGGATGGTCGGCCTCCCTGACCCGGTCCCAGCGGTGCCAGAGCGCCAGCAGCGCGTCGGCCGCCAGATCGTCCGCCGCGTCCGCCTCGCCGGTCAGCAGATGGGCCAGCCGGGCCAGTTCGGCGTAATGGGCCTCGAAGAACGCGTGGAACTCGGCGGCGGCATCGGTGCGCTCCACGGACGTGCCCACGGCTCCCCCTCCTTGCGCTCGGATCCCCGTGCCCGCGCGATGCGGTTGTGTACGTTCCCAGTCCCGCTCCGGCGGGTGTGCGGGGCGAGAGCGTACCAGCGAGGCCCGGAAGCGCTTCGACGCGGGTACGCCTCCGGGAGGCGTACCCGCGCCGGGTCCGTCCGCACCCGCCCTACCGCCGGAGCGCGGCCTCCATCATCGCGCGGGCGACCGGGGCGGCCAGCCCGTTGCCGCTGACCTCGGAGGCGGCGGCGCCGGAGTCCTCCACGACCACCGCGACGGCGACCTCCCGGCCCGAGGAGTCCTTCGCGTACGAGGTGAACCAGGCGTACGGGGTGTTGCTGTTGCCCACCCCGTTCTCCGCCGTGCCCGTCTTGCCGCCGACCTCGGCCCCCGCGATCCGGGCGTTGGTGCCGGTGCCCTCCTCCACGACGGTCACCATCGCACTGCGCAACTGCCGTGCCGTGGACGCGGAGACGATCCGCTCGGTGTCGCCGTCGGCGAAGTCCTCCAGCGTGCGGCCGTCGGAGTCCGTGACCTTGGAGACCATGTGCGGCGCGGCCAGCTCGCCGCCGTTGGCCAGGGCCGCCGAGACCATGGCCATCTGGAGCGGCGTCGCGGTGACCTCGAACTGGCCGATGCCGCTGAGCGCCGTCTGCGCCTTGTCCATCCCGGTCGGGTAGACGCTCTTCCACGCCCGCACGGGCACGTCGAGCTTCTCGTCGTTGAAGCCGAACTTCTCCGCCATGGCCCGCACCTTGTCCTGGCCGAGATCGGCGGCGGCCTTGCCGAAGACGTTGTTGCAGGAGTACCGCAGCGCCACCCGCAGGCTGGCGTTCTCGCAGGGCGCGCTGGCGCTCTCGTTGGGCAGCGGGGTGCTGGTCCCCGGCAGGGTGTACGGGCTGGGGCTCTTCGTCGGCACGTCCACCGAGGCGTACAGCCCGTCCTCCAGCGCGGCGGCCGCCACCACCAGCTTGAACGTCGAACCCGGTGCGAGGGGCTGGCGCATCGCCCGGTTGGTGAGCGGCTTGTCCGGATCGGCGAGGAGCTTCTTCCAGGTGTCCCCGTCCGTCGTCCCGCTGATGCCGGAGGGGTCGTAGGACGGGGTGGAGACCATGCCCAGGATCTGCCCGCTCTTCGGGTCGATCGCCACGGCCGCGCCCTTGTCGTCGCCGAGCGCCTTGTACGCCGCCTTCTGGACATCGGGGTCGATGATCGTGACCACGTCGCCGGGGGCGCTCCGCTTGCCGGTCAGTGTGTCCAGCGGGCCGAGCAGCCCGGCGTCGGTGCCGTCCAGCACATGGCTGTAGATCCCTTCGAGCTGGGTGGACCCGTAGGCCTGGGAGCTGTAGCCGGTGACGGCGGCGTAGAGGTCGCCGTCCTTGTAGACCCGCTTGTACGCGAGATCGCTGCCCTCCGTCCTGCTGGATCCGGTGACCGGTGAGCCGGCCACGATGATGTCCCCGAGCGGCTGCGCGTACTGCGCGATCGTCTTCCGCCGGTTGTGGTCGTCGTCCGCGAGCGCCCGCGCCTGGTACGCCTGCACCCAGGTCGCCCGCACCAGGAGGGCGAGGACCAGCAGCAGCGTGAAGACGGCGGTGCGCCTGATCGTTTTGTTCATCCCGCTGGACAGACGTGCGAAACGAGGCCATCCGTTCCCCGCTGTGCCGCTTCTCACCGATTTCTCACGAGCGTGACCGCAGGGGGGAGGGCCGGTCACCCCGGCGTGATGAACCCGGTCTCGTAGGCCGCGATGACCGCCTGGGTGCGGTCCCGGGCGCCGGTCTTCGCGAGGACCCCCGCGACATGCGTCTTCGCCGTCGCCGCCCCGACCCGCAGCCGCTGTGCGATCTCCGCGTTGGTCAGCCCCCGGGCCATCAGCCGCAGCACGTCCGCCTCCCGGTCGGTGAGCCGGGCGGCCCACGACGGCGGCGCGGTCCGGCGGTGCCCGCCGTGCGCGGCGGCCAGCCCCCGGACCGCCGCCGGGAAGAGGAGCGAGTCGCTGCGGGCGACGAGCCGCACCGCGTGCACCAGTTCCTCGGCCGCCGCCCGCTTGAGGAGGAAGCCCGCGGCCCCGGCGCGCAGCGCCTCGTACACGTAGGAGTCGTTCTCGAAGGTGGTGACGACGACGATGCGCGGGGCCGGGTCGAGGGTGGCCAGGATCTGTTCGGTGGCGCGGATCCCGTCGGTCTCCGGCATGCGGACGTCCATCAGCACCACGTCGGGCCGCAGGGCGCGCACCACGGACACGGCCTCGGCGCCGGTCGACGCCTCGCCCACCACCTCCAGGCCGTCCTCGGCGTCCAGGATCACGCGCAGCGCGGTGCGGACCATGCGTTCGTCGTCGGCGAGGACGACGCGGACCGGGGTGTTCATGAGGGTCTCTCCTGGTTCGTCATATGTCCTCCGGGGCGGCGGGGGTGCGCAGGGGGAGGAGCGCGGTGAGCCGCCAGTCGCCGTCGTGCTCCCCGGCCGAGGCGCTGCCGCCGAGCAGGGCGGCGCGTTCGGCGATGCCGCGCAGCCCCCGTCCGCCGCCGGGGCGGACCGCCGCGGGCCGCGCGCCCCGAGGGCTGTCCAGGACGATCTCCAACTCCGCGTCGCGCACCGCGGTCCGCAGCCGCACCGGACCCTCCCGGCCGCCGTGGCGCAGCGCGTTGCTCAGCCCCTCCTGGACGATCCGGTAGGCCTCGCGGGAGACCGCGGCGGGGACCCGTGAGAGCTCGCCCTCGGGGGTGTGCGCGACGGGCAGTCCGCAGTGGTCCAGCAGCGCGTCCAGGGTGTCGAGCCCCGGTCCGGCCGGGCCCTCGCCGCCGTCCGGGCCGTCGTCGTCCCGGCGCAGCAGCCCCAGCACGGCGTCGAGTTCGCCGACGGTCCGGCGGGTGGTCTCCTCGATGGCGGTGAGCGCGGCCCGGACGAACTCGGGGTCGCGGTCCAGGACCCGGCGGGCGGCCCCGGCCTGGAGGGTGACGGCGCTGAGCGCGTGGCCGACGGAGTCGTGCAGTTCGCGGGCGAGCCGGTTGCGGGCGGCGAGTTCGGCGGCGCGGCGCTCGGCGGCGGCCAGCCGGTCCTCGGGCGTCGGGCCCAGCAGGACCGGGGCCCGTCCGGCGAGCAGCGCGCCCGCCGCCGCGGCGCAGCCGGCCAGCGCCGCGAGCATGGCGAGCGAGCAGAGCGGGGCGAGCGCGAGGACCGGGAAGCGGTTCAGCTCCGGGGGCAGACCGAAGGCGGCGGACTCGCGCAGCCCCGGGAAGAACGGCAGCCCCATGACGGCGACGGCGAACGGGACGAGCGCCAGCGTCGCGCCGCTGACCAGCGTGCCGACGCCGGTGTGCAGGGTGAACCAGGCGGCCGAACGGACCCTGGCCTGCCGGGTCCCCGCCGTCCCCTCGGCGAGCCGGACCCCGGGCGGCAGTCCGCACAGGGCGCGGGCGGCGGCCACCGACAGCGGCCGGGTGAGCGGCAGCAGCCCGCTCACGGCGGCCATGGGCAGCGCGCAGACGTACGAGAGCAGCTGGGAGGTGAGCGAGGTGAAGCCGTTGGCGTCCGGCCGGAACAGCCCGACGACCACCGTGCCGACCAGGTAGTACGGCATCAGCAGGGCGCCGCCGATGATCAGGTGCAGCCAGCGGCGACGGGCGCGCCGGCCGAGCAGGAGCCTCACCCGTGGGGCTTCCGCGACCGCACGGCGTGGGAGCGTTCCGCGAGGAAGTGGGCACCCGCCGTCATCACCATCGCCCCCACCAGCATCTGGACAGCGTAGATCAACACCATGACGGAGGTGGGGCGTTCGGCCGCGTTGTCCTGGGGGAGCAGGGCGGCGAGGCTCATCCAGCCGCCCCAGCAGGCGGTGGCTCCCGAACCGCCCCAGGCCAGGGCGAGCGGCACCCGCAGCGGCAGTTCCGTACGCCGGAAGGCCAGCAGCAGCACCCCGGCGGCGGTGGCGGCCACGAAGAGGGCGTAGACCGCTTCCAGCACGTAGAAGCCGCTGTCGCGCTGGGCGGCACGGGCCTCGCTGAGTCCGGCGGACGCGCCGGCGGCCCAGAGCAGATGGGCGGCGGCGGGGGCGAGCGCGATGAGCGAGACGGCGACGGCGGCGGCCCGCAGCGCGGGCGTCGTGGGCGTGTTCGGCAGTTCGCGCAGGGTGCCCCGCCAGAGGTGGCCCCAGCGGTCGCGGGCGTACAGGGCGAAGAGGGTGCCCAGGGCGAGGCCCTGGAGGATGAAGCCGCCGTAGACGACGCCGAAGACCCATTCGCGCAGGAACGGGCGGCCGGACTCGTCCTGGACGACCTGCCCGCCCAGCGCCCGGACCAGCAGTTGCAGCGGATAGCCGGTCATGATCGGCAGCAGCAGCCCGGTCGCCACCCACATCGGCAGGGCGAGCAGCCAGGCGGGCACCCGCCGCCCCCACGGCCGGGTCAGCAGCAGCGCGAGGACGACGACGGCGCTGTCCATCACCACCGAGCCCGCGTTGGCGACGACGAGCGCGGTGGCGTGGTCGAGGAGTTGGCTGCCGTCCGGGATGCCGACGCGGCTGCCGCAGATCCACGCCGTCTTGAGCGCCAGGTACGGGACGCAGGCGACGATCGCGACGGTGCGCAGGACGAGGCGCGTGCGGTCGGTGGCGGGCGGGGCGGAGGCCGCCGCGGGCGCGGGGGCGGTGGAGGTCCGTGTCATGCCGTCCAGGCTTCCGCGCGGGCGGCCGGGGCACCTCCTGCCCCGTGACGATCCGTCTCCGCCGCGCGGCGGAGACGGATCGCGGCCGGTGTCAGACCAGTTCGGGCCGCAGCTCCGGCTGCGGCGCCACGGCGGGCTTCGGGTCCCACTGCCGGACGGTGCGCACGTACAGCGAGATCACGGAGACCAGCGCCAGGATCAGCAACGGGCCGAACACCCACGGGTGGGCGGCGAACTGCGTCGAAAGGAAGCGGGCGGCCACCAGGATCGCGGTGAACACCGCCGTGCCGTAGCCGACGAGCCGGGTCGCGGACCGGTCCCAGCCGCGCTCCAGCGCGCGCAGCGCCGTCTCGATGGTGAGGGTGAAGATCACCCCGGTGATGATGTCGATGCCGTAGTGGTAGCCGAAGCCGAGCGTCGCGGCGAGCGTGGCGAGCAGCCAGAACGTCCCCGCGTACCGCAGCACGCGCGGACCCCGGCGGGAGTGGATGAAGATCGTGGTGGCCCAGGCCGTGTGCAGACTGGGCATGCAGTTGCGCGGGGTGATCTCGTCGAACGGCATGTGCTCCGGGCCGACGCGCGGCGGCATCACGTCCGGCCAGATGTCGGCCACGGCCCAGTGGCCGCCGTCGGCGCCGAAGGCGAAGATCGGCCCGACGACCGGATAGATCATGTAGATGGCCGGCCCCAGGAGCCCGATCACCAGGAAGGTGCGCACCAGGTGGTGGGGCGGGAAGCGGCGGTCGACGGCCACCTTGCGCAGCTGGTAGACGGCGACGACGACGGCGGCCACGGCGAGCTGGGTGTAGACGGAGTCGAGGAAGACCTCGCCGACGTGGCCCGTGGACCGCACCATCCGGCCGACCAGCCAGGAGGGGTTGCCCAGCGCGTGGTCGGCGGTCGCCACGTACTGGTCGAGCACCTGCGGCCGGGTCTTGGAGGTGATGAGCAGCCAGGCGTCACCGGTCTTGCGCCCGGTCACCAGCAGCAGCCCGAGCCCCACGCCCTTCAGCAGCAGGAGGCGTTCGGAGCCGGTACGCCGGGTGACGGCGAACACCGCGGTGCCGATGATCACCCACAGCGCGCCGCTGCCGAAGGGGTGCCCCTGGGTGACCGGGGCGTCCGCGATCCAGCGGATCAGCAGGATGAGGAGGTCGACGCCGATCGCCGCCCCGAGGGCGAAGGCCCGCTGGCGCCAGGTGAGCACCACCATCATCAGCCCCATGCTGCCGTACAGCAGGAACCCGGAGACGGGCGGGAGCACCACCTCGCGCGCCTGGTTGACGAGGGGGCCCGGCACTCCGTAGTGGCGTGCGGCGAACTCCAGGGCGACGAGGAAGCCGAGACCCACCACCCCCACCGCGGCCCACAGTGCCGTCCGGGGGCTGCGCCCCGTGCCGGGCTCGTCGCCGTCGGTTATTCGGGAGGACGCCCGTATTCGGGAGAGCACCCGCGATGCGTTAGGTATCAAGAGTCTGGCCGTTTTGTCAGGTGACGGGGGAGTACGTCACGAGGTGGGTCACTCGGCGCGCCGGGCAGCACGGTTCATCCGGTGGAGGGGTGAACGATGAGGTCAATCGTCATGAATTCGAGCATGTTATCGGAGGGGTGTACGAGGCCCTCGAAGGTCATGCCGAAAACGCGGCGGACCGGAGGGGTCCGCCGCGTGGGGGCTGGGTGGATGCGGGGCCGTCGTGTGCGGGTGGGGCGGGGCCGGGGCGTCGCGCGCAGGTGGGGAGGGGCCGGGGCGTCGTGCTCGGGCGGGGGCGGTCAGAGCCGCCGGGTGGCCAGGGTGAGCCGGTCGCGGGCGTCGAACAGGGCGTCCTTCACCATCTGCTCGTGCGCCGGGGTCAGCCGGGCGACCGGCACCGAACAGCTGATGGCGTCCCGGGCCGGGGTGCGGTACGGCACGGCGACGCCGAAGCAGCGCAGCCCCAGCGTGTTCTCCTCGCGGTCCACGGCGTAGCCCTGTTCGCGGATGACGTGCAGCTCCTCGATGAGCTTCTCGCGGTCGGTCAGGGTGTGCTCGGTCAGCGCCGGAAGCGTCTCGGGCAGCATCTTGCGGACCTGCTCGTCGCTGTGGGTGGCCAGCAGCGCCTTGCCCAGCGAGGTCGAGTGCGCGGGGAGCCGGCGGCCGACGCGGGTGAACGGACGCAGATAGTGCTGGGACTGGCGGGTGGCGAGGTAGACGACGTTCGTCCCGTCGAGCCGGGCGAGGTGGATGGTCTCCGTGGTGTCGTCGGAGAGCCGGTCCAGGGTGGGGCGCGCGGCCGCGACCACCTCGTCGCCGTCGATGTAGGAGGTGCCGACCAGCAGCGCGCGCACCCCGATCCCGTACCGCGTCCCCGTCGCGTCCGTCTCCACCCAGCCCAGCTCCACCAGGGTGCGCAGCAGCATGTAGAGGCTCGACTTGGGGTAACCGACGGCCTCCTGGACCGCGGCGAGCGAGTGCATGCCCGGCCGCCCGGCGAAGTACTCCAGCAGCTCCACCGTCCGTACCGCGGACTTGACCTGTGCCCCACCACCGGACTCGGCAACCGACATCGTCCTACGCCCCTTCCAGCACACCTACAGAACCCAGCGACTTCTTGCCAACACCGAACGCCCGGAAATAGAGTCGCTTCATATTCACGATCAGGAACTCTGTTCAGAATACCGAACAACTTCTGATGTGTGGCAGCGGAGCGGAAGGAAACACGGTGGCAGCAGCACCAGTCTGGAGCGTCGACCCCCGCACCGGGAACCCGCGTGAGCAGGTTGCCGTGGAGGCTACAGCGGAGGAGGTCGACCGCGCGGTCCGGGCCGCCCACGCCGTACGCGACGCGCTCGCCGACCGCACCGTACGCGCCGAGTTCCTGCGCACCGCGGCCGATCTGCTCGCCGAGGCGGGCGACCACGTCATCGAGGCCGCCGACGCCGAGACCGCCCTCGGCCCCGCCCGGCTGACCGGCGAACTCGCCCGCACCGCCGCCCAGCTGCGCGCCTTCGCGGAGGTCGTCGAGGAGGGCGCGTACCTCGACATCCACATCGACCACGCGGACCCCTCCCGCACCCCGCCCTGGCCCGACCTGCGCCGCTACAAGATCCCGCTCGGCGTGGTCGCCGTCTACGCGGCCAGCAACTTCCCGCTCGCCTTCTCCGTCCCCGGCGGCGACACGGCCAGCGCCCTCGCGGCCGGCTGCCCCGTCGTCGTCAAGGCGCACCCGGACCACCCCGCCACCTCCGAACTCTGCGTCTCGGTCCTGCGCCGGGCCGCCGCGCGCACCGGACTGCCCGAGGACGTCGTCGCGCTGGTCCACGGCTTCGAGGCCGGCGTCGAACTGGTCCGCCACCCGCTCGTCTCCGCCGCCGGCTTCACCGGCTCGGTCCGCGGCGGCCGCGCGCTGTTCGACGCGGCGGCCGCCCGCCCGGTCCCCATCCCCTTCCACGGCGAGCTGGGCTCCCTCAACCCCGTCGTCGTCACCGAGGCCGCCGCCGCCGAGCGCGCCGAGCAGATCGGTGCCGGGCTCGCCGGCTCGATGACCATGGGCGCGGGCCAGTTCTGCACCAAGCCCGGATTCGTCCTCGTCCCCGAGGGCGAGGCCGGCGACCAGCTCCTGAAGGCGCTCACGAGCGCCGTCAGCGACACCGAGGCCGGGGTCCTGCTCGACCACCGCATGCGCGAGGCCTTCCTCGCCGGCGTCACCGAACGCTCCGCCCTGCCCGAGGTCGACGCCCCCGTCACCCCCGGCGCCGGCGGCGAGCACACCGTCGCGGCCGGCTTCCTCACCGTCCCCGCCCGGCTGCTCACCGCCGAGGGCCCGCACGACGCGCTCCTGGAGGAGTGCTTCGGCCCGGTCACCGTCGTCGCCCGCTACGCCTCCGCCGACGAGATCACCACCGTCCTCTCCCGGCTCCCCGGCAACCTCACCGCCACCCTCCAGATCGCCGACGCCGAGGCCGACGGCTCCGCCGCCCCCCTCCTCGCGGCGCTCACCCCGCTCGCCGGCCGCGTCCTCGTCAACGGCTGGCCCACCGGCGTCGCCGTCGCCCCCGCCCAGCACCACGGCGGCCCCTACCCCGCCACCACCTCGACCTCCACCTCGGTCGGCGCCACCGCCATCGAACGCTGGCTGCGCCCCGTCAGCTACCAGACCACCCCCGAGCCCCTGCTCCCGCCCGAACTGCGCGAGGACAACCCGCTCCACCTGCCCCGCCGCGTGAACGGACGCCCCGCATGACCACCCCCGACCTCCCCGAACTCCCCTTCGCCCTGGAGCCGTTCGGCCCCACCGCCGACTGGGCCTACGAGGACGGCGTCCTCACCACCCGGGCCGGCGCCCGCCAGGACCGCTTCGTCCCGCCGGGCGGCGACGGCCTGGAATCGGTCAGCGACGCCCCCCGGCTCCTGGGCGCCGCACCCGAGGGCGACTTCCAGCTCATCGCCCGGGTGCGGGTCGGCTTCGCCGCCGCCTTCGACGCGGGCGTCCTGTACCTCCACGTCGGCGACCGGGAGTGGGCCAAGATCTGCCTGGAGCTCTCCCCGGACCGCCCCACCATCTGCACGGTCGTGACGCGCGGCCAGTCGGACGACGTCAACTCCTTCGTCGTGGACGGCGACACGTACTGGCTCCGCCTGAGCCGCACCGGCAACGCCTTCGCGTACCACGCCTCCCCGGACGGCGAGAAGTGGACTTTCGTCCGCGTCTTCGCCCTCGGCCCCCCGGAGCACACGGCCCCCGCCTCCATCGGCTTCCTCGCCCAGTCACCCACGGGCGAGGGCTGCGAGGTCGCGTTCGACCGGATCGCGTTCCGCGCGACGGGGGTGGCGGACCTGCGGGACGGGAGCTGAGGGAGGACACCGTCCCGGTCACGGTCCGGCCCCCGGTCATCGTCCCGCCCCGGTCACCGGTGCGGGACGGTGACCACGATCTTCCCGGTGTGGGTGTTGGACTCCATCAGCCGGTGCGCGTCCGGCATCCGCTCCAGCCCCTCGAAGACGGCCGCGATCACGGGATCGAGCGCGCCGGCGCGCAGCCCGGAGGCGATGAAGGCGGCGGCGCGCAGGCGGGCGGCGGGATCGCCGGAGAGTTCCAGGTTGCTGTAGCCGATGACGGTGAGCGGCCAGTTCATGGGCATCTCGGTGGGCCGCCCGTCCAGCCAGCCGTAGACGACGAGGGTGCCGCCGGGGACGGCGGCCTCGCCCAGCCGGGCGAAGTCCGGCCCGCCGACCGCGTCGAGGACGACGGCGGCCCCGCGCCCGCCGGTGATCCGGGCGACCTCCTTCACCACGTCCTCGTCGTCGGTCGTGACGACGTGCGCGGCGCCCGCGTCGAGCAGCCCCTGCTTCTTCGCCGCGCCGCGGGTGGTGGCGACGGGTACGGCCCCGATGAGCCGGGCCACCTGAAGGGCGGCCGTGCCGACGCCGCTGGACGCCCCGGTGATCAGGACATGGTCGCCGGGACGCAGCCCGCCCTTCTCCAGCAGGGCGCCGTACGCGGTGGAGTACGCGGTCCAGACGGCGGCGGCCCGCACCGCGTCGACGCCCTCGGGCACGGGGATCACCTGCGAGGCCGGGACGACGACGCGCTCGGCGTACAGACCGTGCCCGCTCAGCTCCCCGGCCGGGGTGGCGATCACCAAGTCCCCGGGGGCGATGCCGCTCACCCCGGGACCGACCGCCTCGACGGTGCCGGCGGCCTCGTAACCGTTGCGGGAGGCGGGGAGCGTCGGCCGGTAGAAGTACGTTCCGGCGCGGAAGAGCGCCTCGGCTCGGTTCAGACCGAGGGCCTCCACCCGGATCAGGACCTCGCCGGGCCCGGGGGCGGGAAGCGGCACCTCCTCGACGGTGAGGACATCGGGATCACCGGTGGTGTGAAAAAGAACGGCGCGGGTGGTGGCGGGAGTTGATATCTGTTCCTTCGTCATGTGCACCACCGTAGGAACGCGGGACGAGACGATCCATGTCCTGGAATCCCCGTTCCATGTCCGATCGTGCTCCCCGGGCCCCGGGTGGATACGCTCCCGCCATGGATGTCCTGAGTGACGTGATCACGGCGATGCGGGCGGGCCGTCCGCACTCCTCGCGCCGCCTCAAGCACGCCCCCTGGGGCATGCGGTTCCCGGCCTCGGAGGGAGCCGGGTTCCATGTGGTGCTGGAGGGAACGGCGTGGCTGATCCCGCCCGGGGACGACGCCGTGCCCGTCCGCCTCGGCGCAGGCGACGTGGTCTTCCTCGCCCACGGCCGCGGCCACGCGCTGGCCGACGACCCGGACACCCCGCTGGAGGACGTGGTCCCCGGCCCGGACGGCACCTGGCCGACCCCGGCCGACGTACCGCCCACGGACCGGGACGCCCCGACCACCCGACTCCTCTGCGGCGCCTACCAGTTGAACCGCTCCCGCGCGCACCCCCTGCTCACCCACCTCCCCGACGCGGTCCACCTCCCCGCCCGCGTGGGCACCCACCCCGCCCTGCGCTCCGCCATCGACCTCCTCGGCACCGAACTCCGCACCCCGCAGCCCGGCTCCGACGCCATCGTCCCCGCCCTCCTCGACACCCTCCTCCTCTACATCCTGCGCGCCTGGTGGCTGGACGAGAGCCACGCCCCGAGCCGCCCCGGTGAGACCGCCGGGGCGGGCACCCCTGCCGCCGGCCCCGGCGGGGCCACCGGCTGGGCGGCCGCCCTCGCCGACCCGCCCGTCTCCACCGCCCTCGACGCCCTCCACGCCGACCCCGCCCACCCCTGGACCGTCGAGGAACTCGGCACCCTCGCCGGCCTCTCCCGCGCCGCCTTCTCCCGCCGCTTCACCACCCTCCTCGGCCAGCCGCCCCTCACCTACCTCACCTGGTGGCGCATGACCACCGCCGGCCACCTCCTCCGCACCGACGACGCCCCCCTCCGCGTCATCGCCCAACGCACCGGCTACACCTCCGAGTTCGCCTTCGCCAAGGCCTTCAAGCGCGAGTTCGGAGTGGCGCCGGGGCGGTACCGGGGCGGGGTGGGGTGAGGGTGCGGGGCGGGGCTGTGCGCCACCGGGGCGGTACGTGTATCGGCCATCTTCGGGGCGTGAGGAACCACAGGGCGGCGGGCATGTGATTCCCGATGAAACCGGCACGGAAGCGAACGTGCATATATCTATCCCGCCTACTCCACGTGACCGACTGATACACGCTGGGCTCCCCACTCCTGTCTGACGTGGCCTGAACAAACCTCGCGCCCGAACGAGATGCCCCCTTCTCCCGTGCGAAGCCGCGCCTGTGAGTAGCTTGTGACCGCCTGCGCGGAAACTGCGGGTGTTCATGGGTCTTTCGTGACTCATGTGGGGGCTCTGGGGAGGGCGCAGTGCGTAAGCACGGAGAGCGGTTCGGCATGCGTGGGTCCGGGCGTTGGCGAACGCTGACGGTCGGTGCGCTGCTTCTGGCCCTGTCGGCCGGGACGATTTCCGCGGACAATTCTCCTGGTGCGCCGTCGTCGACACCCGCCGCAGATGCCTCGGCCCCGGCAATCGAGCCCCTTCCGTCACCGGGCGCGACCAAGGGAGAGGCGCCGACGGCACAGGTCGGGAAGCCCGGTCCCTCACCGGCGGCCACAGCCGCAGCGGACGCCACGACGACGAACAACGCCGTCTACGCGTACGACGCGACCGGCCGTCTGGTCGGAGTGAGCGACCCCGACGGTGAAACGGCGCGCTACCGCTACGACGAAGCGGGCAACCGCCTCGGCGTCGACCGCTTCCCCTCCAGCACGCTCTCCGTCCTCTCCCTGGTCCCCGTGCGCGCCAAGACCGGCCAGACCGTGACCCTGTCAGGTAGCGGCTTCGCCACGGCCGCCGCCTCCAACATTGTCAAGTTCGGCTCCGCGCAGGCCGATGTGGTGAATGCTTCCGCGACGCGGCTGGAGGTCAAGGTCCCTGCCGGGGCGGGCACGGGCAAGGTCGCGGTGACCGTGGGCGGCGTGACCGTGTCGTCGCCGGAGACCTTTACGCCTGCGTCGTCGGGGCCTGCTCTCACCGCCATGGCGCCGACGAGTGGCCTGGCGGGGACCCAGGTGACCTTGACCGGGTCGGAGTTCGCCTCCAGCGTGACGGACAACGTGGTGAGGTTCGCCGGTGGCTCTCTCGCGGAAGTGACGGCCCGAACCGACACGGCTCTGACCGTTCTCGTTCCGCCTGGTGCTGTCTCCGGGCCAGTAGTGGTGTCCACGCCCGACGGTTCAGCGTCGTCGACCACCTTCAGAATGCTCTCTGGTGGCGCATCCGAGTTCGAGACCACGGTCACGACCTCAGTGACCGACGAGACGCCCCCGACAGTGGCCGTGACGACGCCCGGCAACAAGGCGAGGGTCCTTTTCGACGGAGACGCCGGACAGGACATCAGCTTCGGCGTGTCCAGTTCCACGTTCAACAGCACCGTGAGCCTGCGTCTCACCGATCCGCAGGGGGCACAGGTCGGTACGGCTTCTGTGCCCGCGAGCGGCGGGGACTGGGACGTGCCGAGCCTGCCGGTCGGTGGGCGCTACTGGCTCGATGTGGAGCCGGGCGCGAACAACATCGGAGCCGCGACCATCACGGTTTCGGCCACCACCGGCGGTCCCCTCGACTTCAACGCCCCCACACTGCAGACCGCGATCACGCGCCCGGGGCAGGACGGACGATGGTCCTTCAGCGGTGTGATGGGCCAGTCGCTGAGCGTCGGGATCGGATCGTCGGGCTTCACCAAAACGCTGGCGGCGCACCTTTACGGCCCCGACGGCAAGCGCATCACCTCGGCGGACACCAATGTCCCGGCCGGGTCCACCGGTTCCATCGATCTCGACACCCTGGCAGAGTCGGGTACGTACGTGCTGGTCGTGGACCCGGATTCCGGTGGTACCGGAACTGTCAGCGTCACTCTGTCCAGCTTCGCTCAGCTCCCGGCGCTCGATCCCACCGCGCCCGGCGCCGATCTCGCCATCACCCGGCAGGGCCAGAACGGCCGAGCAGAGTTCGGGGCTGCGGCCGGCCAGCGTTTCCAACTCTGGTTGCAGTCCACAGGATTCACATCCTTTGTGAGTATCGGCATCCACGCGCCTGACGGATCGTCGTTGGCCGACTTCACCCTTCCTGTCGGAGCAGGCAAGGAATGGGACAGCCCCGCTCTGCCTGCCACTGGCACGTACACCATCGTCTTCTCACCCGACAAAGCGGCTACGGGAACACTGGGAATTACGCTCTCGCAATCGCTCGGGGTGGCCCAACTGTCACCGGCCGGGGACTCTGTCCTCGTCGAACTCAACCGTGCGGCGCAGAACGCGGAGTCGGTGCTTCAGGGGCAGATCGGGGACCACCTGTCTTTGGGCGTCACCGAGAACACCTTCATGAAGACGGTCTATCTGTCCGTGACGGCACCTTCGGGGAAGACCGTCGTCGACCAGCAGTTCATAGCCGCAGGCTCTGCGGCCAGAGTGGCGGTGCCGGCTCTGACGGAGTCGGGCACCTACTCCCTGGTGGTCAATCCGGCTCAAGGGGCGACAGGATCGCTGCGCGTCACCCTGTCCGCCGACGTACAGGTGTCGCTGTCCCCGGATGGGGCTACTGCGCCTGTTGCGGTTGAACGTGCTGGGCAACAGGCCACGGGGTCGTTGCCCGGCGCGGGCGGGGACCACCAGTGGGGGGGGATTTCGGGGGAAAAAATAAAGAAGTACCATTAAGTTTGCGTTTTGTGACCAAACCGCCAAACCCCGGTGGGA
>NZ_JBVHKV010000037.1:0-41472 GCF_055559335.1 Streptomyces sp. NPDC024555
GAACACCTCCCTCAACGGCACGGGAGCCCTGTCCGTTGCGCCCCCGATCCCACACCGCACCATCACTCGACCGGTGGCCACTCTGAAAACGCTCAGTGAACCCGGATTAGTCGGCCACGAGCTCAGCCGCCGAGAGGATCATTTCCGTTGTCATCCCGGACAAGCCAGACCACTTTGCTTTGGCGGACATCTCGAAAGAATGCCGCCGCTTGCGAACCGCTCTGACTCATGGCCGCAGATCCTACCGTTCCCCAAAACTCGTTTCGCTAGGAGTTCTTAGCGTTTACAGCCCACGAAGTCGATGACTTCTGCGGGGGCCTTGAGGTCCTTCAGGCTTCGGCAGTCTCGAAGCCAGTCCGGGTCTGCCTCATCGCCCATGACTGGAACTAGGGTCACTGCTGGGTCGAGCCTGGACTGGTCGCGTTTGAAGACGCTGATGTCGACGTCATCAGTGGCTGGCTCAACGCTCCACACTGCCGCAACCCAACCGTTCCAGCAGCTGACCTTCCCGAGATGCGGCGCCCCTGGGGATACGGGGACAGCGAATTGTTTCTTGATAGCCTTCCGAATGACTTCTCGCGAAGGGCAGGGGGCCCGTTTCCCTGGGTCGATCTTCGACGGGCTAGGTGTTGGAGTCGAGTTCCAGACGTGCGACCAGAGGATTTTCTCCACGTGGTAGAGATCGCTGATCTCGGCGGTCATTATAGGCTCGCCATTGCGAAGCCAGGGGTCGAACTCAATTCCTGCAGCGGTGTAAAGTCCGCCCTTGAGTTCAGCTTTTTGTTGCCCGCCGAACTCATCCACCTCTGCGATCTTGTATCCAGGGGTGATGTCGAGATAGGGGCCTGCCACGCCGTAGATTTTCGTTCCGATTCGCAGTCCCGCCTTGGCGGTGGCTTCTGTCGCGACAGTTGGTCCCTTGTTGAGCTTGAATTCATTCTCGAAGGATGCAATCGGTGTTGTCCGGCCGCCGCGCCACTCCATGCCAGCGGAAACCTTGGCATTTTGCGTGAAGTCAAAGGAGAGGTCGGACTTCAGCGTCCCCTCCAGGGCGGCTACGAGGTTTACCTCCATGGTGATCACGACTGGGATTGGCCCGACCATAAGTGTGAACGTTGCCACTGGGGCCGGCGGGTCGGGTTCCTTGAATTTGAAAGCACACTTCTGCCGCTCAACGGCGGGCATTTTCACCTTGATGTGGAAGTCTTCCTTGAGGGTGATTGTATATTTAACTCTGTTGACCCCGGACCAATCCCAATCTGCAGCGAACTCGCCTAGGCCGGGCTTTTGCCCCCCAAGGCTGATCTCCTCCAAGGGGCTAGCGGTCAGTGCTGCGGAACATTCGAAGGTGAGACCATCGATGATGGTCTTGCTGTTGAGTAGAGTGGAAATGGTGAAGGCGCCGTCACTGCCGGTCTGCACTCCTGGCTCAGAGGCTTTGGTCTGCAAAACCTGAGCGTTCCTGTTGCTTGTGACGCCAGAGCTAAACATCGCCTGGGAAGCGGGTGCGGGCTCGGAAGCCGGGCTGTCCGGCCGGACATCCTGAAAGTCGATCTTTGCCTTTGGTAGAGCGTCCCGAAGTGATGCCTGCTTCGTGCCGATGACCAGCCGCCCCCTATCGTCGTGCCGGAATGATGTCACACGCCGAATCAGCCCATTCGGCGTCTTCGGTCCGACGCCAGAGACGATCACGTCACCGACGGCGAGCGCGGCATCGGATTCCAGCACCAGCCGACTGCCTGCGACATCGCCGACAAGTTCCAGCTGAGAAGAGTCCAGGACTTTGGTCGTGTGAGGCACGACGTTGGCGTAGAGCGCCTCGGCCGTCGCTGTGCCGACTGACTCCACTGATGCAGTCACTGCGGAGCGCGTTGGGTAGACATCGACTTTCGCACCCCGCACCGGGGCAATTGAGAGGGTGTACCGCCCTGTCGGGATGTCGTTGAACGTCTGGTTGGCTGTCACGCGACGTGCAAAGCCGTCGGGCCCACGAACGGTGACGTTGGCAGCAGCTCCGCTCGGCAACTCCCTCACCAGGACCCTCAGGGCGTTGTGCTGTGGCTTCTGCCACCAGCTGTATCCGGCAGCCAATGCGCACGCAGTGAGCACGACCAGCAGGGCCAGAGTGAACCTCTTAGCCCTGCTTTCAAGATGTACGAGACTTGTCCAGCGACTCACGTAACCCCCAATGTTTGCGCCGCCGTTCGAGTCTTCTGGCGGGCGTGAAGGGGCAGCGTATCGAGTGGTCAGCCTGGAGCCGGACGTCGGACAAAGCCCTGTCGACACGGGCAGGACGGGCAGCAAGCATCATCTGATCACGATGGCTCCGGCGTCCCGCTGACCGGCGGCAACCGCAACGACGGTAGCCAGCTCATCCCGCTCCTGTAGGCGGTGCCGCGTGTGCGGGGTAGGCGCAGCCGCCCACCGCGGCGCCCTGACATCGTCCTCGCTGATCGCTGATCGCTGATCGCTGATCGCGGATACGACCACGACAAGTACCGCCGCCTGGTCTGGGGACTGGGAGTGAGACCGCTGGTCGCCTGCCGGGACACCGAGCACGGATCCGGACTGGGCACTCAACGCTGGGTGGTCGAGCGTGCTTTTGCCCATCTGCACTGGTTTCGCCGCCTACGGATCCGATGGGAGATCCGCGACGACACCCATGAAGCCTTCCTCACCCTCGGATGCGCACTGATCTGCTGGCGGCGCCTGAAGACGCCCCGCTGAGGCCGAGGCGGTTGTTGCAGGATCTGGGAGTCGGGATCCAGCTCCGGGAGGCACCCCATCGCCGGCAAGCGGGCGGAGATGACTGCGGCCGCGTCCTCCCGGGTGCAGTCCGCCAACGCGCGAAACCCAGGCAGCCGGACCGCTCAGACCGGGTTCGCCGCCCGCGCCCAGTCCGCCGCAGCGAAGGGCTCGCGCGGCGGAGGGAAGTGATTCCCGCCTGCCCAGCCAAGAGGTGGCCCCAACCGATTCGGCGGGGGCCACCTCTGTGCTCTCTTCGAGCGCTATCCGGAAGTCCTGCGCGAGGCGGGTCGCAGGGGCCCGCAGAGTGTGGGGAGCCGCTTGGTGTCGAGCGGCCGCAGAACCCTTCCGATCCTTCCCTCGACCCTGCGTACGAGACCCTCCTCAGTGTTCGCTGCCAGCGGGACGACCATCAGGCGGGTCCACCGCGCGGCGCGTCCGCGCAGTACGTGCTCTTGGACGCGGTCACCGACCGAGCCTTCGCGGAACGCACTTCCGGTGTAGCGGATGACGTTCTCGAAGTCGGCGGCGATGTAGATGCCCGTTGGGAACTCGTTCCAAGCTCCGCCCTCTGTGATCTGCAGGATCGTCGAGGCGGCCGGGACGCGGCGCAGCAGCGCGGTTCCAGCGAGATCGCACGCGGTGTTGTAGTTCTCCGGAGTGAGCGTGTACGCGGAGCGCTTCATCGGGCCTCTCCGCTCCCGTCCAGGTCCGCCCGCATCCGGTCGGCTCGGCGACGAGTGCCCCGCCATTCCGAGACGAGGTCAGTGATCTCGACGAGCGTGTTCCGCACGTTGGAGTTGTCGTACCCGAGCGTGTCCACCAGCGCCACGCCGTCCTGCCCGGTCACACCGCCGACCTGCTGAGCCGACTCGAGCAGTTCGTCCAGACGGTCCTGGAACGTCTTGAGCGCCGTCGCGAATCGGTCCTCGGGGCTGGCGTGCGTGATGCCTTCCCCCTCGAACAGGTCGGCGAGTTCGCGCAGCCGCTCGGGGGTGAGGATGTCGGCGTCCGTGATCTGGTTGTCCTGCGGCATGGTGCCCTGGGGCAGTTCCTGCGGGTCCCGGCCGGCCCGGCCGTCCAGAACGATCTGGCACAGCTGGCGCAGGCCGACGTCGGTCTTGGCCATCTGCCGCATGATTTGCTGGGGCTCGGTGTTGCTGCCGCGGCCGCCGAACTCGGAACGGGTCAGCAGCTGGGTACGGCCTCCGACCAGGTGGTAACTGGCCAGCGTGGCGAGCTCGGCGATGGCCGGGCCGGCGGCTTCCCCAGCCTGTACGAGCTCGCGAAGCGCCTTGGGCAGCAGGTCGAGCGGGGGGGCACAGGTCAGTTCGACGCCGCGCAGCGCCGACCAGCGCCAGGCCCGGTCGAGCGACGAGCGCAGGGCGGTGAGCCGCTTGTCCGCTGGGAAGCTCCGCAAGGCGACCTCGGCAGCCAGCTGGGTCCGCTCCTCCAGCTTGGGCTTGGCGCCGGTGAGGTCGACGATCGCCTCGTTGACCGCGCGGGCCTGACGCTTGTTCGGGTGCGGGTTCAGTGCGCCGCAGGCCAGGACGGCGGCCTGGTCGGGGAGAAGGCCGTGCTCGCGGTTCGAACCGTCGAGGATGTCACGGACCCCTTCGGCGGTCATCCCGCTGGGGACGGGAAGCAGGCCACGTTCGTAGAGGTTGTCCACCGCGGCGTTCGCCTTGGCGTTCAGCGTCGTCGCGGTAGAGAAGTTCATGGGCGGCGCCATGTGTAGATGCGCCACGAACCGCCGACGAGCCCGGTCGAACCCTCGCGGGGCCGAGAAGCCGATGATCACCCGGGCGTTGGGCATGATCGAGCAGCGGACCTTGCGGGCCTGCTCGTCCGTGACCATGTCGCTGCCAGCCCACTCCACAAGCTCCCGGAGCAGGCTGATCGCGCGGCGGCCGCCCGGGCGCAGGTTCCAGGCGACGTCCTTGAACGTGATGCCGAGTCCTTCGTGGCTGGCCACAGTACGGCCGAAGCCGTCCGTGGACTCCAGCCTCGTCACAGGGCCCAGGTTAGTGGTCACCCGGACGGCACTCAGCCAGCCCGGCGTTTCGATCCCGCGGTCGAGGATGGAGCCGACGTGCGGGTTGTTCGCCACCATGTCGGCGATCCGCGGGGCCATCGCGTCGATCAGCTTGTCGGCCGAGTCCATCTCGAAGGTGAGCAGCGCCTCCCGCTCGACGGCCCCGAACCGAGGCATGCCAATCGTGCCGCGAGCGTGCTCGTCCTCGAAGCGGATGTTGTCGGGCGACGGCAGGACGCGCCAGGTCACCACATCGAACTCGATGTACTCGAACTCCTCGGAGCCGAAACGCTGCACCTTCGGCGAGCGCAGGGCCCGGCGAAGCTGCTGCTGATCGGCGGCAGCGGAGGCCAGCGTCTCGGCTAGCTCCCGGCTGAGCCCGGCCGTGATCCCGGCGGCGATGCTTTTGTCGATCACCGCCTGTGAGGCGGGCGGACGCAGACGCTCACCGATGAGTCGGTGGTCGACGACTTCCGACTCGATGCGCAGGGAAAGCTGCGGCTCGACGGCCGAAGCGGGTACGTGGGACACGGGAGTCTTCCTCAGTCTCTCGACCTGCTCACCGATCTGGCAAGCAGAGGGCGAAGGCTTGGACCTGACTCGGCACCGTGCCCCCACCTGCCCTCCCGGCCGGGTGGCCGTCCAGGGTTGTGGCGCACACCACCCAGCTCGTTGCTCTTTCAGGACACCCGCCGATCAGTGACGGATGGAGCCTTGGCGCGACCGGGCCACCAGGATGGCAACGGCCGTGCTGAGCGATCGAACTGACGATGATGCAGCTAACCGGGGAGAGTACACCAGGTGCGTCATGTTGCATATGGGTTCCGGCAGGGCTAGTTGGCACGAAGCCTGGCATAAGCCCAACACCAGAGCTGTCACAGAGGATCCTGACCGGTGCCATTCGGACAGCCGTCTCCACCGAGAGCCTCGTCGCCGATCGACTCTTGCCCCCTCCTCGCCCGGATGCTCGCCCGGCGTGTACGGCCTCGGGGAACATCGGTACAGCGCGGTTGGCGCTGCGAGCGACCCTCACCGGCGATGACCTGATCGAAGGGATTGCGGCCATGTCACCGCGCGCGAACCGCACCAACCACACACTGTTGCTCCTGTCTTACGAGCAGTGGTTCACCGAGGGCGCGGCCGCACGTCGGTCCGGGACCCGCAGCGTCGTGGAGAGCGTGCTGCGCGCGGGTCGACATCGTGGCGCCCTGCGTACGCGTGGAAAGGACGACGCCCTGAGCGTCATGCGGACCCACACCCGAGCCGGCGCTTCGCCTGACGCTCACACAGCGCGCAGTAGTGGAATCTCGGTTACGGCCGTCTCCTCGACCTCGACCACATCGGCGCTCGTAGCCGCCGGCTCGACGGCGCCTGCGGGCGCCTCGTCGTGTTCGGCCTTGCGGTCGTCCAGGTGGCTCTTGAGCTTCATGCCCGCGTACACCAGCCCACCGCCCACCGTTGCCGACACCGCGGCGACGCCCGCGACAACACCGGTCGCGGAGCGCAGGCCTGCGTGACCGACGATCTTGTTGCCGGTCCCGCGCAGCAGGGCCCGGAGTACGCCGGGGCTGCTCGATTCGGACAGCGCCGTCCAGTCCGGGTGCTCGACCACCTTCAGGGTGTAGCGCACGCCGTCTTTGACCCAGCTCATGTCCATGGCGTCACTGTACGGGCGCGCCCCCGTCTCGTGGGGCGGCGGAACCGGGTGTTCTTCGCCGTCGTGGCAGGCGACCAGGGACGTCACTTTCCTCGTCGAGTGGTCGACGTCGTTCGACAAGCGTGACCCGCTGCCGGCCGGGTTCTACCTCGCCTTCTTGCAGGCGCTGGACGAAGCACAGCGGAAGACCTTCAAGAGGACGACTCCGGGCGACCAGGTGATCAAGGCGGAGTGGTCCATCGACCAACAGGAGTGACGATGGGCGGTCCAGGATGTCGAGGGCCTGGAGCCGGGCAAACCCTGACGTCGTGCGCGGTACGGCGGTGGGTCCTGGCCATGTCCCGGGCCCCACCTCCTGGTGGGGATGGACAGGTCCAGGGGCGTCGGCCTTCACGCGGAGCCAGGCAGCGCATTCCCGTAAAACAACCACTACTGCTGCCGATGGGAATGCGGATCGGGGTGCCGGTCCCTGGCTACGCTGTGCGGGTGACTTCTGCAACTGCTCTCTGGCGCCCCCTCAGCGAGATGCCGTGTGACCCAGGCCGTATCCAGTTGACGTACGAGCTGGAGGCGTCGCTGGACAACAGCGATCGTGAGGACACCCTGGAGAAATGGAGGGTGGTTGCCCACCTGGGCGAGGACTTCGGCCTGGAGAGCATCCCCCGTGTGATCGGTGCATCGAGCGATGGAACCGGACCGAGGAGACCGGCGGGTACGTCGACGAGGACGACGGCTGCGTCCACCGCCTGCACGTCGGCGTGCTGGAGCTAGTCAAGGTCCGCTGGGGCGGCTCGCAGAACCCGTTCTGGGCCATGGAGGAAGAGTCCCAGAACCTCTACGAGATCGCCGAGACCGTCTACAACGACGAGCACAACGGGTTCACGGAGGAGTTCGAGCAGATCGCCGAGTTCGGCGGCGAGGACTTGCTGGTGCTGGACAAGGCTGAGCTCGAGCCCGCGTGGCGCGGATTCAACCTCGCGCCGATGATCGCAGCGGACAGCTTCCGCCGGCTGGCCGGCGGATGCGGGGCAGTCATGGTGCACCCCAGCCCGATCGACCCGACCGGCATGAGCAAGGACGAGTGGGCTCGTGCCAGTGACCGGCTGCGTGAGACCTGGGCGCAGCTCGGGTTCGTGCCCTACGGCGCCACCCCGTACATGATCTTCGCTACCTGCTGGGCCGATCCGGAGGAGAAGCAGTACGCCCTCCGCCAGCAGTCCCAGGAGCTCAGCAAGCAATGGCGGGCAGGGAAGGGCCGCAGCTGACCCACGCGGTCGGCCTCACCGCAGCCCGAGACCTGAGCGACGCGCACGTACAGCACGCCTTCGTCCTGCTCCTGGATCGCTCCCGCGTCCCGGCGGATCGGGTCGCCGCCGGACACACTGGCGTCTTCGGGATGGCCTACCAACTCTCCGAGGGCAGCGCCCGCCCCCGTCTGGTCACCGCTCACGGGGTCACCGCCACGGATGTCCCCACCGCGCATGTCGGTTGATCACCCGTCCTGTTGGATGTGCGGCGGCGGCTCCGCCTGCCAGCGGCAACCCGCCGTGAGCGTAAACCAGCATGGTGAAGGGCCAGTTGGTGCCTTTTCGGCCAGCTGGTCCGTAACGCCATGAAGGCGGCTCTGACGCCGGTTAGCGTGATCAGAATGGCTCCGACGCGTTCCGATCAGGGGAGGATCGCCCGTATGAGCAGGCATGCCACCGCCTACGTGCACAGTCTTGGCATCGCCGATGAGACCGCCCGCCGGGTTCTGGTCCTTCTGGCCGAACGCACCCACCGCCCGGCGACCCGTACCGTCCGGAAGACGTCCCCGAGGTCATGGGCCTGCACCTTCCGGACTCCGACATCCTCGCCCTCGCAGCCCAGGCCGGGCTCGATCCGGATGCGGTGCGCCAGCAGCTGCGCGGGCTCAAGGAGCACGTGAAGATGGGCGTTCTCGAGCACACCGACGGCAGCTGGGAGATCGTCTACGGGCCCTCCTACACCCGGGCCGCGACGCCGCACCCGGCAACGCCGGACCTGACGCAAGGCGGACCGCACCCGTTCTGGCTGCCGGGCTGGGAGAAGTACAGCACCTGGGGGTACGAGCAGGGCCCTGGCGGACACCAGCACCTGTACGCGCAGCTCATCCTCAACCAGGACGGCGCCGATGCGGAGCCGCGGATCTCGATCACCCCGCCCCAGCACCCGGCAACGAGCCTCGACGAGCTCGCCGAGGCTCGTTGCCGGGGCCCTCGCGCCGTACGGTCCAGTCCCTGTGCCGGCCGCCGAGGTAATGCGGTGGCTGACCGCGCCACCTTTGTCCTCCCGGTAACTCTGTCGACACGCACCCGCCGTGCCCGGTTCAGGCGCGCAGCCTGAACCGTCAGCCGCCGTCATCAACGTCTCGGAGGTGTGGTGTTCGACGAAGACGGGTCGCTCGACCCGCTGCTGAAGTTCCTGTTGTACGCCGTCCTTGCGCTGGCCATCGGCAAGATGGCGTGGGAGTGGCTGACCGACGACGTCAGCCGGTGGATCACAGTGGACCTGTGGGGGCTGATCGCCAACCACCCCTGGTGGACCGCCCTGATCGCCGTCGGCGCACTGGTCATTGTCGTCCTTGTGGTGAGGCTGCTGTCGTTCCTGTTCGACGCCGGCACCTATGCCTACGTCGGCGGCGAGGAGGACTACTCCTTCACCGCAGGATCGGGCGAAGCGCCCGATCCTGATGTCTTGACCTTCAAGATGAAGCAGCTCGCCGCGATGAGCGCGACGGGCTTCGAGCAGGCGTGTGCCGATCTTCTGGCCCGCGACGGGTTCCGCGGAACACGGCGGGTGGGAGGGGCCGGTGACCTCGGCGTGGATGTCACGGCCCGTGACCCCGACGACCGGCTGCTGATCTTGCAGTGCAAGCAGTACAAGAATCCGGTCGGCTCGGGGCACGTGCAGAAGTTCAACGGCACGGCCCGCCTCCACCACGGAGCCGACGTCCCGATCATGATCGCCCTCAACGGCTTCACCCAGCCCGCGGCCGACTTCGCCGCGCACCACCATCTCATCCTCATGGGCCGCCCCGAACTGAAGAGATGGGCCCACGGCCAGCACTTGTACGACGTCCTTTGCATTTCGAGTACGACCCAGTGACCCTTAAAGCGGCCCCATCTCGCTGCCGGACCGCCAGCCGCCGGAGGAACGCTGCGGGGCTCCTACGAACAGCCGGTTCATCGCGGCCAGGGTCGCACGGCGGACGGCTTCAGTCTTGAACCATGCTCGCCACGGTGGCGTGGCATCCTCCGCGCCGAGCGCATCACGCCGCGTCCGGTCACACACGAGGACGCCACGATCGTCCGGGCCGTGCTGACAGACCCCGACGTCCGGGCTTTTCTGGGCGGTCCGGTGGGTGAGGGGCGCATCGAGGCCCGGCAGCGCGAGTACCCGGCCACCTCCGGCGTGTGGGCGGTCGCTTTCGCTGCTGAAGGCGAGGCGATCGGCCGGGTCAGCATCACCGTGGACAGTGCTTCGCGGGCAGGGCCGAGATCTCCCACCAACTTCTCCCCTCGGCCTGGGGCCGGAGCCTGAGAAGTCTGCCGGTTCTGGGCGACCAGATCGAACCGGTGGCTCTGCACCGGCATTTCTTCGATACGTGGTCAGCGGAGGAGGAGCATCGCCGGGTACTGCTCGCCCTCCTGAAGCCGTGGAGCCGGCGCTATCCCTCCGTCACCGTGACCGAGCACACGCAAGTGGGGTTCGCCGCCGAGATGCTGGTCTCTCTGGCTGCCGGCGCCCAGCTCCTGGTGGTCGGGCGCAGCAGTGGTGGCAGCCGGTACCTGGGGCACGTCGTCCACTCGGTACTCCATTTCGCCAACGCCCCCGTCGCCGTCGTCCCCGTCGCTGTCGTCCCCACGAAGACACAGGCCGACTGAGGCCACTGCGGGGCAGGGCGTCTCCTGGCCCCTTTTGCGCTGCCGGTGGTCAGCAGCCGGTGGCCGGAGCGGGCGCCGGCCCGCGGCCCGGCGTCTCCCGTGGTGTGTCCGGGAGGTCCCGCGGGCCGTGCCGCACACAGGCGTCGGCGAGGGCAGGCAGGACGGCGGGAAGGGCGAGCACCGCCAGTCCCGCACCGAGGACGAGCAGGGCGCGGGGCCGTACCGGGGACTGCCCGCGCACTGTACGGGTACGGCCGTGGCCGGGGTCGTCGACGCGTCCGAGGCGTGCCGTCCCCCGGGCCACGAAGGAACTCGGACTGCAGACTGCGGCACGACGCGCCACCAGCGCGGTGTGCTGGTGAGCGCGGTTGGCCGCCGAGCCGACCGATGCCTCGACTCCTTGTGCCGATGGGGCCGAGGCAGGAGCTGTCACAGAACCATGACGTGCGGGGTCACAACCAGCGGCTGGGACGGCCTGTCGAACTGTGTGGGGCGGCAGGCTGATCCACCCGCCGTCCGCGGGACGCGGCATCCGGCCGCGCCGCTCACACATCACAGGGGAAAACTTTGAACACCGTTGTCCGCACTGTGCGTTCGTCAGCCGTCGCCTCGGCGGCCGGGCTGCTTCTGACCATCACCGGGGCTGTCCTGGCCCCGGTCGCCCTTGCCGCTCCGGCCGACACCGGAACGCCCGAGCTGGCCGTCGTCACGGAGGCCCCCGCGGAGATGGGACTGGGCGGTCTGCCGGTCGCCTTCACCACCACAGCCTCCAACCCCGGCACGACCGACACCGCCTCGGCCCGCCTGATCTACCGCATCGACGGCGGCAGCGGACTGCCGGACAACGCCCTGAGCCTGGAGTACCGGCTGAATGGCTCGACGTGGAAGAAGGTCCCGCTGAGCATCGTCGACGGCACGGTCTACGGCGGCGAGCTGCCCGAGCAGTTCCCCCTGGCCGCCGGGAAGTCCCGGACCGTGCAGCTGCGCCTCGGCCTCCCGATGGGCACCCCGCACCATGGCGACAGCAACGGCGGCACCGACCACCTGAAACTGACGACGATGATCTCCTACGGCGCCTCGGGCGCCGCCAACGCCACCGATGTGGACGACGTGGCGGTCAAGGGGCTGAGCACCCACCTGACCGATGTGCCGACCACCGCGACCGCGGGCGGGGCGGCGATCACCTTCAAGGCCACCGTCGACAACCCGACCCCGTCGGCGTACGACAACGTCACGGACGTCCTGTTCACCAACCGCTACACCACTGTCCAGGTCCGCCGCTCCGGCGTGTGGACAACGCTGGAGCCGATCACCGCCGCCGCCGAACCGGACGTCTACGGATACGACGTCATCGGCAAGGATGTCTCCCTCGCCGCGCACGGCAGCGCGACTGTGGACGTCCGCGTCACCTACCGCAAGGATGCGCCGGCAAGGAAGACCGAATTGTCCCCGTGCGTGATCGTCAACGAAGGATCCATCCCGTTCACGGGCATCACCAGCTGTGGCACACCGGCCACGGTCACCGTGAAGGTGGCGAGCACCTTCGCCACCCCGTCCCCGTCCCCGTCCACCTCCGCATCGGCGCCGGCCGGTGCCTCGGCGGGCACCGGCACCACCACGTCGTCGGCCCCCGGCATGACCGAACAGCTCGCCGATACGGGAATCGGCGGCCTCGCGGCACCGGCGACGGTTGCCGCCGGCCTCGTCGCGGCCGGAGTCGGCGCTCTGGGCTTCACCGCCACGCGCCGCCGACGCAGCCGCGCCTGAGCCCGCACCACCATGGACCGCCCCCCCGCCCCCCCGCCCCCCCGCCCCCCGCCCCCCGCCCCCCGCCCCACCGCGCACCGCGCACCGCGTGCGGGGCGGGGCGCGGTCCGCCCGCCCCGCAGCCGCCATCAGTTGCGTGACCAAGAGTGACGCCCACCGGTGCTCTCGAAGGAGTGAACAGCCGATTCCCATGAAGCTGCTCCAGGGCTTTGCGAGCCCGGAAAAAAGCGTCACCACCTGGCTTCGAACCGCTCAACCGGGGGCGTGCCGGTCACCCTCAGCTCCGCACCCAGCGCCTCCGGAGGAGGCGGACCGCTCCCTTCCGCATGGTGGCGCGGAGTGAACGCCCTCGCGGAGCGAGTCCTGAGCGGCACCGGCAAAAGCATTGACGAACATATATATGTCTTCGTATCTTCTGTGTGGCGCACGCCGCAACATGCTTGATTGCGGGTCAACGCCGCGTAGAAGAAGGGGAGTTGTCATGAGTCAGGGTTCGATCCTGGTGGTCGGTGGAGGTATCGGGGGTCTCGCGACGGCTATCGCCGTTCAGCAGAAGGGCTTCGACGTGACGGTCGTCGAGCTCCACTCCGACGTGCACTCGTCCGTCTACGGCGTCGGCATCATCCAGCCGATGAACGCCCTGCGGGCTCTCGACATGATCGGCTGTGCCCAGGACTGCGTCGCGGCCGGCTACCCGGCCAAGCGCTGGGGCGGCCTGTACGCCACGGACGGGACCTTCATCAAGGAGATGCCTGGCACGCCCGTCCCGGGTGTCGACCTGCCTCCGATGAACGGCCTCACCCGTCCGAAGCTGCACGAGATCCTGACCTCCCACGCCCTCGAAGCGGGCGTGACCATCCGCTACTCGACGACCTTCACGGAGATCGAGGACGACGGCGCCGGCGTGGACGTCACTTTCACCGACGGCTCCACCGGTCGCTTCGACGTCGTCGTCGGTGCCGACGGCGTCTACTCCAAGACCCGCGGTCACGTCGTCGCGGACGAGGTCGTGCCGTACTACATCGGGCAGTCGGCGTACCGCGTCAACATCCCTCTCCTGCCGGAGATCGACAGCATCATTCTGCAGGCCGGCCCCGAGGGAATGGCCGGTCTCGTCCCGATCGGCAAGGACCTGGCCTACCTCTTCTACAACGCCCACATGGAGAAGCAGACCCCTGACTCGGGCATGGACAGCGCGGAGAAGCTCCGCGAGTACCTCGCTCCGTTCGGAGGCTTCATGGGCCGTATCCGGGACGAGTTCGTCACCGACGACTGTGACATCGTGCTGCGGCCCGAGGAGTCCCTGATCGTGGACGCCCCGTGGCACCAGGGCCGCATCGTCCTGATGGGCGACGCCGTCCACGCGATCACACCGCACCTGGGCCAGGGTGCCGCCCAGGCGATCGAGGACGGCGTGGTGCTGGCCGACTGCCTCGGCAGGCATGACGACCTCGACGTCGCCTTCGGGGAGTACACCGACCGCCGTTTCGAGCGCTGCAAGCTCGTCGTCGACACCTCGCTCGACATCGCCGAGTGGGAGATGGGCCGCAAGCCCGGCTACGACAACATTGCCGCCACCGACCACGTCCTGGAGGTCATGGCGCAGCCCCTCTGAGCTGTGCCTTCCCCGTGGGGTGGTTGACTACGATAGGCCGGATGAGCCTCTCCCCGCACCAGCCTGAACTGGCCGACGTCCTGCGCGAACTCGGGTGGACCGTCCACCGGCGGACGCCCGAGAGGGCGGGTGTCGGCCCGATCCCGACCACTGAACTGGCGCTGCTGAAGCAAGTGGTCGACGCGCCGGGGTCCACGGTCGGAGAACTGGCGCAGGTACTGGGACTGCGCCAACCGAACGTGAGCGCGGCGATCCGGGTCCTGGCCGACCGGGGCCTCGTGATCAAGGAGAGAAGCCCCAAGGACCGCCGCATCACGCTGGTCAGACCCACCCCGCTCGGCTGCTCGGAGGACGCGGCGATCGCGGCCTGCTGGGCGGCGCCGATTCGGCAGGCTCTTGAGGGGCTGAGTGACGAGCATCGGACGGCGATCGAGCAGGCCAGGGAGGCGCTGGCGGCTCTCCAGGAACGTCTCCGGGGCATAGATCCGGGCGCGACGCAGATCGGGGCCCCGGTCTGACGAACTCGTGCACGGTAAGCGGCTGACCCCGCCGCCCGCGAACAGCGAAGGCCCCGACAGTGCACCGCGTCCTCGGGGCCTTCGCCGGATACCTGCGCGACCATCGAGGACGCTGCCCGCAGTCTCATCTCGGGCTGCACCCGGCGCTACTGAAGCCCACAAGACGGACCGGCACGCCCGGTACACGGTGGGGGCGCCCCATGAGCGCACTCACACGCGCCGGTCCCTGCGGCCGGACGACCGCGGTCTGCGCCGTAGGCCTTTGGCCGGCTCTCCCCGGTGCTGATCGTTCGCGCTGAGCGTGGCTCTGCCCGCTTGCACGCCGTCCGGGCCGTGGAGGCCGCCATCGGCGACCACGACGGGGACGGCGCCGGGGCGGGCGCCCGATGAGCGACACCCACCACATGCTCCGCAACCCTGCCGGCCTGATCGGGGGCGACCGGAGTCTGCCCGGCCCCGGTGGTGGCAGGGCAGCAGCTTGCCGATGGTGACGGCCGGGCGGGTGGCGGCGTCGATGACGACCTCGTGTCCGGGGGAGTGGAGGTCAGTTCCTGCCGGAAGCGGCCACGGTCCGGTCGCGGGCGAGAACCGGAGTACTGACCAGGACGAGCACGCTCTGCGTGCTGCATCGCTGCCGGTGCTGGAGCGCGAGAGCCGGTTTGAGGCGGTCGACGGCAGCGACCGCGGACTGGCCGTTTCGCCGCACCGTGAGACGGCGTGATCTCAGCGACCGTGCTGCGTACTACGGACGATACCTTTCCAGGTGAAGCCTGGGCCGCGGCGATGCCAGCTGTGGTGTAGGACGGGCTTTCCCGTCCTGTTCACGTGTGTTCCGCACTGATCCAGCCGAGTTGTTCCGCGGATACGGCACGTGGACCGGCGGTTGGTCCGGCGCCTGTGGGTACTGGGCGTGTGCCCGGGAGCGGGGCATGAACGGTGCCGGTTCTCGCGGACCCGGCGGCACAGACGGGCGGTCCGGAGATGTTGCCGTACCGGTCCCGGGCTCTGCCCAGGCGCCCCCGGACCCCGCCCAGGCGAGGCGCGCGGGCACGTGCCGGGGAGCCTGCGTGCACCCACGGTTGGTTACTGACAGTGCTGGCCTGGTCGGTCTCGTCGGGCACGGACCGGGTACTCGTGGAAAGTTGTACGGGGTGCTTGCCGGTGCTTGTGGCGGTGTCGTCTCGGTGCGGCTGGAATGCAGTCATTCTTTCGTGTGACCTGCGCCTACAAGGTCCTGCGGGGGAGCAGAGTGGGCGCAGACGGGCCGTTGCCTCAGCCGGGTCGCCCCCCCTTCGGCGTACCTGGCAGCGGCCCAGGACAACCCCCACCCCACTTCAGGAGGTTACGCATGGCTACCGAATTGCAGGAGAGCTTCTACCGCCGGATCGACGCGGTGCTGCGGTCGAGGGACGAGGGGAACATCGCCTGGTTCCTCAAGGACACCCAGTACGTACGCTACGACCTGAAGGCCGACGAGGGCGTGGGCGGCGCCAAGCCCATCGCGGGCCACTGGGACGGGCTCCCGGACTCCTTCACCCGCGGCATCGACGCCGCACTCAACCGCCACGACCAGCCGGCCGTGGGCTACCTGTTCAAGGACGACCAGTACGTCCGCTACAACCTGGAGGCCGACGCGGCCGCGCCCGGGTACCCGAAGAGCATCGCGGAGGGATGGGCGGGCCTGCCCGTCGCGTTCCAGCAGGGCATCGACGCAGCGGTCAACCACCCCACCGACGACGAGATCGTCTGGTTCTTCAAGGACGGCCAGTACGTCCGCTACAACGTCCCCGAGGACAAGCTCGTCCTCGGCCCGAAGAGCATCGAGGGCAACTGGGCCGGCCTGCCGGACTCCTTCAACCGCGGCATCGACGCCGCCGCCCCCCACGCCACCAACCGCAACAAGGTCTACCTCTTCAAGGACGACCAGTACGTCCGCTACGACCTCGACGCCGACCGCGCCGACAGCGGCTACCCGCTGTCCATCAAGGCCAACTGGCACTTCTTCAGCTGACCCCCGGTCCGTCTGACTGAGTACCGAACCCCGCCGCCGGCCGGCCGCGCACTTCGCGGCCGGCCAGCGACGGCGTGCCCGGCCGGCTGCGCTTGGCGGGGCTGCGTGCCGAGGCTGCCTCGCCGAGGTGCGCGACTTCACCACACGGCAGGGCATGTTGCTGATAGTCGACGAGATGTACGAGCCCAAGCCCGCCACCGCACGGACCCGCGGCGGTCATCCGCGAAGCGCTGATCCGGTACGCGTCCGACGACCGCCGAGACTTCGCCGACAACGAGCGCGGCATTCTCGTCCCGTTTCCCGACCCGGTTCGCTCCGCCGACGGGTGGGTGATCTTCCACCCGTCCTGGTTCGCCTACGTCCACGACCAGGCGCTGCGGCTCGCGAACAAGGGCTACACCCCGCTGGAAGCCGCCGAGGTCATCGAACTGCCCGAAGAGCTCGGCCGGAACTGGGCCGCCCGCGGTTACCACGGAACCCTCCACCACGATGTACGCGCCGTTTTCCACAAGGAACTCGTGCCACCGCCCTCACCACGCGCGGCACCCCCCGTCCAGGGTGACGGTGCCGAGCGGGGTGAGGGCGGCCGGGTCCTCCCTGGCCGCGGTGAGGAAGATGCCGCGCCACTGGGGGACGCGGTCGCGAAGGCGGCGGGGACGATGCCCTCGCGCAGGCCTCGGTGTGGTCGGGGTCGGCGAAGACCAGCGGTGCCGGCGATCCACTGCGCGTAGGCGGTGCGGTCGGTCCTCAAGGGTGCCGGGGCCGATATGACGCTGTGGCCGCTGCCGTCGGCGGCGGTTGTCCGGTCTCTGCGAAGCTGGCGAGCGTTCCGCTGATCATGGCGAATCGGCTGGGGCCCGGTGGGCGTTACGGCTGGGCGTGCGGGTCGTGTATCGCCGGGTGCGGCCTGGTCGTGGTGCGCGGGGCAGAGGCGGTGATGCGGGGGGTGACGTGCTCGCGAGCGTGCCGGACATCGCTCACGCGCAAACGTAACGGAGGCATCGGATCGGGCCGCCCCTGCGGCGCCTGCGGCACACCCGTTACGGCTGGGCGTGCAGATTCTGCATACTGCACTGCGGCCTGCCGGCAGAGGGCATACCGAAGCCGGCGCACCCGCCGACTGCCGCCGGACCCCGTCCCGGAGTCGCCGGAGACAATCGCCCCCTTCGTCACCACCAACGACTCCGGAATCCCGCAGCCGCTCCACAGGGCGCCGTGCCGCGTACTTGGCACACATCTGCGTGACCGTGCTCCAGACGGGTTCCTCGCCAGGCCCGCCACCATGGACCCCGAGCGGGGCAAGGTCCCCGGCATCGACGAAGGCCGTCGACTCCGCACCGCCCTCCGCCACCTTCGGACGGCTCAGAACCTTCACGCCTAGACGTAACAGCCTCAACGACCCACACGCCCAGCCGTAACGCCCATCGGGCCCCAGTCGATTCGCCATGATCAGGGGAACGCTCGCCACCTTCACGGAGACCGGACGCCTTTGCCCTCGCGGAGGCGATTCACCCCCGGGAGCGCTTCCAGCCTTCAGTGTGAACACGTAGTGTGCGCATGCAAGTACTGAAAGTAATGAAAGGGAAGTTTGTGCTCCGCACCATGAAGCAGCGCCTGGCCGTCAGCGCCGCAGCACTTGTCGCCGCCACCGCAGGCTCGTTCACCGCCTCGGCCGCCGGCCCCCAGGCCACCGACCTGACCTACGGCACCAACATCCTGCTGCAGAACCAGTACGGCGGTAACGGCGGTTACCTCGACACCAACGGCGTCTCCAGTCAGCCCGGCGCCACGTACAACGTCAGCACCAACCAGACCCCCAACAGCCGCGGTCCGGCGACGTCGGTGTGGAAGGTCCTGTCCGCCACCGGGAAGGCGGCCGGCACACGCGTCACGAGCGGCGATGTCATCTACCTCGTCAACCAGTACGGCAACGGCACCTACCTCGACACCAACGGCGTCTCCACCAGGAGGGCGCCAAGTACATGGTGTCGGCCACCGCCACCAAGGACCGCGGCACCGGCACGGGCAAGTGGCACATCTTCGGCAAGACGTCCTCGCCCACGGACGGCCGCATCCGCACCGACGACATCGTGCACCTCCTCAACGACTACAACTCCGCCAACGGCGGATTCCTCGACACCAACGGCGTCGCCAACCAGTCCGGCGCCAAGTACGACGTCGTCACCAGCCACTACACCGACCGCGGCACCGGCACCGGCTCATGGAAGGTCCTGCCCTCCAGCTGACCCCGCCGCCCGCGAACAGCGAAGGCCCCGACAGCGCACCGCGTCCTCGGGGCCTTCGCCCGTACCTGCGCGACCACCGAGGACGCTGCCCGCAGTCTCATCTCGCGCCGGCCCTGTCCCCGTGCGCGGCCGTCCGTCGTGCGTCATCCTCAACGCGGTGTTCCGGCCGTCGAAGCCGGAGGCCCACGGGCCCCCGTTCAGCTCCGCGGCGCCCTGAGCGGGCCACCACGTGGCCGATGTACTGTGCGTGCCGGTCGCGGAGCGGCTTCCCGCTGACGGTGACGGAGAGGTCCTCCGGACTGATGGTGACCGTGTGGACCTCCGGGTCACTCGCCTGCATCCTGCGCAGCGCATGATGCGAACCCGGTCGGTTACCTGCTTCGCCATCAGATCGGTGTCCTGCCGGGCAGCGGTGTACGCGGTCTCCGGAGTCTCCTTGTCCTTCTCCAGCCGGGGCAGCCGCTCGCGCAGTTCCGTGAGCTCCGCGACCTCGCGCAGGTGCTCGGCGTTCTGCTCCAGCCGCGCGGCCAGCTCCCGCACCGCCGCCTCGACCCCCACCGTGATCTGCTGCCCGTCCTGGCTTGCCGCCTGCCGACGACTCCACCGCCGCTACAAACGCGCGGCCGACTGCTCCCTGGTGGCCTTCCCCCCCGGCGTCGCCCGCACCCTCCGCTGCTACCGCCAAGTCGTCACCGGATTCGGGCGTACTCTGTCGCGGGATCGAACACAGTCGAGTGGCAGTTCGCCGGAGGAAGACACCGTGCCGCGCCTCCCGCTGGGCTGCCCCGGGGGGGGACATCATGAACGACGACGACCGTGCGGCGCTGCCGCGGCGTGCGACCTGGTGGTGCCGGGTGACAGGGACGGCGGCGCTGGCGGCGGGGGCACTCACCACCCTCTGCCTGCTCTTCCCGACGCCCGATTCGGGCGTTGGGAGCGACCTGGTGGTTCGGTACGCGGTGCTGACCGCACTCCTGACCGCCCTGTGGTGGGTCGGCACGCTTCTGGCCCCTCCACTGATCCTTCCGCCCTTGTCATCGGAGCCGGGCCCTGCGGCCGTCCCCGCCCGGCTGCCACGCCGACGCAGGGCGCGGGCAACACTCCTCCCCGGGCTGATGCTGTCCGTGCTCCCGCTCGTCGTGGCCCGCACGATAGGCGCCCACGCCGGCCCGCTGGAACCGGCCATGAACCTGATCACCGTCGTCGCCGGGTTCGTGTCTCTGTACCTGCTGCGCCTGTGGGTGGTCGGCCTCTTCGCCGGTGGCGGCCCTCACGCGGGCCCCGCCGAGCTGCGCCGGGACGCTGCCGCCGGTGCGGTTGCCGCCCGCCGCGTCCGGGTGGGCAAGGCCCAGTGGGACGGCGAGGGCGACGTGACCTGGCTCGCGCGTCGCCTTACGCTCACGGCCGACGACCAGACCTTCGCGCTGAGGAGTCCGGACGAGAGGAACACGGCCTTTCGCTGGCTCGACCTGGAACCGGGCATCGCCCTTGAGGGCCGGTCCGGTTGGCTTTGCTGGGCCGCGGCCGGCGGGTCCTGGGGCGAACCGACGGAAGCGATGGGCGCGGCCTTGGTCACGGACGACGGGTACGTCGTCTGGGGCGCGACGGACCGCTACGCGGCGGAGTCGGCGTACGCACCGGAGCATGCGCAACCCACCACGGCACGCCGCGTCCGCCTGGCCCCGCGCACCTCCCAGTACCGCGCCGCGGCGCACCTTCCCGCACTGGCCATGGCCGCGGTGACGCTCCTCGCTCTCGTCGTGGCCGAACGCGGACCGGGGCCCGACGCGGTGGCGTGGATCCTGGCCGTGGCAGCCGCGTACACGGGCGTGCGCGGCATCTACCGTTTTGCGGAGGACTTCGACGCGGCCCCGGGCCCCGGCTGGGTGCGATCGACGTCCGCGAGGGCCCGGCGCGCACGCCAGGACCCGTAAGCCGCGATGTCCCGGTGGGGTGCCGCTCACCGGACACCGGCACCGCAACGGTGCGGGCGGCCTGGAGGATGCTGTCGCACATGCGGATCAGGTACCGCGGCGCTCCCGCGCGGTGGTTCTTGCCTCGCGTTCATCCTGGCGGCTTCGCGGGCAGTGGCGATGGTGAAGCCGGAGACGAGGCCTGGATGGGCGGCGACCGGTTCGGCACCGTGCACGGTTTCGACGGCGAGCCCGTCCCGGCGCCCGCGCTGCCCGATGTGTGTTGAGGCCCCGGGACGTGTGCACTGAGCCGCGGTTTCCTTGTGAGGGATGCTGATTCCGTTTCTGAGGATCATGAAGGCTGGATGGCGGCTGCTGGCTCGGCCGGCCGCGTCACGGGTTCGGGCCAGGGTTCGGTGGTGGTGTGCGGCGTCGGTCCCGAGGTCCGTCCATGCTCCCTCTGGGGTCAGCGGGCTGAACCGGGTGGATCGGTCCGGTGGTTGGTCGCGTATGCGGCCATGAACATGTCGAGCAGTCCGTCGACCGCGTCCTCGTCGACGGGGCGGGTGGAGAGGAGGCTGCGGTAGTGCAGGGCGCCGCAGAGGATTTCGGCGGCGTGTTCCAGGGGGGTGTCCGCGGTGAGTTCGCCGGTGTGCTGGGCGCGGGTGATCCGGTCGAGGGTGCGGTGCTCGACGGTGGTCAGGAAGCGTTCGTGCAGGGTCGCTCGCAGGGCGGGGTCGGACTGTGCCTCGGCGATGAGTGCGCGGTAGACGGGGCCGATCGGCGGGCTGGACAGGGCGAGTGCCGAGCGGTGTGGGCGGCCGGATTCGTGCTCACCGGCGTGACGGGCGAGGTGGAAGCGCGGATCGCCCTGCTGGTGAAGCGGGCGGTGGGATGACCGGTTGCGGTGGGGGTGTCGTCGTCGGCATGGCGGGCTCGGGGTCCCCGACGGGCCCCCGGCCGGGCGTCGGTCACCCGGGGCCGGCTTTCTGCCGCTGCAGTGCGGAGGGGTTCTCCTTCGGCGGCAGGACTTCCTCGTGGGCGTTGGACCCGTCCCGGTCCGCGTCAATCCGGGTGGAGCCGAACTCGCGGCGACCCCGCAGCATTCACCCACCTTCTACCGACCCGCCTCGCAACAGCCGGCGTTTCGCTGCAGCGAGGCAACCCTCTCCGACGAAGGAAACAGCGTTCTGGGATCCGGCTGCGAACCGGCGTAGACCCGCACACCGTCCAAGCCGGATTGCTGCAACCGGTGCCGGGTGAGAGCGCGCGCCGTGCGGATCGCCGACGCAGGCGCGCTCGTCACCCTGAAGGCGCGGCTGCTGCCTCCGGGGGTTTCCGGTGCGGTCGGCGCGCACGAGGCGACCATCCTCACCGCCGCTCCATCCCGCACCCGCCGGGAAACCTGAC
Organism: Streptomyces sp. NPDC024555; assembly: GCF_055559335.1. NCBI lineage: Bacteria > Bacillati > Actinomycetota > Actinomycetes > Kitasatosporales > Streptomycetaceae > Streptomyces > Streptomyces sp. NPDC024555. The sequence goes on from NZ_JBVHKV010000037.1 coordinate 21,823, forward strand.
GCACCGACGCCGCTACTGGCCTCACCCACACCCCCTGCCGCGCCGATACCCGCGCTCGCCTCGCTGATCCCGACGAAGACGCACCGCCCCGGGCTGACCCGGGTGCCCGTAACGCACCTCAACCTTCCCCGCGAGCGGGTACTGCTTGCCTCCTGAGCGCACTGTCAGTGACCAGTGCGACGATCCCCGGACGACTGCGCGAGGAGAGACATGGGCGCCTGGGACTTCGGCCCTTTCGACAACGACACCGCCGCCGACTTCGCCGGTGACCTGGACGAGGCAGCACTGGAAGAACGCGAAGCCATGATCCGCGGCGTGCTCAAGCGCGCCGCCGGGCCGGCGGACTTCCTGGGAATCTACGACGGCGAGCGAGCCGTGGGCGCGGCGGCCCTGGTCGTCGCCCAGCATCCCGACGGCGATCCGGCGTGTTCGCACTATGGCCCATCAGAGCCGCTACCGGAGCTGTCTGCAGACCTTCGAGGGCTCGCCGTCGACGCCTTGGACCAAGTGGTCTCCAACCGGTCTGAACTCGCCGAGCTATGGGCCGAAGCTACGAACTGGTCGAAGTGGCGCCAGGACATCACCCGCCTCCGCAACGTCCTTGACCCTCCGATCCCGCCACAAGAGGAAGCCCTGTTCGAGATTTGATCGGTGACCTAAAGTCACGGACCACAGAAGTTGAGCCAGAGCCCATTGCCACGAACAGAGCCAACCGTTCCGGCCGCCGCCGACGGCGCACATCGCGTGGGCGCCGATGGGCGAGGAGGAACGCCGGGTGCTGGAGCTGCGCCAGGACATCGTCGTGGACCTGACGCTGGAGTGGCTGGGGGAGTCGGTCGCGCAGATGCGATGTGCGCCGTCGGCAGGCAGCTTCACCGAGGACATCCTCGCCGAGGACCACGGCGACGTCGCCGACGTCCTGCGCCAGCTGGAGGCCGCCGGGGTGAAGCAGGCGATGGAGGCGCACCCGCCGCACCGCACCATGATCCGCCTACGAGAATCTTGCCGGAGCCACGTTCGTGTGTACGCCGACAGCCCCTCGATCCCGTGGGCTGACCGAGCTGCGTCGCTGCAGTGGGAGCCTGATTGACGGCTCGGGAAGGAGTCGGCAGACAGTCTGCTGGGCCGCTAACATCGGCTTCGTGATGTCGCGAAGGTCGGATGCCGCGTAAGTCCCCGCGCCTGGTGCGCGCCGGTCTTAGTGATCGCCAGGTGCACGACTCGATCAGCACGCTGCTGGTCACTGCCTGTCCTGGGCCACCCGTCTGTGGTGCTGTACACACGTACCTCTTCGTCGATGGCCTCGATTTGATCGCGCGTGGCTACAGCGGTGCAGTTGGCGGTCCCCCAGGTCAGCTGCTCAGACCGGGGGGTCCGCTCTACCCCACTGATCAAGCCCGGAGTGTGGATGTTGCAGCCCATGGGCAGGGCTTCACGGCCTCGGCGCTCTGCATCCGGATACGGCTCCGAGGCCAGACCGTGCTCTGGGACGGTCTGATGTACCCAGGGGCTGACGATCGGGTCATAGAGGAAGTTCGATTTGACCTTGCTCAGTACCTAGCTGCGATCGAACAGGGTTTTTCGCGGTGGGGTCGTGGCGCGTAAGGCGTCAAGCGACCTTCGTCGGCGTAGTGGCGCGGTGGGTGCTCCGACAAGTCCGGGGCCGGAACAGGACCAGGGAGTAGGCCCGTATGGCGGATGCGACTTCGTCGGTGAGGTCCGCCGCGTTGCTGTGGCTGAGAGTGATGAGCAACGCTCAGGACTTGTGGATCGGTGCGGGGAGGGATGCGGAGAGCGTACCTTCCCGAATGATCCTGTGATGGTGACCGAGTAGGCCCGCGTTCGCAGCGCGGGTGGGGAAGGCACGCCCGTGCTCAGGGTAGTGAATGCCGACGGTTCCGCCGAGCCCGGCTCCTTGATCGGCGCGATCGTCCGTGAGGGCGCCTGTCGGAGCCTGGCTGCGGCGCTGCAAGCGGAAGTCGACTGGTACATAGCCGAGTTGGCGACCGAAGCCGACGAGCGGGGGCATCGGCTGGTGGTCCGTAACGGCCACCACCGGTCCCGGACCGTGGTCACCGCGGCCTGCCCGGCCGAGGTCACCGCGCCGGGGTGAACGACCGCCGCGTCGACGAAGAGACCGGCGAGCCCCCGTGCCGGCCACGCGCTCCGGGTCAGCAGACCGGCGCAGATGACGTCGGCGACAAGGGTGGCGCCGCGGCTGGCGGCGCAACACCGTCGGCTGCGCGAGGGCCGCCGAGGGCCGCCGCAGGCGTTACCTCCTGGGAGGAAACCGGTGGCGGGTTCGCCTGGCGCAGCGCCTCGGTCTGGCGTTCGACCGTCGCCTCGGGTTGGTGTCGGTGGATGGTCTTGACTACTACGTGCTGCATTCTCTCGTTCGCACGGGGGCGCGCCATGACACATGCCAGCCGCGGCGTTTCGTCACAGGATCTGAAACACCTTGTAGGCGATGCCGCCCTCGACGAGGTATCCCGAACCCACGCAAACCGTGTGGTTGAGCCATGCGTAACGCTCCGCCCCGGTCTCGAACAGTGGGTTGGTGCGGAAGTAGTAGCTGGCCGGGTCGATCCGGTGTCGCTCTTCGGGGTCGGCCAGGGCGTCGCGTGCCTCGGGCGGGGTGATCCAGCGACCGCCGTAGGCCATGTGCAGGAGGGCGCCGTCGTGGGTGCGCAGTGTCAGGCGTACGTCCAGCGCCATCGCTCCGTCGGGCGCGAACAAGGCCCAGTCTCCGCCTCCAGGGTGGACGTCACCGCTCAGCGCGGGGCCGTGGAACGTGCCGCCCGCCGCGCCGAAGAAGACGCGCCGGCCGAGCGGGCCATCGCCGAAGGGCAGGCGGGGGTTCAGGTCCACGACCATGTCGAAGAGGTGCGCGGTCCGGATTTCGCCAATGTCCTTCACGCGTGGGTCCTGCTTCATGCCGTCTCACCTTCCGCAAGCGCGGGGAACAGCTTCTGGCGGAGCGCGTCCGTTGAAACGCCCGACTGGGCGCACAGGGTCGCCAGGTCGAAGAAGAAGCGTTCTCCGGCGATCAGGTCGTCTTCGAAGGTGAATTGGATGAACACCGGCATCTCGGCACGCCTGCCGTTGGGGACCACGCCGAACCGGTTGCCCGTCATGGTCAGCCGCGCCGTACCCCAGCACGTGAGCGTGTCAGCGTTGTTTGCGTGGCCGTCCAGGACGACGTCATAGTCCGGGAACGAGGCGAAGAAGTGACGTAACGCCCTCTCGTTGTCGGCCAAGCCCCGATATGACGTACCTAAGGCCGGGGTCTCCAGGGCCATGTCGGGGTGGAGCAGCCGCAGGGCGGCCGGAACGTCCTGCTGGCTCTTGGCGACGGCGAGCGCCTGCGCCAGTTCAAGCATGTGTTGCCCGTGCATAGGTGCCTCCTTCAGGCTCGTGAAGTAAACGTACGATCGGTCGCACGTTTTGTGCAAGCGCATGGCAGGATGAAGCCCGGTGAACGGGCTATCAGGAAACCGAGGGGTGAGAAGTGGCTATGTCTTCGAAGGAAGCGGCAGACGTAGCGGCGTCGGACCAGCGCCTCGCCCGCGGTGCCCGGGCCCGGCAGAGAATCACGCGCCACGGCGTCGACATCGCCTCACTGGAAGGGCTCAACGGGCTTAGCATCGGCCGTCTGGCTACGGACCTGGGGCTGAGCAAGAGCGGGATCCAGACGCTCTTCAAGACCAAGCAGAACCTGCAGCTCGCGGTCGCGAAGTGTGCGCGCGAGGAATTCGCGGAAGCGGTTATCCGTCCCTCGCTGACAGCTCAGCCGGGCGCCGCCCGGTTCCGCGCGCTGATGCAACACTGGATCTCCTACGTCGAGGAACCACTGTTTCCCGGGGGCTGCTTCTGGGCGGCCTGCCTCCCCGATTTCGACAGCCGACCCGGGAAGGTCCGCGACGCCCTGCTGCTCCACCGCCACACCTGGCGCACTCTGCTCGCGGGTGAACTCGGTCGCGCAGTGAGTAACGGGGAGATCGCCCAGCTGGACGTGGACCTGGCTGCCTTTCAGATCGACGCCGTGCTTCACGCCGTGAACACCGCATTGCGCCTGGGGGAAAGTGACGCGGTCACAAAGGCCCGCTACGTGATCAACGGGATCCTCGCAGCTCCGTCTGACAGGTGCCTCTGTGGCGAGCAGCGCCTCGACGGCCGGACGGCGCGACACGTCACGGGCGGTTGAGGGCGCGGCAATGCCGGACGTGAAGACGAGACGCCGCACAGGCATGGGGCGACCCCGAGGGGAACTGACGTCATCTTCTGCGTAAAAGCCGGTTGCGAGTGCCCGCTGAGTGTCCATCGTGCAGTGGTCAAGGCAGATCACACGGGTGACGGCCGGGCTGACGGGATCTACACCTTCGGGACGTCCGGCAGCGCCAGCTGTCGCCCGCCGAGCGAGACGTGGGGCGATGACGTCGGCTACGGCTGGGCAGACCGGCCCGCACGACGAGGCGCCTCCGCAGCCACCAGTCCCTCGGTCGCGCCAGCTGTGCTGGCAGACTGGGCGGGTGAGCAGCAACGACATAAGCGCCCAGGCGGGCGGTCCCGAGCGCGAGCCCGACGGCCCTTTCCGGCACGGGAACATCACGAGTGACGGAGGGAACGCCGCCAAGGCGGATGGGCGGGTCGAGCGGGGCAACCGCACCCGGCGCCTCGTGCTACGCCGGACCGTTGACATCGCCTCCGTCGAGGGGCTCGAAGCCCTGTCGGTGGGACGGCTTGCCACCGAGCTCGGGCTGAGCAAGAGCGGGGTGTTCGCGCTGTTCGGTTCCAAGGAGGAGCTGCAACTGGCCACGGTCCGGGCTGCTTCGAGGATCTTCGCCGATGAGGTGCTGGGGCCGGTGGACGGCATTCCCTCTGGAGTGGCCCGCCTTGCGCACCTCTGCGGGAGCTGGCTTGGCTATTCGCAGCGCCGGGTGTTTCCCGGAGGCTGCTTCTTCTATGCGGTGATGGCCGAGTTCGACGCCCGGCAGGGCCCGGTACACGACGCGCTCGCGCAGTCGCTGGCGACGTGGATGGCGTACGTGGAGGACTGCGCGGTCGACGCGCAGGCAGGCGGTGAACTTCGCGGCGACAGCGATATGGCGCAGTTGGCCTTCGAGTTGGTGGCGCTCATGGAGACGGCCAACGCGCATTCGCTCCTGACCGCCGAGACCCTGCCGTACGTCCGGGCGCGGACAGGCATCATTGCCAGGCTGCAGGCGACGGCAACGGACCCTTCGCTAGTGCCCCAAACGCTCTGAATTGTTCCGTTATAGGCCCCGATCGAGCGTGGGAAAATAATAGCACGATCGGTCGTGTAGTTTTATGCTCGCGCTATGACCACTCGACCTGAGACCTACCGGCTGTTGCGCACCCGCTGGCGTTCCGGCCCTGTACCGCTGGCCCTGTGCCCCGTCGTCGTGAGCGTCACCGACTTCACCGCGACGAGTCATCCGCACGCGGCCGTGATCGCTCTCGCGGGCCTGCGCCTTCGCCGAACCTGGCCGAATACGCCGGGCGCGCTCGGCATGTGGCTGTGGGCTGACGTGGCGGGCCTGCGCTCGGGCTCGGTCAGCGTGTGGCGCGACGAGGCCGCGCTCAGTGCGTTCGTCGGCCGCTCCGACCACATGGCGGTCGTTCGGGCCCGCCGGGGCGGCGGCACGATGCGGGCCGCCGCCTGGGAAGCCGAGGATTTTGATCCGGACGCCGTGTGGGGCCGGGCCCGCGCCATTCTCACCGGTAGGACTCCCTGGCCGGAGGGCTTCGCCCGCCTGGAGGACGCGTGATGAACTTCGTGGAGCTGGACCGCATCGCCGCGCTGGAGACGTTACGTCTCGTGCGCCGCGCAGCCGACGTCGCTGCCGGCGGCGGTACAGAGACCTGGGACCCTTCCTGGCTGTGCAGACCGTCGACGAGTTCGGGGGCGTTCTGCGGAGCGCTCTGCCAGAACAGGACCGGCAGGTCGTCCCACCCGAGGTGGGCCTCCAGATTGTGACGAGCTTGGGCGGGGTCTGCCGGCGTCGTCGGGGCGGGCACAGCCCAGGGAGGGGCCGTCCGGCTGCGCAGTCCGTCGTTGATGAGCCGGTAGGCGTCATCGGCCGACATCGTCGTCGTACGGTCGTCATGCCGGATCGGGACCGTCCAGCCCTCGGTGAACTGGTCCTTGTCGTTGAGGACCTTGCGTACCAGGGCCCAGCGCTCGGCGTCGGCAAGCCCTTCGATGTCGATCACGAAGTAGTGCCCGGAGGCTTCGTCGTCGCCTTCGGGGTGAGCGAACCAGTGATAGGAGACCTTGATGAGCGGTCGGACGAGGTCGTCCACGGTGGTCTTGAACTGGTCGATCTTGATGAGCGACTGCTGGAACGGGGTGAGCTTCGTGGCGACCTCGACGAGCTCGGTCGCCTTCTGCTTCCCGGCAACGCCGCACACGATCAGCCCGCCCCCGGAATTCGCGAACGCGGCGACGTCCTTGCTGAGCTCGAACTTCCCCTTAGGCGTGCGCAGGTCGTACGGGGCGCCGAAGCCGCCGCTCTTGAAGTCGACCCAGTCGCACTCCGCAGTGCCCAACAACTCCCCGGGCTTTCCCTGTGCGAGAAGGGCGATGAGCTCGGAGCGGCTGGAAGCGGGCATGCCCGGAAGTGTAGATAGATGCGTACGCGCACGCGATCCTCTGCACGTCCCCTTCTCCCGGACGTGGAAGCAGGACGCACCGTCCGCGTCTTGGGGCGGCCGAGCAGGACCTGGGCACACGCCGCACTGTCCGTCTGTTCGGGGCAGAACGCCTCGGCGCTGATCAGGCCGGTGAGAGCCATGCGGTGGCCGGCGAGCCGAGCGCGGGTCCGCGCGTTGTCCGACGGTCCCGTGCTCCTGGCTCCCTGATCGGTGCTCTCGGTGCCCATCCGGTGTCTCCCTGCTCTGTGCGTCGGGGTGGGGAGCCGTCGTTCGGCTGCTCAGGTCACGCCGAGGGCGGTGAGTTGCGCGCGCTGGGTGGTGCTGAGGCGGTTGCGTCGGCTGCGGGTGTTGCTGATCCAGGTGCCCAGGCGGATCGGTCCGTGGGGTGTTTCCTCGATGTGGGTCCGGGGGACGACGGTGCGGCCTTCGCGTCCCGCGTACTGGGTGAGCGCGGTCAGTCCGCGCTCGAAGGAGTTCGTCTTCTCGGCAGTCGGCCCGGAGACGGTCCCGGCCGGAACAAGAACTCAGGGCGGGGCCCCGGGTCGGTCGGGCGGGGGTGGGCGGAGGTGTTTGAGGCGTTCGCGTTGTCCGGGGGGCGAGGGCCTGTCAGACATCTGGGACACGTTGGTGGTTGATCGAGGTGCCGGTGTCGAGTCCGTGGACGGTGACACCGGGCAGGACTTCGGTGAGGCCGTTCTCCTCGTCGAGGAGTTCGCGGGCGGCGGCGTAGTGGCGTTGCCAGTCGATGGGCCAGTGAGGGTTCCAGTCGGGGGCGATCGCTTCGAGCGCGCACGCCGTTCCGCGGCCCGGCCGGGGTGTGGTGGTTGTGGTGGTAGGCGCGGGCGGCGGACCGGTTCTTTTGGAACTGGGCGTCCGCGACGGGCCAGATCATGTCGCGCTCGTTGAGGAGGCGGGCGCGCCATGCCTTGAGCGTGCTGAGGCGGAAGGCGCGGCGCTGCTCGCTGACCCAGGTGCCGAGTTGGTAGAGGGTGTCGGTGGTGGTCTGGGGCGGGGTGGTGGCGTCGAGAGGAACGTCGGCGTTTGCCGTGTTCGGTGGTCCAGTGGCGCAGGGTGTTGAGGCCGGTGAGCCAGGTCTCGCGCGAGGGTTCCGGGGCAAGGGTGGCGGTCACGGATTTACCTTTCTGTATTTGAGAATCCAAAATTCGGGTACGCGAAAGCCGTGCGGCGGCCCACGGAGGGGCCGGCGGGAAGGAGGGGTCAGCCCAGTAGGGCGCACAGCGCCGTGAGGGCGAGCTGCCGGAGCCGTTCGGGCTCCGCCCCGGTCTGCGCGGTGACGCGCAGGCCCGAGATGACGGTGTTCACGAGCACGGCCCCGTCCTCCGGGTCCATGTCCTCCGGGATCGAGCCGTCGGTCCGGCCGGCGCGGATCGAGTCGGCCAGCAGGGCGGTCCGCTCCCGCAGGTCTTGCCGGAGGATGCGCGTGATGCGCTCGTCGCGCCCGCGGAGGTCGGGGCTCATGAAGCTGTTCACGACCATGCAGCCGGCCGCGTGGCCGTGCTCGGCCGCGTGCCGTTCCTCCTCGACGACGAGTTCGATCAGCGCGCGCAGCCGGTCCGCCCCGGGGCGTGAGCCGTCCGCGAGGATGGCCGTCTGCCACGCGCGGATCGTCGTGATGTAGCGCTCCAGCGCCCGTACGAACAACTCGTCCTTCGAGACGAAGGCGTTGTACAGGCTGCTGCGGCGTACGCCCGCCGCCTCGCAGAGCTGCCCGGTGGACGTGTCGGCGTAGCCGTGCACCCGGAACTGGGCGGCGGCGGCGTCGAGCACGGCGTTCTCGTCGAACGTGCGGGGCCTGGCCATGGGCACACCGTAGCGCATTCTGTATTCGAGAGTCTAAAACAAGGGCGGGGCCCAGCCGCCTGGTCCTCCCCAGCGAGGGCCGGGGTGAGGCCGGCCGCCGTTCTGGCCGACTTGTCGAGCGCAGACGGCCCGGTAGCGGTGCGCGTACGGCGGGACGTTTCCCCGAAAACCGCCGCGTATGGCGGTGACCTGCGAAAGCGGGACCGCCGGACACTGATATCGGCGCCGCGGCAGCGCGGCACGCGACGAGGGCGACCGGTGCCCGGCTCGCCCTTCGAGAAGGAGTGGGAAAATGAAGGCCGCACGGTTCTACGGCAAGGAAGACGTTCGCATCGAGGAGGTGCCGGAGCCCTGTCCCGGGCCCGGGCAGGTGAAGCTCCGCAACGCCTTCGCCGGCATCTGCGGTTCCGATCTCCACTTCTACTTCTTTCCGGAATCGCTGCCCTTCGACCTGGACCAGCCGCATCCCCTCACCGGCGCCATGCTGCCGCAGATTCTCGGCCACGAGTTCGCCGGCACCGTCGTCGAGGTCGGCGAGGGCGTGACGGACGTGAAGCCGGGCGACCTCGGCGCCGTCTACCCCCTCGCGGTCTCCTGCGGCGAGTGCGGGGCCTGCCGTAAGGGGCTGCCCTTCTCCTGCCGGCTGATGGGTTCGCTCGGATCGAACGTCGATGGCGGCGGCCTGGCGGAGTTCACCCTGGTCGACGCCTCGAAGCTGCATGTGCTGCCGGACGGCGTCGACCTGCGCATGGGAGCGCTCGTCGAACCGATGGCCGTGGGCTGGCACGCTGTGTCGCGCAGCGGCGTGCGGGCGGGCGGCAGCGCGCTCGTCGCCGGGGCCGGACCGGTCGGGATCGGCACCTGGTTCGCGCTCAAGGCCCGCGGTGTGGAGAAGGTCCTTGTTTCCGAGCCCAGCGCGGACCGCCGAGCCGTCATGGCCGCCCTGGGCGCCCGGACCGTCGATCCCGTGAACGAGGACCTCGACGCCGCCGTCGCCGCGCTCACCGACGGCGACGGAGTGGACGTCGCGGTGGACGCCGCAGGAGCGGGCCCGGTGATCACCTCCGCGCTGGCGGGTCTGGTCCCCGGCGGCCGTCTGGTGGTCGTCGCGCTGCACGAGCACCCCACGGACTTCCAGCCCACGCAGCTGATGATGGGGGAGACGGAGATCGTCGGAGCGGTCGGATACCGTCCCGAGGAGTTCGACGCGGTCATCGCGGCCATGGCCGACGGGGTATACGACACCACTGGTTGGGTGCAGGAACTGCCGTGGGAAGGCCTCACCGACGCCCTCCACTCGCTGCGCGCCGGCGTTGGCGGAAAGGTCCTGCTGAAGGTCGACTGATGTTGCGGCGTCGGCGGACCTTGCAGCGTGGCATCGGCGGGAAGGTCCCCGAGGGTCTCAGCTGATCTTCCTCGAAACGGTCCGGTACGGACGGCCTGTGAGCCCGTCCGTACCGGACCGAGGCATATGCCCCGGCGGGCAGTGCGTGAACGGCGGGGACACGGCCCCGGAGCGCGGCGTTCGGCGGTTCCTCGCGCGGCGCCCCGCGCACGACGATGGGGTTCCGCCGAGTCCAGGCGACCCCGAGCACCCCGCGCAGACCAAGGAGCCCTCCGATGTCCGACAGCCTTCCGCGACCGCCGTTCGCCCCCGAGCTGGAGGCCGTTCTCGCGGTCCTCGCCGACCAGCTTCCACCGCCCCTGACCGCGGACATGATCCCGGCCATGCGCCGGTCGTCGCTGGCCGAGGTCACCGACGAGACGCTGGAGGCCGCCGCTCTGACCCGGCGTGACGTGACCGTCCCCGGGTACCGGGTTGATGAGAGCACCGTCTCCGTGATCGCCCGCGCGGACCACCGGGGACTCGGTCCGGGCATCTACCACACGCACGGCGGCGGCATGGTCTCCGGCAACCGGTTTTCCGGCCTGAGCCAGGTCCTCCCGTGGGTCGTCGAGCACGACGCCGTACTCGTCACGGTCGACTACCGGCTCGCGCCCGAGCACCCCGAGCCCTACCCGGTCGAGGACTGCTACGCCGGACTGCTGTGGACGGCCGCGCACGCCCGGGAACTGGGAATGGACCCGGACAGGCTGATCATCGCCGGGCAGAGCGCCGGGGGAGGGCTAGCCGCCGGCGTCGCGCTGATGACACGCGACCGGCGGGAGCGCACCTCATGGGCCAGGTCCTCATCTACCCGATGCTCGACGACAGGGGCCGGACGGTCTCATCGGCGCCGGCGCCGTGCGCCGACGGGAGCAGAGCATCGAGGACCACCGCCTCGTGCCCCGCCGACACAAGGCTCCGCACGATCTCCGAACCGATGAACCCGGCGCCGCCGGTGACCAGTACACGCATACCGCTCACCGTAGGCCGCACGGACCGGACAGGGCGCCGACGCCCCGGCACGTCACGGGAACGTAAGAAGAAGGGGCCCACGGTGTTCGTCGCGACCGGCCCGTGCAGGGGGAGCCGACCGCGCGACCCGGCGGGAGGTGCTTGCCGGGTCCGGATCCCGATGAGATCGGGAGGCATCCGCCGGCACTCGGCAACGGCGTCAGGACGGCCGTCACCTGCGCCCGCAGCCGGGCCCCTTGCCCCTCGGCCGCCCCGTTCCCTACGGTCCAATCCCGCGGTGGTCATTCATCGACGGTGCTTGCGGCAGACGCCGCAAATGAATCCTCGCCATGAAGGTAGCGCCCCGGGGAAGTGCCGACGGTTCGCCGGAACGCTGCCAGGAAGGCGCTCGGTGTCGCGTATCCCACGGTATGTGCGACCCGGGAGACGGGCTGGCCTTCAGCAAGGAGGGGCAAGGCGGCACGCAGGCGTACATGGGTGCGCCAGCGGTCGAAGTTCATGCCGGTGTCGTGGACGAACAGCCGGGTCAGCGTGCGCCGGCTCACCCCGACGGCCCGTGCGTGGGCTTCAAGACTCCGAGGGTCCGCGGGGTCGGCGAGCAGCGCGTCGGCCACGGCGCGTACACGGTCGTCGGCGGGGCTCGGTACATCGATGGGCGTGGACGGCAGGGGGTGCAGCAGGTCCAGGACGACCGCCTCGGCCCGCAGACGCGCGTCGTCGTGAAGGTTCCCGCGGCTGAGGTAGCTGATCAGGTGGGCCAGCAGCCCATCGACGCCGACCGGTGTGGGTTCCGGCCAGTCCTGATCGCATCTGTCTGGTTCGAAGTAGAGGCTGCACAGCACCGCGTCGCGGGTCGCGCCGGTCCGGTGGACAACCCCCGCAGGCAGCCACAACGCCCGCGTCCGGGGCAGGACCCAGTAGGCATCTCCGACGGCGACACCGAGCACCCCGCGCCGCGCCCAGGCCAACTGGTGCTGCGGGTGGCTGTGCGGGACGAACCACTGCCCGGACGCCAGCGGAAAGTTCCCGACGACGATGGCGCCCACCCCTGCTGGAACGGCCCCCACGACGGCATCGGTCATGCCTCCCAGCGTATGTCCTCAATGCGATATGACGTGGCCTCGTAGCGCATCGCGGCCAGCGCGGCGGGTACGTAGCGTCGCCTTGTGCGAATCAATCATCCGCGCAGCGGGCGCTGCCACAGTGCGAACGAGCCGCTCACGAGGACAGGACGCTCAGCATGACGCCGGTATCAACCACGGTCGGTGCCCAGCCGGTTGGGCGCCGAGGGCCGGCTCTCGTGGTGTTGTGCTTCGTGCAGTTCATGCTCGTCCTGGACGACAACGTGGTGAGTGTCGCGCTCCCCAGCATGCGCGATGACCTCGGCTTCAGCACCGCGGGGCTGGCCTGGGTCGTCAACGCCTACTTCCTCGCCTTCGGCGGACTGTTGCTGCTGTTCGGCCGCATGGCCGACCTGCTCGGCCGCAGACGCGTCTTCCTGACCGGTGTGGCACTGTTCGGCGCGGCGAGTCTGGTCTGCGGGCTCGCGCAGGAACCCTGGCAGCTCGTGGCCGGGCGGTTCGTCCAGGGAGCGGGTGCGGCCATGGCCGGCCCGGCCGCGCTGGCACTGATCACCCTCCTGTTCCCCGGTACCGAGGAGCGCGCCAAGGCATTTGGCATCTGGGGCGGCATCGCGGCTCTGGGCGGCACGATGGGCCTGGTGATCTCCGGCGCGCTGACCGGCCTCGCGTCCTGGCGGTGGGTCTTCCTGATCAACCTGCCGGTGGCCCTTGCGGCCGTTGCGCTGCTCCCGCGCCTGGTCCCCGAGAGCCGGGCCGCGCGCGCGGCACGCCTCGACGTACCCGGTGCGGTACTGGGCACCGGTGCCCTGGTGTCCCTGGTCTACGGACTGCTTCGGACCGGTGAGTCGGGCTGGGGGACCACCGCCGCCGTGGGGCCCCTGGCTCTCGCCGTACTCCTGGCCGTCGCCTTCGTCGCGGTCGAGGCACGAACCGCCGAGCCGCTGGTGCCGTTGTCGTTCCTGTCCTCCCGGCTCCGCGCCGTTGCCAATGGGGCGACCCTGCTGTTCTCCGCCGCCATGTACGCGATGGCCTTCCTGCTGATGGTGCACCTGCAGACCGTCCTGGGCTACCGCCCCCTCACAGCCGGCCTCGCCTACCTGCCCCATGGCGCCGGCATCCTCTTGGGCATGTGGCTCTCCTCCCGGGCAGTGACCAGGCTGGGCATGCGACCGGCCCTCGTCATCTCCTTCCTGATCAGCGCGGCCGGGCTGCTCCTGCTCTCCGGCGTGGCACCGAGCGACGGATACGCTTCCGGAGTACTGCCCGGCATGCTCGTCACGAGCCTCGGGTGCGGACTGGGCCTGCCGGCCCTGACCGTCGCGGCACTCACGGGCACCACCGAGGAGAACGCCGGGCTCGGCTCCGCAGTCCTGAGCTCCGTTCAACAGGCCGGAGGCGCCCTGGGGGTGGCGGTGCTCGTCGCGCTGGCCACACGCCGCAGCGACGCCCTGGCCGCACAATCCGGCCTCCAGCACGCCGCGACGGAAGGCTTCTCCTACGCCCTCACCGCCGCCGCCGTCCTCCTCACGCTCGGCGCTGTCCTCGTGGCCACCTTGCTCGGGAGGAACCACCACCCAGGAGGTGCGCTTGACGCCGGAGAATCTGCGGCCAAGCACGGGAATCGTACGTAGCTAACACTTCGGTCGCCTCTGTCGTACTCCTTCCTCACTCGGGCAGCAGCTGGGGCGCTCGTCTACCGATGTGCAGGCCAGGGAACAGGCGGGTCCACCCTTGTCGCAGCAACCCAGCCGTCGAAGGGATGGATCCGGTCGGCGAGGACGGTCTCGGACACTGACCTGCAGGAGCGGGCCAGTGACGTGTCCAGGCCGTGGCCCGAGGTGTTCCAACAGGGCATCGACGCAGCGTTCAACCACCCTACCGACGACGAGATCGTCTGGTTCTTCGAGGACGGCCAGTACGTCCGCTACAACGTTCCCGAGGACGAACTCATCCTTTATGTCCAACGTGAGCATGGTGCCCCGGTTCACCACGGCCGTGCTGAAGGCGCTCTCATGCTGTGTCACTGAACGATCGCCGACCGCGCGCCCCGCTCCACCAGGGCGGAACAGTCCGGGCAGTCGGAGATGACCGGGTGTACGCAGTGCACCAGGTGGGCCAGGAACCGGTCAGCCAGTTCGAGGTTCGTGATGTGTTCGGCGATCCGGGCGCGCTTCGCGTTGACGAGGCTGATGCGGTCGGCCCTTTGTCCTGCGGCAAGTTCACGGATCTCGGCCAGTGACAGCCCGGCCCGCTGGCCGATTTGGATGAGGCGGGCCTGGCCGACGGTCTGGTCGTCGTAGACGCGATGCCCGGAAGGCAGCCGACGCGGGTTGAGCAGTCCGATGTCCTCCCAGTGCCGGAGGACATGCGTCGCCACCCCGAGCAGGGCAGCCGCATCGCCGATCTTCAACTCCACTGCGGACATCACGCTCCTTTACTTCAGGTCGGCCTGAAGTTATACCGTCCCGTCATCGAACCCACCACCCGATCGCGAGAGGGACAGGGCTGCCATGTCCGACGCTGTGAGATCACCGACGCTGGCCGCATGCTGCGGCGCGGTCGCAAGCCTAGCCAAGGGTTTTGTACGCCCCCGACGCCACGACCAGCGGTTTCTGCGCAACTTGACCGACGTGGGGCTACCGGACACTGCGGTGTCGGTCACCGTGTCCGCACTGAGGCAGGTGCCACGATCCGTGCCCACCGCGCTGATCGTGGAGGGGCTGCGGCAACCGCGGCGCATCGCGAATTCGCTGATGTCGTTCGTGATCACCCACCCGGAAACGACGTTCATCGTGGATCCGGGTGTCTGCCTGGATGTCGACAGCCGCGCCATTGCGGACTTGCCGCCGTTCCTGCGGGTCGCGGTGCGTCCCCCGGCGGACACCGTCGCCACCGTTACCGCGCTGCACGAGCGACCGGGTCCCGACCTGGATTTCGCGCTGCCGACGCACACGCATTGGGACCACGTATGCGGACTCCTCGATCTCCCCGAACTGCCGGTACACCTGCACCGCCGCGAACACGACTGGGTCATGCAAGGCTCGATCGCGCCCGTGGGCGGCGTCCGCGAGGCCCTGCGCGGGCGGGGCCTCGTCCAGTACGAACTGGACGGCCCGCCGATCCTCACTTTTGCCGCCAGCCACGACCTCTTCGGCGACGGTTCCGTCCTGCTCGTCGACCTCCCGGGACACACCCCTGGCAGCGTCGGAGTTCTGGCGCACACCGCAACGGGCTGGGTGCTGCTCGCCGGCGACGCTGCCTGGCACACCGACCAGATCGACCTCATCCGCCAAAAGGCCGGCTACCCCGGCAAGCTCGCCGACGAAGACCGGCACGAGACCTTCCAGACGCTGCACCGCCTGCACGCCGTCAAGGACCGAGTCACGATCATCCCGACGCACGACCACCGCGCGGCCCAGCGACTGCCGGCTTGATCACTCAGAGGGGCTCCTGCGGGCACACCGGCTGTCACCCGACCCACAGCCCGATCAGATTCCGTTACTCATGCCCGCTGAGCGAGGAACATCGGCATTGCTCCTCCGGACGCCCGGCGGGCTGTTCCCGGACAACGCGCGCGTCACCCGCCCACCCTCAGCGCCAGGGATCGAGGACGTGCTTGCCGTGGGTGGCGCCCGCTTCGAGTTGATGAAGCACCTCGGGCCCTTCGGCCAGGGGATGGATCTGGGGAGTTCCTGGCGGGTAGACGCCGTTGGTGACGAGCGCCTCGATCTCGGTGAGTACCGTCTGGTAGAGGGTCGGGGCCTCGGTCGCGAGCGCACCGATGTGCAGTCCCTTGATCTGGGCGTGGTGGGTGAAGACCAGATCGTGCGTGGTGACGGCGGCGTCGCCGGAGGCCGCGCCGAAGACGACGATGCGGCCGGTGAAGGGTCTGGCGACCGCCAGACTGGTGGCGAACGTGGCCTTGCCGACCGATTCCAGAACCAGGTCGACCCCGTCCCCGCCGGTCAGCCGGGTGATCTCTGCGGCAAGTCCGGGATGGCGGCTGTCCAGGACCTCGTTGGCACCGAGTGCTTTGACGGTTGCGTGCTTGGCCGGGGAGGCCGTGGCGATCACACGTGCGCCGTAGTGGCGGGCGAGGCGGACAGCGGCCTGTCCCACGCCGCCGGCCGCAGCATGGATGAGCACCACATCGCCGGTCCTGATCTCACCCAGCGGCTTGAGCGCGGCCAGCGCGGTGGCCCAGTTCAGCACCATGCCGAGCGCCTCGGCGTCGCTCCAGTCGGTCGGTACGGGCAGGACGCCGGCGGCCGGCATCGTCATGTACTGCGCGAAGGCGCCCGGACCAGCTCCGATGACATGGGTGCCGAGAGGAAGCGGGTGTTCCACGTCCGTGCCGATCCCCACGATCTCGCCCGCGGCTTCGAAGCCCGCCACGTAGGGCGCCCGCGGCCCTCCGCCGTAGGTTCCGTGGGTCTGCATGACGTCGGCGAAGTTGACCCCGGCGGCGCCGACGCGGATCAGGTATTCGCCGGGTCCCGGAGTAGGACGGCGGTGACCGGTGGCAAGGGCGAGGTCCTTCGGCCCCCGGTGCGAGTGCTGGATCAGGGCCCGCATCGTCTGTTCGGCGGTCTGTTGGTGCTCGTTGATCTCCATGCACCGAACGTAGAAACCTGACACTTACGTCAAGGTCAAGCGAATCTCACAGATCGGTGCGGCGGGCTTCCCGAAGGTAGGTGTCCAGGGCCATCTGCTGATCGCTGAGAGCGGCGATGCGTGCAACGAGTCGATCGCGATAGCTCTGCACCTCCTGCAGAAACTCCGCGCACGCCGCCTCGGTCCGGGCATCAGTCCCGTCGCTGAGGCCGGGCAGGACGTCCCTGATCAGACGCACCGGCAATCCGGACTCCAGCAGGGAACGGATGACGAGCACCCGGTCGATCGTCGATTGGCAGTAGTCCCGGAACCCGTTGCTGAAGCGGCCGGGGACGATCAGCCCTTCGTCCTCGTAGTGCCGCAACGAGCGTGCGCTCGCACCACTGGCCCGGGAGGCTTCGCTGATCTTCATGCTGGGAAGCAACGTCGGAGATCACCGAAATCTTCCGGCACCAACCGCCACGGACGACGTGAAGACCTGCTCAGGCGCCCACAACGTCGTGTCCCGCAACAGCTGACTCTGCCTCCTTGATGAGTCGGTCCGCTGATCGGCGTCCCCTGAATGCTTGCGGCACCGCACATGGAAGCCTGTCCGCATGGACACATTCGCGGACCGACTCGACGGCGGGTGGACGTGGTGGGAGGCCGCCATCGAAGAAGCACAGGAAGGGCGCTGGGTCCGTGACGCCGTGGAACGGCAAGCCATCAAGGACATCGCTGCCGCCACCAACCCTCTCCACGGCGGGCGGATGGCTCCGTTCACCGAGGACTCGTGGCACGTACGCATTGGAAGGATCGCGAACTGGGCCGGGGTGCTGCGGCTCGCGGCCCGATCAGGCGGTTGGGTGCTCCAACCGGTCGCCGGACGCATCCCGTCGAACCCTGCCGGCATGTCCGAGCTGCTGTCTGGCATCTACGCGGTCGGTGAGCAGGGAGAAATCTGGATGCAGCAGCTTCTGACGGGCGAGCTGCCGCCAGAGGACGAGATCGCGAAGGCTGAGGGTTTCCTCACCGGGCCGGGGTCCATCGAAGACCTTGAGCTCTTCTTCTACGACTGAAAGGCCGTCCCTTCATCGTCATCGCCGTACCCAGATGAGGATTGGCGCCAACGTGGAGTGCGGCCCGGTAGGCGATGGCGAGCTTGTCGTTCGCATGGCCGGGCCGCGCCACTGCTTCAGCCAATTGATGCATAGCCCGACAGTATTGCGCTACTTGTACGCCTCGGCGTCGAAAACAGGTGCGCGACCGCCGACACGACCTTGCCACGGACGGTGACCAAACCGGTCGGGCGGCTGGGGGACGACACCGCGGATCCCACGTCGGCGTGGACGCCTCACGTTGCTATGCCGTCAAGTCAGGCCGTGTGAGCGGTGAGGTCAGGCGTTTTCGTCGTCGAACAGGGTCTCTTCGATCTCGTCGAGTTCGTCGTCGGTCAGCTGCGGCGGGCTCCAGTTCCGGGTTTTGGCGTACTGCATGAACCGGTCGTCCACGATGGGTGGTGGGGCGTTCCCTTGGCGAACTGCGGGGCGGGCTCGGCGAGGTGGTCCAGCCGGGTGTAGAGGGCCTGTATGAGGCGAGCGCGGTTCTGGACGCAGCCGGCGGCGCCCTGGGGTGGGGCGGCCCATGTGGTCGTCGGCTTCGCGGAGGACGAATTCGGCGAGGGCGCAGCGGCCATCGTTCTTGGGCGGGGCGGCGAGACGTCGGACGTTGTCGGCGATCGCGCGAGCGTGCCCGGTGAGTTGGAGGGCGATCTGCTCGTCGTCGCGGTGTGCGAGATCCGGGTTGTTCCAGGCAGGGGCTGCGGTGACGAACGCCTCGTGCGGGGCGCGGTTCAGAGGGAGTTCAGCTTCGGGTCAGGCCGTGCGGGTCGTGGAGCACGGTGTGGGTGTTGTTCATCGTGTGCCCGCCGGGTCGTCGTCCTGGCCATCGTCGGCGGTCGGAGGTCGGCGCGGGCGATCAGCGCCGGAGAAGGCCGGCCGAAAGCGGGCGGCCGAAGGCCGTGGTCGGCGGGCCGTAGACGACATGCCCCCGAAGCACGGGGTCGTCGCCGCACTCCTGCAGGCCGCTGCCGGGCCAAGCGACCAGGTGCAACGTCACCTCAGGCACAACTCGCACGAGTGATATGCCTTGCGCAAACGCGAGCCGTGTCACGGCAGACCAGAGCGTTAGCACATGGCCATGGGGTCCCTTGGGGCAAAACTGCTGGCCAGGAGGGATGTTTCCGTGGCAGTGTCCCGGTCGTGACAGAGATAGACAGCATCGTGATCACCACCCTCGACGAGCGTCCGTCATTGCTCTCCCGTATCTACGAGATCGCTGAGACGTGGCCGGCCTTCATACCGCACGATCCGGTAGGGGAGGCGCTGCTGGGCCGGGTGGCGGAGGACTTCCCTCAGTACTGCGTGGTGGCAACGGATGGTGGCCGTGTCGTCGCCCGCGGGCTGAGCGTGCCGTTCAATGCAGACCTTGACGGCCGTGAGGAGACGCCGGACAAGGGCTGGGACCAGGTGCTCGTCTGGGCGTTCCGTGACCAGCGCCAGGGGCGCCCACCGACAGTAGCCAGTGCTCTGGAAATCACGGTGGACACCGAGTATCTCGGTCGCGGCCTGTCCTACCGCATGCTGGCCGCGCTGCAGGAGGCCGTCGGCCGACAGGGCCACAACGTGCTGCTGGCCCCGGTCCGTCCCACGGCCAAGCACCGCGAACCGCACGTCACCATGACCGACTACATCCGACGACAGGGCACCGACGGATTCCCGACCGACCCGTGGCTCCGAGTACACGTCAAGGCCGGTGGCAGTATCCAGAAGATCGCCCCGGCATCGATGACTGTCAGCGGCTCACTGTCCCAGTGGCGCCAGTGGACCGGCCTGCCGTTCGACACCAGCGGCGACATCGCCGTACCAGGCGCTCTCGTCCCGGTGCACTGCGACACCGCACATGACCAAGCCGTCTACGTAGAGCCCAACGTATGGATCCGGCACGACGTGAAGCCGCCCACCACCTGACTTATTTGGTGACGGTGTGGACCAACCGTCCGCAGGACGAACACCGCCTGCTCTCCGAGGTGTTGCGTTGTCTGATCCGTACGCGGGTGCT
>NZ_JBVHKV010000038.1:0-26929 GCF_055559335.1 Streptomyces sp. NPDC024555
GCCCCCGGGGGGGGGGGCGGCCCCCCCGGGGGGGGGGGGGGGGGGGGGGGGGGGGGGGGGGGGGGGGGGCCGCCCCCCCCGCGCCCCCCCCCCCCCCCCCCCCCCCCCCCCCCCCGCCGCTGTCGTCCGTGCCCGGCCGCGGTCCGGTACGGCTCAGCCGGCCGTGACCTCGACCGCCGCGAGGTTCTTCTTGCCCCGGCGCAGCACCAGCCAGCGCCCGTGCAGCAGCTCCTCGCGGGAGGGCGCCGCCTCGCCGTCGACGGCCTTCACGTTGTTCACGTAGGCACCGCCCTCCTTGACCGTGCGGCGGGCCCCCGACTTGCTCGGGGCCAGACCGACCTCCACCAGCAGGTCGACCAGCGGGCCCAGCTCCGTGACCCGGGCGTGCGGAACCTCGGACAGCGCGGCGCTCAGCGTCGCCTCGTCCAGCTCCGCCAGCTCGCCCTGGCCGAACAGCGCCTTCGACGCGGCGACGACGGCGGCGCACTGGTCCGCGCCGTGCACCAGCGTCGTCAGCTCCTCGGCCAGCGCGCGCTGCGCGGTCCGGGCCTGCGGACGCTCCTCGGTGACCTTCTCCATCTCCTCCAGCTCCGCCGGGCTGCGGAAACTGAGGATGCGCATGTAGCGCGAGACGTCGCGGTCGTCCACGTTCAGCCAGAACTGGTAGAAGGCGTACGGCGTCGTCATCTCCGGGTCGAGCCAGACGGCGCCGCTCTCCGACTTGCCGAACTTGGTGCCGTCCGCCTTCGTCATCAGCGGCGTCGCCAGCGCGTGCACCTCGGCGCCCGGCTCCAGCCGGTGGATCAGGTCGAGACCCGCGGTGAGGTTGCCCCACTGGTCGCTGCCGCCCTGCTGGAGGGTGCAGCCGTGGCGCCGGTACAGCTCCAGGAAGTCCATGCTCTGGAGCAGCTGGTAGCTGAACTCGGTGTAGCTGATGCCCTCGTCGGACTCCAGCCGCCGGGCGATGGACTCCTTGGTCAGCATCTTGTTGACCCGGAAGTGCTTGCCGATGTCCCGGAGGAACTCGATCGCGGACAGGCCCGCGGTCCAGTCCAGGTTGTTCACCATGACCGCCGCGTTCTCGCCCTCGAAGGACAGGAACGGCTCGATCTGGGAGCGCAGCCGCGCCACCCAGGCGGCGATCGTCTCCGGGTCGTTCAGCGTGCGCTCGGCGGTGGGACGGGGGTCACCGATCTGGCCGGTGGCCCCGCCCACCAGGGCGAGCGGCTTCAGCCCCGCACGCTGGAGCCGGCGCATGGTGAGCACCTGCACCAGATGGCCCACGTGGAGACTGGCCGCCGTCGGGTCGTAACCGCAATAGAAGGTGACGGGACCGTCCGCGAGCGCCTTGCGCAATGCGTCCTCGTCGGTGGACTGGGCGAACAGCCCGCGCCACTTCAGCTCGTCGACGATGTCCGTCACGGTTCCATGCTCCTTAAGAGACCGGTCAAGTTATATGTGTCAGTCAGTCTAGGCCGGTCAGACCCCCGGACTGACCGAGCTCATGTTGAAGTCCGGGACGCGCATCGCCGGCATCGCCGCCCGGGTGAACCAGTCGCCCCACTCGCGCGGCAGCGTCCGCTCGGTGCGCCCGGCCTCGGTGGCCCGCGACAGCAGATCCACCGGCGACTCGTTGAACCGGAAGTTGTTCACCTCGCCGACGACCTCGCCGTCCTCCACCAGGTACACCCCGTCGCGGGTCAGCCCGGTCAGCAGCAGCGTCGCCGGATCGACCTCCCGGATGTACCAGAGGCTGGTCAGCAGCAGGGCCCGGCCGGTCGTCGCCGCGACCATCTCCTCCAGCGAGCGGTCGCCGCCGCCCTCCAGCAGCAGATTGTCGACGGCCGGGGCGACCGGCAGCCCGGTCAGGCCCGCCGTGTGCCGGGTCGTCGTCAGCCGCTCCAGCCGGCCGCCGCCGATCCAGTCGGTCCGGCCGAGCGGCAGCCCGTTGTCGAAGACGGAGGCGCCGTCCCCGGAGCTGTGCGCCAGGACGAACGGGGCGGACTCCAGGCCCGGCGCGTGCGGATCGCTGTACAGGGTCAGGGGGAGCGGCGACAGGGTCTCGCCCAGCCGGGTGCCGCCACCGGGCTTGGAGAACACCGTCCGGCCCTCCGCGGCGTCCCGCGCGGTCGCCGACCAGAGCTGGTAGACCAGCAGGTCCGCCACGGCCGTCGGCGGCAGCAGCGTCTCGTAGCGCCCGGCGGGCAGCTCGATGCGACGCTCCGCCCAGGCCAGCCGCCGGGCGAGCGCGGTGTCCGTCTCCACCGGGTCGACGTCCTTGAAGTCCCGGGTCGAGTGCCCCGCCCAGGCCGAGCGCGTGCGGTCCGGCGACTTGGCGTTCACCTCCAGCGTCCCGTTCGGCTGGTCGTGGCGCAGCCGCAGCCCCGTGGACGTGCCCAGGTAGCTGGACGTCATCTCGTGGTTCGCGAAGCCGTACAGCTCACGGCCGCCGGACCGGGCCCGCGCGAAGGCCTCGCCGAGGGCCGGGGCGAACGCCGCGAAGACGTCCGAGTCCGTCTCGGCGGGCGCGTCGGTGAAGTCGGGCGACTGCGGCACCCCGGTGACCAGCGGCTGGGCGTCCTCCGCCGGACCGGCCGCCCGCGCGGCGGCCTCGGCGGCCCGCACCAGCGGCTCCAGGTCGTCGGCGGTGACCGCGGCCCGCGACACCACGCCGGAGGCGGCCCCCTCACCCCCGTCGACCGTGGCGATCACGGTCACGGTCCGGCCCCGCGTCACCCCGTTCGTGGTGAGCGCGTTCCCGGCCCAGCGCAGATTGGCCGACGACTCCTCGTCGGCGATGACCACACAGCCGTCGGCGGTGGACAGGCCGAGCGCGCGCTCGACGATCTCGTGCGGCTTGCTCACGCGGCTCATCGCCCGGCCTCCTGCGTCGTGTTCAGACTGTGCCTGCCCGGGGGACGCCCCCCGGACCCCCGGCCGGTTCCGTGGCTGACGCTCATCGCCCGGCCTCCTGCGTCGTGTTCAGAATGTTCACGCCCCGGAAGAGGGCGGAGGGGCAGCCGTGGGAGACGGCCGCGACCTGGCCGGGCTGGGCCTTGCCGCAGTTGAAGGCGCCGCCCAGGACGTAGGTCTGGGGGCCGCCCACCTTCTCCATCGAGCCCCAGAAGTCCGTGGTGGTCGCCTGGTAGGCGACATCGCGCAGCTGACCGGCCAGCCGGCCGTTCTCGATGCGGAAGAAGCGCTGCCCGGTGAACTGGAAGTTGTACCGCTGCATGTCGATGGACCACGACCGGTCCCCGACGACATAGATCCCGCGCTCCACCCCGCCGATCAGATCCTCCGTGGAGAGCCCGCCGGGATCCGGCCGCAGCGACACATTGGCCATGCGCTGGACGGGCACACGGCCGGGCGAGTCCGCGAAGGCGCAGCCGTTGGAGCGGCCGAGGCCGGTGAGCCGGGCCATCCGGCGGTCCAGCTGGTAGCCGACCAGCGTGCCGTCCTTCACCAGGTCCCAGGACTGCGCCTCGACGCCCTCGTCGTCGTAGCCGATCGTCGCGAGCCCGTGCTCCACCGTGCGGTCGCCGGTCACGTTCATCACGGGCGAGCCGTAGGCCAGCTTGCCCAGCTGGTCGAAGGTGGCGAAGGAGGTCCCGGCGTACGCCGCCTCGTAGCCGAGCGCCCGGTCCAGCTCGGTGGCGTGGCCGATCGACTCGTGGATGGTCAGCCAGAGGTTCGACGGGTCGACGACCAGGTCGTAGCGCCCGGCCTCGACGCTCGGGGCCCGCATCTTCTCGGCGAGCAGGCCCGGGACGGACTCCAGCTCCGCGTCCCAGTCCCAGCCGGTCCCGGTCAGGTACTCCCAGCCGCGCCCGGCCGGCGGGGCGATGGTGCGCATCGAGTCGAACTCGCCGGTCGTCGCGTCCACCGCGACCGCGGTGAACTGCGGATGGATCCGGACCCGCTGCTGCGTGGTGACGGTGCCCGCCGTGTCCGCGTAGAACTTGTTCTCGTGGACGGTCATCAGGGAGGCGTCCACGTGCGCGACGCCGTCCGCCGCGAGGAGCCGGCCGCTCCACTCGGCGAGGAGCCCCGCCTTCTCCTCGGCGGGGACGGAGAAGGGGTCGGTCTCGTACGAGGAGACCCAGGTCCGCTCGCCGTGGACCGGCTCGTCCGCCAGCTCCACCACCTCGCCGGAGCCCGCCGCCGCGGTCACCTTCGCCGACAGCTTCGCCAGGGCGACGGCCTGCGAGGCCACCTTGGCCGCGGCGTCCATCGTCAGATCGACCCCGGAGGCGAAACCCCAGGCCCCGCCGTGCACGACCCGCACCGCGTATCCGAGGTCGGTGGTGTCCGAGGACCCGGCCGGGCGCGCGTCCCGCAGCCGCCAGGTGGCACTGCGCACCCGCTCCAGCCGGAAGTCGGCGTGGGTGGCCCCGAGCGCGCGGGCACGGGCCAGCGCGGCGTCCGCGAGGGCCCGTAGCGGAAGGTTCAGGAACGACGGATCTACCTCATGGGGCACGGGCGGCCACTCCTCTGTGTCACATACCCATGGATCGGTTACGAGGCAGTGAAGCACGGCCGCGGCGGCCCCGCGGCCGAATTCCCCGGGCACCGGACGGGCCGGGCGGTCCGACTGTAGGAACCCCACAGTGCCCGGGGGGAGGCCCTGTCAGGGGCCGATTGCTCGCGGGGCGGACGGTACCGATAGGTTTTCGACGTACCAGACCGCTAGGGAAAGGGTGATCCGTTGAGCCGCTCGGTTCTCGTCACCGGAGGAAACCGGGGCATCGGCCTCGCCATCGCCCGCGCTTTCGCCGACAACGGCGACAAGGTCGCGGTCACCTACCGTTCCGGCGAGCCGCCCGCCGAGCTCACCGAGGCCGGGGTTCTCGCGGTCCGATGCGACATCACCGACCCCGAGCAGGTGGAGCAGGCCTACAAGGAGATCGAGGAGAAGCACGGCAATGTGGAGGTGCTGGTGGCCAACGCCGGTATCACCAAAGACCAGTTGCTGATGCGGATGTCCGAGGACGACTTCACCTCGGTCCTCGACACCAACCTCACCGGCACCTTCCGCGTCGTCAAGCGCGCCAACCGCGGCATGCTGCGGGCCAAGAAGGGGCGGGTCGTCCTCATCTCCTCGGTCGTCGGCCTCCTCGGCTCGGCCGGACAGGCCAACTACGCCGCGTCCAAGGCCGGTCTGGTCGGTTTCGCTAGGTCCCTGGCGCGCGAGCTGGGCTCGCGGAACATCACGTTCAACGTCGTCGCGCCCGGCTTCGTCGACACCGACATGACGCAGGTCCTCACCGAGGAGCAGCGCAAGGGCATCGTCGCCCAGGTCCCGCTCGCGCGCTACGCGCAGCCCGAGGAGATCGCCGCCGCGGTGCGCTTCCTGGCCTCCGACGACGCTTCGTACATCACTGGAGCCGTCATCCCCGTTGACGGCGGATTGGGCATGGGTCACTGATCACCATGAGCGGAATTCTCGACGGCAAGCGCATCCTCATCACCGGGGTGCTGATGGAGTCGTCCATCGCGTTCCACGCCGCCAAGGTGGCCCAGGAGCAGGGTGCCGAGGTCATCCTGACCGCGTTCCCGCGGCCCACGCTCACCGAGCGCATCGCCAAGAAGCTGCCCAAGCCCGCCAAGGTCATCGAGCTGGACGTGACCAACGACGAGCACCTGGACCGGCTGGCCGGTCTGGTCCGCGACGAGCTGGGCTCCCTCGACGGCGTCGTCCACTCCATCGGCTTCGCGCCGCAGGACGCGCTCGGCGGCAACTTCCTCAACACCCCCTTCGAGTCGGTCTCCACCGCGATGCACGTCTCGGCGTTCTCGCTGAAGTCCCTCGCCATGGCCTGCAAGCCGCTGATGAGCGAGGGCGGCTCGATCGTCGGTCTGACCTTCGACGCGCAGTTCGCCTGGCCGCAGTACGACTGGATGGGCCCGGCCAAGGCCGCGCTGGAGGCCACCTCCCGCTACCTCGCCCGCGACCTGGGCCCGGACGGCATCCGCTGCAACCTGATCTCGGCCGGACCGCTGGGCTCCATGGCCGCCAAGTCCATCCCGGGCTTCGACGGGCTCGCCGACGTGTGGAACACCCGCGCCCCGCTGGCCTGGGACATGACCGACCCCGAGCCGGCCGGCCGCGGCATCGTCGCGCTGCTCTCGGACTTCTTCCCGCGCACCACGGGCGAGATCATCCACGTCGACAGCGGCGTGCACATGATGGGCGCCTGACCCCGCCCCGTACGCACCGGCCGCGCACCGTCTCCCCGGAGGCGGTGCGCGGCCGTGTGCCGGGTCTTCGAGGCCCCTTCCCTTGTCCCGCACGGGCTCCCGCCGCTCAGGTCGAAAAGCCGGACGATCCACCGCAGAATGTGGAGGAACCGGACTTCTGGTCAGGCGAGGGGAGGAGATCGCCGTGCGACGTACACCTCACCGAACCAGGGCCCTGCTGGCGTCCGGCGCCGTCGTCGTCGGACTCCTCGTCCCGGCCGGGCTGTACGCCGCCGGGCATGTCGGCGCCACCGGTGCCGCCGCGCCCCCGGCCCCCAGCCCCGAACCCTCGGGCGCCGAATGCCGTACGTCGGTGAAGGGCTCCCGGGTCGTCGCCTACTGCCACAACCCGTACCCCTCCACCGACCGCGTCCAGCTGCACACCGAGTGCGCCCAGTGGTGGGACATCGACGCCGACGGCCGGGCCGTCGACGTGCCGCCGGGCCGGACCGTGCGCCTGGACGACCGCTGCTGGAAGGACGTCGCCTCGGCGTGGGTCACCCACGCCACGGCCCGGACCTGAGCCTCCCGGCCCCCGCCTCAGACCGGGTCGGCCAGGCAGGTCAGCGCATGGCTCGCGGCCTCCGTCGCCGCCGTCTCCGCGTCGCCCGCCCGGATCGCCTCGACCAGCCGGCCGTGGTCCATGTGGTTCTCCGGCCGCAGCTCGGCGCCGACGTCGCCCCGCAGATAGTCCCGCAGCAGATCGCCCAGGTCGGCGTAGAGGCCGGTCAGCACGTCGTTGTGGGAGGCCGCCACCACCGCCAGGTGCAGCGTCGCGTCCGCCGCCACGAACGCCTCCACGTCCCCGGCCGCCCAGGTCTCCTCGCGCCGCCGCATCAGTGTGTCCAGCTGCTTCAGGTCCCGGTCGGTGCGCCGGACCGCCGCCAGCCGCGCCGCGGACGACTCCAGGGTCGAGCGCAGCTCCGCCACATGGCGCGGATCGGCCGAGGCGAACCTGCGGTGCATCACCCCGGCCAGCTCACTGGTGGCCACGACATAGGTGCCCGAGCCCTGGCGGATGTCGAGCAGCCCGTTGTGCGCCAGCGCGCGCACCGCCTCGCGCACCGTGTTGCGCGCCACCCCCAGCTGCTCGACCAGCTCGGGCTCGGTGGGGATGCGCGATCCCACGGGCCACTCGCCGGACGTGATCTGGTTCCTCAGCTGGGCAATCACCTGATCGGCGAGTGCCGAACGCCGCGGGGTCGTCAGCGTCATGGTGCTCCTTGCTCGGGTGGGCGGCGGACGGCGGGCGGGCCGTCGTCTCGCGGAGGTGTCCGCATCTTCTCAGAGGATTGGACAACCAATCATCCCATGATTCTATGATGGCCCCATGCCTGACGACGAGACCCCGGCCGGTACCCCCGCCGGCACCCTGAACCCCGCCGCCCCGGCGGCCCCCCGCACCGAGGGCCCCGCCCGGTCCGGGGCCCCCTCCCCGTGGATCCTGCGGCTGGTCGCCGTGGGGCTCGTCCTCACCGCGCTCAACCTCCGCCCGGCCATCACCAGCCTCGGCGCCCTCCTGGAGGAGGTGCGCGACGGACTGCACATGAGCGGCAGCGTCGCCGGGGTCCTCACCTCGGTGCCCCCGCTCTGCTTCGCGGTCTTCGGCGTCATGGCGCCGCGCCTGGCCCGCCGCTTCGGACCTGGCGCGGTCGTCTGCGCGGGCATGGTCGCCATCACCGCGGGCCTGGTCATCCGGCCGCTCGTCGGCGGCACCGCCGGCTTCCTCGCGGCGAGCGCCCTGGCCCTCATGGGCATCGCCGTCAGCAACGTCCTGATGCCGGTGATCGTCAAGCGCTGGTTCCCCGACCGCGTCGGCTCCATGACCGGCCTCTACTCCATGGCCCTGGCGCTGGGCACCTCGCTGGCCGCCGCCGTCACCGTGCCGCTGACCGACGCGCTCGGCGGCGGCTGGCGGGCCGGCCTCGGCATCTGGGCGGTCCTCGCCGCCGCCGCGATCCTGCCCTGGCTCCCGCTGGTGCGGGGCGGCGCCACCGCCGGACAGCCCGCCTCCGCCCAGACCTCCGCCCCCGAGATGCGGATCACCCGCAGCCGCACCGCCTGGGGCCTCGCCTGCTTCTTCGGCCTCCAGGCCACCGCCGCCTACATCACCATGGGCTGGATGCCGCAGATCTTCCGCGACGCCGGGGTCTCGGCCGGCACCGCGGGCGTGCTGCTCGCCGTCACCATGGCCATGGGCGTCCCGCTCGCCTTCGTCATCCCCCGGGTCGCCGGCCGGATGCGGAACCAGGGCCCGATCGTCCTCTTCCTCGGCGCCTGCGGCCTCATCGGCTACGCGGGGCTCTTCCTCGCGCCGGCCGGCGGGGCCTGGGCCTGGGCGGTGCTCCTGGGCATCTCGAACTGCTCCTTCCCGCTCGCCCTCACCATGATCGGCATGCGCGCCCGCAGCGGCGCCGGCGTCGTCCGGCTCTCCGCCTTCGCCCAGTCCACCGGCTACCTCATCTCCATCCCCGGCCCGCTCCTGGTCGGCGTCCTCTACCAGCACAGCGGCGGCTGGGGTGTGCCGATCGCGCTGATGGCGGCCCTGATGGTGCCCCAGATGGCGGCGGGCTTCCTCGCAGGCCGGGACCGGACGATCGAGGACGAATGCTGAGATGCGAGACTGGGGCCATGTCTCCTGTGCTCGACCCCAATCCCCAGAACGGTCAGAAGAAGCTGCTCCTCGTCTTCGGGGCCATGCTGCTGATCACGGTCGTCATCGGCGTGGTCGCCTCGGTCTTCTCGCCCTGAGGTCCGCCGATGGTGGGGCTGGCCCCACCATCCCCTAGGGGGCCAGGGTCAGGGTGAAGTGGGTGGGTCACCGGATGGGACCGGCGCCGCCGGATCCGTAGGTTCGTGGGTGTCGAGAACCAGCACCCACGGAGGCGGTCATGCAGGCCCGTACGGACATCCGCTCCACCCGCCCGGACACGGCCGGAGTCGAGGTCCGGCTGCCCTGGTGGGCCGTCGTGCTGCCCTCCCTCGCCTTCGCCGCGCTCCTGCTGCTCATCGTCGGACCCGGCGAGGCGCACGCCGCCTCCGGCGACCCGGCGACCGGTCGGCTGCTGGGGCACCTCGTCGCGCTCCTGGGCCGCTGACGTCCGGTGACCGGGGCGCGGGAGCCCGTCAACACCCTGCGCCGGGCCGCGCGTTTCATGCGAAGCTGAGGTGTATGAGCGTCGATACACCTCGCAGGATCGTCCTTCTCAGGCATGCCAAGGCGGAATGGTCGAACGACTCCGACCACGAGCGGCCGCTCGCGGAACGGGGCAACAACGAGGCCCGGGTGGCCGGCCGCAAGCTCGCCGACACCGGCATCGCCTTCGACCTGGCCCTCTGCTCCACCGCCGCCCGGACGCGGGAGACCTGGAAGCTCGCCGTGCACGAGATGCCGGAGCGGCCCAGGACCGTGTACGAGGAGCGGATCTACGAGGCCTCGACCGGCGAGCTGATCGCCCTGCTCGACGAGACCCCCGACGAGGTCCGCGATCTGCTCGTGATCGGCCACAATCCCGGGATGCACGCCGTCGCCGACGCCCTCTCCGGCGCGGCCGAGGGCGACGCCCTGGCCCGGATGAGCCGCGGCGGCTTCCCGACCGCCGCCTTCGCCGTGGTCGCGTTCACCGGCGGCTGGAAGTCCGTGGAACACGGCGTCGGCACGCTCGTCGAGTACTGGACCCCGAACGACTGACCCCCGCCCGGCCCACGCAGGGGCCCCGGTACGCACACCGCGCACCGGGGCCCCTGCACGTACGCGCGACTACTCGACGAGGCCGTCGGCGGCCTCGACCTCCTCGCGCGTGATGCCCAGCAGATAGAGCACGGTGTCCAGGAACGGCACGTTCACCGCCGTGTGCGCGGCCTCGCGCACCACCGGCTTGGCGTTGAAGGCGACCCCGAGCCCCGCCGTGTTCAGCATGTCCAGATCATTCGCCCCGTCGCCGATCGCCACCGTCTGCGCCAGCGGCACCCCGGCCTCCTCGGCGAACCGGCGCAGCAGCCGGGCCTTGCCCGCCCGGTCCACGATCTCCCCGGTCACCCGGCCGGTGAGCTTCCCGTCGACGATCTCCAGCGTGTTGGCGGAGGCGAAGTCGAGCCCCAGCCGCTCCTTGAGATCGTCCGTCACCTGGGTGAACCCCCCGGAGACGACGCCCACTTGGTAGCCGAGCCGCTTGAGCGTACGGATCAGGGTGCGGGCCCCCGGCGTCAGCCGCACATCGGCGCGGACCTTCTCCACCACCGAGGCGTCCAGCCCGGCCAGCAGCGCCACCCGGGCGTGCAGCGACTGCTCGAAGTCGAGCTCGCCGCGCATCGCCCGCTCGGTCACCTCCGCGACCTGGGCCTCGCAGCCGGCGTGGGCCGCGAAGAGCTCGATCACCTCGTCCTGGATGAGCGTCGAGTCGACGTCCATCACCACCAGCCGCTGCGCCCGGCGGCTCAGCCCGGCCGAGACCACGGCCACGTCCACCCCGATCTTGGTGGACTGGGTGGCCAGCGCGGTGCGCAGCGCCTCCGTCCCCGTACCGGACACCGCGAACTCCACGGCCGTCACCGGATACTTCGCCAGCCGGAAGATACGGTCGATGTTCCCGCCGGTCGACGTGATGCTGGCCGCTATGGCGGCGGTCGACTCCGCGGTCAGCGGGTGCCCCAGCACCGTCACATGGGAACGGCCGTCGCCGCGCGGGCGGTTGTCGCCCGTGCCGGAGATGATCTCGGCCTGGAGTTTCAGCGACTCGGCCCAGCTGTGCACGGTGGCGCGCAGATCGCCCTCCGTGGTCCCGCCCGCGGTCGGCGCGGTGACCAGGGCGCACAGGACGATCCGGCCCCGCGTGACGACCTGCTCGATGTCGACGACGTCCACGGAGTAGGCGGCGAGGGTGTCGAAGAGCCCGGCCGTGATGCCGGGCCGGTCCTTCCCGAAGATCTTCACGAGAAGCGTCGGGGTGGCGGAGCCCGGTGACGCGGGGGACTCGGGAGACAGGGCGGGCTGCGGGGGCTGAGGTGCGCTCATGGTGCTCCCACCGTATCGGTCCCGGCCGTGCGCCCGGCGGCCCGTCCCGAGGACCGGACAGTGCGTCCGATGTCCGTGATCATGCTCTTGGAAGCGTTCCGCCCCGGTGTGCGGGGGGCTGCCGGGAAGCGTGAGGTTTGCCCCGGAGCGGTCGCAACAGCGCGGTCTCGGTTCGGTCACCGTCCCGCCCGGCTTTGGCATCGCCTTCCGCCCGGCTTTCGTATCCGGGACTGCTCCTGGAATAGTTCCCCACGATGTTCAGCATCCCTAGACTCCCTGCAACGGGGGTAACTCGGGGGACAACTAGTGGGGCGCGGAGTGCCGGAACTCGTACTGGAATTGAATGGCAGGACCTGGACGCTCGATCCGTCCAGGTCGTACACCCTCGGACGTGATCCGCAGGGCGACATGACGATCGACGACGCCAGGGTGTCGTGGCGGCACGCCACGATCAGCTGGAACGGCCGGGGCTGGTCCATCGAGGACCACGGCAGCACCAACGGCACGTACGTGCAGGGGCAGCGGATCCAGCAGATGGAGATCGGCCCCGGATCCACGGTGAACCTGGGCAACGCCACCGACGGTCCCCGGCTCAGCCTCAGCGCCGCCGGGGTGTACAGCGGCCGGGCCGCCGCGGGGGCGCAGGCCCCCGCCCCGCAGCAGCACGCCCCGGCGCCGCAGCAGCCGGGACCCGGCATGCCGCACCAGCAGGCCCCGCAGCAGCACGCCCCCCAGCAGGGCTGGCAGCAGCAGGCCCCGCCGCAACAGGCCCCGCAGCAGCAGCCCCGGGTGCCGCAGCAGGGCATGGGCGCGGGCGGTCCGGCGGGCGGCCCGCCCGTCTACGGCGACCGGAGCCCGACCACGTTCCACCAGCTGGCCCTCGACCGCGTGATGCGGATCGGCCGTGCGCTGGAGAACGAGCTGGTCGTCTCCGACCTCCAGGTCTCGCGCCACCACGCCGAGTTCCACGCGACGCCCGACGGCCGCTTCTCGATCCGCGACCTGGGCTCCCACAACGGCACGTACGTCAACGGCCAGCCGCTCTCCAAGTCCGGCTCGGCGCTGATCGGCCCGAACGACATCGTCGGCGTCGGCCACTCGACCTTCCGGCTGGTCGGCGACCGGCTCGAGGAGTTCGTCGACACCGGTGAGGTCTCCTTCGCCGCCCGCCACCTCACGGTGACCGTGGACGGCGGGAAGCAGATCCTCAAGGACGTCTCCTTCGGCGTCCCGGAGAAGTCGCTCATCGGCGTCATCGGCCCGTCCGGCTCCGGCAAGTCCACCCTGCTCAAGGCGCTCACCGGCTACCGGCCCGCCGACCAGGGCGACGTCCTCTACGACAACCGGAACCTGTACAAGCAGTTCGCCGAGCTGCGGCAGCGCATCGGTCTGGTCCCGCAGGACGACATCCTGCACAAGGAACTCACCGTCGCCCGCGCCCTCAAGTACGCGGCCAAGCTCCGCTTCCCCGCGGACACCACGGAGCACGAGCGCCAGGCGCGGATACACGAGGTCCTCGCCGAGCTGAAGCTCGACATCCACAAGGACAAGAAGGTCACCTCGCTCTCCGGCGGCCAGCGCAAGCGCGTCTCGGTCGCCCTGGAGCTGCTGACCAAGCCGTCGCTGATCTTCCTGGACGAGCCGACCTCCGGCCTCGACCCGGGCATGGACCGCGATGTGATGCAGCTGCTGCGCGGACTGGCCGACGACGGGCGCACCGTCCTGGTCGTCACCCACTCCGTCGCCGAGCTGGCCATCTGCGACAAGCTCCTGGTGATGGCGCCGGGCGGCGCGGTGGCCTACTTCGGCCCGCCGGACGAGGCGCTGAACTTCTTCGGCTACAGCACCTGGGCCGATGTCTTCTCGGCGTTCGAGAACTACCGCGACTACGACTGGTCGGGCCGCTGGCGCGGTTCGCAGCACTACCAGCTGTACGCGGCCGACATCGACGCCGTCGCCGCGCAGTCCGTCCACATGCCGCCCCCGCAGCAGATGCGCCCGCCGAAGCCGCAGGGCTGGTCGGCGCAGCTGTGGACGCTGATGCGCCGCTATGTGTCGGTGATCGCGTCCGACAAGGGCTTCATGGGGCTGATGGTGATCCTGCCCGCGGTGCTGGGCGTGGTCAGCGTGGTCATCCCCGCCGACTTCGGACTGGCACCGCCCAAGCCGCCGTCGCGGTTCAACGGGGACGCCGGAACGATCATGCTGATCCTGGTGATCGGCATGACCTTCTCGGCCGCCGCCAACTCCGTACGAGAACTGATCAAGGAACGGGTCATCTACGAACGGGAACGGGCCACCGGCCTCTCCCGCTCGGCCTATCTGATGTCCAAGGTCATCGTGCTCGGCGTGATCACGGCCATCCAGGGCGTCATCATCTGCGGTATCGGCTTCGCGACCCGTGATCTGCCCGAGGAGGGGCTGATCATGCCGCCGGCCGTGGAGTTGTGCGTCACGATCATCGCGCTCGGCTTCACCTCGATGATGTTCGGCCTGGTGATCTCCTCGCTGGTGAAGACCGCCGAGAAGACCATGCCGCTGCTGGTCATGTTCGCCATCGTCCAGGTCGTCTTCACCGGCATCCTCTTCCAGGTCTACGGTTCGCCCGGCCTGGAGCAGTTCGCCTGGCTGATGCCCTCGCGCTGGGCCATCGCCGGCGCCGGTTCCACGCTCGACCTGGCCCACCTGATGCCGCCGTGGGACGCCAAGAACCCCACGGACCTGGACCCGCTGTGGGAGCACTCGGCCGGCCAGTGGGGCGTCAACATCACCGTGCTGCTGGTCCTCGGGATCATCTGCGGAGTGGCCGTCGCCCGGCTGCTGCGCCGCCACGAGCCCGAGGTCATGCGCAAGTAGCGCCGGAGCGCGCCACCGTACGACGCCGGAGGGCGGCACCCCGCGGGGTGCCGCCCTCCGGCGTGTTCACAGCCGTCAGTACGCGCTGTTGACGTTGTCGATCGAGCCGTACTTGTCGGCGGCGTAGTTGGCCGACGCGGTGATGTTGGCGACCGGGTCGTACTGCGTGTGCGGGGTGCCGGACACGTGGTAGTAGTCGAAGGTCGGCTTGATGATCTGGAGCAGACCGATCGAGGGCACACCGTTCTGGGCGTTGATGTCCCAGTCGTTGATGGCGTTCGGGTTGCCGCTGGACTCGCGGATGATGTTGCGGTGCAGCCCCTCGTACGTACCGGGGATGCCCTTCTCCTTCATGATGGCGAGCGACTCCTTGATCCAGCCGTCCAGGTTGTTCGCGTAGACGGGGGTGCGGGACTCGGAGCGGCTGGACTTGTGGTGTCCGCCGCGCTCGGAGACGGCCTTCTTGACCTTGGCCTTCTTGACCTTGGCCTTGGTCTGCGCCTCGCTCTTGACCTTCTCGGCCTTCGCGACGGCCTCGATCTTCGACTTCTCGGCCTTCGCGGCGGCGGCCTTCTCGGCCTTGGCGGCGTCGACGGCCTTGACCAGCTGCTCGGCGGAGGCGTGCTGCTCCAGCAGGCTGTTCTGGATGGTCCTGGCCTGCGGGGCGTTCGAGTCGAAGACGACGGGCGACGCGGAGAGGGCCTGCGGCTCGGTCTCGGCCGCGGCGTTACCGGGCACCAGGGACAAGGAGAGTGCAGCGGCGGCGACGGCGGAGACGCCGGCGGCGGAGAGCTTCTGGGTCTTGTTCAGGTTACGGAGACGGGCGGGAATGCGGGACGCGGACATACAGGCATTACCTCTTCGAATCGCGGGAGTCCTCACGGAGGACGAAGACGGGAGCGACTGCGCATCTCCGTCGGGGACAACAGCAATTCTTAGCGGTGGCAAAATGGCCTGGCAAAGGTGTGACGTACGAAGCCGGATAGTGGAACACGGGGTCGTTTGTCCGTTATGACCCACGCGTGACGCCGAGCAAATCGCCCTTTTCCACCCACTAGGGGACTTCGTAAGTGACCTGGGCCCTATGCCCGGCCTCACACCGAACCCCGCCCCGCCTCACCATCCGTTGCTCCTGCAACTCATAGCGTGAGGCTCTGGAGCCCCTCCCGGGGCACCGGACCGCACCCGGACCCCCGCTCCCCGGGCAGCAGCAGGTGCACGTCCCCGAACTCGTGCCACAGATACCGGTGCTCCAGCGCCTGCGCGTACCCCCGGCCCAGCGCCGCACCGCCCGCGACCGCCTCCAGCATCAGCAGATGGGAGGCGCGCGGCTCGTGCAGCCCGGTCAGCAGCCCGTCCACCGCCCGCACCCCGCGCCGCGGCGTCACCACCAGATCCGTCCACCCGGACGCGGCCCGCACCACCCCGTCCGGCCCCGCCGACGACTCCAGCGCGCGCACCGCCGTCGTCCCCACCGCGATCACCCGCCCGCCGCCCGCCCGCGCGGCGTTCACCAGCCACGCCGTCGACGCGGGCACCACGAACCGCTCCGGGTACGGCGGCTCGTGCACCTCCGCCGAGGCCACCCCCGTGTGCAGCGTCAGCGGCGCGAACTGCACGCCCCGGCTCACCAGCGCCGCCACCAGCCCCGCCGTGAACGGCCGGGCCGCGCTCGGCATCTCCGCCGACCCGCTCCCGTCGGCCGACGGCAGCGCGAACACCGTCTGGTAAGCGGACAACGGCTGGTCCCGCTCCGTGTACCCGTAGCGGATCGGCCGCCCGTACCTCCGCAGCAGCTCCGGCACCCCCTCCGGCACCCGCGCCCACCACAGCCGCGCCCCCGGGCCCCCGCCGGCCACCGGCTCCGCCAGGACCAGCTCCGCACCGCCCGGCAGCCGCACCACCGCGCCCGCCGGGCCGCCGGGACGCGGCACGGTCGTACCCGCCCCGTCCGGCCGCCGCAGCTCCACCGCCCAGCGGCCGTCCTCGCCCCGGGTCGAGAAGTGCACCACCACCCGCTCCCCGCCGACCCGCCCGTTCACCGCGGCGGCCAGCGTCGGGGAGGTGTTCACCACCAGCACGTCACCGGCCCGCAGCTGCTCCGGCAGCTCCCGGAACACGTGGTGCGACACCGCCGTCCCCCGCGAGACCAGCAGCCGTACGTCGTCCCGCCCCGCACCCCGCTGCTCGGCGGGCACCCGCGCCAGCAGCTCGTCGGGCACCCGCAGCGCGTCCAGCGCCGTCATCACCGCTCACCCGCCCCGGACAGCAGGGCCCCGGCCGTCCAGCGCCCGCTCGCCGGACGCCGGTCCAGCAGCTCCAGGAACGCGGGCACCACGCTCTCCGGACGCGGCCGCGGGGCGGGATCCTCCGGCACCGCCGCCGCGTACAGCTCCGTCCCCAGGTCGCCCGGATCCACCGACCACACCCGCAGCCCCGGCTCCTCCACCCCCAGCACCGCCGCCAGCTGGTCGAGCGCCGCCTTCGACGCCCCGTAACCGCCCCAGGTCGCGTACGGCTCCACCGCGGCGTCGGAACTCACCACCACGACCGCGCCCGCCGCCGAGGCCCGCAGCGACGGCAGGGTCTCCCGCACCAGCCCCAGCGCCGCCACCACATTCGTCTCCAGCGCCCGCCGCAGCCCCTCCTCGGGCAGCTCCTCCAGCCGTACGAGCGGCTCGGCGCCCAGCGCGCTGGCATTGCTCACCAGCAGATCGAGCCCGCCGAGCTCCCGTGCGGCGGCGGCCAGCTCCGCCCGGTGCCCGGCCTCGGCCACATCACCTGCGACGGCGGTCACCCGGACCCTGAACCGGCTCCGCAGTTCCCCGGCGGCCTCCCGCAGCGGACCCTCCGACCTTGCGTCCAGCACCAGGTCCCAGCCCCGCTCCGCGAGCCCGGCGGCCAGCGCCCGGCCCAGCCCCTTCGACCCGCCCGTGATCAGTGCGACAGACATGACAGACGTCCCCTCGGCAGTCGGTCCCGGACCGGCAGGAGACCGGTCCGGACGCCTCCACCGTAGGAACGGGCCCCCGGCCCACGCCTCGGCCCGGGGGCGGGCCCGCAGGGCACTTCGACCTAGTTCCCACGGCCTAATCCGCGGCCGTCCACAGGCCGATACGGGACCGTCCGGCCGCCGGTACCGTGAGCCCCATGAGCCACCGCCCCGCCTCGGGCCTCGCCGCCGTGAGCGCCGCCCTGCTCGCCATGAGCAGGCACCTCGAAATGCGCGACGTCCTCAAGACGATCGTCGCCTCGGCCCGCGAACTGCTGAACGCGCAGTACGCGGCGCTCGGCGTCCCGGACGACCACGGCGGCTTCGCCCAGTTCGTCGTCGACGGCGTGAGCGACGAGCAGTGGAAGGCCATCGGCCCGCTCCCGCGCCAGCACGGCATCCTCGCCGCGATGCTCCACGAGGCGAAGCCCGAGCGCCTGGCCGACGTCCGCAAGGACCCCCGCTTCGAGGGCTGGCCGGCCGCCCACCCCGACATGTCCGACTTCCTCGGACTGCCGATCCGGGACGGCGACGACGTCATCGGCGCCCTCTTCCTCGCCAACAAGCTCTGCCCGAAGCCCGAGGGCAGCTGCGGATTCACCGCCGAGGACGAGGAACTGCTGTCGATCCTCGCCCAGCACGCGGCGATCGCCCTCACCAACGCCCGGCTCTACGAACGCAGCCGCGAGCTGACGATCGCCGAGGAGCGCTCCCGGCTCGCCCACGAACTGCACGACGCGGTCAGCCAGAAGCTCTTCTCGCTCCGCCTCACCGCCCAGGCCGCCGCCGCCCTCGTCGACCGCGACCCCGCCCGCGCCAAGGGCGAGCTGCACCAGGTCGCCGCCCTGGCGGCCGAGGCCGCCGACGAACTGCGCGCCGCCGTCGTCGAACTGCGCCCCGCCGCGCTGGACGAGGACGGCCTCGTCGCCACCCTCCGCACCCAGATCCAGGTCATGGACCGGGCCCACACGGCCCGGGTCACCTTCACCAGCGCCGGGGTCCGGGCGCTGCCGGCCTCCCAGGAGGAGGCCCTGCTGCGTGTCTCCCAGGAGGCCCTGCACAACGCCCTGCGCCACTCGGGCGCGGACCACGTCGACGTCACCCTCGCCCGCCGCGACGGCGGCACCGTGCTCCGCGTCACCGACGACGGCCGCGGCTTCGAACCGGCGGCCACCCGGCGGGCCGGACGCCATCTGGGCCTGGTCTCCATGCGGGACCGCGCCGCCGGGGTCGGCGGCACACTCAGCGTTGAATCGGCGCCCGGCAAGGGCACCACGATCGAGATGGAGGTGCCCTGTGGCTGACGGGACCATCAAGGTGCTGCTGGTCGACGACCACCAGGTGGTCCGCAGGGGCCTGCGCACCTTCCTGGAGATCCAGGACGACATAGAGGTCGTCGGCGAGGCGTCGGACGGCGCCGAGGGCGTGGCCAGGGCCGAGGAGCTGCGGCCCGACGTGGTGCTGATGGACATCAAGATGCCCGGCACCGACGGCATAGAGGCCCTGCGCCGCCTGCGCGAGCTGGAGAACCCCGCGAAGGTCCTCATCGTCACCAGCTTCACCGAACAGCGCACGGTGGTTCCCGCCCTGCGCGCCGGAGCCTCCGGTTACGTGTACAAGGACGTCGACCCCGACGCGCTGGCCGGTGCCATCCGCTCGGTCCACGCGGGCCACGTCCTCCTCCAGCCCGAGGTGGCCGGGGCGCTGCTCGCCCAGGACGAGCCCGGCGCGGGGACGGGCCGGGGGAGCACCCTGACCGAACGGGAGCGCGAGGTCCTCGGCCTGATCGCCGACGGCCGGTCCAACCGGGAGATCGCGCGGGCCCTCGTCCTGTCCGAGAAGACCGTCAAGACACACGTCTCGAACATCCTGATGAAGCTCGACCTGGCGGACCGCACCCAGGCCGCCCTGTGGGCCGTGCGGCACGGGGCCGCGGGCTGAACAGGCCCTCCGCCCCGGCGTCAGCCGCGATCCGGGAATTCACCCTCACGGGTATACGTCACCCGAACGGCGCATCCTCTTCCGGCCGCGGGCGTTCTTCAGGACGTGCCGCGGCGGACCGCCGCGGCGACGCGAGGAGGAACCTGAAGTGAAGAACCTGAAGAAGGCTGCCGCCGTCACCATGATCGCCGGCGGGCTCATCGCCGCCGGAGCCGGCGCGGCGTCCGCCACCGGCCACAGCGGCTCCGGCGCGCACGGCGTCGCGGCCCACTCCCCGGGTGTGATCAGCGGCAACCTCGTCCAGGTCCCGGTCCACGTCCCGGTGAACGTGGTGGGCAACACGGTCAACGTCATCGGCCTCCTGAACCCGGCCTTCGGCAACCTCGGCCTGAACGGCTGACCCGCGCCACTCCCCGTACGGCGATGCCGCCGGCCCGTCCTCCGAGGACGGACCGGCGGCATCGTGCGTCGGGAGGGAACCCACAGGGCGCCGCGCGCTCGCCGCCCATCCGGCGAAGCGGATACCGGGGGCCGCCCCCCCCGCCCCGGCCCCGGGAGGGGGAGAAGCATCCGCGGCCCGCGCTCCGGGCGTCCCGGGCGCGCAGGGGCCGGACCCGCTACCGCGCCCGCTCCTCCACGTACGCGTTGTACGCGGCGACCTGCGCCCGCCGGGCCACCCGTTCCACCGGCCGCAGCGCCTCGCCCCGCGCGGCCATCTCGGAGGAGCTCACCGCACCGCCGTGCCCGTCGTACGCCAGCGACACCAGCAGCCCGATCCGCTGCGCGAGCGCGAGCACCCGTGCCGCACGCGGCGGATACCCGGGCGCCAGCACCTCGCCACCCTCGGCCCGCGCGCGGTACGCGTCCAGCGCCGCCTCCGCCACCGGCCCGGAGGCCGCCACGTCGAGCCGCGACAGCACCGCCGTCGCCTCCCGCATCGCCTCGGCCAGCTCCCGCTCCGCCTCGCCCAGCGACGGCACGTCCGCCGGGGGCGCCTCGCGCACCGTCAGACAGTGCCAGACGCACTCGACGTGCTGGTCCCCGGTGTGCCCCGCCGCCCGCACCTCGGGCACCAGCCCGTACGGCGCACCGAAGGTGACGACCGCCTCCTCGGCCTCCAGCGCACGGGCGTTGAACTCCGCCGGGCCGCTCAGCCCCAGCGGATGCCCGGGAACCGGCAGCGCCACCCGGAAACCCGTCGCCCCCAGCCGCCGCAGCCGCCCCAGCGCGAGGGTCAGCCCGACCGGCCCGGCCTCGCCCGGCAGCCCCTCGACGCGGTGCACCGCGTCCTCCCCGACGATGGCCGCCGCCGCGTCGTCGGGCGACACGAGCCCGGCCAGCAGCGCGTTGCCCCAAGCGGCCAGCAGCCCTGAACGTGGTTCCGAAAGCATGGGCACAGCCTAAGGGCTGCCCCGCCGTCCCCGGTGGGCGTCCGACGACACCCCTCGGGCCGCCCCGCCGGTCACCGCCGATCCGCGGGACGGGCCCCTCGGCAGCCCCCTGGGACCCCCGCACTCGCGCGGTGGCGTAGGTTTTCCCTGGGAGCTGTGCCCACAGGCACGCGACGATCTCGACACTGCATGGGGAGACAACGCGCTCATGAGCGATGTACTGGAGCTGGTGGACGTATCCGTGGTCCGCGACGGACGCGCTCTGGTGGACGACGTCTCCTGGTCGGTCAAGGAGGGGGAGCGCTGGGTCATCCTCGGCCCGAACGGCGCCGGCAAGACCACCCTCCTCAACATCGCGTCCAGCTACCTCTTCCCGACCAGGGGGACGGTCTCGGTCCTCGGCGAGCGCCTCGGCGGCGTCGGCACCGACGTCTTCGACCTCCGCCCCCGCATCGGCATCGCGGGCGTCGCCATGGCCGAGAAGCTGCCCCGCCGCCAGACCGTCCTGCAGACGGTTCTCACCGCCGCGTACGGCATGACCGCCACCTGGAACGAGGACTACGACCAGGTCGACGAGGACCGCGCCCGCGCTTTCCTCGACCGCCTCGGCATGACCGAGTACCTCGACCGGAAGTTCGGCACCCTCTCCGAGGGCGAGCGCAAGCGCACCCTGATCGCCCGCGCCATGATGACCGACCCCGAGCTGCTCCTCCTCGACGAACCGGCCGCGGGCCTCGACCTCGGCGGCCGCGAGGACCTGGTGCGCCGCCTCGGCCGGCTGGCCCGCGACCCGTACGCCCCCTCCATGATCATGGTGACCCACCACGTCGAGGAGATCGCCCCCGGCTTCACCCACGTCCTGATGATCCGTCAGGGCAAGGTGCTCGCCGCCGGCCCCATGGAGACCGAGCTCACCTCCCGCAACCTCTCCCTCTGCTTCGGCCTGCCCCTCGTCGTCGAGCACCAGGGCGACCGCTACACGGCACGCGGACTCCCGCTCGGCTGAGGCCTGTTGCCGGTTCTGTCGCCGGTCCTGCCCGGTTGTGCCCTGTCCGTGAGGGCGCCTGCGGTCCTACCATGACCCCGTGGACATCGACGCGTGGGTGTGGTGGCTGATCGGTGCGGTGGGACTGGGCATTCCGCTCGTCCTCACCGCGATGCCCGAATTCGGTATGTTCGCCGTGGGGGCGGTCGCCGCCGCGGTCGTCGCGGCCCTCGGCGGCGGGATCGTCGCCCAGGTCCTGGTCTTCGTCATCGTCTCGGTGGCGCTGACGGCCGTGGTGCGGGTGATCGCCGGCCGGCAGCGCGGGGACCGCGCGCCCCAGCACGCCACCGGCATCGATGCCCTGAAGGGCCGTCAGGCCGTCGTCCTGGAACGGGTGGACGGCGCGGGCGGCCGCATCAAGCTGGCCGGCGAGATCTGGTCGGCCCGCTCACTCGACGCCGGACTCAGCTTCGAGCCCGGCCAGCAGGTCGACGTCGTCGACATCGACGGGGCGACGGCCGTCGTCATGTGACCGAACTGCCCCCACGCCAAGGCGCGTTCTGTCAGACTCGGTGACGATCATCAACCGAAGGGCACGAGGAAACGATGCAACCGATCATCATCGTCCTGATCATTCTGGTGGTGCTCGTCTTCATCGCTCTGATCAAGACGATCCAGGTCATTCCCCAGGCCAGCGCCGCCATCGTCGAACGTTTCGGCCGGTACACCCGCACGCTCAACGCGGGCCTGAACATCGTCGTCCCGTTCATCGACTCGATCCGCAACCGGATCGACCTGCGCGAGCAGGTCGTGCCCTTCCCGCCGCAGCCCGTCATCACCCAGGACAACCTGGTCGTCAACATCGACACCGTCATCTACTACCAGGTGACCGACGCCAGGGCCGCGACGTACGAGGTCGCCAGCTACATCCAGGCCATCGAGCAGCTCACCGTCACCACGCTCCGCAACATCATCGGCGGCATGGACCTGGAACGGACCCTGACCTCCCGCGAGGAGATCAACGCCGCCCTGCGCGGCGTCCTCGACGAGGCGACCGGCAAATGGGGCATCCGCGTCAACCGCGTCGAGCTCAAGGCGATCGAACCGCCCACCTCCATCCAGGACTCGATGGAGAAGCAGATGCGCGCCGACCGTGACAAGCGCGCCGCCATCCTCCAGGCCGAAGGAACCCGGCAGTCCGCGATCCTCACCGCGGAGGGCGAGAAGCAGTCCGCGATCCTGCGGGCCGAGGGCGAGGCCAAGGCCGCCGCCCTGCGCGCGGAGGGCGAGGCCCAGGCCATCCGCACCGTCTTCGAGTCGATCCACGCCGGCGACCCGGACCAGAAGCTCCTCTCGTACCAGTACCTCCAGATGCTCCCGAAGATCGCCGAGGGCGACGCCAACAAGCTCTGGATCGTCCCGAGCGAGATCGGCGACGCCCTCAAGGGCCTCAGCGGCGCCTTCGGCAACATCGGCGGCGGGGTCCCCGGCTTCAACACCGGCTCCGAGCGCCGCGAGGAACCCCCCGTCGACTGACGCCCGCCGCCCTCGTGCATGATCGGTGCACCAAGCACCGATCAGGCACGGGGGATGAGCCATGACCATCTGGGAGATGCTCGCCGTATTCGCGGCGGGGATCAGCGCGGGCACGATCAACACGATCGTCGGATCCGGCACGCTGATCACCTTCCCGGTGCTCCTGGCCGTCGGCCTGCCGCCGGTCACCGCCACCGTCTCCAACGCCCTCGGCCTCATCCCCGGCTCCATCAGCGGCGCCATCGGCTACCGCAAGGAACTGGAGGGCCAGCGCCGCCGCGTCCTCAAACTCAGCGCCGGAGCCCTCATCGGCGGCCTCACCGGGGCCACCCTGCTCCTCGCGCTGCCCTCCACCGCCTTCGAGACGATCGTCCCGGTCCTGGTCGCCCTGGCCCTCGTCCTCGTCATCCTGCAACCGCGCATCAGCAAAGCCGTCCAGCGCCGCCGCGCCCGGACCGGCGGCGAGGCCCGCCCCGACGGCGGCCCGCTGCTCTTCACCGGCCTGATGCTCGCCAGCGTCTACGGCGGCTACTTCACC
Source organism: Streptomyces sp. NPDC024555 (assembly GCF_055559335.1). NCBI lineage: Bacteria > Bacillati > Actinomycetota > Actinomycetes > Kitasatosporales > Streptomycetaceae > Streptomyces > Streptomyces sp. NPDC024555. Next base: position 23,494 of record NZ_JBVHKV010000038.1, read on the forward strand.
GCCGCCCAGGGGATCATCTACCTCTCCCTCATGGGCATGCTGCTGGACGACACCATGCAGCGCCTCAACGCCGTGAAGAACGTCCTGGCGGCCGTCGTCAACAGCATCGCCGCACTCTTCTTCCTCTTCGTCGCCGACTTCGACTGGACCGCCGTCGTCCTCATCGCCGTCGGCTCCGCACTCGGCGGCCAGATAGGCGCCACGATCGGCCGCCGGCTCAGCCCCGCCCTGCTGCGCGGCCTCATCGTCACGGTCGGAACGGTCGCCATCGTCCAGCTCGTCCTGCGCTGACACGACGAGGCCCGCCCCCTCACGGGACGGGCCTCCTCCACAGCAGCGGACGTACGGCGGCTACGCCGCGGACCGCGACAGCCACTCCGGCAGCTCCGACCGGTCCCCGGCCGCCAGCGCCAGCAGCATCGCGTCCGCGGGCGAGGGCACGAAGGGCTGCCGCAGCAGCGGCATCCCCGCCTCCTCCGGCGTACGCGCGGCCTTGCGGTGATTGTCCTCGGCACAGGACGCCACCGTGTTCAGCCAGGTGTCCTGGCCCCCCTGGGCGCGCGGCAGCACGTGGTCGACGGTGCTCGCCCGCCGCCCGCAGTACGCGCACCGGTGCTGGTCCCGGATCAGCACCCCCCTCCTGGACCACGGAGCCTGTCTTCGGAACGGCACCCGTACGTACCGGCAGAGCCTGATCACCCGCGGCACCGGGATGTCCACGGCGGCACCACGCATGCGCAGCTCGGGGTGGGACTGCTCGACGACGGCCTTGTCCTGCAGAATCAGCACCACCGCACGGTTCAGCGTCACCGTCGACAGCGGCTCGAAGCTCGCGTTCAGTACCAGCGTGTCCCGCATCTCGCCCACCTCCCGTGTGCCGCCCGCCCCCTGGCAGGCCCGGATCAACTCTGGCCGGGCAGGCCGTGATGGACAACGCAATAAAAAGTGCCCTGCCCTGATCTCTCCAGGACCAGGGCAGGGCAAACGGCGGGGGAACGTCTGGATTCAGGCTCCGGCGGCGGGTTCCGCGTACTCCCCGACCAACTGGGCCCGGCCCAGCGTGTGGAAGCGCAGGTTGAAGCCGACCGCCGCCGGGGACGTGTCACTGTCCGGGCCGAGCTTCTCGGTGTCCACCGCGTACACGGTGAACACGTAACGGTGGTTCTCGCCGGCCGGCGGAGCGGCGCCCCCGAACTCCTTCGACCCGTAGTCGTTACGGGCCTGCACGGCGCCCTCGGGAAGCCCCTCGAACGCTCCGCTGCCCGCACCGGCCGGCAGCTCCGTGACCGACACCGGGATGTCGAAGAGCACCCAGTGCCAGAAACCGCTGCCCGTCGGGGCGTCCGGGTCGAAGCACGTCACGGCGAAACTCTTCGTCTCCGCCGGGAACCCCTCCCACCGCAGCTGCGGCGAGGTGTTCCCCGCTGCGAACACCTGCGCGTCCGCCAGCACCCCGCCCGGGGCCAGATCCTCGCTCACCACGGTGAACGAGGGCACCTCGGGATGGAAGTCGTGCGGAAGCGGGGCCCTCTTCGGCTCGGTCACGTCAGCTCACCTCTCCTGATGGTTCTGCTCCGGCTCCCGAGCCTAGAACCAGTTGCGCTGCCCGCCGACCTGCGCCAGCCACTGGTTCAGATACGCCGCCCAGTCGGTCCCCTGGAAGTCGTGCAGTCCGACCTTGAACGAGCGGTACGAGTCGCTGCCCTCGCTGAACAGTCCCGGCTTCTTGTCCATCTCCAGGATCACGTCCATCTCGCGGTCGTCCGCGACGAACGACAGCTCGACCTGGTTCAGCCCGCGGTACTGCGACGGCGGGTGGAACTCGATCTCCTGGTAGAAGGGCAGCCGCTGCCGCGTCCCGCGGATGTGCCCGCGCTCCATGTCGGCGCTGCGGAAGCGGAAACCGAGCTGCCCGAAGGCGTCCAGGATGGCCTGCTGGGCCGGGAGCGGGTGCACGTTGATGGGGTCGAGGTCGCCCGAGTCGAGCGCCCGCGCGATCTCCAGCTCCGTGGTGACCCCGATGTTCATGCCGTGCAGATGCTGCCCGGCGAACATCGTGATCGGGGTCTCCCAGGGGATCTCCAGCCCGAACGGCACCACGTGCACCGCACCGGCCCGCACCTCGAAGGCGCCGCCCAGCCTGAGCTTCGTGAACTCGATGTCCTGCTTGTACTCCTGGTCCTGCCCCTCGACCTCGACGCGGGCCTGAAGCCCGACCGAGAGTCCCTCGATCTGCTGGTCCACGGACCCGCCCTGGATCCGCACCTCGCCCTGGACGATCCCGCCGGGCACGACGTTGACCTCGGTCAGCTCCGTCTCCACCGAGGCACCGCCGGCACCCATGCTCGCGAGCAGCCGCTTGAAGCCCATGTTTCTCCTCCTAGGTCCTGACCCCTACATACGCGCGAGGACCGTACCCGGTTCCCGGTAACGTCGACCGGCATGAACGTCGATCTCCTCTCCCGCCCCGCCGAAGAGGTCGCCCCCGAACTCCTCGGCACGGTGCTCACCTGCACCACCCCCGAGGGGACGGTGAGCATCGCGATCACGGAGACGGAGGCGTACTCGGGCGCGGCCGACCCGGCCTCGCACGCCTACCGGGGCCGCACGTCCCGCAACGCCGTCATGTTCGGCCCGGCCGGACACCTGTACGTCTACCGCTCCCACGGCCTCCACTGGTGCGCCAACGTCGTCACCGGCGTGGACGGCATCGCCTCCGCCGTCCTCGTCCGGGCCGGCCGGATCGTCACGGGCGAGGAGCTGGCGCGCGAGCGCAGGGGCGCGGGGATCGACGCCCCGCGTCTCGCCCGGGGGCCGGGGAACTTCTGCCGGGCGCTCGGCATCACCTCGGAACACCTCGGGGCCGATCTCCTGGCCGGCCCCGAGGTGACACTGACCGACGGGGACCCCGTCCCCGCCGCACGCATCCGGGTGGGCCCGCGCGTGGGGGTGAGCAAGGCCCATGACTGGCAGCACCGGTTCTTCGTGGCCGGCGATCCCACCGTCTCGGCCTACCGGCTCAGCCCGCGCGCCAGGCCGTCCACCCCGGCCTGAGCCGTCGGACCGGCTGCCCGCCGAAGCGACTTGACTCTCTCTTGGTGGACCCCTAAAGTAGTCCGAGTCGCTTGACACGGGTACGTCCTTGGTTCGGTCCATCGGATCGCACACCGGGCCCCCGAGGCGGCCAACCACTACCTACGATTCACCCTCAGCGGGTGCGTATTTTGGCGTGCCGAAATACAGCCCAGGGACTCGATTATGAGTAACCGAGGAAATCCGCTAACGTAGTGGACACGCCGAAAGGGAAAACGCGAAAGCGAATTCCTGAAAGGCAAAAGCTGGACCCGCTTCGACCGGGAATCGGACACGAAAGAGTCTGATAGAGTCGGAAACGCAAGACCGAAGGGAAGCGCCCGGAGGAAAGCCCGAGAGGGTG
>NZ_JBVHKV010000039.1:0-9629 GCF_055559335.1 Streptomyces sp. NPDC024555
GCAAGGCGGAGGGTCGCCCCGATACTGGATGTATCGGGGCGACCCGACAACGCGGCGAGCGTGCGTGCCAGGCGTCGCCGAGCAGGCGGGACTTTCCGGACACGCCCTAGGGGCGCCCGGCCCCGGGCGAGGGCTACGGCCGCCAGGGCGGTCCCGGGACGACCAGCGGGGAGCCCGTCACCGGGTCCGGGACGATGACCGCGTCCAGGCCGAAGACCTCGCGGACCAGGTCGGCGGTGACGATGTCGCCGGGGGCGCCCTCGGCGACGATGCGGCCGGACTTCATGGCGACCAGGTGGTCGGCGTAGCGGGCGGCCTGGTTGAGGTCGTGGAGGACGGTGACGACGGTCCGGCCGCGGGTGCCGTCGGCGGCGGGTGCGGCGAGCCGGCGGACCAGGTCGAGGACCTCCACCTGGTGGGCGATGTCGAGGTACGTGGTCGGCTCGTCGAGGAGCAGCAGGTCGGTGTCCTGGGCGAGGGCCATGGCGATCCAGACGCGCTGGCGCTGCCCGCCGGAGAGCTCGTCGACGGAGCGGGAGCCGAGCGCGGTGATGTCGGTGCGCTCCATGGCCTCGGTCACGGCCCGCTCGTCCTCCTGGGACCACTGCTGCCACCAGTGCTGGTGGGGCTGGCGGCCGCGCGCCACGAGGTCGGAGACGGTGATGGCCTCGGGAGCCACCGGGGTCTGCGGGAGCAGCCCGATGGACTGGGCGATCTTCCGGGTGGGGATCTTGGAGAGTTCGGTGCCGTCGAGGAGGACGGCGCCGCCGCGCGGCTTGAGGAGCCGGCCGAGGGCGCGCAGGGTGGTGGACTTGCCGCAGGCGTTCGGCCCGACGATGACGGTGACCCGGCCGTCGGGGACGGTGAGGTCGAGTTCGTGGACGACGGTGCGGTCCTCGTAGGCGAGGGTCAGCGCCCGCGCGCCCAGCCGGCTGGTCACGGCGTCGGTCTTCTCGGTCGTGGTCATGCCTTGCCTCCCCTGCGGCCACCGTGACCGCGGATGATCAGCCAGATCAGGTACGGGGCGCCGACCGCCGCCGTCAGGACGCCCACCGGCAGTTCGGTGGGGGAGAACAGCTTGCGGGCCAGCAGGTCCGCGAGGACGACGATCACCGCGCCGAGGAGGGCCGAGCAGAACAGCGGGATCTGCGCGGTCCGGGTCATGCGGCGGGCGATCTGCGGGGCCAGCAGGGCGACGAAGTCGACGGGCCCGGCCGTGCCGGTGGCCACGGACGCCAGGACGACGCCGAGGGCGACGAGCCCGAGCCGTACCCGGCCGAGCCGGACGCCGAGCGCGGTCGCCGTGTCGTCGTCCATGGAGACGGTGCGCTGGGCGCGCGCCGCCCACAGGACGGCGGGCAGCAGGACGAGCAGCGTCCAGCCGATGGGCGCGGCCTCGGGGTAGCCGCGCCCGTTGAGCGAGCCGGTCATCCAGATCTGGGCCTGCTGGGCGACGAGGTAGTCGCCCTTGGTGAGGAAGAGCGTGGTCACCGAGCGCAGGGCGATGGCGAAGCCGATGCCGATGAGGACGAAGCGGGTGGCGTGCAGTCCGCCGCGCCAGGCGAAGGCGTAGACGAGGGCGGCGGCGGCGACCCCGCCGATCACCGAGAGGTACGGCAGCACGGTGTACGAGGTGATGCCGAAGGTCATCGCGCCGACGGTGAGCGCGCCCGCGCCCTGGCTGATGCCGATGATGTCGGGGCTGGCGAGCGGGTTGCGGGCGACGGTCTGGATGAGCGCTCCGGCGATGCCGAAGGCGAGTCCGACGAGGAGTCCGACGGTCATCCGGGGCAGCCGCAGCGTGCCGACGACGAGTTCGTCGGGGGAGGGGCGGCCGAGGACGACGTTCACGACCTCGGAGGGGGCGACGAAGCTCTCGCCGACGCAGAGGTAGGCGACGCAGACGGCGGCGAGGACGACGAGGAGCGAGACGGCGACGACGGTGGCCCTGCGGTGCAGCAGGAACCGTCCGCGGGACCCGATGCGGACGAGGGCGTACCCGGCGGGCCGTACGGCGGCGGGGGAGGTCTCCACGGGGGCGGTCACGCGGGCACCGCCTTCCGGCGGACGAGCGTGACCAGGAACGGCACGCCGATCAGGGCGGTCATGACCCCGGCGGGGACCTCGCTCGGCGGGAACAGGATCCGGCCGATCACATCGGAGACGAGCAGCATCACGGGTCCGATCAGGGCGGCCATCGGCAGCACCCAGCGGTGGTCGCTGCCGACGATCGCGCGGGCGATGTGCGGGACGGCCAGGCCGATGAAGGCGATCGGCCCGGCGGCGGCGACCCCGATCCCGGTGAGGACGGTGGCGCCGACGCCGCCGACGATCCGTACGGTCGCGACCTTCTGGCCGAGCCCCTTGGCCATGTCCTCGCCGAGGGCCAGGGCGTCCAGACCGCGGGCGACGCTGAGCACGAGCACCGTTCCGGCGAGCAGGAAGGGCCAGATCTGCTGGGCGACGTCGGCCTCGCGGCCGGCGATGGAGCCGACCTGCCAGAAGCGGAACTCGTCGAGGGCGGAGGCCTTCGTGGTCAGGACGGCCATGGTCACGGAGACCAGCAGCGCGTTGATCGCGGCTCCGCCGAGGGCGAGTTTGACCGGGGTGGCGCCGCCGCGTCCGCTGGAGGCGATGGCGTACACCGCGACGGAGGCGACCGCTGCGCCCGCGAAGCCGAACCAGACGTATCCGGTGAGCGTGTGGACGCCCGCGTACGCGATGGCCAGCACGACGCCGACGGACGCGCCCTGGCTGATGCCGAGGATGCCGGGGTCGGCGATGGGGTTGCGGGTGATGCCCTGGAGGACGGTCCCGGCGAGGGCCAGCGCGGCGCCGACCATCAGACCGATGAGGGTGCGGGGCACCCGCATGTTCCGGATGACCTCGGCGGCGTCGGAGTGGCCGCCGTGCAGCAGGGCGTCCAGGACCTCCGACGGGGGTATGGAACGGGCCCCCACGGCCAGGCTGAGCAGGACGGCTATCAGCAGCGCCACGACGGCCGCCGCCGTCGCGAGAGCGCGTCTGGAACGGCGTGGCGGGGCGGCTGACATCGGACCTCATCGGCGAACGGTGAAAAGTTAGGCTTGCCTAGCCTATGCGCACCCGGTCCGGGGGTCTCCGGCGGTATATCCCCTGGGACCGCCCCGTCCGCCTCGGCACAATGGATCCCATGGCTTCCCACGCACTGACGGTCGGCTTCGACCTGGACATGACGCTCATCGACTCCCGCCCCGGCATCGGAGCCGTCTACCGGGAGCTCGCCGCCGAAACGGGGGCCGCCATCGACATCGATCTCGTGGTCAGCCGGCTGGGCCCGCCCCTCCAGGACGAGCTGGCGAACTGGTTCCCGCCGGCCGAGGTGCCCGCCATGGTGGACCGGTACCGCGAGATCTATCCCACATACGCGATAGCCGCCTCCCTCGCGATGCCCGGCGCCCGGGAGTCCGTCGACGCGGTCCGCGCCCTGGGCGGCCGGACGATGGTCGTCAGCGCGAAGTACGAGCCGAGCGTGAAGCTCCACCTCACCCACCTGGGCATCGAACCGGACGTGATCGTCGGCGGGCTCTGGGCCGAGGCGAAGGCGGAGGCGCTGCGCGAGCACGGTGCGACGGTCTACGTGGGCGACCACACCGGCGACGTGCGCGGCGCGCGCACCGCGCGGGCCCTCTCCGTCGCGGTGACGACGGGCCCCTGCGACGCGGCCGAACTGCGCGCGGCCGGCGCGGACGCGGTCCTGCCGTCCCTGACGGAGTTCCCCGCCTGGCTGCGCGCCCACGTGGAGGGCTAGTTATCGCGCCCTGTTCGCCACCGCCGAGCGGATCACGCCCGCCGCGGCGATCAGGAAGCCGACGCCCATCAGCATGCACACGGCGTACGCGACGGACGGGAACGGATCCGTCCCCAGGAACAGCGGGGCGACCGTGACCAGTGTGGCCACGGCACCGACGAAGAAGACGATCGCGCCGACCCGGACGAGAAGGTCGCCCGCTCCGGTGGGGGAGGACTCGGCGGTGGGAGAAGTACTCATCCCGCCAGGGTAGTTCTTTCAGGACACCAGTCCGGATGACCAGGCTTGACGGCGGGTACTTCACCTGTGGAGGCTTCTGCCAGCAGGGGAAGCACGACCACAGGACGGCCTGACCTGCTGAGGCTTCGTTCCGGCATACGGGTTGAGATGGGGTGCGTGCTTTGCCGACTGGCAAGGTCAAGTGGTTCAACAGCGAGAAGGGCTTCGGCTTCCTCTCCCGCGACGACGGCAGCGATGTCTTCGTCCACTCGTCCGTGCTTCCCGACGGAGTCGACGCACTCAAGCCCGGTCAGCGCGTGGAGTTCGGCGTCGTCGCCGGACAACGCGGTGACCAGGCACTCTCCGTGGCGATCCTCGATCCCACCCCGTCCGTCGCGGCCGCCCAGCGCCGCAAGCCGGACGAGCTGGCGTCGATCGTCCAGGACCTGACGACCGTCCTGGAGAACATCACCCCGATGCTGGAGCGCGGCCGCTACCCCGACAAGGCCGCCGGCACCAAGATCGCCGGTCTGCTGCGGGCCGTGGCGGACCAGCTCGACGTCTGACGGCCACCCGTTGGGGTGATACGCGGTACGGACGGCCCCGGGGCGCCCGTACCGCGTCCGCACACCGTCAGCCGAACGACAGCGCGTCCGGTCCCAGCGCCGGGACCAGGCCCTCCGCCGCCGCGCGGGTCAGCAGACCGCGGATGGCCGCGTAGCCGTCCTCGCCGAGGTCGGCGGTGAACTCGTTGACGTAGAGGCCGATGTGCTGGTCGGCGACGGCCGGGTCCATCTCCTGGGCGTGCTCCAGGACGTAGGGCCGGGAGGCCTCCGGGTCGTCCCACGCCATGCGCACCGAGGCGCGCACGGATTCGGCCAGCCGCTTCAGGGTGTCCGCGCCCAGCGAGCGCTTGGCGATGATCGCGCCGAGCGGGATCGGCAGGCCGGTGGTGTCCTCCCAGTGCCGGCCCATGTCGGCCAGATTGTGCAGACCGTAGTTCTGGTACGTGAAGCGGGCCTCGTGGATGACGAGACCGGCGTCGACCTTGCCGTCCCGTACCGCAGGCATGATCTCGTCGAACGGCATGACGACGATCTCGCCCACCCCGCCCGGCACGACCTCCGCCGCCCAGAGGCGGAAGAGCAGATACGCCGTGGAGCGCTCGCTGGGCACCGCGACCGTCCGGCCCGTCAGATCGGTGCCCGGCTCACGGGTCAGGACCAGCGGACCGCAACCCCGGCCCAGTGCCCCGCCGCACGGCAGCAGCGCATAGTCGTCGAGGACGTACGGCAGCACCGCGTACGACACCTTCAGCACGTCCAGCTCGCCGCGCTCGGCCATGCCGTTGGTGACGTCGATGTCCGCGAAGGTGACGTCGAGCGCGGGCGCGTCCGGGACCCGGCCGTGCGCCCAGGCGTCGAAGACGAAGGTGTCGTTCGGGCAGGGCGAGAAGGCGATCCGCAGCGGGTCAGGAATCGGTTCGGTCATGGTGCGTCCAGCCTTCCAGTACGGGGATGAGCGTGCCGAACGCCCCGGTGAGCGCGGCCAGCGCGTCACCGATGCGCCAGGCGTCGCGGTCGCGCGGGCCGACGGCGTTCGAGACGGCCCGCAGCTCCAGCACGGGCAGGTCCAGCCGGGCGGCGGCCTCCGCCACGCCGAAGCCCTCCATGGCCTCGGCCAGCGCGTCCGGGTGCGCGGCGAGCAGACCGGCGGCGCGCTCGGCGCTGCCGGTGACGGTGGAGACGGTGAGGACGTCCCCGGTCGCGGCCCCGCTCGCGGCGGCCACCGCCTGGACCAGGGAGCGCGGCGGGAGGTGGTACGAGCGGCCGAAGCCCAGCTCCGTGACCGGCAGGAACCCGTCCGGCGTCTCGGCGCCCAGGTCGGCCGCGACGATCCGGGAGGCCACCACGAGGGAGCCGACGGGCGCGGCCGGCGCGAAACCGCCGCCGATCCCCGCCGAGACCACCAGGTCGTACCGCCCGGCCGCCAGGGCGAACGCGGCCGAGGCCGCCGCGGCCGCGGGACCCGCATCGCCCGCCAGGACGTCGAACGGGCCCGCCCGGTGGATCTCCGCCCCGGGTATCCGGCGGACGGCCGGCTCCGCGCCGCCCCGGAACGCACGCGTGACCGCGTCCCGTTCCACCGGGACAGCGGTCACGACGAGCACACGCACGGGGGGATCCTCCGAGGTCAGGAGGGGGTCAGTCGGTCTTTTCGAGCTTGAAGTGCCAGATGCCGGTGAGCTTCTTGCCCTTGGTCTCGACGATGCTGATCTGCGTCGAGCTCGTGGTCTCGCCGGTCTGGCTGGAGAAGAACGCGCTGCCCGGGATGGACCGGTAGGTCTTCTTGTACGGCTCCTGCTCGGCCTGCTGGCCGTTGATGAACAGGGTCCAGCCGTTGTCCGCGATCTCCGGGTCGACGCCGAAGCGGACCTTGTCGTCCATCGCGACCTTGACGGTCTTCTCGGCCTTCTTGTTCAGGCAGCCCTGGATCAGCGACTCCTTCAGGGCGTCGCCGTCGTTGTAGCAGGCGGCCTCGGAACTCACCGAGTTGTCGCCGACCGTCACGGTGGCGAGCGGCGTCGGCTTGTCGCAGGCGGAGAGGACGAGGAGTCCCGCGGACACGGCACCAAGAGCGACGCCGATTCGACGGCCCTTACCGGAGAAGAACGCAACGGTCATGGGCCGAAGGCTATCGGTCGCTCCCGCTCACGCCACGCGGGGGTGCGGCGAGCCGCGCCGCGCGGCGCCCAGCAGACCCCGTACGGACGCCGCCGCGCCCAGCGCGAGGATGCCCGCGGCGACCGACATGCCCAGTACGCCGTTGAGGGGGAGGGAGATGCCGATCGCCCCGCCCGCCACCCATGACATCTGGAGCAGCGTCTCCGACCGGGCGAAGGCGGAGGTCCGCACCTCCTCCGGCACATCGCGCTGGATCATCGCGTCCAGCGACAGCTTGGAGAGCGCCTGGGTGAACCCGGCCGTGGCGGCCAGCGCGGCGACCAGGGCGGTGCTGAAGAACGCGGCGGCCAGCACCGCGACGGTCAGCGCCAGCCCCAGCACCGAGGCGACGATGACCTCGGGGCCGCGCGCCCGCAGCCAGGAGCCGACCGCCGTACCCAGCGCGTTCCCGACCCCGGCCGCCACCCCGACGATCCCCAGCGAGATCGCGGCACTCTGCCCGGAGAGCGGGTGCTCGCGCAGCAGGAACGCCAGGAAGAAGATCAGGAAGCCGGAGAGCGCCCGGTGCGCGGCGTTGGCCTGGAGGCCGTGCAGGACGGACGGGCCGACGGTCCGCAGCCCCGGCCGCTTCTCGCCGTTCCTCTTCTCCTTGGACTTCTTCTCCTGGGGCTTCCGCTCCTTCGGCCGGCCGGTCTCCGCCGTACGGGCCGGGGCGGGCCTGCGCGTCAGGCTGTGCGGCAGCACCAGCCGGGCCCGGCGCTCGCCCTTCGCCGAGTCCACCTTGGGCGGCAGCGTGAACGCCAGGGCCGCGCCGCCGACGAAGATCGCGCACGCCCCGTACAGCGGCCACGGCGGCCCGATGGTCTGGAGCCCCGCCCCGATCGGCGCGGCCGCCCCGGTGGCCAGCAGCCCGGCGAGGGTGACCCGGGAGTTCGCCTTCACCAGCGAGAAACGGGGTGGCAGCAGCCGGGGGACGACGGCGCTGCGCACCACCCCGTACGCCTTGGAGCAGACGAGCACGCCCAGCGCCGCCGGATACAGCTCCAGGCCGCCGGTGGCCACCGCGCCCGACATGGTGATCGCCAGCACGGCGCGGGCCAGCATGGAACCCGCCATGGCCGCCCGCCGGCCGTGCGGCAGATGGTCCAGGAGCGGGCCGATCACCGGGGCGAGCAGGATGAACGGCGCCATGGTGACCGCCAGGTACAGCGCGACACGGCCGCGCGCCTGGTCCGTCGGCACGGAGAAGAACACCGTGGAGGCGAGCGCGACCGTGATCATCACGTCGCCCGCGCCGTTCACCGCGTGCAGTTCGATCAGCTTGCCGAGGCCGGATTCGCCCGCCCCGTGCGCGTGCGTCGCCCTGCGGATCGAGCGCGCGGTCCGGGTGAACGGGGCCCTCAGGGCACGCCCGACCGCCCGCCCCGCCCTGCGGAGCGGACCGGAGTCGTCGTGCGACCTGGCGGAAGCCACTTGGTCATAGTGCCCCAGTCCCCGCCGTCACGAACCGGGATCGCGGCGGGGCGCGGTGCGGATGGCCCCGTCGGATCAGTGACCGGGCAGGTGGCGGGGGGTGCGGACGGTTCCGGCGGGGCGGCGCGGCGGGGGTGGCGGAGGGGGCACGGGGGGCGGATACGGCGTCGTTTGGGACGGGCAGGTGGGCGGGGAGCGGCGGAGAGGGTAGCGTGCGTAGCGCGCCACCGGCGGTTTCCTCCCGGCCGCGCGCCTCTCGGCGATCCCGCAGAATGGGTGACGGAAGGTGCGCCCGGGTCAGGCACCTCGGATGCGGACGTCGACGCGGCCCCCAGGTCCGCTCCGCCCGCAGCCGTACGGCCGAAATCGATGGATGTGCTGGCGCGCTCGTGAGACTGGCGTAGGAGAGAAGCGAGACCTGTGAGTGCTGCGACGACGCGAAGCCGTACGGCCCGTACCCCCGTCCCCGACCGGCTGTGCGCGGAGGCGGTAGACCTCGCCCGCGCCTCGGCCGAGGAGGCCGCGGCGCCGGGGGTGGTGGGTGAGCATGTGGCCGTGGTCTCCGAGGGGGACCGGGTCGTCACGCACTACTTCGAGTGCACCGACCCCGGCTACCGGGGCTGGCGCTGGGCGGTGACGGTCGCCCGTGCCTCCCGGGCGAAGAACGTCACGCTCGACGAGACGGTGCTGCTGCCGGGCGGTGACGCCCTGCTGGCGCCGGAGTGGGTGCCGTGGAGCGAGCGGCTGCGGCCGGGCGACATGGGACCGGGCGATCTGCTGCCCACCGAGGCGGAGGACCTGCGGCTGGAGCCCGGGTACACGGGCGAGGACGAGCCGCCGCCGAACTCCGCCGTCTCCGAGGAGATGGCCGACCGGGTCGACGCGGAGGACGCCGAGCTGACCTCGCGCCCGGCCGGGACGAGCCGCGGTTCGATCGCCGCCGTCGCGGAGGAACTGGGCATGCGGCGGGCCCGGGTGCTGTCCCGGTACGGGCTGCACACGGCGGCCGACCGCTGGGACGAGGCGTTCGGCCCGAAGACCCCGATGGCCCAGGCCGCTCCGGCGTCCTGTGTGAGCTGCGCGTTCCTGGTGCCGCTCGCCGGTTCGCTGCGGCAGGCCTTCGGGGTGTGCGCCAATGAGTTCGGTCCGGCGGACGGGCATGTGGTGTCCCTCGCCTACGGCTGTGGCGGGCACTCGGAGGCCGCGGTGATGCCGAAGCCGCCGAAGCCGGCGCCGCACGCGCTGGACACGATGCGGGTGGACGCGTACCCGCTGCGTCCGGAGCGGGACTCCGGGTCCGTTCCGGCGGAGGACGATCCCGAGGGCGATCTCGGGCACTCCTGACGCGGTGCGGGGTCCCTGGGCTGGGGGTTCCGTCCTCAATCTCCCCCATAGCCTCAAGGGCATGGGGGGACCCCCTCGACGGGCTTGTGTGTGCGGGTTCCCCGCAGGGCGCCTGATGT
>NZ_JBVHKV010000040.1:0-7415 GCF_055559335.1 Streptomyces sp. NPDC024555
ACCGCCCCGGGCGCCGTGAGCCCGGCCGCGGGGGGAGGGGGATGGGGCCACGGAGCCCCGCGTCTGGGCCACCGGGGGGGGGCGGGGGTAAAACCCCGCCGCCCACCGCCGTATACGTGCCGCCCGTGTCGCTCAGCCGCCGCCGGTGGCGCCCTCGGACCGGCCGAGTCCGAGCAGCAGCAGGGCGATCGACGCGCCGCGGCGTCCCAGCGCGCCGTGGTAGCCGCGCAGCATCGCGTTCTCACCGGTGAGGTCGGTCCGCGGACCGCCGGCCTCGCGGCGCAGCTCGTCGAGCCCGCGCGCGGCCTCGGCGCGGGACCGGATCAGGTGGATGAGCGCGGTGTCGAGTGCGCCGAGGCGCTCGCGCTCCCGCGCGATCCGGGTGTGCAGGGCCTCGGCCGCGCGGGTCTCGCTCATGCCGGCTCCCCGGGGTGTGCCGGGAGGCGGACGAGCGCCTCGCCCCGCACCGTGAGCGGGCCGTCGACGATCCGGACCGCCACACCGAGCCGGGCCCGGCGCTCGCCGCCGTGGCCCCCGGGGGCCTCCTCGACGGCCTTGACCGCCCCGGTGCAGCGCAGTCGCGCGTGCACCGGGGTGGGGGCCGAGAAGCGGACCCGGAAGGAGAGCAGGTCCCCGACCGGCACCCATGCGGTGAGCAGCCGCCCGAGCAGGGCCATCGACAGCATGCCGTGGGCGATGACGTCGTCCAGCCCGGCCGCACGCGCGGCGTCGGTGTCGATGTGGATCGGATTGTGGTCGCCGGAGGCGCCGGCGAACAGCGCGAGCAGCGTTCTGGTGATGCGCCGCTCGGACAACTCCGGCAGCTCGGTGCCGGCTTCGGCCGTCGAAAGGCTGAACTCCGTCATGCGGACTCCTCGTCCGGCACGGGGCGGCGGACCGCGATCACCTGGTGCAGCTCGGCCACCGGTTCGCCCGCGGCGTCGGTGACGGAGGTGTCGCGCACGACGAACTCCAGCGCACCGCCCTGGCGTGCGTACACATCGGTGATGACCGGGGCGAAGGTGAGCCGCTCGCCCGCGTGGGCCGTGCGGTGGTAGGTGAACCCCTGTTCCACGTGCAGGACCCGGGAGAGGTCGACGCCGATCGCGGCCGGCAGTCCGGGGAAGGCTTCGAGGTCGAGGCCGAAGAGGAAGGTGGGCGGCACGGGCAGGTCCGGGTGCCCGGCGGCCCGCGCGGCGGCCGGATCGACGAAGACGCCGCCGTCCGCCCCCAGGACCAGGCCGAAGAACTGGAGGCGGCCGCGTTCCACGGTCACCGTGACGGGTTCGGGACCGGTCCCCACGACATCGCGGTCGATCACCGGGCCACCATCCGCCTGCTGTGCTCCCGCGCGGTGTGCAGCAGCTCCCGGTTGCGCACCAGCTTGCCGTTGGAGGTGCGCGGCAGCCCCGTCCGGAAGTGGAACGCCTTGGGGATCTTGTGCGGGCTGAGCCGTTCCTTGCACCAGGCCAGCAACTCGGCCCTGGAAAGGGCCTGTTCCACCACCAGGTGGGCCTCGATGGCCTCGCCGTAGACGACCACCACCTCGGTCACGGCGGAGTGCTCCGCTAGGACCGACTCGACCTCCGTCAGATCGACCTTGAGCCCGCCGATGGCCACCATGGTGTCCGTGCGGCCGGTGATCTCCAGCACGCCGGAACCTGCCCGCACCGCGCAGCGGTCGCGGGTGCTCAGCCAGCCGTCCACGTACCGGTCGTCGGCGTCGGCGTGCAGATACGGGTTCTCGGGCAGCCGCACCCGCAAGGTGCCGTCCACCACCCGGGTCCGGATGCCCGGCGCGGGCGGTCCCACCGCCGGGGGCGCGTCGCGCCCGGTCAGGTCGGTGGCGATGATGCCGGTCTCGGTCATGCCGTACGCCTGGCCGATCCGCACCCCGTAGCGCTCCCGGAAGCGGTCGAAGGTCTCCACGGGCAGGATCTCCCCGCCCGACACGGCGAGCCTCAGGTCCGGCAGGACGGGAGGATCCGCGACCCGGCCGAGCAGGTCGAAGTGGGCGGGGACGCCGAGCACGGCGTTCACCCGGTGCTCACCCGCCACCCGCAGCAGCTCCTTCGGCCGCAGACTGCCGACGAAATGCAGTTCGGCGCCCGCGGCCAGCGCGTGCAGCACCCCGCCGATCAGACCGAAGGAATGGGCCAACGAGCTGAGCAGCAGCACGCGTTCACCGGCACGGGGCATGTCGGGAAGCAGCCCGAAGCGGGCCACCTCCTCGCGCAGCGATTCACCGGTGCGCCCGATCACCTTGGGCAGGCCGGTGGAGCCGGAGCTGAACTGGATCAGCCGGTGGGGGCCCTGCGCGGCCCGGTCGGCGGGCCGGCGCTCGACCACGACCTCGCACTCGTCCCGGAACGGGGTAAAGGTCTGCGCGGACGTGCCCGAGGTGAGCCAGAACTGCGGCTCGCACACCTCCAGCAGCCGGCCGGTCTCGGCCGGGGTGAGCCGCGGGTCGAGCAGCATCACCTGCGCGCCCGCCGACCACAGCGCGAACAGCGACCAGAGCAGGGTGAAGCTCGGCAGCACCTGAACGGCCACCGTGCTGCCCTCGGTGACCCCGTGCGCCTCCAGTATTCCGCGCGCACGGGCCACCTCGTCCCGCAGCGCCTCACGGCTCACCTCGGTCTGCCCGTGCACGGCCCACGTCCGGCCCCGGTGACCGGGGTCCGACAGCAGCGTGCCGAGCCATGTCCCGAAGTCCGTTTCGTCCGTCATCACACCTTCCCTTCCTCGGATTCAGGCGAGGCCCCCGGATGAGGCCGGAGGCCGGGTCGTGCCGGTGCGGGCCCCGGTCCCCGGTGCGGACCGGGAAGGACCGGGACCCGCACCGGCCCCGCTACTTCTCGATGCAGAACTCACCCACGGGCCAGCCGACGTGACGCTTGTCCGTGGCGAGGTACCCGAGCAGCTTGTCGCCGGGCTTCAGCTCGGTGCAGTTGAGCACGGCCGCACCGGGACCCAGGACCCGTACGTGCCAGTCGTCCTGGAGGGCCAGACTGACCTCGGTGCCGTCGTCGGCCTTGGCCCGGACGGTCAGCAGCGGACGGGACTCCAGCTTCACCCGGCCCACGACGATCCGGCGGGTGCGACCGTCCGCGGTGACCCCCAGCACGGTGCTGCCGGCCTTCAGCTCACTGAGGTAGTTGGTGCGGTTGTCCGCGCCCATGACGTACGAGTGCAGGGCGCCGGCATTGACGCGGAACGGGCGGGTCGGCATGTACGGCAGCGGGTGGGTCTCGCTGACGCACAGCACGAAACCGTGTGCGTACGAGCCGACCAGGATGCCCTCGTCCTTCTCGAAGTGCGTGCACGTGTCGACGCAGATCCGGTCGCCGAGGCCGTTGTGCTCGATCGACTCCACGGTGAGCGTGGTCAGTTCGAGGTCGGGCGTGGTGGACCCGAGCAAGGCGGTCAGGCCGAAGACGTCGTTGGCGTCCTTGGGCGCGAGCAGCAGGCCGTCCGACCCCTTCTCCAGGACGTCGACGATGATGCCGGCCTCCTCCAGGTCGCCCGCCTCGCAGATCAGCCGCCCGGCGCTCTTGTCCGCCGCCGCGATCACGATCTCCAGCGGGATCTTGGTCGGGTCGCGGAACCTGACCACGGTGTACGCCAGGGCCTGGGCGGCGGCGCAGGCCACCTTGAGGGTGGCGTCGTCGACCACCTCGACGAAGGCGCCGGCGTCGTCCCCGGCGGTCAGCTTCAGCTTGTCCAGCTCCGCGGCGGACGCGACCGGGGTCAGCACGAGGTCGGCGACGTCCCCCGCCTCCGGCGGGAGCACCGCGCCGGGCTCGGCGAGCAGGATCTTCTGGACCGTCGGAGGCAGCGTCGCGAGCGTGTCCAGGCGGTCGTCGAGAACACCGGCGAGCCGGGCGTGGACCGCGGCGTCGACGACGGCCTCGCGCTGTTCCGCGGCGGTGGAACGGAGGTCAACCCAGGCGAATTTCAACGAGATCATCCTTACTGCGCAGGTCCGGCGGTTTCCGCCGACAGTGGTGGGCCGGTGTCCGAGTGCCCGGCGGTACGAGGGGCCCCTGTCAGGACCGGGACGGATCCGGACGAAGGAACCGAGTGCCTTCCGGGGGTGGACTCTTCCAGCGGCCACCCGCCCACGACAGGGTCGATAGGGCTGCTCGACCGGGCCCTGACCGGCGGGACGACACCCTGACCGATCAGCCACCTCTATCGCGCCGTCGCCGCCGGACCCTCCGGAAGCGGCACCGCACGGACATCGACGGTCATCCCCTGACCTGCGCCGACACCGTCCGCCACCGGTAGGTGCGCCCTGGTGGGCCGCCCGATCGGGCAGGCCGTCCGAATCTTCTCGCCCTCCTCCGGCGCCGGAATGCTGGCCTGGCGCCGCGGAGATCCGCGACGCCCCGGTCCAGAAGCAGTCGCCCACCGAATCGAGGTCACCATGGTTGTTCCGGACGACTGGTGGAGCCGGCACCTGGGCTACGCGGCCCGCATCATGTCCGCGCTCGACACCGCGCCCGACCGCACCGCCGTGCACTGGCGGGGGCGGCCCGTCCCGGCGGGGGAGTTCGCCCGGACGGTCACCGGAGCCGCCCGCACCCTCCGGAAACTGGGCGTGGGGCCCGGCCGCGTGGTCGCCGTCCTGGTCGCGCCCAACAGCCCCGACATGCTTGCCGTACGTTACGCGGCCCATCTGCTCGGCGGCGCGGTCTGCTACCTGCGCTCCACCAACCCCGGAGACACCTCCCACGTACTGTCCGCCGAAGCCCAGCTGCGCATCCTGCTGGACACCTCCGCCACCGTGCTGTTCACGGACCGGGAGCACGCGGAGCGCGCCCTCCTGCTCGCCGGCCGGGCGCGAGGCCGGATCGCCGTCACCGGCTTCGGTCTGCGCGGGGCGGGCGTCGTCGCGCCGGCCACCGGGGAGCCGGACGCGGTGGCCGCGGTCTGGGATCCGAAGGCGCTTGCGCTGATCGCGTTCACCAGCGGCAGCACCGGGCGGCCCAAGGGCATCGCACTGCCGGCCAGGGCCTGGGACAGCGTGGTGTCGGCCACCGGCGCCTCGATCGGCGAAGGAGACCGGGCCAGGCTGCTGGTCACCACCCCGCTCAGTCACACCGTCGGGCCGATGGCCGACGCGGTGCTCGCCGCGGGCGGCACCGTCCACCTGCACGAGGAGCTCGACGCGGACGCGGTGCTGCGGACCGTCGCCGAGCACCGGATCACCCGGACCTTCCTGGCCACCACCCACCTCTACCAACTCCTCGACCACGCCCGGACGAAGGAGGCGGACCTCGGCTCGTTGCGCCAGGTGATCTACAGCGGCAGTGCCGCCGCCCCGGCCCGGATCGCCGAGGCGAACAAGGTGTTCGGTCCCGTCCTGGTGCAGGGCTACGGCACCAGCGAGGGCGGCCGGATCACCCTGCTCGATCCCGGTGACCACCAGGACCCGAGCCTGCTGACCACCGTGGGCCGTCCGTTCCCCGAGGTGGAGGTTGCGATCCGCGACCCGGACACCGAACGGGACCTGCCCGCCGAGGCGGTGGGCGAGGTCTGGGTGCGCTCGCCGCACATGATGGCCGGCTACTGGTCGGACCCGGCGCTCAGCGCCCGGGTGCTGCGCGACGGCTGGTACCGCACCGGCGACATCGGCCGCTTCGACGCGCGCGGATACCTGCATCTGCTGGACCGGGCCGCGGACGTCGTCAAGACCGACGGCGTCAAGGTCTACCCGGCCGTCGTCGAACGCGAGCTGCTGGCCGTGCCCGGGGTGGCGCAGGCCGCCGTGTACGGCGTCCGTGACCTGGACAACGTCGAGCACCTGCACGCCGCGATCGTGCCCCGGCCGGGCGCGCGGGTCGCCGTCGAGGACGTCCGCTCGCGCGTCGGTACGGCCCTGTCCCCCCTGCACGTGCCGGAGGCGGTGCTGCTGCTGGACGAACTGCCGCTCAACGCCTCCGGCAAACCCGACAAACCGCGGCTTCGGTTGCGTGAATCCGTACCGGCTCCCTACACGGAGAGTGAGTTGACCCGATGAACAAGCACCTGGACTTCTTCGCACGCGAGATGGAGGAATTCGGCGACCGGCGCCGGGAGTTCCTGGAGATCGGCCGACGCGCCGGACGGTTCCCGAGTGCCGTGGCGCGGCAGGGGCAGGACGCCGGCGACGTGGAGATCAGCGTCTGGTGCAGCAACGACTACCTGGGCATGGGACAGAACCCGTTCGTCCTGGAAGCCGTCAAGAACGCCGTCGACGCCTTCGGCGCCGGATCCGGCGGCTCCCGCAACATCGGCGGCACCAACCACTACCACGTCCTGCTGGAGAACGAGCTGGCGGAGCTGCACGGCAAGGAGGAGGCGCTGATCTTCCCCTCCGGCTTCACGGCCAACGACGGCGCGCTGACCGTGCTGGCGGGCCGGGCGCCCGGCACCCTCGCCTTCTCCGACGAGCTGAACCACGCCTCGATCATCGACGGACTGCGCCACTCCGGGGCCGAGAAGCGGATCTTCCGCCACAACGACATGGCGCACCTGGAGGAACTGCTGGCCGCCGCCGACCCGGAGCGGCCGAAGCTGATCGTGCTGGAGTCGGTGTACTCGATGTCCGGCGACATCGCACCGCTCGCCGAGGCGGCCGCCCTGGCCCGCCGCTACGGGGCGACCACCTTCGTCGACGAGGTGCACGCGGTGGGCATGTACGGCCCGCAGGGCGCTGGGATCGCCGCCCGCGAGGGGATCGCCGACGAGTTCACCGTGGTCATGGGCACCCTGGCCAAGGGCTTCGGGACGGCCGGCGGCTACATCGCCGGTCCCGCCGCGCTGATCGATGCCGTCCGCAGCTTCTCCCGCGGCTTCATCTTCACCACCTCCGTCCCGCCGGCCACCGCCGCGGGCGCCCTCGCGGCCGTGCAGCACCTGCGCTCCTCCGAGCGTGAGCGCACCCGGCTCGCGGCCAACGCCGGCCTGCTGCACCGGCTGCTGGGGGAGCGGGACATCCCGTTCGTCTCGGACCAGTCGCACATCGTGTCCGTCTTCGTCGGCGACGACGGACTGTGCCGGCAGGCGTCAGCCCTGCTGCTGGAGCGGCACGGGATCTACGTCCAGCCGATCAACGCGCCGAGCGTGCGGGCCGGGGAGGAGATCCTCCGGGTCGCCCCGTCCGCCACCCACACCACCGGCGACGTGGAGAAGTTCGCCGAGGCGGTCGACGGAATCTGGCGGGACCTCGGCATCCCGCGCGCGCGGGAGCGGGTCGGGAGCTGACCCGACCCGCGGCCCACCGGGCCCGTGCGGTGCTTCACACGCCGGCGCCGGGGGGGGGGGGGGGCCCCCCCCCGGCGGGGGGGGGGGGGGGGGGGGCCCCGCCGGGGGGGGGGGGGCCCCGGACCCGCAGTGAACACCCGCCCAGGCGGGTGTGTTGGGGTGGG
>NZ_JBVHKV010000041.1:0-6270 GCF_055559335.1 Streptomyces sp. NPDC024555
GGTTTGGGGGGGGGGGGGGGGGCGGCCCCCCCCCCGGGGGGGGGCCCCCCCCCCCGCGGGGGGGGGGGGGGCCCGGGGCCCCCCCCCCCCCGGGGGGGCCCCCCCCCCCCCCCCCCCCCCGCCGAACGGGCTCAGCGGTCCACCCACGGCAGATAGCCGGGAAGGTCCTGGGGCACCCGGCCGGGGAACCGCGGATCCCGCTTCTCGAAGAAGGACAGCACGCCCTCCTCGGCGTCGGCGCCGCGCACGGTGTCGTACACCAGCCGGGAATCGAGCCGGTGGACCTCCTCGGGCGAGTCCGCCCACGCCATGCGGTGCACCAGCTGCCGGATGACGGCCACCGAGACCGGCGCCGTCCGCGCAGCCAGTTCGCGGGCCAGGGCGTACGCGGCGTCCAGCACCTCGTCGGCCGGGTGCAGACGCGTCACGAGCCCCGCGCGCAGCGCCTCGTCGGCCGGGACGATCCGGCCCGACACCAGCCAGTCCATCGTCGCGGTCATGCCCACGATCCGGGGCAGGAACCAGGCGGACCCGCCCTCGGGCACGATGCCGCGCCGGCTGAACGGGAAGCCGAACCGCGCGTCGTCGGCGGCCAGCCGGAAGTCGGCCGGCAGCAGCATCGTCGAACCGACGCCCACCGCCGCACCGCGCACGGCCGCGATCACCGGCTTGTCCAGCGCGTACAGGACCCGGGTGACGAGACCGGCCGGTTCCTGGTAGGTCCCGGCCGCGTACTGCGCGGCGGCCTCGGTGTCCCCGGCCGCCGAGAAGCCCCGGGACGTGCCGTCGCCCCCGGAGAGGTCGGCGCCGACGCAGAAGTCCCGGCCCGCGCCGGTGAGGACGACGACCCGTACCGCCGGATCGGCGTCGGCGCGGCGCAGTGCGTCGGCGATCTCCAGGGCCATCGGCTTGGTGAAGCCGTTGCGGGCCTCGGGCCGGTTCAGGGTGACGGTCGCGACGCGGTCCGCGACCTCGTAGGCGATCTGCTCGTACGCGGCGGTGTGCGGCGCTGTCTCGGTCATGGGCGATGCTCCCTGTGCGGTGGCGGGTCAGACCGCGCCGTCGGCGCGAAGAACGGAGACGGCGGCCTCGTCGTAGCCGAGGCCGCGCAGGACGGAATCGGTGTGCTCACCGACGGCGGGCACGGGCCCCATGCGCGGGACGAGCCCCCGGGGCGTGGCCGGGGGCAGGAGCGCCCGCACCGGACCGCCCGGTGTGTCGACGTCCCGCCAGCGGTCGCGGCCCGCGAGCACCGGATGGTCCAGGAACTCGCCGACCGTGCGCAGCCGGGCGTTGGCCACCTTCGCCGCGTCCAGGAGCTCCACCGCCTCCTCGGCCCCGAGCTCGGCGAAGCGCGCGGCGACGATCGCGTTGAGCTCGGCGCGGTGGGCGACACGGGCGGAGTTGCGGTGGAAGCGCCGGTCCTCCGCGAGCCCCGCGTCGTCCAGGAACACCGCGCAGAAGGAGGCCCATTCGCGCGCGTTCTGGACGGCGAGCAGGACCGTCCGCCCGTCGGCCGTCTCGTACGGGCCGTAGGGGGCGATCGTCGCGTGCTGGGCGCCCACCCGCTCCGGCTGGGTGCCCACGTACGCCGTGTAGTGCATCGGCGAGCCCATCCACTCGGACAGCGCCTCGAAGAGCGAGACCTCCACCGGCCGGGCCGCACCCGTGGCGCGCCGTTCGTACAGGGCGGCGAGGACGCCCGAGTACGCGTACATGCCGGCGGCGATGTCGGCGATGGAGATGCCCACCTTCGCGGGCTCCTCGGGTGATCCGGTGAGCGAGACGACGCCGGTCTCGCACTGGACGAGCAGGTCGTACGCCTTGCGCCCGGCCCAGGGGCCGTCGTTGCCGTAGCCGGAGATGTCGCAGACGACGAGGCCGGGGTGGCTGACCGCCAGGGCGTCGGCGCCCAGGCCGAGCCTGCGGGCCGCGCCGGGGGCGAGGTTCTGCACGAAGACGTCGGCCCCGTCCAGCAGCCGGCCCAGCACCTCCCGCCCGCCCGGCGTCTTGATGTCCAGGGTGACGGATTCCTTGGAGCGGTTCAGCCACACGAAGTAGCTCGACTGCCCGTGCACGGACTCGTCGTAGCCGCGGGCGAAGTCGCCGGCCCCCGGGCGCTCCACCTTGACGACACGGGCGCCGAGATCGGCGAGCTGCCGGGTGGCGAAGGGCGCGGCGACGGCCTGTTCGAGGCTGACGACGGTGATGCCGTCGAGCGGAAGACTGTTCATGACGGGTCCAGGGGGCCGGGGGCGGGGAACGCGGTGCGCAGGATCTCCGGTGCGCGTGCCCAGTCCGGGCGGGCGAGCAGCGCGGGTACGTCGGGGCCGCAGTCGGCGGTCTTGGCCGCGAACTCCCGGTCGGTCGGGGGGCGTCCGGGCGCGCCGGGGGGAAGCGTGAGCGAGGCCCGGTGGACCCGGCCGTCGTCGGTCGTGATCTCCACGCGCGTCTCGCCGGTGAGCAGACCGCTCCCGCCGGGCGCGGTCACGGTGCGGACCAGCTCCACGAGGCGTCGGGCGGCGGGCCGGTTCACCTCGTCGTCGGTGAAGGAGGCGAAGCCCGGATGCCCGTCGAGCAGCGCGGCGGCGACGGCGTACTCCAGGCTGAACTTGCCTTCGAGACCGGTGCGGGGCCGGGAGTGGATCAGTGGATGGACGGCGGCCCCGGGGGTGTGCACGACGATGTCCGTGATCCGCGCGGGATCGACGGGCGCCCGTTCGAGCAGCGACCGTACGGCTCCGACGGGGCGCTGCATCGCGTAGCAGCAGGGGAAGACCTTCACGGCGAGACCGTCCGGCACGGCGGGTGCGGCCGGGTCGGTGTCCAGCGCGTCCGGGTCGCCGCCGAGCAGGGCGAGCCAGTCGTCGAACGCCTCGGGATCCGCGCTCGCCCCCGCCGCGGCCAGACGCGCGGCACGCACGCCCGCGTCGGTGGCGAAGCCGACCTGGAGCGCCTTGGTGTCGGTGCCGAAGGCCCGCTGCACTCCGCCGGCGGCCGGCAGTGCCAGGGCCATCGCGCGGGCGAGCCCCTCGGCGTCCAGCCCGAGGGCCAGCCCGGCTCCCACGGCCGCCGCCGGGGCGCCCGCGGTACAGGTGGCGTGCCAGCCGCTGGTGTAGTGACGCCAGCCGAGCGCGGTGCCGATCCGCGCCATCACCCCCGCCGCGGCGAGATAGGCGCGGGCGCCGCCGCCGGTGGCCAGGACCGCGGGCACGCAGACCACGCTGATGTGGGCCGTGGACGGCAGATGCAGGTCGTCGAAGTCGAGCACATGCCCGAGAGCCGCCCAGCGGGCGGCCTCGGGCAGCCCCTCCGTGAGCCGTTCGAGCGCGTGGCCGCGCGCGGCGAGCGTCACGGCGAGGGTGTCCCGCAGCGACCGGTCGGCCAGGGCGAGGTCGTCGGGGGTGGGGGCCAGCGCCGTGGCCCAGCGGGCCAGTGCGGCGGCGGAGTGCGGCATGCGGGCTCCAGGGGCAGGGGCGGTACCTCGGGGTCCCGGACGCGGCCGGTCCGTAATCGGCCCGGTCGAGACCTGGAGGGCGCGCCGTGATGTCGTCTCGCACGGTACCTGACTGAACGATCGATAAGCTAGCCTCGGACGCGCCCCCCGCGTCGCGCGGTCCCCGGTGCCGAACGGGATTCGGGGGGTAGAATTGATCGAACGTTAATCATGTGTGAGGCGGCGCGCAAGGGTCGTCCGGGCGCGTTGCCCATGGGGCCGTTCGCCGGGCCGGCCGTCTCCGCCGGCGGCGGTCGCCACCAGAGATCGGAGCGGAGTGTCCAGCCGACCTGCACCTGCCGGCCACAAGGCCATCATCGACGCCGCGCGTGCGGAGTTCTCGGACAAGGGGTACGGAGCCACCTCGATCAGGGACATCGCGCAGCGCGCCGGCGTCAGCCTCTCCGCCCTGTACTACTACTACAAGGGCAAGCAGGAGGTGCTCGTCGCGATCCTGGAGGAAGGGGTCGAGGCGTTCGCCGCCGAATGCGAGGCGGCCCTGTCGGCGGCGGGCGACGACCCGGCCGAGCAGCTGGAGGCCATCGTCTCCGCCACCGTGCGGTTCCGGGCGGGCCACCCGGCCCAGAGCAACATCGTGCTCAGCGAGGGCCGCAGCCTGGAGCCGGAGCACCTCGCGCGGTACCGCGAGAACGAGGAGCGGGGGACGAGCCGCTTCCGGGGCATCGTCGAACGCGGCATCGCGGAGGGCGTCTTCCTCACCCCCTACCCGGACGACGCGCGGCGCGCGGTCATCGCCATGTGCAACGCCATCGCCCAGTGGTACCGGCCCGACGGCCCGCTGACCGTGGATGAACTGGTGGAGCGGTACGTCTCACTGGCCCTCACGCTCGTCGAGTACCGGCCGCGCTCGGCCCGCCGCGCGGCGCGCCCCTGACCTCCCCGGAAGACGGATGGGCCGCTGCCGGTGCCGGTGCGGTGATGGTCCGGGAAGTCCTCGAAGGGCCGCGGGAGTATGTGTCCGGCTGAGCTGGACTCCACTCCTGTACCGGTTTATTAACGGGAAAGTAGGGGCCTGGGGCGCGACTGTCAATCACGGGGAAACATGGCTTCTGTGCTGGCAGAACGCATGTAGCGACTGCTCTTCATGGCTGGCCAGCAGGTTTAGCGGTTTAGTTAAAAGCGTGATCTTCTGGCGCGTGAACGAATTGCTAACCGACTATTGACAGGGATGTGACAGCCGGTGCCTCATGGTGGTGCGACGGGCCGGGAGACGCGCACCGGGCCGAAGTCGCCGCCGTCCCACGACGGTTGTCCGGTGTTCACCCCCACACCCATGACGTCTGCGAAGCCTGCCCCCGGCACCACCCCGCCGGTCGGTCACGGTGCTCGTCCGGCATGCCCCCACCACGCGGAGCCGCGCTTGGACATCGTTGTCATGGAGCTTGGACATCGTTGTCATGGACGGGTGGCCCACTCCCTGGAGCCGCCCGGCCCGAGCCCGTCCCACCCCCTGCGCA
Organism: Streptomyces sp. NPDC024555; assembly: GCF_055559335.1. NCBI lineage: Bacteria > Bacillati > Actinomycetota > Actinomycetes > Kitasatosporales > Streptomycetaceae > Streptomyces > Streptomyces sp. NPDC024555. The sequence goes on from NZ_JBVHKV010000041.1 coordinate 4,975, forward strand.
CCCGAGGAGAGAGATGCGAAAGCCGAGAAACTCCCTGATCACCACGGCCGGTCTGGCCTGCGCCGCCGCCCTGGGCCTCCTGGCCTCCGTCACCGGCCCCGCCGTCGGCGAGGCCGCCGCCGCCCCCACCGGAATCCGGGTCAGCGACGGCCGCGTGGTCGAGGCGAACGGGAACGACTTCGTCATGCGCGGCGTCAACCACGCCTACGCCTGGTACCCGGAGCGCACCACCGCCATCGCCGACATCGCGGCCAAGGGCGCCAACACCGTCCGGGTCGTGCTGGGCAGCGGCGACCGGTGGACCCGTACGAGCGCGTCCGAGGTCAGCGGCATCATCGGCCAGTGCAAGGCGAACAAGGTCATCTGCGTGCTGGAGGTGCACGACACCACCGGCTACGGCGAGGACGGCGCCGCCACCACCCTCGACAAGGCCGCCGACTACTGGATCGGTCTGAAGAGCGTCCTCCAGGGACAGGAGGACTACGTCGTCGTCAACATCGGCAACGAGCCCTTCGGCAACACGGACTACACGGCGTGGACGGACGCCACCAAGAGCGCGATCGGCAGGCTGCGCGCCGCCGGCCTCACCCACGCCCTCATGGTCGACGCGCCCAACTGGGGCCAGGACTGGTCCGGCACCATGCGCTCCAACGCGGCCTCGGTCTTCGCCTCCGACCCCGACCGCAACACCATCTTCTCGATCCACATGTACGGCGTGTACGACACGGCGGCCGAGGTCCAGGACTATCTCAATCACTTCGTCGCGGCGAAACTCCCCATTGTCGTCGGTGAGTTCGGCGACCAGCACAGCGACGGGAACCCGGACGAGGACGCCATCATGGCGACCACCCGGTCCCTGGGCATCGGCTACCTCGGCTGGTCCTGGAGCGGCAACGGCAGCGGTGTCGAATACCTCGACATGGTCAACGGCTTCGACGCGAACTCCCTGACCGGCTGGGGCCGGCGCTTCTTCGACGGTGCCGACGGCATCGCCGCCACCTCCGAGCCCGCGACCGTCTACGGCGGCGGGAGCGGAAACCCCGGCGGCGAGGAGGGCGGCACGGCACCCAACGGCTATCCGTACTGCGTGAACGGTGCGGCGTCGGATCCGGACGGGGACGGCTGGGGCTGGGAGCAGAGCCGGTCGTGCGTCGTCCGGGGCAGCGGCGCCGACGGCGGATCGGGAAGCGGTACGGCGCCGAACGGCTATCCGTACTGCGTGAACGGTGCGGCGTCGGATCCGGACGGGGACGGCTGGGGCTGGGAGCAGAGCCGGTCGTGCGTCGTCCGGGGCAG
>NZ_JBVHKV010000042.1:0-5959 GCF_055559335.1 Streptomyces sp. NPDC024555
CCCGGCCAGACCCGAGGCCCGCAACACCGAACGACGGGACGAAGAGGGGGACGAGGCGTTGACGGACATGACGGAGGTGCTCCTCGCGTTGTCGACGTGCTCGGTGGAGGGGAGAGGGGTCCGCGCCGGTTCGGCCGGGTCAGAGCGTGCTGCGGTACGGGGGCATGAACCGCATCCGCGGCATCTGGTCGGCCAGCACTCCCCCGTCGACGACGATCCGCGCGCCCGTGAGGTACGCCCCGGCGTCCGAGGCGAGGAGCAGCAGCGCGCCGACGCATTCGTCGGGCCGGGCGTAGCGGCCGAGCGGGATGCGTGCGCGGTACGCGGCCTCGAAGGCCTCCCGGTCGAAGGGGAACTCGCCGTCGATGGGTGTCTCGACCATGCCGGGGGCGAGGGTGTTGGCGGTGATGCCGTGCGGGGCGAGTTCGACGGCCAGGGTCTCGGTGAGGAGCTGGGCGGCGGCCTTGGAGGCGTTGTAGTGGGCCAGGCCGGCCTCGGCGACGAGGGCGTTCTTGGAGGTGATGGTGATGATGCGGCCGGGCACGGAGTCGGCCGCCATGTGCTCGGCGACGCGGCTGCTGAGGAAGAACACCGCGTCGACGTTGACCCGCATGATGTGGGACCAGCTCGCCGGGGTGATCTCGTTGAAGCGTTCGAGGGCGGCGGTGCCCGCGTTGTTGACGAGGATGTGCAGCGGTCCCGCCTCGGCGCGCAGGGTGTCGGCGAACCCGGCCAGCGCCTCGGTGTCCGCGAGGTCCTGCCCGTACACCCGGCAGCGGCGGCCGAGCGCCTCGACGGCGGCCGCGGTCTCGGTGATGCCGTCGGCGTCCGGCAGGTCGACGAGGACCAGATCGGCGCCCGCCTCGGCGAGGCCGGTGGCGAAAGACCGGCCGAGTCCGCGCGCGGCCCCGGTGACGACCGCGGTGCGCCCGGTCAGGTCGAAGCGGTCGGTGCCGCGGGGCGGGACGGCTGCGGTCATGGCGGGTTCCTTCGCACGGGGTGGAGGCGGGAGGTGGGCCGCCGCGCGGGAGCACAACAGATGGGGTGCGCGGCGGCCCGTCTGCGGACCGGCGCCGGTACCGGGGGGATGGCCCGGTCGCCGGCCCGCAGGCTCGGGGGATCCGTCCGGTCAGGTGAGACCGAGCAGATCGAGGGAGGGGCGGTGGATGATCTCCTCGACGGCGTCCGCGTCCAGCGGCGGCAGCCCGGGGATGCCGGGGATCCGGGCGATCTCCCGGAGCCCCTTCACCGAGTCGTCGACGGTGGTGAACGGGTAGTCGCTGCCGAACAGCACCTTGTGGAAGACGCCGTAGTCCTGGACCAGCCGGAGGCTGTGCCAGAGCTGGAAGGGCCGGTAGTGCAGGGCGCTGAGGTCGGCGTACACATGCGGGTGCTTGCGGATGACCGCGATGCACTCGCCCTCGAAGGGGTGGCCGAGGTGCGCCAGGACCATGCGCAGTTCCGGGTGGCGGATCGCGACGGCGTCCAGGTGGCGGGGCATCGCCCACTCCAGCGGGGCGCTGGAGACGAAGGTGGTGCCGGTGTGCACCAGGAGCGGCAGCCCGTGCCGTTCGGCGTACGCGTACAGCTCGTCGTACTCCTCGGCGGCCGGGTCGAAGCCGGCGTACATCGGCATCAGCTTGATGCCGCGCAGCCCCAGCTCCTGGTGGCCGTAGCGCAGTTCCTCCTGCCAGCCGGGCTGGGTGGGGTCGAGCGCCAGATAGCCGATGAGCCGGTCGGGGTGGGCTCCGACGTACGCGGCCACGGCGGCGTCGTCCACCCAGAGCCCGCTGCGGCGCGCCTTGCCGCCCACGACGATGGTGCGGGTGGAGTCGGGCGCGGTGGCGGCGTACTCCTCCCACTTCACCGACAGGTCGACCTCGCCGGCGTGGGCGCGGGCGGAGTCGGAGCTGAAGGGGTCGGTGAAGTCGTGGCTGTGCCGGAAGAGGTGGGAGTGGACGTCGACGATCATGTGCGGTTCCGCTTCTCCCAGCCGTCGGCGAACATGTTCCAGAAGCGGTGGCTGGGCGGGTGCTCCTCGAAGACCTCGTCGACGAGTTCGACACCGAGGCCGGGTGCGGTCGGCAGGCCGATCCGGCCGTCCGCCATCGGGAGGGTGCCCTTGAGGGCGTCGAAGACGAAGGGCTCCAGGAGCCCGTCGAAGGTCTCCAGGATCTTGAAGTTGGGGATGCCGAGCGCCGCGTGCACCGAGACGGTGGTGCAGAGCGGGGAGTTGGAGTTGTGCGGGGCCACGAGCATGCCGTGGGTGTCCGCGATCGCGGCGAGCTTCCTGACCTCGGTGAAGCCGCCGGCCATGGAGAGGTCGGGCTGGATGATGTCGACGGCGTTCGTGGCGAAGAGCTGCTTGTACTCGTAGCGGTTGTGGAAGTGCTCGCCGCCGGAGATCGGGAACGCGGCGCGCTGCCGCAGTTCCGCGTAGCGCTCGATGTGGGTCCAGGGCATCGGCTCCTCGAACCAGCCGATGTCGAAGGGTTCCAGTTCGCGCACCAGCCGGGCGGCGGTGGGCATGGCGAACCGGGCGTGGCCCTCGATGAAGAGGTCGATGTCGGGGCCGATGGCCTCGCGGACGGCGGCCACCAGGTCGAGGGAGCGGCGCAGTTCGGCGCGTTCCAGTTCGTGGAGTCCGGGGCCGAAGGGGTCGAACTTGAGGGCGGTGTAGCCCTTGGCGACGGTCTCCTTCGCCTTGGCGGCGAAGATCTCGGGCTCGCGTTCGCCGGTGTACCAGCCGTTGGCGTAGACGCGGACGTCGTCGCGGCAGGCGCCGCCGGTCAGCCGGTAGGCGGGGACGCCGAGCGCCTTGCCCATGAGGTCGTACATCGCCTGGTCGAGGCCGGAGAGGGCGACGCCGCCCATGTCGCCGCCGCGCAGGAAGTCGCCCTGGTAGACGCGGAGCCAGAGTTCCTCGACGTCGAAGGGGTCGGCGCCGATGAGGTGGCGCCGGGCGAGGGATTCGGTGAGGGCGCAGACCTCGCTCACCCGGTAGGGGTGGGTGATCTCGCCGATGCCGGTGAGGCCCTCGTCGGTGTGGACGCGGACGTAGCCGAAGTCGCGCCAGGAGGTGCCGAGCATCAGCGTCTCGACGCGGGTGATCCGGCCGGCGGGGCCGGCGGGGCGGGTGCGGTTGACGGTCAGCATCAGCGGGTCGCTCCGCCCATGGTCGAGGTGTTCTCCAGGTCGCGGGCGCCGCCCTCGGCGAGGACGGCCTTGACGGCGGCCTCGGTGCCTTCGAGGAGACGGTCCACGTCGGCGTCGGTGTGCGCGTAGCTGATGTGGCTGCGCTTGAGGTTGAGCGGCAGCTCGAACAGGCCGTGCTCCAGGAGCCTGCGGCGGTAGCCGACGAAGAGCGAGGCGTCGTTGTTCAGCAGGTCCGCGTAGGTGCGGGGGGCCTCGCCCGGCATGAAGTAGGTGACGAAGACGGAGCCGTATCCGGTGACGACGGCGGGGACGCCGAGGCGCTCGTAGAGGGCGGTGAGTCCGGTGCGGACCCGGTCGCCGAGGCGGAAGACGTGGTCGTGGACCGGTTCCTCGCGGAGCTTGCGCAGGGTGGCGAGGGCGGCGGAGACGACGGAGGGGTGGCCGTTGTACGTACCGGCGAAGAAGGCGGGGGCGCCGGGGCGGGTGGAGAAGAGGTCCATGAGGTCGGCGCGGCCGCCGATCGCGCCGACGGGGGCGCCGTTGGCGATGGCCTTGCCGAGGGTGGTGAGGTCGGGGGTGACGCCGGAGATCCTCTGCCAGCCGCCGAGGTCGTGGCGGAAGCCGGTGATGACCTCGTCGAAGATCAGGACGCTGCCGGCCTTCGTGGTCTCCTCGCGGAGCGTGGTGAGGAACTCCTGGTACGGCAGGAGCGCGCCGACGTTGTGCGGGACGGGTTCGACGATGACGGCGGCGATGTCGTGGCCGTGCTCGGCGAAGGTACGGCGGACGGCCTCGCTGTCGTTGAACGGCAGGACGAGGGTGGCCTCCAGGACCTCGGGCAGGATGCCGGTCGAGATCGGGTCGTGGCCGCCGACCTTCTCGGGCGCGGAGATGACGTTGAGGCTGACCGCGTCGTGCCAGCCGTGGTAGCAGCCCTGGAACTTGACGACGAGGCGGCGGCCGGTGGCGGCGCGGGAGACGCGCAGCGCGTGGAAGGTGGCCTCGCTGCCGGTGCTGGTGAGGAGCACCTTCTCGATGGAGGGGATCAGCTCGCTGAGCTGTTCGGCGAGGAGGACCTCGCCCTCGGTGACGCCGACGCCGAGGTGGCCGAGGGTGGCACCGGCCTCGGCGGTGGCGCGGGCCACGTCGGGGTCGTTGTGGCCGAGCAGCGGCGGGCCGAACGCCGAGTGGAAGTCGGTGTACTCGCGTCCGTCGGCGGTACGGAACCGTGCGCCGTGGGTCCCGGTGACGACCAGGTCGGTCAGTCCGGGAACGCTCCGCTGGCCGCTGTTCACGCCGCCGGGCACGACCTGGCGGGCGCGTTCGGCGAGTCGGGCTCCGGATTCGTTGCCTACCGGGCCTGAACTCATATCGCTTGCTCCTTGCGTCGAGAGTCGTCGGTTGTCGCGGGCCCTGCCCGGCCCGTGAGTCCCTGGCGCCATCCGCCCGGCAGTCGCCGCAGGAAGGGGGTGATCCGTGGGGTACTCGGTGGTGCGTTGCGCTTTTTCAGAACGCTGTTCTGTAGAGCAGAACAGTGCCTGGATATTACGTCCGGCCCCGGAGGGGGTCAACCCCCAGTTCTGTCCTGACGAACGGCAGGGAATCAGGGGCCTGTTCGGCCACGAGGCGCTTTTCCGGCCCCCGGAGGCACTAGGCTGTTCTGCTATGACGAACAGTGCTGCCCCAGAAGAGCCGAAGTACTGGGTCAAGAGCGTGGCCAGGGCAGCGGACATCCTCGAAGTCCTCGCCGCCCCCTCGCAGGGCAACGGCCTCAGCGTCACCGAGGTCGGCCAGGCCTGCTCCATCTCCAAGAGCGCGGCCTTCGGCATGCTCCAGACCCTGCGCGCCTACGGCCTCGTCTCCGACGACGGCGAGGGCATGAACCGCCGCTACCGGCTGGGGATGAGCCTGGCCCGGCTCGGCGACCGGGCCAGGGCCCAGGTGTCCCTGCGCGGGGTCGCCCATCCCGTGCTGCGCGAGCTGACCCGCGCCACCGGCATGGCCTCCCGCCTCGCCGTCCCCGAGGACGGCCACGCGGTCGTGGTCGACCAGGTCGAACTCGACCAGCGCGTCCGGCTCGATCTGCGGATGGGCCAGCGGGAGCTGCCGCACTGCACCGGGCTGGGCAAGGCGCTGCTCTCGGCCGTGCCGCAGAGCGAGGCGGCCTCGGTCGTCGAGCGGTTCGGGCTGCCCCGGCGCACCGCGCGGACCATCACCGACCCGGCCACGTTCCTGTCCCATCTGCGCGACATCGCCCGGGTCGGGTACGCGCTGGACGACGAGGAGGACGCCGAGGGGATCATCTGCATCGGCGCGCCGGTCTTCGACGACCGTTCGGTGTGCGCGGGGGCCGTCTCGATCACGGGGCTGAAGCTCGGGCTGCCGGCCTGGCGCTACCAGGAACTGGGCGGCCAGGTGCGCGACGCGGCGCGCCGGATCAGCCTGCTGCTGGGCTGGGTCGAGGAGCCGGAGGACGGGCCGGCCGGCGGCGAGACGCCGCATTCCGGCGGATTCGGGTCTTGACCGATCGGCTCAACCCCCCGTAGGTTCCCTGCCAACCGGGGTGACATTCCGCCGTCACCGGCGATTTACCCCGCCCGGTCCGCTTCCGGCGCCTGCCCATCGCGCCGTGAACATCCGAGGACCGGTCCCTTTTCAGCCATCCGCCTTGTGGCAGTCCACCGCAGGAACGCTCCCTCCCTCGTCGCACTTCTCGGAAGGCGAAGTCCGCATGAGCGTTCCGCACCACTCCACGTCCTCTTCGTCCCGTCGTTCGGTGTTGCGGGCCTCGGGTCTGGCCGGT
>NZ_JBVHKV010000043.1:0-5805 GCF_055559335.1 Streptomyces sp. NPDC024555
GGCGCATCTTCCGCAGGTCCCGATGCAGCCCCAACCGCATGACGTCAATCGCCAAGGCCATCCTCACGCTGGAGCGGCAACGCTGAAGAAGCTCACTGATCACCCTCGGCATCATGTGATCAACCAGGACACGTCACCTGAACGACGCCGCCCTGGACGGTCAGGGTGTCCCCCTTGGCCTTGGTGATCTCGTAGCTGAGGGCGTACGAGCCCAGCGCGCCCTGGGCGCGCTGCTTTACCAACTCGTTGTCCGCAGCTGGGCACGCCACCGGATGTGAACCTTCTCTGCAGTCAGCTCCGTTCCCTTTCTGTGGAATCGGGATTTACCGACAACAGGAAGGAAGACCTGACATGGGAACTCTGAGGAACCGACTTGCGGCGCTGTCGTTGGCCGGGGCGTCGGCGGTGGCGATCACCTTGGCGTCCTCGGGGCCGGCGGCCGCGGACACGTGGTTCCCGGTGAACTCCGGGTCGAGCGCCTGCACCAGCCAGTACGCGCTGTGCATCTGGGATCAGGGGAACTACCGAGAGAGCGGGATCGGTGTTCCGTGGAGCGATGTGTGGAAGCTCAATGCCATCAGCACCCACTACGGCTTCATGGGCACCAACATCTCCTCCCTCATCAACAAGACGAGCACTCAGTTCTGCGGCGCCGAGTACCAGTATGGTGCGGGCAGCGCTTTCAAGATCCAGCCGTACGGCTGGTACAGCGGCCTCGGTTCGTCGTGGGACAACCGGATCTCCTCCATCCAAACGTGGCCGTGCGACTCCGGTGTCTGACCTGATGGGCCGGCGAGCGGGCTGCGTCACAGTTCCCCGCCTTAGCAGACGAGAAGGGCCGCCTGACAGCAGATTTCCGGGGGCGGAGTGCGGCAGTACCCCGTGAAGGGGTCCTTGCCGGGTAGGCGACGCCTTTGAGCAGGTGCAACTGCATCGTCTGATGTACAGGTTGCGCCGGGGAATTCCGGGGACAGAGAAACTCTGAGGGAGCCCGGGAGCGTAGGCCGGACTACCAATCGGAAGTCCCGGTCCGACGGCTCAGCAGCAGACTGGCCGGGCACCTGAGAGGTTGCCCGGCGGGCTTGCGCCGTCGCGGACGCCCGTGCTTGCCCCCTGGCTGGGGGGCGTGACGATGGAGATTACTGGGCTGATGCCGGTGCGGGGTTGAGCGAGACACACGTGGCGGGTGATCGGCCGGCACGCCCGCCGTCGTGGCTGACTTTCTGTGGCAGAGGCCAGAATCTCATGACCATGGGCCCGGCACGCAGGTGAGGGCCTGTCCTTGCCGGGGCTGACGAGTGCGGGGGAGCCTCGATCTGCCGTTTCCGGCAGGGACGGGAGCCGGGCGGGTCGGCGCGGTGCGGCGCCTGGACGAGGAGAGTGGTTCACGTCTGGCGCCAGGTCCGCCAGGGGCAGGTGATGATCTCCCGATAGGTGTGGTGGGACGGGTTCTGGCCGCAGTGCCGCAGAACCCAGTCCTGCGGTTCGGTGAAGTCCTCGCTCGTCGGCGAGGTCTCTCCGTCCACGGCGCATTGCATCGCGTACAGCACCGGCTCCGCGTCTGGCTCGCGGTCGGGCTGGAGCGTCCAGGTCTCGTAGCGCAGGACCGAGCGAGGGGTCACCGTCCCCACCTCCGGTTGGCCACGGCCACCTTCGCGCTCAACTCCTCGGCCGGAGTCGGGGCACGTACGTACTCGGGCGGCACGTCCCAATCCCGGCCGCCGTGCAGTGGCCGAAGCTGCACGTACGGCCCTATGCGCCCCATCACCACGCCCACCTTCCCGCTTCGCCCGTCGACCACCAGGGCGCCGGCATTGGGCGAGACGGTGTGCCCGTCGACATCAGGGGTGGGGGCCGTCATCGTGACCACCCCGGCGAGTCGGCGTGCGACCGGGCGTCCAGTCGCAGGGCGGGAACACATGGGGTGGCGCTCATTCGCACGGTGACGCTCCTCGGCGGCATGGATGCGTGCCCCTGGGCCTGCCTGTTGGTGCCGCAGGGTTGACACCGATTCTCACGCCGGCCACTGGGACGAAGGAACCTCCACCGAACCCCACTTCAGGACGTCCTGCACCATGTAGAACGTCCCTGGTGCCGTCCCGAGACGAAGAGGGAGACTCGTGCCGAACGAGAGACTACGAGCCGTCATGGCAGCCGGAGGTTGGACGTACGCGACCCTTTCCCAGGAGGTCGAGGTCGACCCCAAGTCGGTCGAGCGCTGGGTGAACCTCGGGCGTGTCCCACGCCGTGCCACCGCCCTCCAGGCGGCCAAAGCCCTGGGAGAAGACGTGCACGCACTCTGGCCGGCACTCCGCCAGGCCCGCCCCGCCCGCGCCATCAGCCCCGAACTGGTCGCGCTCTACGAGCAGCGGGCCGACCTCCCCGTTTCGACGTTCACCGACCTGATGGCCCAGGCCCGGGAACGGATCGACATCCTCGTCTACGCGGCCGTCTTCCTCCACGAGGCGTACCCGCGGCTGAACGAACTCCTCACCGAACGTGCCGCCGAAGGCTGCACCGTCCGCATCGCGATCGGGGACGCCGGCAGCGACAACGTGCAAGCCCGTGGCCAGGAGGAGAGGTTCGGCCACGGCATCGAATCGCGCTGCCGCCTCGCCCTCATGCACTACAGACCGCTTGCCGCCACCCCCGGCATCGAAGTCCGCACTCACGGGACCACGCTCTACAACTCCCTCTACCGCGCCGATGACCAGCAACTCATCAACGCCCACGTCTGGGGCGTCAACGCCTACGCCGCCCCCGCATGGCACCTTCGTCGACACGAGACAGGCGGCATGTTCGACACCTACGCCGAAAGCTTCGACGCGGTGTGGTCGACGGCATCCCCCGTACGAGAGGAAGGCTGACCGTGGCCCGCACCGAGTACTACGACGACCCGGACGCACCCGAGCCGAACAGCATGGTCGTCGCCGCCTCCGCCGTCGTCACCGACGACCACGGGCGCATCCTCCTCCAGCGCCGCCGCGACAACGACCTATGGGCCCTGCCCGGCGGCGGTATGGACCTCACCGACTCCCTGCCAGGTACGGCCGTTCGCGAGGTCAAGGAAGAGACTGGCCTGGACGTTGAGATCACCGGTCTGGTCGGCACCTACACCGACCCGAAACACGTCATCGCCTACACCGACGGCGAGGTCCGCCGCCAGTTCAACGTCTGCTTCACCGCCCGCATCACCGGCGGCCGACTGGAGATCTCCGACGAGTCCACCGAACTCCGCTTCGTGCCGCCGGACGAGATCGAGCAGTTGCCGATGCACCACACCCAACGACTCAGGCTCCAGCACTTCCTGGAACAGCACGAGAAGCCGTACCTGGGCTGAACCGCCTGACGGCAGTAGCGACGGCAACAACCCCGCACAACCACGGACATCCACGCACGTCAGCGGACCAGCAAACCGTACTTGACCTGCGAAAAACCAGGTCGAAGGCTTCGCCTAGCACACGTACTATGTGCTCGCGGGCAAGACGCCGATCTTGGTGCACAACGCCTGTGGTCCTAACGCTACGTTCCATCGGGACCCCGCAAATCAACATGCATCAATTACTGTGAGGTCTGGGGATCGGACAGTGACGACTGATGCTTTTCCTGACTACGTGGAACTGCCTGGGGTGGCATCGAGAGTCTCAACCTTCCCCGTATCGTCAAAGCTCCTGGAGGAGGAGCATTCACACACGATTCCACGCTTCCGAATCCCGAGGGAGCTATGGCACACATCGACGAGTTGTTTGCAAGGCCAAGTTACATGTTCGGCGAATGGAATAAGGCGAGTAATAGCTGCATTACACACTGCGCCGATATTCTTAGAGCGGGCGGCCTCGATGATTCCTCCCGGGTGGGTCGGGAACGTCTTTGCTCCGCAGTTATATCCCGCCCTGGTTGTATGGAAAGTAAGGGGGTCGACTGAGCATGGACGCGTATGTGAATCCATATCAGGTGTTTATCGATGTTCTAGCCCATCGCCATGCGGGTGCTCATCGGCGAGCTCTGACCGGAGACTTTGTCGCTGCATATGCGGAAGTAAACCACCTTCTTGCGCGCACCAAAGGAAAACTGGCAGATGCGGTGTGGTCGGACTGCGCTGCCGAACTTGAGCGATGCATGAGTCTCTATGAATCAGCGTGGCGATGCTTCTCCGTAAAGGTTAGTGACGGTGTTTCGGTTGATGATGTGGGTGCCGCCTCGTCTCCGTCGCTAGGGCCGGAAACGACGCAGGCATTTCAAGCAGCTGTAGACGGGCTCGGGGCGGCGCTCGACGTCATAAGGAGAGAATCTCGCTTAGTCGGGTGTGTGAGCTGGGCTCGCTAACCTCGATGTTTCGTACGCCCAGCAGAATCTGGAGGTTGGCCATGTAGATGGTTGGTCATCACCGGCAACCGCCACTACCGGAAACACGTACGCACCTACAGCCTCACCGTCGCAGAGCTCCACACGTACCATGTGCTGGCGGGCGAGACACCGGTTCTAGTTCACAATGCAGGCTGCGATGAATGGGCTGCTAAGAATTTCGCTAGGAATGGCGGCAAAATCTTTACATTCCACGGTCCGGGTGGGAAGAATCTCCCCATGGGGCCGTATCGGCCTAAGGGGCCTGGCACTCCAGAACTCGACGAGAGTTGGTTTCATCACACCGTGGTGGTCAGGGATGGAAAAGTATACGATCAATGGGTGCCGAGGGGGATTAGTGTTGACGAATTCAAGAAACGCTTCCACTATGGAGATGAGATCGATTTTGGATTCTAGCTGTGAGTGATCCGTTGCGTGAATTCCTGCCCGAGTTGAAAAAGCATCACGGCATCTATGTCATGCGGCGAACCTATGAAGGAACTTGCGCGTTCCTTTCGGGGTATGAGTTGGGTTCGGGTCACTACTGCCTGAAGGAATTCCATAGCTGGCTATTGCCTCGACGGAAGGGGCGGCCAGAGCTTTTCTGGCCTCTTCTCGTGCTCTGTGAGATTTATCGCGATGGCTCACTGCCGGACATCAGGTACTTCACTCCTGAGCAGGACGAACAAATGGTGGCGGTCCTCTTTGATCTACTAGATGAGTTCTTCAACTCGGTGGATGGTCCGGAAATGGCCGAAAGCTGACGTTCTGTAGAATCGGAACTGTGGAGAATGTTCTGGAGTCGAATGATCGAATTTGCTGCCCCGCTGAATTCTTTTCGGCGGGGCAGTGTCGTTGGGCCTCGCTGTGAACGACCTGCACACGTGCTATGTCGTGGCGGGCGAGTCTGCCAGTGCTCGTTCACAATTTGAATTTCGGTGAGCATAGCGTTCCGGGGCTCCCGCAGAATAAGTCGAAAATTGCCAATGAGGTTTTCTCAGCGGTGATCATTTCCAGGTCCCGTTGAGGACAAGCGCGGCGCGGGCTATGTCGCCGATGCGGCAGGGGCTGAGCGTGATCCTCTTCAACGCCCGCCGGCGTTCTTTGAGTTCGGCGGCGGTGCGCTCGCCGAGTGCGCGTACGCCTCGTAGGAGGCTGTTGTAGGTCCGGTTGTCGGGGTGAAGATGCAGGTGAGAGGTGCGGTGTGGCTTCTTGATCGGATGGTGGACACCGATGCCGGCGCCCTGGTAGCCGGAGTCCGCCAAGGTCGGCAATCCGTTTGCCGCGGCCCTGTACAGCGCGCCCAGGCAGTGCGCGCGGGCGGCGACGATATCGGGAGTGGAACCGGGCTCGGCGTCGGAGACCCACAGTGAGCGTTTTCAGCGTTGCCTCTCCAGGGTGAGGATGGCTCTGGCGATGACGGTCATGCGGTTGGGGCTGATGCGGGATCTGCGGAAGATC
>NZ_JBVHKV010000044.1:0-3896 GCF_055559335.1 Streptomyces sp. NPDC024555
CTGGCCCAGATCGAGCTGTTCACCAAGCCCGGTGACTACCCGACCGATGTGTATGTGCTGCCCAAGCACCTGGACGAGAAGGTCGCCCGGCTCCACCTGGCCTCGCTCGGTGTCCGGCTCACGACGCTCCGCCCGGAGCAGGCCGCCTACATCGGTGTCGAGGTCGAGGGCCCGTACAAGCCCGACCACTACCGCTACTGAGCCTTCCCACCCCCGCGCGGACCCGCCGGCGACCCGTCACACCACCATCGGTCGGTGACGACCGGTCAGTGACAACCGGCCACCGGCGGCCTCCGCGGTGTCCGTGGACGCGCGCGCGTCCACGGACCGGGTGACGCTCAGCAGCAGCTACGTACGCAGGCCCCCGCACCCCCGTGTCGGGGGCCTGCGCCGTACCGCACCCGCACAGCCCGAGGAACCCGAAGGACCCCATGCCCCGCGGCCGATATTCGCTCCACGATCTTCACGACCACACCCCTCTCGGCGAAGAACACTTCACCTGCGCACCCGGCCCCTCCGGCTGGCGCTACCTCTCCCGCACGACCGCCCCGTCCGGCGATCACCTGGGATCGGTGGACCTCACCCTCGACGAACTCGGCCGCCCCATCCGTCTCGAACTCCACACCGCGAGCTGGCAGGTCCGCGGCGCCGCCCTCGAAGGCGTCACCTGGGTGCGCACCGATCCGACCGGCACCCACGCCACCGAAGGCAATGTCCGCGCCCACGCCTTCAGCGGCACGTCCCCCGCATTCCTCGTCTCGACCGCACGTCTGCTCCGCCTCACCCCCGCTTCCCCGCCCACCCGGATCCGCGTCGTCACCTTCACGGATCCGGTGCTCGCACCCCGGACGGCCGACCAGTCCTGGGCCCTGGTGAACAGTGAAGCGCACGCCACTGACAACGGCCCCCTGACCGTGGACGAATACCAGGTCAGCGCCCTGGACACCGGTGAGCAGTACGCCGTCCACATCGCCGGAGACGTCGTCCTCTCCGCCCCCGGCATCGAACTCGAAGACCTCGACTCCCCGCCCTCCGACCGCTAACCGGCACCGGCCCCAGGGCATGTCCTGCGAACCTGCAGATCTGCCGGACACGCCCTAGGCAGGAGGCGCGAACCCCGTGGCAGCGGGCCCGGAGCGCTCACCCGTCTTGGATCCGGGAGGAGAAGCGGGGGAGGACGCATCCGAGGCCGAGGCCGAGGCCGAAGCCGCGGACGCCCCGGGAGCAGCAGGACCGCCGGGTGCCGCAGACCCAGCAGCGGAGGCACCGGAAACCCCCGAAGCGTCAGGCACCGAAGAGGCATCACGCACGCCAGGGGCCCCAGACGTCAAAGCAGTCCCAGGCGTCACAAGGGCACCATGCGCACCACCCACACCGGAGACCCCACCCGCACCGAAGACCCCAGGCACGCCGGGCGCCCCCGGCACCTCAGGCGCCGAGTAACCATCGCGAGCCCCGCCGGCCGCCTGGACCACCCCGGCCGGGTACCCCGCAGCGACCGGACGACCGGCCGGAAACCCGTTGCCTAGCGAGCCCGTCCCGGCCGCCCGGCCCCCGGGGGCGCCCACGGCGTTCCCCTCCGTCGCGGCGAACGCCCGACGCGCGTCCCGCGCCTGTCGTTCGTTCACCACCGCGGCCAGAAACGCGGCGGCCGGAACCCCCGCCGGTGCCGGAACCCCGGTCCGGGCGGCGACCTCGCCCGCCAACCGCTGCGCCATGCCCCGGCCCACGGCCGCGTCCAACTGATGCATCCGCGTCAGGTACTGCCGTACCGTCAGCCACAGATCGTCCGGAACCCCCGACAGATCGAGTTCGGCGAACCGGCCGACCAGCCACGGAGGCGGCGGCGGAACGGCAACGCTCCGGCCGCCCGGAACCCGTTCCCGTACGACCAGCGTTCCCGCGAACACGTCCCCGATCCGCCGCCCGCGCGCCGAGACCAGCGAGGCGATGGCGGCGACCGTGCCGAGCGTCGCCAGAATCTCCACCACACCCATCGCCCCGCGCACCAGCGCATGCCGGAACCGGATGGGCCCGCCGTCGTCGCGCACCACCCGCAGCCCGCACGCCAGTTTCCCCAGCGACCGGCCGTGGCTGAGCGTCTCCACCGCGATCGGCACGCCCACGAGCACGAGCAGATACGTCGCGACGGCCACCGCCGCTAGGGCTGCGTCGTCCAGAGGCGCCGCCGCGAGGGCCAGTCCGATCGACACCAGGACGAACGCGGTGCCCACCACGGCCAGGTCGATGAGCAGCGCCAGCGCACGGCTCGGCAGTTTCGCCGGCCGCAGCCCCAGCACGACCGCGTCCCCGGTCACCAATTCGTTCATCGCCGCCACCCCTCGCCGACCGTCCCTGCCCCTCGGGCCCACAGTCTGCCAAGCTGGCCCGCAGAGCGCCGCAGTCGTACGGACCCCGCACGCACCCATGCCCTGGAGCAGCAGCAGCCCATGGACCTCGACGTCTTCGTCAACGCCCACCGCAGTGAGTGGGACCGCCTGGACCACCTCGTGCACCGCGGGCGCAAGCGCACGGGCGAGGAGGCGGACGAGCTCGTCGATCTCTACCAGCGCACGGCGACCCATCTCTCCCTGATCCAGTCGGGCGCCGCGGACCCCCTGCTCACGGCCCGCCTGACCCAGCTGGTGGCGCGGGCGCGTGCCACGGTGACCGGAACCCGCCGCGCCTCGTGGCGGGACGCCGCGCACTTCCTCACCGCGGGTTTTCCCGCGGCCGTCTACCGTTCTCGCCGCTGGTGGATACCGACCGCCGTCCTCTCCGTCCTGCTGGCGGCCGTCATGGGCTGGTGGATCGGAACCCACCCCGAGGTCCAGGCAGGCATCGGTGCCCCGGAGGACCTGCGCCGGATGACCGATCCCGGCGGGGAGTACGAGACGTACTACTCCAGCCACCCGGCGGCCTCGTTCGCCGCGCAGGTCTGGACGAACAACGCGCAGGCCGCCGCGATGTGCCTGGTCCTGGGCGCGTTCCTGTGCGTTCCGGTGATCTGGATCCTGTTCGTCAACGTGCTCAACCTGGCCGTGGGCATCGGCCTGATGTCGTCCGCCGGCCGCCTCGACACCTTCCTCGGCCTGATCCTTCCCCACGGCCTGCTCGAACTGACCGCGGTCTTCGTCGCCGCCGGCACCGGCCTCCAACTGGGCTGGACCGTCATCGACCCGGGCCCCCGCACCCGCCGCTCCGCCCTGGCCCAGCAGGGCCGGGCCGCCGTCGGCATGGCCATCGGTCTCGCGCTCGTCCTGTTCGTCTCGGGCGTCATCGAAGGCTTCGTCACCCCTTCCGGCCTCCCCACCTGGGCCCGCATCACCCTCGGCATCACCGCCGAGCTGGCCTTCCTCGCGTACGTGTACGTCCTGGGCGGCCGGGCCGTCCGCGCGGGAGAGGCGGGCGACATCACCGAGGTCGAACGAAGTGCCGAGCGCCCTGTGGCCGCCTGATGTGCATGTGGCCGCACGGAGCTGCTAGTCTCCTCCTCGCCCCAAAAACCGTTGACACGGTGGACCGGGGGAGGTAGATTCAAACGGTTGCCTCGAACTGGACAAGTTCGGGCCCAGCAGGTTAGATGTACCTCGCTCCCGACAGAGATACCGATTCTCGGATTCTTTGTGGAGCCATGTGATTCCCACTCTCCGAAGTATCTGGCCGATTAGCTCGGCCAAAACGCTTCTGATAAAGTCGAATCAGCCGAAAGGCAAGGCCACTTCAACGGCCACTGGAATTCATATACGGACCGGAAACGGAACGAAATGAGTCTGGTAAGGTTGAAACCGCCAGAAAGGGAAACGCGAAAGCGAATTCCTGAAAGGCAAAAGCTTGACCCGCTTCGACCGGGAATCGGACACGAAAGAGTCTGATAGAGTCGGAAACGCAAGACC
>NZ_JBVHKV010000045.1:0-1904 GCF_055559335.1 Streptomyces sp. NPDC024555
GTGCGGGGCCGCGCGGTGGGTGTCACCGTGCGGCCCCGCACCGTCTGCCGGGTGGGGTGTCAGCCCTTGCGGTTGTTGATCTCCTCGGTGAGCTGGGGCACGACGTCGAAGAGGTCGCCCACGACGCCGTAGTCGACGAGCTCGAAGATCGGCGCCTCGGCGTCCTTGTTGATCGCGACGATCGTCTTCGAGGTCTGCATCCCGGCCCGGTGCTGGATCGCGCCCGAGATACCCGACGCGATGTACAACTGCGGCGAGACCGACTTGCCCGTCTGACCGACCTGGTTGCTGTGCGGATACCAGCCCGCGTCCACCGCCGCACGCGACGCACCCACCGCGGCACCCAGCGAATCCGCCAGCGCCTCGATGATCCCGAAGTTCTCCGCACCGTTCACACCACGGCCGCCCGAGACCACGATCGCGGCCTCCGTCAGCTCCGGACGCCCCGTCGACTCCCGCGCCGTACGCGACACCACCTTCGTCGCCGTCGCCCCCTTCGAGAACGACACCGACAGCTCCTCCACCGCACCCGCCGCCGCGGACGGCTCCACCGCGGCCGAGTTCGGCTTCACCGTGATCACCGCAACCCCCCGCGACACCCGCGACTTCGTCGTGAACGACGCCGCGAACGCCGACTGCGTGGCCACCGGACCCTCCTCACCCGCCTCCAGATCCACCGCGTCCGTGATCACACCCGAACCGATCCGCAACGCCAGCCGCGCCGCGATCTCCTTCGACTCCGCGGACGACGGCAACAGCACCGCCACCGGCGACACCGCCTCCACCGCCGCCTGCAACGCCTCCACCTTCGGCACCACCAGGAACTCCGCGAACTCCGGCGCCACCGCGGTCAGCACCCGCACCGCACCGTGCTCACCCAGCACCCCAGCCGTCGCACCGGCACCCTCACCCAACGCCACCGCGACCGGCTCACCGATCCGCCGCGCCAACGTCAGCAGCTCCAGCGTGGGCTTGCGGACAGCACCGTCCACATGATCGACAAAGACGAGAACCTCAGCCATGAAACTCAATCTCCTGCAAGCGAAAAACGACGGACCAGACGGGACAACACACCGGGACCACCCCGGCACGGGAACACACCGGCAATCAGATGAACTTCTGACCCGCGAGGAACCCGGCCAGCGCCCTGCCGCCCTCGCCCTCGTCCTTCACGATCGTGCCCGCCGTACGCGCCGGACGCTCGGCAGCCGAATCCACCGCACTCCACGCACCACCCAGACCGACCTCGTCCGCATCGATGCCCAGATCATCCAGATCCAGCGACTCCACCGGCTTCTTCTTCGCCGCCATGATCCCCTTGAACGACGGATACCGCGCCTCACCCGACTGGTCGGTCACCGACACCACCGCCGGCAACGACGCCTCCAGCCCCTCCGACGCGGTGTCCCCGTCCCGGCGGCCACGCACCACACCGCCCCCGACCGACACCTCCGACAGCAACGTCACCTGCGCCACCCCCAACCGCTCCGCGAGCAGCGCCGGCAACACACCCATCGTCCCGTCCGTCGACGCCATCCCGCACACCACCAGATCGAAACCGGTCCTCTCGACCGCCTTCGCCAGCACCAGCGACGTCCCCATCACGTCCGAACCGTGCAGACCGTCGTCCTCGACGTGAACCGCCCTGTCCGCACCCATCGACAACGCCTTGCGCAACGCGTCCCGCGCATCCTCCGGACCCACCGTCACCACGGTGACCTCCGCGTCGTCCGCCGACTCCGCGATCTGCAACGCCTGCTCGACCGCGTACTCGTCCAGCTCCGACAACAGCCCGTCGACATCCTCACGGTCCAACGTCAGGTCATCGGCGAAATGCCGGTCACCGGTCGCGTCGGGCACGTACTTCACACAGACAACGATCCTCAAGCTCACGCCGGCTCTCC
>NZ_JBVHKV010000047.1:0-1414 GCF_055559335.1 Streptomyces sp. NPDC024555
CTGAGACCTGATGCCGAGCCGATTGTGGTGAAGTGGATGATCCTATGCTGTCGAGAAAAGCCTCTAGCGAGTTTCATGGCGGCCCGTACCCTAAACCGACTCAGGTGGTCAGGTAGAGAATACCGAGGCGTTCGGGTGAACTATGGTTAAGGAACTCGGCAAAATGCCCCCGTAACTTCGGGAGAAGGGGGGCCATTCCTGGTGATCGGATTTTCTCCGTGAGCTGGGGGTGGCCGCAGAGACCAGCGAGAAGCGACTGTTTACTAAAAACACAGGTCCGTGCGAAGCCGTAAGGCGATGTATACGGACTGACGCCTGCCCGGTGCTGGAACGTTAAGGGGACCGGTTAGCTGCTCTTCGGGGTGGCGAAGCTGAGAACTTAAGCGCCAGTAAACGGCGGTGGTAACTATAACCATCCTAAGGTAGCGAAATTCCTTGTCGGGTAAGTTCCGACCTGCACGAATGGCGTAACGACTTCTCGACTGTCTCAACCATAGGCCCGGTGAAATTGCACTACGAGTAAAGATGCTCGTTTCGCGCAGCAGGACGGAAAGACCCCGGGACCTTTACTATAGTTTGATATTGGTGTTCGGTTCGGCTTGTGTAGGATAGGTGGGAGACTTTGAAGCGGCCACGCCAGTGGTTGTGGAGTCGTCGTTGAAATACCACTCTGGTCGTGCTGGATGTCTAACCTGGGTCCGTGATCCGGATCAGGGACAGTGTCTGATGGGTAGTTTAACTGGGGCGGTTGCCTCCTAAAGAGTAACGGAGGCGCCCAAAGGTTCCCTCAGCCTGGTTGGCAATCAGGTGTTGAGTGTAAGTGCACAAGGGAGCTTGACTGTGAGACCGACGGGTCGAGCAGGGACGAAAGTCGGGACTAGTGATCCGGCAGTGGCTTGTGGAAGCGCTGTCGCTCAACGGATAAAAGGTACCCCGGGGATAACAGGCTGATCTTCCCCAAGAGTCCATATCGACGGGATGGTTTGGCACCTCGATGTCGGCTCGTCGCATCCTGGGGCTGGAGTCGGTCCCAAGGGTTGGGCTGTTCGCCCATTAAAGCGGTACGCGAGCTGGGTTTAGAACGTCGTGAGACAGTTCGGTCCCTATCCGCTGTGCGCGTAGGAATATTGAGAAGGGCTGTCCCTAGTACGAGAGGACCGGGACGGACGAACCTCTGGTGTGCCAGTTGTTCTGCCAAGGGCATGGCTGGTTGGCTACGTTCGGAAAGGATAACCGCTGAAAGCATCTAAGCGGGAAGCCTGCTTCGAGATGAGTATTCCCACCCTCTTGAGGGGTTAAGGCTCCCAGTAGACGACTGGGTTGATAGGCCAGATGTGGAAGCCCGGTAACGGGTGGAGCTGACTGGTACTAATAGGCCGAGGGCTTGTCCTCAGTTGCTCGCGTCCACTGTGTT